>NZ_JBYHFN010000001.1:0-606210 GCF_057669785.1 Microbacterium sp. Y547
AACGGCTACACCACGCATTGGGGCTTGACTCACGGCGGAGTGCCGGGACCGTGAAATAGCGCAGGACCGGAGCGCAGCGGAGGACCGAGCCTATGTCGCGAAAGCCCGGAACGGAGCCGCGACCGATCGCTACGATCTCGGCGTCGGAGGGAGGCGCCCCTCTACCCCAACGCCAGTTGGCGACGTCGTCCATCATCTATCCACATCTGTCATCGGCGGCGTTGACGGCGTCCGACCAGTGTCCGACACTGGCCCCATACTGACCGTCGAGCCGGCACGAGCGGAGGTCGAGATGGGCAGCATCACTCCGTACGAAACGGTGAAGGGCCGCCGCTATCGCGTGCGCTATCGCAAGCCCGATCGCACCGAGGCGGAGAAGCGTGGGTTCACGACGATGCGGGAGGCCAAGTTGTATCTCTCCATGGTCACGGTGTCGAAGTCGAAGGGAGAGTACATCGACCCGTCGTTGTCGCGGGTTCCCGTCCGAATGTTCGCGGACAGCTGGCTGCGATCCAAGCAACCGCCGATGTCGAAGCCGTCTTACTACATGACGCTCGAGCGGGCGTGGAAGAACCACGTCGCCCCGGTATGGGCCGACAGGGAGATCTGGTCGATCCGGCGCTCCGAAGTGCAGGACTGGGTGTCCGACCTCGCGTCGCAGAAGTCGCGCACCGTCGTTCTTCGGGCTCTGGGAGTGCTCGCCGGCATCCTCGACGTCGCTATCGACGATCGGCGTCTCGCGAGCAATCCAGCCCGGAATGTGCGCAGCCTTCCCCGGAACGGGCCGGGTAAGCGTCGCGTCTACCTCTCGCACGACCAGGTGGCGACGCTCGCGGCATGCTCGGCGCACCCAACCCTCGTGCTGACGCTGGCGTACACGGGCCTGCGCTGGGGCGAGGCGACGGGGCTGCGTGTGCGCAGTGTGAACCGTTTGCGTCGACGCTTCGTCATCGAAGAGAACGCGGTGATGATCGCATACGAGATTCACGTCGGCACGCCCAAGACGCACGAGAAGCGCTCGGTCCCCTACCCCGCGCGGCTCGCTCCAATGATCGAGCAGGCGTGCGCCGGCAAAGGCCCGGAAGGGCTGCTGTTCGGTGACGGGGCCAACCACATGCGCAACTCGGGCGCGAAGGGCTGGTTCGCGAACGCAGTCCGGCGTGCGCAGGAGTTCGACCCGTCGATCCCCCGGCTCACTCCGCACGACCTCCGTCACACGACCGCGTCGCTCGCGATCAGCTCGGGCGCGAATGTGAAGGCCGTACAGCGGATGCTGGGCCACGCCTCGGCCGCAATGACACTCGACACCTACGCCGACCTCTTCGACGACGATCTGGATGCCGTCGCGACGCGACTGAACGACGCCATGCCACTGGTGGCACTGCCGTCAGGTCCGCAGACCCGCTACGCCCGACCGTCGTGACCCCAGAGAGCAGATTGCTCAGTTTTTTGACAAGGCACACGACGCTCGAAACACCCGATTTTGGAGTTCTGAGACGTCGGACGAAGGCCGTTGCAGACGGCAGTTTTCGGCCGTCCGAATTTTCAGAATGCGGGCAAAAAGCGGGCAAAAAAGCTCCGTGTGGCCTGACCACGGAAAGAATCCCTGGTCAGAGGCGAAAAAGACTGTGCCCCTGGAGGGACTCGAACCCCCAACCGTTTGCTTAGGACGCAACTGCTCTTCCATTGAGCTACAGAGGCTGGCCCGACCGAGTCTACCGGCGCTCTGCGGGCGGACTGGCGTCAGTGCTTGCGCTCGATCCACCACTCGGTGAACTCGCTCGCGCGGCCATCTTCGGCGAAGCGCACGAGCCACAGGTTGTCGTAGGTGCCGACCTTCTCGCCGCTCGCATACGTCGTGACGCCGCGGATGGCGGCGGCATCCGTCGTCTCCATCACGACGTGGCCCTCGAACATCCACTCCCCCGGCTCGTCGCGCTCGTCACTCCAGAACTCAAGAATGCGGTCGATGCCGACAGCGGGGTCGAGGTCATCGGGCGACCCGCGATACACGGCGTCGTCGGTGAAGAGCGCGCGGATCGCATCCGGCTCATTCGTGCGCCATGCCTCGAGATAGCCGTCGAGAAACCGCTGCGCGTTGCCCATGCGACGACCCTGGCACGCCGCCCGACCGCGCACCAGGCGTTCCTCCGTATTGCGTGGGAATCGAGGCGGATCGCCGTCGCACGGTTGCATCCGGGCGTCGATCTCGGAATCGTGGCCGGTCCGATTGCCCCAACCGGAAGGACCGACATGCTCACCATGACCGACACCGCCGCTGAAGCCGTCAAGGCGATCGTCTCGCGCGTGCCCGACGTGCCCGACGAGGGCGGCGTGCGCATCCGCGACACGGGCACCGCCGACGGCTTCGAGCTGAGCGTCGCACCGGCGCCCGAAGCGACCGACACGGTCGTCGCCGAGAACGGGGCGCACGTGTTCCTCGATGTCGGCGCGGCCGCGGCACTGGATGACCGCGTGCTCGACGCCGAACTGGCGCAGGACGGCTCGGTGCGCTTCGCACTGGGCACCCAGGACTGAGACCTTCGCGAGGCGGGTCCTTCGGGGCCCGCCTTCGTCGCGCCTGGGATGCACCGAGGCGCGGCAGCCGCCGGGGCAAAAGCGCCCGATCAGACCGTGCGGCTCTTCGCGACGTAGACCGTGTTCGACGAAGTTCCGCCGGTGACGGGGTTGTCGAAGTCGACGACATGCGCCGCGCCGTCGTCGAACACCTGGGCGAGCTCGGCCATGAACTCGGCGTCGGGCGGGTCGTCTGACCACAGCGCGAAGACGCCGCCCTCGGTCAGGTGCCGGTCGAGGGCGCGCAGGCCGTCGGCCGTGTACAGGTCGGCGTGCGTCGGATCCAGCTGATGCCGCGGCGAATGGTCGACGTCGAGCAGGATCACGTCGTACCGCGCATCGGCATCGACCGGCTCGCGCCGCATCACCGCGAAGAAGTCGTCGCTGACCAGGCGAGTGCGCGGATCGCTGACCAGCTCGCGCGAGGCCGGAAGCAGCATCCGCTCATGCCAGCCGATGACGGCATCGAGCCGATCGATCACGGTCAGCGCAGAGACCCGCTCATCGCGCAGGGCGGCGACGGCGGTGTATCCGAGCCCGAGTCCGCCGACGAGCACGGTGAGCTGATCCCCCGATGCCGCGGCCAGCCCGAGGTCGGCAAGTGCTTCCTCGGCGACGGTGAACAGGCTCGACATCAGATACTCGTCGCCGAGCTTGACCTCGTAGATCTCTTGCCCCACCGAGGCTTCGGTTCGGCGCCGGAGGGTGAGGTCTCCGATCGGCGTGGGTTGCCAGTCGAGCTCTTCGAATCGTGCGATCACAGGTGTCCCGTCGTCGCTGCCCAGACTACGCCGAGGCGCTGCTCCCCCGCGGCGCGGAGCACCCGCGGATCACCGGAAGTCCCTTGAGGCGTGGTGAACGCCGACGCGAAGGTCTTCGAATCTGTCGGCGACGAGATTCGTCACCCCCTCGACCGACCGCTCGAGCATGCCCCGCACGATCAGCGCCGGCGCATCGCGCACGACCCGGCGATAGCGGTTCCACATCCCCACCGAGCAGATGACGTTGACGATGCCGTGCTCGTCTTCGAGGTTGAGGAACGTGATTCCGGATGCCGTCGCCGGCCGCTGCCGGTGGGTGACGAGCCCAGCGACTTCGACCCGGCGGTCGGGCTCGTGCGTGCGCAGCTCGCGCGACGTGAGCACGCCGCGCGCATCGAGGCCGGAGCGGTAGTGCGTGAGCGGATGATCGTCGACCGAGACGCCCGTCGCCCACAGGTCGGCGGCGAGCACGTCATAGCTCGACGGGTCGGTGAATAGCGGCGGCTGCACGAAGGCGAGCGAGTCGGGCAGGAACTCGGCGCGGTCCTGCGCCGCCGCACCGGCGAGCCAGGTCGCCTCGCGGCGCGTGAGGCCGAAGCAGTCGAAGGCTCCCGCCGTCGCGAGAGCCTCGACCTGGGCGGTCGTGAGGCCCGTGCGCCGGACGAGGTCGCGCTGGTCACGGTAGGGGCCGGCGGCGTCGCGCTCTGTCACGATGCGGGTGGCCACGTTCTTGCCGATACCCTTGATGGCGGCCAGGCCCAGGCGCACGACGTAGGCGCCGTCGCGGCGGTGGGCGGCGGACTCGTCGGGAGCGGTGGGGTCGAAGTCGCCGGTGGGGGGCTGGTGGCGGTGCGTGCAGGCGGGAAGGCCGGTGGGACCGGCCACTCGATCACCGGCGGACTCCTGCGGTTCGAGCGCGGCATCGACGAGCGAGGCGTGCAGGTCGGGGCGGCGCACCTCGACGCCGTGGCGGCGCGCGTCGGCGACGAGCGTCGCGGGCGAATAGAAGCCCATCGGCTGCGCGCGCAGCAACCCCGCGAGGAACGCCGCCGGATAGTGCAGCTTGATCCACGAGCTGGCATAGACGAGCAGCCCGAACGACAGCGAGTGCGACTCGGCGAACCCGAAGTTCGCGAACGCCTGGATCTTCGCGTAGATCGCGTCGGCCTCTTCGCCCACCAGGCCGTTGCGGGCCATCCCCTCATAGAGCTTGGTCTTGAGCGAATCGATGCGTTCGACGCCGCGCTTCGAGCCCATCGCGCGGCGCAAGAGGTCGGCATCCTCACCGCTCACCTCACCGATCGCGACCGCCATCTGCATGAGCTGCTCTTGAAAGACCGGCACCCCGAGCGTGCGCTCGAGAACGGGCTTCAGCTTCGGATGCGCGTATGTGACCTCTTCGCGCCCCAACTTGCGCCGCACATACGGGTGCACCGCCCCGCCCTGGATCGGCCCAGGGCGGATCAGCGCGATCTCGATGACGAGGTCGTAGTACCGCCGCGGCTGCAGCCTCGGCAGCAGCCCCATCTGCGCGCGGGACTCGACCTGGAACACCCCGATCGAATCCGCCCGGCACAGCATGTCGTAGACCGCCTTCTCTTCTTTCGGCAGCGTCGACAGCTCCCACTCCTCGCCGGTCGTCGCACGGATCATATCGAAGCAGTACTGCAGTGCGGCGAGCATCCCGAGCCCCAGCAGGTCGAACTTCACCAGGCCCATCCAGGCGGCGTCGTCTTTGTCCCACTGGATGACCGTGCGCCCCTCCATGCGGGCATGCTCGATCGGCACCACCTCACCCACGGGCCGGTCGGTGAGCACCATCCCCCCGGAGTGGATGCCGAGGTGCCGCGGCGCCTTGAGCAGCTCGCCGGCGAACTCGAGCACCTGATCGGGGATGTCATGGCCCGGGCCGCTCTCGATCGCCCCGCCCCACCGCTCGACCTGCTTCGACCAGGCATCCTGCTGCCCGGGCGAATGCCCGAGCGCCTTGGCCATGTCGCGGATCGCGTTCTTCGGCCGGTACTGGATGACATTCGCCACCTGCGCCGCCCGCTCGCGCCCGTACTGCTGATACACCCACTGGATGATCTCTTCACGCCGGTCGGAGTCGAAATCGACGTCGATGTCGGGCTCTTCATCGCGCAACGACGACAGGAACCTCTCGAACGGCAGGTCGAAGGCGATCGCGTCGACGGCGGTGATGTCGAGCAGATAGCAGATGGCGCTGTTGGCCGCCGACCCCCGGCCTTGACACAGGATGCCGCGGCGCCGAGCCTCTTGCACGATGCCATGCACGATCAGGAAATAGCCCGGGAAGTCCTTCATCTCGATGACGCCGAGCTCTTTCTCGATGCGGGCGCGGTTCTCGTCGGACAGGTCGGGATACTTGCGCGGTACCGCCTGCCACACGAGATGCCGCAGCCACGACATCGGCGTGTGCCCCTCGGGCACCTTCTGCTTCGGCAGGGCGGGTTTAGCGCGCCGCAGCGGGAATGCCAGCTCATCGGCGAGCGGCACCGTGCGGGCGACGGCATCGGGATGCCGCGCGAACCGCTCGACCATCTCGGCCCCCGAGCGCAGGTGCGCCCCGGCGTGCGCGGGCAGCCATCCGTCGAGCTCGTCGAGACCCCGGTTGGCGCGGACGGCCGCGACCGCGGCGGCCAGCAGCTGACGCTGCGGCACGGCGTAGTGCACGTTGTTGGTCGCGAGAGTCGGCAGCCCCTTCTCGCGGGCGAGGCCGGCGAGCACGTCGTTGTCGCGGGTATCGGTCGGGCTGCCGTGGTCGATCAGCTCGACATAGACACCGTCGCGGCCGAACAGGTGCACGAGACGGTCGAGCTCGCCCGCGGCGGCCTCGGCTCCGGATGCCCCGAGCGCGCGGCGCACACTGCCCTTGCGGCATCCGGTCAACACGGCCGCATGCCCCGACAGCTGCGCCGACAGCTCGTCGAGGTCGTACCGCGGCCGCCCTTTCTCGGCGCCCCGCAACTGGGCGTGGGTGAGGGCACCGGCGAGCCGGTGATACCCCTCTTCGCCGCGCGCGAGCACGAGCAGATGCTCACCGACCGGATCGGGCTGGCCCGCCTGCGGAGCGGGCAGATCCAGCGACAGCTCGGCGCCGAAAACGGTCGCCAGCTGCCGGGTCTCGGCGGCTTCGGCGAACCGCACGATGCCGTAGAAGCCGTCGTGGTCGGTGACGGCGAGCGCGTGCAGGCCGAGCCGTTCGGCCTCTTCGGCGAGCTCTTCGGGAGAAGAGGCCCCGTCGAGGAACGAATACGACGAGTGCGCGTGCAGCTCGGCGTACGGCACGACGTCGGCGGGGCGGTCGATCGGCGGCGGCACGTACGGCCCGCGCTTGCGCGACCAGGCGGGACTGTCACCGCCGTCGGCCCCCGCGGGCGTGCTGTCGGGGCGACGCCGGTCGCTCAGCACGCGCTCGAGGTCAGACCACGACACCGCCGGATTGTTGAAGCCCATCAGTCGTACACCCCCTCGGCCGTCCACGCGCCGCCCTCACAGACGAGCAGCCACGCGGCTCCGTCGGCGTCGACGACCTGGAACCGGTGGGCGCGGCGCGACCGGGCGGCATCCCACCCCCGCTCGATGACGGGCCACGGCCCCGCCCAGCTCTCGATCGCGCGGCGCCTGCCGCCCTCGACGAGCACGCCCGGCGGCGCCGAGAGGGTGCCCCGGTCGTCGACCTCGACGGCGTATCCGCCGAGCGTCGTCACCTCGACCGTGGGCTGTTCGGTGAACACCGTCGTGGGCAGCGGGTCGGGAAGGCTCCCCGGCCAGGGCCGCGCGCGCTCTTTCTCGAGCACGGCGCGGTCACCCCACGGCACGAGCACCTGCCGCTCGGCGAGCCACCGACCGCCGCCGATCGCGGGGGTCGCGACGGCGCGGTGGCCGAGCATCGCCTGCACGCGCGAGAGGGCGTGGTGAACGTGTTCTTCGGGGCCCGAGCCGAAGATCGCGGGGCGGTGATGCGCCGCGGCATCCACCGCCTCGGGAGCGATCCGCACGAGCGTGACGCCGCTGCGCAGCGCCTCGGAGTCCTCACCCAGCTGCCAGCGCACCCGGTCGACGACGGCGGAGGCATCGAACGACGCCGGATGCAGCCACACCCGCTCGCTGCGCTCACCCCGATCGCCGACGAGCTCGACGCGCAGTTCGGTGCAGACGAGATCGAGCGCGCCGAGCCCCGCGATGAACTCGTCGGCGGCGATGCGCATGCCGAACGCGACCTGCTCGGCGATCTCGATCGGCGGTTCGAACGCGACCTCGCGGTGCAGCTCGGGCGGCGGTGTGCGCGGCTCGACGGGCTGCGAGTCGCGCCCGCCCGCGAGCGCGTGCAGACGCATGCCACGGGGCCCGAACCTCTCGCGCACGCGCTCGTCGGGCATAGCCGCGAACGCGCCGAGCGTGTGGATGCCCAGGCGCGTGAGCAGGCTGATGAGGTCGTCGGGCTGGGTGGCGCGGGTCGCGGTGCTGTGGGTGGTCTGGTCGAGCGCCGTGATGGGAAGCGGAGCGAGAAAGCCGGCCGCTCCCCCGGCGGGCACCGTGAAGACGGGCTCTGCCCGAGTGGATGCCGCCATCGCAGCCTGCTCGGCGGTGAAGGGTCCGTCGGCGATGCCCGCGCGCACGTCGCGGATGCCGAGCTCGCCGAGGGCAGTGACGAGCACGCGCGCCGCTTCGACTTCGCCGCCGTAGTAGCGGGCGGGACCCTTGGCGGCGAGGGCGCAGAGGCCGGGGCGCACGAGCTGGACTCCGGGGGCGCGCTCTTCGATGCCCGCGATGACCGGGGCGAACGCGCGCTGATCGCGGGCCGGGTCGGCCGCGACGATCTCGAGCGACGGGCACCGGGACTGCGCGTCGCGGCGACGCTGCCCCCGGCGCACGCCCTCGGCGCGGGCCGAGGCCGAGCACGCGACGACGCGGTTGGCGTGGACGATGGCGATGGGGCGGGCGGGCGGCCCTTCGGCCGGCGACCCCTCCCCAGAGCCCGCCGAGGGGTCGACCCGGGCCAGGGCGGTGACGGGCCAATCGGGGAACCAGAGCACGAGGGTGCGCACGGTCACCCTGCCTTCGACCATGCCGCGGGGCGTTCGGTGTCGTGCTCGACCCGGGTGAGCCGTGTGGGAGCGGCGGTGGCGTGGCCCGCGGCATCCGGAAGCAGCATGCGCCCCTTGCGGGCGACGGGCCAGCGGCGGCTCGCCGAGGTGACGGTCACGGTGCGTTCGGCGAGGTAGCCGTGACCGCGGCCGACCCCCGTCCAGGCGGCCTCGCCGAGCTCGAGCACGGCTTCGGCCTGCGGCCAGGGTCCTTGCACGAGCAGCACGGCACCGCGGTCGCGCAGGCGGCCCGCGAGCCGGGCGACCTCGCCGTCGGGCGCGCGACCCGCGGGACGCACGGCGACGACGGGCAGCACGTCGGCGACCGTCGCGGCGACAGCGAGCCAGCGCCGGCCCGGGTCGGGCACGAGCACGAGACGGGAGAGGTCGACGCCCATCGACTCGGCTGCTTCGGCGCCGAGGCGCGGCATGCCGATCACTGCGCACCACGAGCCGTCTTGCGAAGCGCGCGCGAGGAGCGCGAGCAGCAGCGACGTCGAGTGCGGGAGCGAGTAGGCGCTGCCGGGACGCAGGCCCCCACCGGGAAGGAGGTCGGCCAGCGCGGGAAGCACCGGCAGCACGGGCGCGTCGAGTTTGCGCCCCTGCATCCGCTCGACTTGAGCGCGCAGTCGTGCCAGCTCATCTGGTTGCGCGGCCACGATCCCCCTCATTCCACCAGGCTAGAACACATGTTCTAGTACTTCAATCCGGTGGACTGACGCTACCCCGCACTTCCGACAGTTATGTTCGAGACTCTGCGCGCGCGAACTCTCCCTCGTTCATTTGCCTCACATTGCGCGCATCGACCTCATCGAACGACAGAATGGGGCAAACGAACCCCGCCGGCCCCACCCTTCAGACGAGTGACGCGGTCGACGCGATGCGGGCGAAGCCGCCCTCTTGCAGCACGAGCGCCGTCGAGGCCATGAGCTCGTCGGCTGTGCGCGTGACGACCCCGACGCCGGCGATCTCGCCCGTCAGGTCGAACGTGCGCGTCGCATCGAGGGCGACCGTGACGTCGTAGCCGAGGTTGCCCGCCATGCGCGCCGTCGTCTCGACGCACATATTCGTCTGGATGCCGCACAGCACGAGCTGCGTGATGCCCTGCTCCTGCAACCAGGCGTGCAGATCGGGGTCGCCGTAGAACGCAGAGTTGACGTTCTTCGTGACGAAAAGCGCGGGGTCGACGGCGTCGACGACGTCGACGAGCGCGTTGCCGGGATGCCCCGGAGCCAGCGGCGATCCGGACGACGTGGAGTCGTGTCGCACGACGACGATCGGGTCGCCCGCGGCGGTCCACGCCGTGATGAGCGCCGCGACGTTGGCCTCGCACGCGGGGTTGGTCGTCGCACCCCAGAAGTCGAGGTCGTCGAAGGCACGCTGCATGTCGATCACGATGAGAGCTCGGGTCATGCGCCCATCCCATCACGCCGCCGTGCCCTGTGGCATCCCCCGGCTGCCAGACCGCGAGGGCGTCAGGCCGCGAGGGCGAGGTAGGGCTCCCAACGAGGGTCGGCGCGGTCGGTGCCGCGCACCGTCCACTGCCCGCCGCGCGGGACGGCGGGGGTCAGTCGCAGCTCCCACCGCATCTCCTGCGGCGTGCGATCGCCCTTGATGTTGTTGCAGCGCAGACAGCACGCGACGAGGTTCTCCCACGAATCGGCGCCACCCCGCGACCGCGGCAGCACGTGGTCGATCGTCGAGGCCGGTGTGCCGCAGTAGGCACAGCGGTGGTTGTCGCGCCGCAGCACCCCGCGCCGTGTCACCGGAACGCGCCGGGCTCCGGGCATCTGCACGTACCGCGTCAGCAGGATGACCGCGGGTCTGTCATAGACCCCGCGTGCGCCCCAGACAGGGTCATCCTCGACAAGTTCGATGACCGTCGCCTTCTCGTTCAGCACGAGCACGATGGCCCGCTTGAACGACACGACGGCGAGCGGCTCGTAGCCCGCGTTCAGCACCAGTGTGCGCATTGCTCATCCTCTCGAACGTCCGAGACGGCTTCTCGGGTTGTTCGGTTGCGACGATGAGTTCGACGTCGGGGTACGAAAAAGGCGCTGTCGATTACAGACAGCGCCTGGGCGCCACGGTGGGACCGTGGCATCCGTTCGTGCAATGCCGCAAGGCGAGGCGACCTAGCGCATCCATGGTGGGGATGCGAGGAATGCTGCCCATGGGCTCCCTCCGCTTCTCTCAGCGTCGGGGATCAGGCTAACCCACCTCACCGACACAGCAGCCGGTTGAGGGTGAACCCGAGGTGTCGTGTCGACGGGGAGTCGATGGAACGGCGGCGGATGCGATCACCCGCGGTGCGCGCCTCAGCCCGCGTTGGCGACGAGCCAGGCCCACGGGTCGACGAGGCCGTTGTTGACACGCACCTCGAAGTGCAGGTGGTTGGCCGTCGAGCTGCCGGTCGAGCCGACGAGGCCGATCAGCTGACCCGCCTCGACCGTCTGGCCGGCGGACACCGTGCGGCTGCCGTAGGTCATGTGGCCGTACAGGGTCGATACGCGCTGGCCGCCGACGACGTGGTCGATGACGACGGCGACGCCGTATCCGCCGTACGCCTCTTGCGCGATGCGCACGACGCCGGATGCCGCGGCGTACAGCGGCGTGCCGCCGGGAGCGAGCAGGTCGACACCCTGGTGGTAGCCGGAGTCGCCGATTCCGCGGCCCTTCGTGAAGTTCAGGATCGGCCAGCGCACTTCGCCCGCGCCAGGCGAGACGAGGTTGATGTTGACCGGCACCGACGAGACGCTCGACGCCGCGGCGGCAGCCTGCGCGCGCGCACGCGCGGCGGCGGCTTCAGCGGCCTTCTTCTTGTTGATCTCGTCTTCGGTCGTCGCCGAATAGCTGTCGCGGGCGAGCTCGGTGCCCGAGGCATCCGAGGCCACGACGAGCGACTGCGCATCGACGGCAGACATCTGCTGCAGCGTCTGGCTGCTCTCGATCGGGAGGCGCGTACTGGCGGCGTAGGCAGGGATCGCCACGGTCGCGACGAGTCCTCCGACCATCGACAGGATGACGAGGCTGCGCAATGGCCCGTGCCGGCGTACTGAGGCCGGTCGGGGCGGGCGCGTCTTCGTCGGGCGCTTCGTGATCCAGGTGCGCGGCCCAGTGGGTCGCGCGGGGTTGACCGCAGTGTCTTGCGACTCGATCGCGGTCTGATCGTACTCTTCAGCCAAGCTGTCCTCCGGCGCCTCTGCGCCGGGGCGCTGGCTCGTCAACACTCGATGTCGGGGCACGATGTGCGGGTTTCACCACGCAAACGACGAGCCGATGAGGCAATCCGCGTGGGGTCCTACGGCGGGCTTCTCACCTGTGGACTGTTTGAGGCTACCGGACTGTAACGAATCTGTCACGTTGCGCACCTGGCAGAATCCTGGGCTTGCCTGCTAGGCGTCGAGCAGAAAGATGTGCGAGGCGATCTCGATGGGCAGCTCGAGCGCCTCGTCGTTGCCGTCCATCTGCACGAGCACGTAGCCCTCGTTGTACCGGAAATCGCCCGTCGCGCCCGGCAGAACGCCGGCGGACTTGAGCTGCTGCAGCAGTTCGGGATCGACCTGCGCGGGCTCGGCGAGCCGGCGCACCGTGCCGCGGATCGGCTCGCCCGCCTCGTTCATGCGCGCGACGAGACCCACGACGTCGTGCTCGAACTCGACGGCCAGCACGTCGCCGAGCTGATCGAGCCCGGGGATGGGGTTGCCGTAGGGCGATTCGGTCGGGTGCCCGAGCAGTTCGATGAGCCGTCGCTCGACCTGCTCGCTCATGACGTGCTCCCAGCGGCAGGCCTCGTCGTGCACGTAGGCCCAGTCGAGCCCGATGACGTCGGAGAGCAGCCGCTCGGCGAGCCGGTGCTTGCGCATGACGTCGACGGCCTTCTGCCGGCCTTCGTCGGTGAGTTCGAGGGTGCGGTCTTCGGCGACGACGACGAGTCCGTCGCGCTCCATGCGCCCGACGGTCTGCGACACCGTCGGACCCGAGTGGCCGAGGCGCTCCGAGATCCGAGCGCGCAGCGGCTGGATCTTCTCTTCTTCGAGTTCGAGGATCGTGCGCAGGTACATCTCGGTGGTGTCAATGAGATCAGTCATGCGGGCGCCCTCGTAACGATGAACAGGTAAGGCCAGCCTATCCCGCACCACCGGCACAGGGACGGTCGCGGGAATCCCTAGACTCGACGCATGTCCCACGTGCTGCTGCCCCGCGAGATCCTGCCCTCCGACGGACGCTTCGGGTGCGGCCCATCGAAGATCCGCACCGCCCAGCTCGAGGTGCTCACCGGCCGCGGCGCCACCGTGCTCGGCACGTCGCACCGGCAGGCTCCGGTCAAAGACCTCGTCGGCAGCGTTCGCGCCCTCATCGGCGAGATCTTCCGCCTGCCCAACGACTACGAAGTGATCCTCGGCAACGGCGGATCCACCGCCTTCTGGGATGCCGCAGCCTTCGGTCTCATCGAGCGCCGGTCGCAGAACCTCGTGTTCGGCGAGTTCGGCGGAAAGTTCGCCAAGGCGGCCGCCGCACCGTGGCTCGAGGCGCCCGACGTGCGCAAGGCCGAGCCGGGCAGCCGCACGAGCGCTGAGGCCGTCGAGGGCGTCGATGTCTACGCGTGGCCGCACAACGAGACCTCGACCGGCGTCGCGGCGCCCGTCGAGCGCGTGCACGGCGACGCGGGGGCCCTGACCGTCATCGATGCGACGAGCGCCGCGGGCGGCATCGACTTCTCGGTGCACGAGGCCGACGTCTACTACTTCGCCCCGCAGAAGAACCTCGGCTCGGACGGCGGCCTGTGGTTCGCTCTCGTCTCGCCGGCAGCGATCGAGCGCATCGAGCGGATCGCGGCATCCGGCCGGTACATCCCCGAGTTCCTCAGCCTGAAGAACGCCCTCGACAACTCCCGACTCAACCAGACCCTGAACACCCCCGCGCTCGCGACGCTGCTGCTGCTCGATGACCAGCTGGGGTGGATCCGCGACAACGGTGGACTGCAGTGGGCGGATGCACGCACCCGCGAGTCGTCGGATGCCCTCTACGCGTGGGCCGAAGCGTCGGCGTACGCGACGCCGTTCGTCGCCGACCCGGCCGACCGCTCCCCCGTCGTCGCCACGATCGACTTCGACGATTCGGTCGATGCCGCCGCGGTGGCGAAGATCCTGCGCGCCAACGGCATCGTCGACACGGAGCCCTACCGCAAGCTCGGCCGCAATCAGCTGCGCGTCGCGACCTTCGTCTCGATCGAGCCCGACGACGTGCGCCAGCTCATCCGCTGCATCGAAGCGGTCGTCTACTCCTTGACCGCCTAGCCCTCGGGCTGGGCTGAGCCGGCTCCTCGCGAGCCGGTCTCAGTCGTCGGAGTCGTCTTCGTCTTCGTCGTCGTCGTCCGAATCGTCGTCTTCGTCGTCGTCGTCGTCCGAATCGTCCTCGTCGGAGTCGTCGTCATCAGACTCGTCGTCGTCGGAGTCGTCGTCGTCAGACTCGTCGTCGTCGTCGTCGTCGGAGTCGTCGTCATCCGAATCGTCCTCGTCGGAGTCGTCGTCNGTCCGAATCGTCCTCGTCGGAGTCGTCGTCGTCCTCGTCCTCGTCCTCGTCCTCGTCCTCGTCGTCAGAGTCGTCGTCATCGGAATCCTCGTCCGAGTCGTCCTCGTCGTCGTCCGAGTCATCGTCGTCATCGTCGTCGTCACCCGAGTCATCGAGCTCGTCGATGTCGACGCCGTCGACATCACCCGCGTGCAGGATCGAGGATCCGTCTTCGTCGAAGTCCGCGGCATCCAGGTCGTCGAGATCATCGACGTCGTCATCGATGTCGTCGTCGTCCTCGTCGTCATCGGACTCAGAGCCGGACTCGGCTGCGGAATCAGACTCGCTCTCAGCCGCAGCGGCCTGCGCGGCCTGGTAATCGGCGAGGCGTTCGTCCCACGGCACCCACTCGGGGGCGAGCAGCGCGCCGTCGCCGGGCAGCAGTTCGGCCTCGAGGACGGTCGGCTCTTCACCGTCGACGCGGGCGAGGCTCACGGTCCAGTACCAGCCGGGGTACCCGGACAGGCGGTTCTGGAACCGCAGCGAGACGACGCCGTCGGCCTCGACGCGGTGACCGGTGGGCGGGCCGATCGTCGACTCGGGCGTGATCTCTTTGAGCGCGGCGAGCGCGAGGTCGTGCGACTCGAGCAGCACGGCATCCGGTGTCACGTCGGCCGCGGCATCGGTCTCGGAGCCGGAGTCAGGCTCAGGCGTCGAGTTCATCAGCGACCTTGCGCAGCACCGCGGCGACCTTCTTAGCGTGCGACCCGCTCGGGTAGCGGCCGCGACGCAGGTCGCCGCCGATGTCATCGAGCAGCTTGACGAGGTCTTCGACGATGATCGCCATGTCGTCAGCCGGCTTGCGCGAGCGCTTGGCGAGACTCACGGGAGCCTCGAGCACGCGCACCGAGAGCGCCTGCAGTCCGCGTTTGCCGTCGGCCACACCGAACTCGAGGCGCGTGCCGGCCTTGAGAGTCGTGGTTCCCGCGGGCATCGCCGTGGCGTGCAGGAAGACGTCCTGGCCGTCATCGGTCGTGATGAAGCCGAACCCCTTCTCTTCGTCGTAGAACCTGACCTTGCCGGTGGGCATGCGAACCTCGCTGGTAGACGGCCCGCGAATCGCGGGCAGGGCGGAACCGGAGTCGTCAAGACTCCACCCTCCAGCCTACGGCACCGCGGGACGAGAGTAGGCTGGACCGGATGAGCACGCGACCCCCCGCCGACGACGTCCCCGCGCGTCGTATCGACAGCCTTCTGGCGTTCGCTGCTCTGTGCTTGCTGGTGGTGTCGATCATCAGCTTCTTCTCGATCATGATCGCCACGGCGACGGGGCTCGAGCAGGCCGATTTCGCGTCGGGCATCTGGCCCCTGGTGACGGTCGTCGTGTGGGTCGGCCCGATCCTCGCGTTCGCGATGATCCTGTTCATCCTGATCTCGAGCTTCGTACGCAGGGCGCGCGCCAACCGCGGAGCCTGAGTGGTCTCCGACGAGCGGGGCCTTGCGACGTGGCTGGCACGGCGCGATGACGCTGCCCTCGCCCAGACCTTCGCGGCTCGCGGCGTCTCACCGAATGCCCCGTGGCAGGACTTCTACGACGCCGCCGCGGCTCTGCTCGAACCGGCATCCGTCGACCGTGCGCTGACCACCCTGCCGCGCACCGCGCTCATCGCCGCTGCCGCCGGTGACGGCACCCCGGTGCCGGACCGGCTCGCCCTGCGCGACGACACCGGACGCCCCTACACCGTCGTCGCGGCGCGCCTCGCCGTTGCCGCGCAGGCGCACCCCGAGGCCTTCCGCCCCACGGCACTCCACCCCGAGGCGCCGACGGGCGGCGAGGCCGCCGCCGCAGAGCGCGCGTTCGCCACCTCGGGCGCCCTCGCCGACGTGCTCCTGGCCTGCCTGCACGCCCCCCTCACCCGCACGATCGCCGGCGCCGTGAGCGCCGTCGACCGGCGGCGGCTGATCGAGGCCGGTGCCGTCCACTCGGTCGAAGAGCTCGACGATCTCGTGACGTCGGCGGCGATGGCCGACCTCATCGTGGCGGTCGACCGGGAATGGGTCGTCACCGATGCCGGCGACGCGTGGCTCGGGGCCTCGACGCTCGACCGCTGGGCCACGATCGTGCACGGACTCATCGCGCGTCTGCCCGAGGGGCTGCGCACCCCCCGCGGCATCGTCGATCCCCGGGACTGGGCCGAGGCCTACCCGCTGGACAACGACTGGATCGCCCGGGCGCGAAGCCTGCGCGTCATCGCGCACCGCTGGGGTCTCACCGCCGACGGCGCCGAGCCCGTCTGGACCGCTCGGCTCCGCGCAGGAGACGATCTCGACACCGCCGCCTTCGCGGCGCAGCTGCCCGCCGAGATCGACAAGGTCTACCTGCAGGCCGATCTGACGGCGATCGCCCCCGGCCCCCTCTCTCCGCCCCTCGACCTTCGCCTGCGCCGCATCGCGCAGCGCGAGTCGCGGGCGCAGGCCTCGACGTACCGCTTCACAGCCGAATCCCTCGCGGCGGGCATGACCGAGGGCGAGACCGGCCGATCGATCCGCGAGTTCCTCGGTGGGCTCTCGCTCACCGGCATCCCGCAGCCTCTCGACTACCTGCTCGAGAGCACCGCGGCACGCCACGGCCTCGTGCGCGTGCGCCGTGACGACCGCGTCGGCAAGACGCTCATCGAGAGTGCGGATGCGGCGGTGCTCGACGCCATCGCGGTGGATCAGGCGCTGCGCTCGCTGGGTGTCGTGTCCGAGGGATCGGTGCTGACCTCGCGCGTCGCGCGGGACACCGTCTACTGGTCGCTCGCCGATGCGCGGTACCCCGTCATCGCGCTCGACGCAGCGGGCGCGCCCGAGTGGCTGCACCGGCGCGCGCCCACGCTCGCGACCGCACCGCCTCGCGCCATCGCCTCCTACGCCGGCCTCATCGAGACGCTGCGCGACCGGCACGAGGGCGACACCGACGCCGCGTGGCTCGTGCGCGAACTCGAACAGGCCGTGCGCCTGCGGGGCCTGATCGAAGTCACGGTGCGTCTGCCCGACGGGTCGGAGCGCGTCTTCGCCCTCGAGGCCTCGGGATTCGGCGGCGGCCGCCTGCGGGGCCTGGACCGGGCCGCCGACATCGAACGCACCCTGCCCGTCTCGCACATCGTGGGCGTCCGGCCCCTCTGACCCCGTGCGACGCCCCACCCCGGGGCAACGCTAGACTGGACGGCTATGTCTGACGGCCCACTTATCGTGCAGAGCGACCGGACGGTGCTGCTCGAAGTAGCCCATCCCGACGCTGAGAACGCCCGCCACGAGCTCGCGATCTTCGCCGAGCTCGAGCGCGCCCCCGAGCACATCCACACGTACCGCGTCACGCGCCTCGGACTGTGGAACGCGCGCGCCGCGGGCCACGACGCCGAAGACATGCTGGCGACCCTCGACCGGTGGTCGCGCTTCCCCGTGCCGCCGTCGGTGTCGATCGACATCCGCGAGACGGTGAACCGCTACGGGCGCCTCGTCATCGACCGCACCGACGAGGGCGACCTCGTGCTCAAGTCGACGGATGCCGCCGTGCTGGCCGAGGTATCCAAGAACAAGCGCATCCAGCCGCTGCTCATCGGCCGCCCGTCCCCCGACACGTTCCTCGTGGATGCGTGGGCGCGCGGGCACATCAAGCAGGAGCTGCTCAGGATCGGCTGGCCCGCCGAAGACCTCGCCGGCTACACGCCGGGCACGCCGCATCCGATCGAGCTCGAGGAAGCGGACTGGAAGCTGCGCCCCTACCAGCGCAAGGCCGTCGACATCTTCACCGAGGGCGGCTCGGGCGTCGTCGTGCTCCCCTGCGGCGCCGGCAAGACGCTCGTCGGAGCCGCGGCGATGGCCGACACGAAGACGACGACGCTCATTCTCGTGACGAACACCGTGAGCGCCCGCCAGTGGCGCGACGAGCTGATCAAGCGCACGTCGCTCACCCCCGAGGAGATCGGCGAGTACTCGGGCCAGGTCAAAGAGGTCAAGCCCGTCACGATCGCGACCTACCAGATCCTCACGGCGAAGCGGAAGGGCGAGTACGCGCACCTCGCTCTGCTCGATGCCCTCGATTGGGGACTCATCGTCTACGACGAGGTGCACCTGCTGCCCGCACCGGTGTTCAAGCTGACCGCCGACCTGCAGGCCCGCCGCCGCCTCGGCCTCACCGCCACCCTCGTGCGCGAAGACGGCCGCGAGGGCGATGTCTTCAGCCTCATCGGCCCCAAGCGCTTCGACGCACCGTGGAAGGAGATCGAGGCCCAGGGCTTCATCTCGCCCGCCATCTGCTACGAAGTGCGCGTCGATCTTCCCGCCTACGAACGCCTCGAATACGCCGCGGCAGCCGACGACGAGCGCTATCGCCTGGCGGCCACCGCCCCCGCGAAGATCGACGTCGTGCGCCGCCTCGTCGAGCGCCACAAGGGCGAGCGCATCCTCGTGATCGGGCAGTACCTCGACCAGATCGACGTGATCTCCGAAGCCCTCGGCGCGCCGCAGATCACCGGTGCGACGCCGGTCGACGAGCGCGAAGAGCTCTATCAGGCGTTTCGCGAAGGCGAGATCGACGTGCTCGTCGTGTCGAAGGTCGCGAACTTCTCGATCGACCTTCCCGAGGCATCCGTCGCGATCCAGGTGTCGGGATCGTTCGGCTCGCGTCAAGAAGAGGCCCAGCGCCTCGGGCGCTTGCTGCGTCCCAAGAAGTCCGCGAACACGGCGAGCTTCTATACACTCATCGCCCGCGACACCGTCGACCAGGACTTCGCCCAGAATCGCCAGCGCTTCCTCGCCGAACAGGGCTACACGTACACGATCCTGGATGCCGACGGCATCGCCGCGTAACGACTGCAGGTCCGCCGGATGCATCCAGAAAGCGGATCGCACGCCGATTTTCAGCATCCGCATCGGTTCCGGTGCCAGTATTGGCCTATGACCGCACCGCGCATCCTCGTTGTGGACGACGAACCGAACATCCGCGACCTGCTCATCACGAGCCTCCGCTTCGCCGGATATCAGGTGAAGGCTGTCTCGAACGGAGCACAGACCATCTCGGCTGTGCTGGAAGAGGAGCCCGACCTGATCATCCTCGACGTCATGCTGCCCGACATGAACGGGTTCAGTGTCACCAAGCGCCTGCGGGGCGCGGGGTACACGGCGCCGATCCTGTTCCTCACGGCGAAGGACGAGACCGAAGACAAGATCGCCGGTCTCAACGCCGGGGGCGACGACTACGTCACCAAGCCGTTCAGCCTCGACGAGATCGTCGCGCGCATCCAGGCGATCCTGCGCCGCACGATGCAGGCCGACGAGGAGTCGGTCATCCGCGCCGGCGAGCTCACGATGGACCAGGACACGCACGACGTGCAGGTCGGCGACGTGTCGATCGACCTCAGCCCGACCGAGTTCAAGCTGCTGCGCTACCTCATGCTCAACCCCAACCGCGTGCTGTCGAAGGCGCAGATCCTCGATCACGTGTGGGAGTACGACTTCAACGGCGATGCGGGCATCGTCGAGAGCTACATCTCGTACCTGCGTCGCAAGATCGATCCGCACTCGTCTGAGCCGCTCATCCAGACCAAGCGCGGCTTCGGCTACATGCTGAAGGCCGGCAAGCCCGCCTGACCGACGACCGATTCGAGGGGACCCGCTTGGCGCATCAGACCGACGCGGTCACCCGGTGGTGGCGCGGCACGAGCCTGCGCGCCAAGGTGACCGGTGTGACCGTCACGGTGCTCGCCCTCGGGCTCACCGCGACGGGCACGGGCGCGACGGTGTTCCTGCGCAATGCGCTCATCGCCAACCTCGACAGCACCGTGCAGCAGGTCGCGGCGACCGAGATCGGTACGGGCCTGTTCGACATCCAGATGGCCGACGGGATGGTCTTCGCCACCGAGAAGGACGACGTCCCGCGCACGGACTACCACGTCGCGCTCTATCAGGCGTCGGGCGACTTCATCGTCTCGGCCGGCGGCACCGATCCGGCGCCCGACTTTCCTGCGTCGTACTCGCTCCCTGAGGCCCACGCCGACGGCACGACGGCGTTCGACCTGACCGATGAGGAGACGCGGACGACGTTCCGCGCGAGCGTGGCACCGCTCGAGCTGCCCGGGGGCCTGCTCGTGCCGCAGCTCGTCGCCGCCTCGACGGCGCCCGTCAACCAGGTCGTCACGACCTTCCTCAGCATCTACTCGATCCTCGCCCTCATCGTGCTCGTGCTGGGCGCGTTCGCGACGCGGTTGCTCGTGACGTTCGCGTTCCGAAGTCTCGGGCAGGTCGAGTCCACCGCCATGGCGATCGCCGCCGGCGACTTCGGTCAGCGTATGACCGATATCGAGCCGACGACCACCGAGGTCGGCCGGCTCAAGACTGCCATCAACGCGATGCTCGGCCGCGTCGACACCGCGATCACCCAGCGCGACGCGACCGTACGGCAGATGCGGCGCTTCATCGGCGACGCGAGCCACGAGCTGCGCACGCCGCTCGTGACGGTGCGCGGCTACGCCGAGCTGTACCGGATGGGCGCGATCCGCAGCGAAGAGGACATCGCTCAGTCGATGAACCGCATCGAGAGCGAGGCCAAGCGCATGGGTCTGCTCGTCGAGGATCTGCTGGCCCTCGCCCGCCTCGACGAGCGGCGCGACGTCGTGATCAAGCCCGTCGACCTCCGACCGATCGCCCGAGATGCGGCCCTCGACCTGCGCGCAACGGCCCCGGGCCGCCGGGTCACGGTGATCGACACGACCGCCCACGAGCCCCCGCGCCCGCTCGTGACGACGCGCGAGGACTCTGCCGAGAGCGAGCGCAAACGCCCCCCGACCTCGACGATCGCCGCGCTGCTCCGGCGAAAGCCGAAGTCGGCACCCGGCGAACCGCCGGCGGACACGGCCCCCGTCGCCGCGCAGCCGACCCGCACCCGCGCTGATCCCGAGCCGATCGTGATGGGCGATGAGAACCGCGTGCGGCAGGTCGTGACGAACCTGCTCGGCAACGCCCGGCGCTTCACGACCGAGGACTCCCCCATCGAACTGCGGGTCGGCGTGGACCCCGCCGCATCCACGGGGTGGGTCGAGATCATCGACCACGGCGAAGGCGTGCCCGACCAGATCAAGGACAAGATCTTCCAGCGTTTCTGGCGAGCGGACACGTCGCGCACGCGTGAGACCGGCGGATCGGGCCTCGGTCTGTCGATCGTCGCATCGATCGTCGAGGCGCTGCACGGCTCGGTCGGGGTCGTCGACACCCCCGGCGGCGGCGCGACGTTCCGGGTCTCGCTTCCCCTGGCCGAGGGGCGGGATGCCGCCGAGCATCTGCACCTCGAAACGCAGCCGATCCCCCGCATGCCGCAGAGCATCACCGACGACACCGATAGCTGACGGTTCCTCCCCATCCGGGCCCGCTGGCCCTTCTTTCACGGTTCCGCGCCCGAGGCCCAGGGGGCGGCGGACCCGCCGCCTAGCGTTGCGGCAGAGCGGGCGGTATCGGGCCGCCCCGTCCCGAAGGGTGGTCCCATGGCCGTCTTCTCCGTCGACAGCGACGCCGTCCTCTCGTCCACGACCGCCGTACGCGGCACGATCGACCGGCTGCAGGCCGAGGTCGCCGCGCTCATGGGCCAGCTGACCCAGTTGCAGGGGTCATGGACGGGCGCGGCATCGGCCGCGTTCCACTCCAGCGTCGAGCAGTGGCGCGCGACGCAGCGCACCGTCGAAGACTCCCTCACCGCCCTCAACGCCGCCCTCGCGACGGCGGGCCGCCAGTACGCCGATGCGGAACAGGCCTCGATGAGCCTGTTCCGCTGAGGGAACGACGAAGGGCCTCTCCCAGGGGAGAGGCCCTTCGCTATGAGCTATCGAGCTGCGATCCTGATCCGAGGGATCAGAAGTCCATGCCACCCGTCGGGTCGGCGGGCATCGCCGAAGCCTTCTCGGGCTTGTCGGCGACGACGACCTCGGTGGTCAGGAACAGTCCAGCGATCGACGCAGCGTTCTGCAGCGCCGAGCGCGTGACCTTGGCCGGGTCGATGATGCCCTGTGCGAACATGTCGCCGTACTCGCCGGTCGCGGCGTTGAGGCCGTGACCCGGGGGAAGCTCGGACACCTTGTTCGCGACGACACCGGGCTCGAGACCGGCGTTCAGCGCGATCTGCTTGAGCGGCGCCTCGATCGCGACGCGAACGATGTTCGCACCGGTCGCCTCGTCACCCGAGAGCTGCAGGCCCGCGAGGACCTTCCTGCCGGCCTGGATGAGCGCGACGCCACCACCGGCGACGATGCCCTCTTCGACGGCGGCCTTCGCGTTGCGAACGGCGTCTTCGATGCGGTGCTTGCGCTCCTTCAGCTCGACCTCGGTCGCTGCACCCGCCTTGATGACGGCAACGCCGCCGGCGAGCTTGGCGAGACGCTCCTGGAGCTTCTCGCGGTCGTAGTCGCTGTCGGTGTTCTCGATCTCGCGACGGATCTGGGTCACGCGACCTTCGATCTGCTCGGCGTCGCCGACACCCTCGATGATCGTCGTCTCGTCCTTCGTGACGATGACCTTGCGGGCACGGCCGAGCAGGTCCAGCGTCGCGTTCTCGAGCTTGAGGCCGACCTCTTCCGTGATGACCTGTCCACCCGTGAGGATCGCGATGTCCTGCAGCTGGGCCTTGCGGCGGTCACCGAAGCCGGGAGCCTTGACGGCGACCGACTTGAAGATGCCGCGGATCTTGTTGAGAACGAGCGTCGCGAGAGCTTCACCCTCGACGTCCTCGGCGATGATGACGAGCTCCTTGCCGTCCTGGATCACCTTGTCGACGATGGGGAGAAGATCCTTGATGTTCGAGATCTTCTGGTTCGCGATGAGGATGTACGGGTCCTCGAAGACCGCCTCCTGGCGGTCGGGGTCCGTGACGAAGTAGGGGTTGATGTAGCCCTTGTCGAAGCGCATGCCCTCGGTGAGCTCGAGCTCGGTGCCGAAGGTCTGCGACTCCTCGACCGTGACGACGCCTTCCTTGCCGACCTTGTCGATGGCCTCGGCGATCAGTGCGCCGATTTCTTCGTCAGCAGCCGAGATCGATGCGGTGGCAGCGATCTCCTCCTTCGTCTCGACCTCCTTGGCCGAAGCGAGCAGTTCGTCGGAGATGGCCGCGACGGCCTTCTCGATGCCCTTCTTGAGGCTGATGGGGTCGGCGCCGGCTGCGACGTTGCGCAGGCCCTCACGCACGAGTGCCTGAGCGAGGACGGTAGCCGTCGTCGTGCCGTCACCGGCGACGTCGTCGGTCTTCTTCGCGACCTCCTTGACCAGCTCTGCGCCGATCTTCTCGTACGGGTCGTCGAGCTCGATCTCCTTGGCGATCGAGACGCCGTCGTTCGTGATCGTGGGAGCGCCCCACTTCTTCTCGAGTACGACGTTGCGACCGCGCGGGCCGAGCGTCACCTTGACGGCGTCAGCCAGCGTGTTGAGGCCGCGCTCGAGGCCACGACGGGCCTCTTCGTCGAAAGCGATGATCTTTGCCATGTGTGTCTCGTCCCTCCCGGACGTGGGCTTGCGGAATTAGCACTCAAACGTACGGAGTGCTAACGCTCATTCTGGCACTCGACCTATGCGAGTGCAAGCCGCATGCCCGTCAGTCGGTCGGCGCGGGCTCAGGAGGGGTCGACGTGCGGTCGAGACCGACGACGATCGTGAGCTGGCGGGTGTCAGGGTCGCCGAGCTGATACGCCTCGCTCTGCTCGATCTCGGCCCCGCCGATGACGTCTGCCAGGCCCAGCGCGGCTGCTTCGTCGGCGGCGTCGAGATAGAAGACGGTCGTCACGGCGAAGTCGTCACTGCCGGCGCCGCTGGCCAGGACGTTGTCGGCGGGCCAGCCCGCGGCGACCACGACGTCTTTCAGCTGGGTCGCGAGGCCCTCTTCGGGCGTCGCGTTGAGCACGTTGACGGTGTACGTCGTGTCGATGACGGGTTCGACCTGCACGGTCGGCTCGGGTGTCGGCGCCGGTGCGGGAAAGAGTTCGACGCGGCCGGATGCCAGAAGCGTGCCGAAGATCCCGACGGTGATGAGCACGATCGTCGCGAGCGTCGCCCACAGCAGCACGACCCAGCCGCGCATGCGGGGGTTCTCGGCGCGATGGGCGCCTACTCGGCCCACTTCTGCCGGGATCTCATCGAAGCGATCCCGCGGGAAGGTCGATTTCGGCACTCCCCGAGACTACCCGTCCGCGCGCTGAAGCCTCGCCTGCTCACGCGCGTCGCGCAGACGCCTCAGCCGCTTCACGAGCATCGGATCGTGGGCCTGCGCCTCGGCCGTGCCGAGCAGGCGGCCGAGCAGCTGGTAGTACCGTGCGGGCGAGAGACCGAGATCGGCACGGATCGCCTCTTCTTTGGCGCCCGCGTGCCGACGCCACTCCGCCTCGAAAGTGAGGATGGCGCGATCGCGGTCACTGAGGGGCACGCCCTCACGCTAACGCGCGAACCCCGTCACGCCCGCGCGCCACTCCACGCTCTGCCCGAGTGGGTCGACTGCCGCCAGTGCCACCCCGTCGAGGCCGAGCACGAACCCGTTCCACGTCGCGGGATCGATCGGCGGATGCCACGCCTCATGCAGACCCGGTGGGTCGATCGTGACCCACGAGGCGTCAAGCCCGCGGATCGTCTCGATGAGCCGCTCGCGGCCCCGACGGGGAATGTGCGGCAGCACCCCGGGCGTCGTGACGACGACGCGGGCTCCCGCCGGCGCCTGCGCCACGAGCGCCTCGAGCACACCGGGCTCGGTCGCATCGCCGTGCACGAGCAGCGGCGGATCGGCCGCGACGATGTCCAGCGCCGCCGTGATCCGCTCGGCCCGGCCGTGCTCACCCGGCCAGACCAGGGCGGCGAGGAACCGGCGGTCGGCCGGGTCTGCGGCATCCCTCGGCTCGAGGTCGATGCCGGCACGCCACACGATCTCAGGCAGCCGCAGCGGCGGTTCACCGCTCACCGCCGAGGCGAGCACGACGGGCGACTTCCCCGTCGCCGGGTCGAGATCCGGACCCCCGTCGTACCGGTACGAGTAGTGGTCTGGGTAGAGGCACAGCCCCGCGCTCGCGCCCACCTCGACGAGCGCGATCGGGCCGTCGATCATGCTGAGCGCGGGCAGCAGCGCGGCACAGCGCAGCGGCTCGTTGGTCTGCAGGCTGCGACCGGATGCCTCGGCCACGACCTCGTCGGCATGGTCGGCGACCCACGCCGCCCACTCCGGGAACGACCGCTCGGGTGCGCCGAGCATCCGTGTGACGGCGAACACGAGCGGCGGCTGACGACGGGTCGCGGGGATCCGCGCGAGGATCGCCGCCGTGCCCGGGTCGCGCGCCACTCCGGCGGCCCAGTCCTCGTACAGGGCCGACCGACCCCGAGCCTCGGCCGCGGCGAACCGCGCGTAACGGTCGACGGTGGCGGCGGCATCCGGATGCATGACCTCATTCTCGCGGCGACTCGGCCCGTCTTGTCGGAACAGGCGCGTGCCCTCTGGGGTTGAATGTTCAAGAGCATCGAGGAGAACCCACATGACGTACGAGATCAACAAGACCGACGAGCAGTGGCGCGAAGAGCTGACGCCCGAGCAGTACGCGGTGCTGCGCCAGGCGGGCACCGAGCGGGCGTGGACGGGCGAACTGCTCGACGAGAGCCGCGCGGGACTGTACGCGTGCGCCGCGTGCGGGGCCGAGCTGTTCCGCAGCGGCACGAAGTTCGATTCGCACTGCGGGTGGCCGAGCTTCTACGAATCGGTCCGCCCCGAGGCGGTCGAGCTGATCGAAGACACCAGCCACGGCATGGTGCGCACCGAAGTGCGATGTGCCGCGTGCGGCTCGCACCTGGGCCATGTGTTCCCCGACGGCTTCGGCACGCCCACGGGCGATCGCTACTGCATGAACTCGCTGTCGCTCTCGTTCGCACCCGAGGGCGAGGCGTGACGGCCGCCCCAGCTTCTCCCCCCGCCGACGACACATCGCCGAGCGGTGTCTCCGGGAGCGTGAGCCCGACCCTCGATGCCGTCCGCGCGCGGCGCTCGTGGTCGAAGGTCACCGATGAGGCTCCGACGCACGAAGAGCTGCTGACGCTCGTGTCTGCGGCGGCGCGCGTCGCCGACCATTCCTCGCTGCGCCCGTGGCGACTGATCGAACTGCGCGGAGCCGACCGCGAGCGCCTGGGTGCCGCCCTGGCGAAGGCTGCCGGTGACTCCGAGCCGTCGCAGAAGCCGCTGCGGGCGCCGCTGCTCATCGCGGTCGTGGCGAGCTATCGCAAGAGCGACAAGGTGCCCCGCTGGGAGCAGGAGGCCGTCGCCTCCGGCGTCGCGCACATGCTCAGCCTGCTTCTGGACGACGCGGGCTGGGGTGTCATATGGCGGACCGGCCCGCTGACCCGGTCGAAGGCCGTCGCGAAAGCGCACGGTCTCGGCAAGCGCGAAGAGCTGCTCGGCTGGCTGTACGTCGGCGGCAAGCCCTCGGCGAAGGCGGGCCCCCGCCGCGAGATCGACGCGCGAGCCTTCGTCTCGCCGATGCCGGCGGGCAAGAAGAAGTCCTAGCCCTCTTCGTGCCGCGGACGCCGCCGTCGCCACGGTGCGACCGCGACGACGACCGACGCCAGGGCGATTCCCACCATGATGCTCACCTGCAGGGGGCCGGGGCCCTCGGCCGCCGGCCACAGCGCGTCCAGCGCGACCGAGGTCACGAGCTGTCCGACGACGGTGCCGAGGCCGAGGAGCAGCACGCCCGTCTGGGCGACGAGCGCCGCCGACAGGAAGATGTACGTGACCCCGAGCGCACCGCCGAGGTAGAGCCACGGTTCGGTCGGGAAGGCGCGCGGCGGCCCCGAGACGATACCGCTCACGGCGGCGGCGACGACGAGGATGAGCGTTCCGCCGATGAAGTTCACGAGCGTCGCGGTGAGGGGTGTGCCCACGCGCTGCCGCAGTCGGCCGTTCGTCGCCTGCTGCCACGCGATCCCGACGCCCGCGAGGAAGGGCATGACGAGCATCCACAGCGGGATGCCGCGCACGGCGTCGCCCACGAGCGAGACGCCGACCGCGGTGAGCGCGAGCACTCCCCCGAGAAGCCGCGGAACGGTCACGGCGACGACGCCGGCCGGCCCGTAGCCGAGCCGGTCGAGCACGAGCCCGTTGACGGCCTGCCCCGCGACGACGCCGACTGTGAACAGCGCCACGCCGATGACGGCGACCGCGAGGCCCTGCGTCGCGACCGTGAGCGCTCCGGCTGCACCGCCCGCCAGCATCCACCACGGGATCCTGCGCTCGCGCACTCCCGCCGCGAGGGCGCGGAATCCGCGGCGCCCCACGGGCAGCGCGGCCGACAGCACGATGAGCAGAAGCAGGCCGGAGCCGAACGACACGGCGGCGGCGACGAAGCCGTCGTCCAGGCGCACGCCGAGCACGCCGTTGATGCGTGCTTGCACGGCGGTCAGGGCGCCGATGATCGCAGCACCCAGAAGGGCGATCCAGACGGGCAAGCGTCCTTCGTCGCCACGGGAGTCAGCCGTCACGAGCCGGCTGCGGGACTTGAACCCGCAACCCCCTAATTACAAGTTAGGTGCGCTACCAATTGCGCCAAGCCGGCGAAGTCACCCATTCTATCGGGATGCCGAGGGCTACTCGGACGGCGTCGCGGTGGGGGTCGGCGTGGGGGTCGCCTCGTAGTAGGCGTGGCTTGCCATCGTCAGCACGAACTGTGCGAACTCCTTGGGGTCATCGAGCGCCCCGACATAGGGAGCGCCGTTGACGAGCACCATGGGGGTTCCCGTGAGGGACACGCCATCGGTGTCGGGCAGTCCGCTCAGCGCGCGCTCGGTGGCCTCTTTCGCCCACGAGACGAAGGACTGCTCCTCGATGCAGTTGCGCACGACCTTGGGTGAATCGACACCGCTCGCCTGGGCGATGTCCGCCAGGACGACGTCGGAGAACCCGTCGGAATCGAGTTCGGGCTGCTGCGAGAGCAGCGCGTGGTTGTAGGCGAAGAACGCGTCGGGAGAGTGCGTGGCCACACAGGCCGCGGCGCTCGCGGCGCGCAACGAGTACTTCGTGCCGTTCGACTTGGCCGTGAGCATCGCGACCGGGTAATAGGTCAGGGTGGCCGCACTCTCGCCGACCCACTTGGAAAGCTGCGGAGCGTTCGCGAGCTGGAACTCGCGCGATCCGGCGGAGAGGTAGTCGACATAGACGCGGATGTCGACGACCGACTGATCGGTCGGCTCGGGCGTGGCTGCATCCGCAGCCGCGGCTGCCGCTTCGTCCGGAGCGGGGGTCGGCGTCGGGGTGCCCGACGAGGGACCGCCCGGGATCCCGGCGACGCTCGTGACGACGAAGCCGTCGTCGGCTACGTTCGCGGGGCTCAGCTGCGGCTTGGACACCGCGGAGCCCATGGCCCACGCGACGACGACGGCGGCGATCGCGACGATCGCGACGACGGATGCCACGGCCGAGACGACCCTCAGGCGTCGCGTGCGCGCCTGTCGCGCCTGCACCTGCTGCGCCTTTTCGCGCACCGCATCGCGACGGTCGCTCGGGACGTTCGAAGACTCGTCGCTGGACATGGGACCTTTCGGGGGCGCTGCGTTCGGGGCCGTAACGGCGGGGCCAGCCACGCGAAGAACGGGAAGACTTCACGGCGATCGGGCCGAGGACGATGCTAGCCAGCCACCCTGGGAAATGACCAGAAGCGCCCTCGACGTGCCCCGTGACATACTGGCCCTGCGCCCAATGGGGGGCGTGCGGGCAAGCCCCCGCTCATCCATCACTACGGATCGTCCGGCACGTACCTGCCGGTGAAGGAGAAGAAACAATGGCATCCGTCACGTTCGACAGCGCCACCCGCCTCTACCCCGGCGGCACTCGTCCTGCCGTGGACAATCTCAACCTCGAGATCGCCGATGGCGAGTTCCTGGTTCTCGTCGGTCCGTCCGGCTGCGGAAAGTCCACCTCGCTGCGCATGCTCGCGGGCCTCGAAGAGGTCAATTCGGGGCGCATCCTGATCGGTGACCGCGACGTGACCGACGTGCCGCCGAAAGACCGCGACATCGCCATGGTCTTCCAGAACTACGCGCTCTACCCGCACATGACCGTCGCCGAGAACATGGGCTTCGCCCTCAAGATCGCCGGCGTCAACAAAGAGGAGCGCGCGACCCGCGTGCTCGAAGCCGCCAAGCTGCTCGACCTCGAGGAATACCTGACCCGCAAGCCGAAGGCGCTCTCGGGCGGTCAGCGTCAGCGTGTCGCGATGGGTCGCGCGATCGTGCGTCAGCCCCAGGTCTTCCTCATGGACGAGCCGCTGTCGAACCTCGACGCGAAGCTGCGCGTGCAGACCCGCACACAGATCGCCTCGCTGCAGCGCCGTCTGGGAGTCACGACCGTCTACGTCACGCACGACCAGACCGAGGCCCTCACGATGGGCGACCGCATCGCCGTGCTCAAGGACGGCGTGCTTCAGCAGGTCGGCACCCCCCGCGATCTGTACGAGCGCCCGAACAACGTCTTCGTCGCCGGCTTCATCGGCTCGCCCGCGATGAACCTGTTCCCCTCGGACCTCGCCGAGGGCGGCGTGAAGTTCGGCACCGAAGTCGTGCCGCTGGACCGCGACACCGTCGGCCGCGCGCACGGCAGCCAGGTCATGGTCGGTGTGCGTCCCGAGGACATCGAGGTCGGCCCCACCGACGGCCGCGGCCTCAGCGTCGTCGTCGACCTCGTCGAAGAGCTCGGCGCCGACGGCTACCTCTACGGCCACTCCGAGATCGCCGGTGTGCGCACCGACATCGTCGCTCGCGTCGACGGTCGCATCCACCCGAGCGCCGGCGAGACGGTGACCCTCGCGGCCAAGCCCGGTCACGTGCACGCGTTCGACCTCGAAACGGGCGACCGCCTCAACGACACGGTGACCGTCTCAGCCTGACATTCCATCGCGAAGGCGCGGGACCGTCACATCGACCCCCGCGCCTTCGTGCTCTTGGAGGATCTGTGTCCGACGCCCTCAGAATCACCGCGAGCGCGGTCGACCCTGCGCTCCTCAAGCTCCCCTGGGCCACGCCCCTCGCGGAGTGGCCTTCGAGCGCGATCGTCTCGCTGCCGAAGGGCCTCTCACGCCACCTCGTGCGCTTCTCGAGCCTGTCGGGCCGCGTCGTCGCGGTGAAAGAGACGACCGAGGAGATGGCCCGGCGCGAGTACGACATGCTCGGCAACCTCGCCCGTCTCGATGTGCCGTGCGTCGAGCGTGTCGCCGTCATCGCCGGACGGCGGACCCGCGCCCCTCGAAGCTCCGCGCAGGGCGACGCGACGCGCGCGGGCGCAGCCTTGGGCACGCCGCTGCCGGCAGCTCTCGTCACGGCGCACTTGCGGTTCTCGCTGCCGTACCGGGCCCTGTTCACGCAGGTCCTGCGCCCCGACACCGCCACGCGCCTCGTCGACGCTCTCGCCGCGCTGCTCGTGCGCCTGCACAACGTCGGCTTCTTCTGGGGCGACGTATCGCTGTCGAACACGCTCTTCCGCCGCGACGCGGGGGCGTTCGCCGCTTACCTGGTCGACGCCGAAACCGGCGAGCTGCATGAGGGCGGGCTGACACGGGGACAGCGCGAACACGATCTCGACGTCGCCCGCACCAACATCGCCGGCGAGATCATGGATCTCGAAGCCGGCGGCCGCCTCGAAGGGGGTGTCGACGCCATCGCGATCGCCGACGGCCTCGTGAGCTCGTACCGCGCGCTGTGGAGCGCGCTCACCGAGGCCGAGACGTTCCGCGCCGACGAAGCCTGGCGCATCACCGAGCGCGTGCGCAGACTCAACGGCCTCGGCTTCGACATCGGCGAGATGTCGATCGAGGCGACGACCGACGGCACGCGCGTGTCGATCAAGCCGAAGGTCGTGGATGCCGGACACCACCAGCGCCGTCTGCTGCGACTGACCGGGCTCGATGTCGAAGAGAACCAGGCACGGCGACTGCTCAACGACCTCGATGAGTTCCGTGCCCGCATCTCACGGCTGGGCGACGACGAGGAGATGGTCGCCCACGAGTGGCTCACCCGGGTGTTCGAACCCGTCGTCAAGGCGATCCCGTGGGACCTGCGCGCCAAGCTCGAGCCGGCCGAGGTCTTTCACCAGGTGCTCGAGCACCGCTGGTACATGTCGCAGGCTCAGGATCGGTCGACGCCGCTGGCCGAAGTGCTCGCGAGTTACATCGACACCGTGCTGCGTCACCGCCGCGACGAAGCGACCGTCATGGGGCCGCCGACCGAGACGATGGCGGTTCCCGTCGTCACCGCCGCGATCCCGATCACGCCCGACGAAGAAGCCGTCGACTGGCGCGACCTGGTCTAGCCTGACGTCGCCGATAGCTCATCGAGTGGCGGTCAGTAGCCGACGGTGAACCGCTCGCGGTGGTGCCGGGGGTTCTCGATCTCGTCGAGCACGGCCACGCCGAGGTCGGGGCCCGAGATGTAGGACTCCCCCGCGGCATCCGTCACGAGGACGTCGCCGCCGTCGCGGTACGTACCCGTCCGCTCGCCCGGAGCCCACGCACCGAATCCGCCGGCGGGATGCACGTAGAACCAGTCGCGCGACGCGGGCGTGGTCTGAAGGTCTTCGAGCACACCGATCGCCTCGAGCGCCTCGGGCTTGTACTCCTCGGTGAACGAGGGCTGGTCGACGAGACGCTCCCCACCGGGCGCGATGAGGCTGCCGCCGGCGCCGCCGACGACTCCCACCCGCACGTCCTCGGGAAGATCGGCGACGAGGTGAGCCAGAGCCGGACGCATCTGTCCGAGCATGTCGCCGCGGGCCGCGACGGCCGAGATGACGACGTCGACGCCCTGGATCTCGGTGATGAGCGTCGGCACGTCGAGCAGGGTTCCCTCGATGTACGTGGCGCCCTCGATGCGGTCGGACGGGATCGTGCGTGCAACCGAGACGACCGTGTGTCCGCGGCGCACGGCCTCGGCGACGACGTGGCTCCCGGCGTAGCCGGTCCCCCCGATGACGGCGATGCGAGCCATGCGGATCAGTCCTTCCTCGCGGCGCGCAGCGTCGCGATCTGGTACAGCGCGACCGAGGCGGCGATGCCGGCGTTGAGCGATTCGGTCGCCCCCGAGATCGGGATCGACACGATCTGGTCGCACGTCTCGGTCACCAGACGCGACAGTCCCTTGCCCTCGGAGCCGACGACGACCACGACGGGACGGTCGGCGAGCTCGAGCGCGGGAAGCGAAACGTCGCCGCCCCCGTCGAGGCCCAGCACGAAGACGCCCTGCTTCTTGAAGTCCTTGAGCGTCGTGGTGAGGTTCGGCGCGAGGGCGACGGGGATGCGCGCGGCGGCGCCGGCACTCGTCTTCCACGCGGCGGAGTTGACACTCGCCGAGCGACGCTGCGGCAGGATGATCCCCTGCCCGCCGAACGCCGCCGTCGAGCGGATGATGGCGCCCAGGTTGCGCGGATCGGTGATGCCGTCCAGCGCGACGAACAGCGGCACCGCGCCCGTGTCGATGACGTTCTCGAGCAGGTCCTGCGGGTGCGCGTACTCGTACGGCGGCACCTTGAGCGCGACGCCCTGGTGCACGCCGTCGAACCCGGCCATCCGGTCCAGTTCGGGACGCATCACCTCGAGCACGGGGATATCGCGATGCGTCGCGATCGACAGCATCTCTTTGACGCGGTCATCCATCTCGACGCGCTGCGCGATGTAGAGCGCCGTCGCGGGGATCTTGGCCCGGAGCGCCTCGAGCACCGAGTTGCGCCCTGTCACCGTCTCGGTGTCATCTGCCGACTTCGACCGCTGCGGGCGCTTCGAGTCGGTCGTGCGCGGCTTGGACTTGCCGCCCGCTGCGGCCAGACGCTCGGACGCCGCCTTGCGCTTGCCCGCGGGATGCCACGCGCGTTCTTCGGCCTTCGGGGTCGGTCCGCGGCCCTCGAGGGAGCGCTTGTTCTTGCCGCCCGTTCCCTTCGTGGGTCCTTTGCCACCTTTGCTTGCGCCGGGGCGCCCTGGCTTGGCCATCAGTTCTCCTTCTCGGGCGCGCGCTCGATGCTCCAGCGCGTGCCCTGCTGTGTGTCTTCGAGGGCGATGCCGGCCGCCGCGATCGCGTCGCGGATGCGGTCGGCTGCCGCCCAGTCCTTCGCAGCGCGCGCGTCTGCGCGCTGCGTGATCATGGTCTGCATGAGCGCGTCGAGCGCCTCAGCTTCGCGGTCGTCTGTTCCGCTTCCTGCCAGCTCGTCGAACCCGAGCAGGCGGATCATCGCGTCGACGGACGTGAAGGCGGTCCAGGCCGCCGTCTCGTCGTCGGCGTCGAGCGCCACGTTGCCGCGGCGCACGGTCTCGTGCAGCACGGCGAGCGCCTGCGGCACTCCGAGGTCGTCATCCAGGGCGGCGGCGAACGCCTCGGGGACGACACCGATCCGCGCTTCGTCCGGCGCGCCCGACAGCGAGTAGCGAGCGCGTCCGATGAACGTGGCGATCCGCGCGAGGGCTGCTTCGGCCTCGTCGAAGGATGCCTCGGTGATGCTGAGGGTCGAGCGGTAGTGCGCGGCGCCGAGGGCGTAGCGCACGACGAGCGGCTCGCGCGTCGCGAGCAGATCTTCGGCGAGTACGACGTTGCCGATCGACTTCGACATCTTCTGGTCGCCCACCGTCACCAGGCCGTTGTGCACCCAGTAGCGCGCGAACGCATCGCCCGCCGCGGTGGACTGCGCCAGCTCGTTCTCGTGGTGCGGGAAGCGCAGGTCGAGCCCGCCGCCGTGAATGTCGAAGGACGGCCCGAGGTACCGCCGCGACATGGCCGAGCACTCGATGTGCCAGCCGGGGCGTCCGGGTCCCCACGGCGAATCCCACGTCGCCGACGCGGGCTCGCCGGGCTTGGCGCCCTTCCAGAGGGCGAAGTCGCGAGGGTCGCGCTTGCCACGCGGATCCGCGTCGGTCGCCGGCTCCATCGCGTCGAGCGACTGGTTCGTCAGTGCCCCGTACGACGGCCACGAGCGCACATCGAAGTACACGTCGCCTGCCGCTGCGGCATCCGTCGACGCGTAGGCGTGCCCCGCCGAGATGAGCCGCTCGATGAGCTCGATCATCTGGGGAATGGATGCCGTGGCCCGCGGCTCGTACGTCGGCGGCAGGATGCCGATCCGCGAATAGGCGTTCGTGAAGGCGAGCTCCATCCGGTAGGCCAATGCCCACCACGGCTCGTCGGACGTCGCGTTGGCGAGCACCTTGTCGTCGATGTCGGTGACGTTGCGCACGAACGTGACGCGTCCGAAGCGGTGCGTGAGCCAGCGGCGCAGCAGGTCGAAGCTCAGCGCGCCTCGCAGATGGCCGATGTGCGGACCCGACTGCACCGTCGGCCCGCAGACGTACATCGTGATGTTGTCCGGGTCCTCGGGTACGAAAGCGCGCAGCGCTTGGGCGCGCGTGTCGTAGAGGCGGATCGTCACTGCACCAGCCTACCGGCCGCGCTCGCCCCGCCCGTGGGCCGCGCGGCGAGGGGGTGCCGCGAAACGATAGAACTAGAGGGTGCATGTCCTCGCCGTCCTCGCTGCCGCCGTCCTCTTCGGAACAATCGGCACAGCCAAGGCTCTGGGCCCCGACGACGCGAGCGCGCTCTCGGTCGGCATGGTGCGGATGGTGCTCGGCGGCATCGTGCTCGCCATCGTCGCGTTCTCGCTCGCGAAGCGGCACGCCCGGCGGGAGCCGGGGGCGGTACGTCCGCGAGTCGGCGTGCGCCCGCTGCTGCTCATGGTGCTCACGGGTGCGTGCCTCACGGTGTTCCAGCCGCTCGTCTTCCTCGGGATGGAGCGCAACGGCGTGGCGGTCGGCACGGTCGTCGCCCTCGGCGCGGCGCCCATCCTCGCCGGGCTCATCGAGTGGGCGACTACCCGCCGCCGCCCCACCACGACGTGGCTGACGGCGACCGCCGTCGCCACGGTCGGCGTCGCGCTGCTGGGCTTCGGCGGCGACGCGCGCAGCGTCGGCGGGACCGACCCGATCGGTCTCCTCGCCTCGCTCGGTGCGGCAGCGGCATTCGCCATCATCGCGAACGCCCAACGCCGCCTGCTCGACCAGGGCTGGGACCCTTTCACGGTCGTCGGCTCGATGGGCGCGAGCGGCGCCGTCCTGAGCGCGGCCGTGCTGCCGTTCGTGAGCCTGACGTGGCTCGGCACCGCGGGCGGCTGGGCGCTCGCCCTGTGGCTCGGAGTCGCCACGATCGGCGTCGCCTACACGCTCTTCACGTGGGGGCTGAGCGGGCTCACGGCCGCGACCGCGGCGACCCTCACTCTCGCCGAGCCGCTGACGGCCAGCATCCTGGGCATCGTCGTGCTGGGCGAACGGCTCTCTGCACTCGCGATCGCCGGACTGGTGGTGCTGGGGGTCGGGCTCGCCCTGCTGGCGTGGGGCTCACGTGCACCGCGCGACGTGCGTCCGTTCGCCGTTGAGGGCTGAGGCCGGTCAGAGAACGACGACGAGCGCGACCGCGAAGGCCGCGACTCCGTCACCGACACCCGTGAAACCCAAGCCGTCGGTCGTCGTGGCCGCGACCGAGACGGGTGCGCCGCCGAGCGCGCGCGACAAGACCGCCTCGGCCTCGCCGCGCCGGGTGGCGAAGCGCGGGCGGTTGGCCTGCACCTGCACCGAGACGTTGCCGATCCGCCAGCCCGCCTGTTCGAGCAGGTCGCGTGTGCGGGCGAGGAAGACGTCGGCGTGAGCCCCGGCGTATTCGGGATGCGACGTGCCGAAGTGCGTGCCGATGTCACCGAGCCCCGCGGCCGACAGCAGGGCGTCGACGATCGCGTGCGCCACGGCGTCGCCGTCGGAGTGCCCCGACAGCGCGGGCTCCCCCGGCCATTCGAGGCCTGCCAGCCAGAGCGACCCCTCGCCGCCGTAGCCGTGCACGTCGGTGCCGATGCCGACGCGCGGCACCGAGACGGCGTGCTCGGTCGACGGCGCGGGCGCCACGAGGGCGCGCGCTCGCTCGAGGTCGGCGGGCGTCGTGATCTTGAAGGCGATGTCGTCGCCCGCGACGGCGGCGATGCGGTGCCCCGCGGCGGCGAACAGCGCGGCGTCGTCGGTGAAGTGCTCGGATGCCGTGCGGTAGACGGCATCGAGCAGGTCGCGCCGGAACCCCTGCGGCGTCTGCGCCGCCCCGAGTTGCGAACGGTCGACGGGCGCGACGATCTCGTCTCCCTCGACGCGTTTGATCGTGTCGACGACGGGGAGCACGGGGATCGCGGCCTCGGCGCCGTCGTCGATCGCCACGATGACGCGAGCGAAGACCGCGGGCGGCGTGAGCGCGCGAGCGGCGTCGTGCACCAGGACGACCCTGACATCGGGCCACACTGCGGCAAGACCCGCCGCGACAGAGGCCTGCCGGGTCTCGCCGCCGGTCACGACCGAGACGAGGTCGCGCGCGTCGCCGAACGCCTCGAGTGCATCCGTGAGCGCTTCGCCTTCGCGGCCGGAGGGGGCCACGACGACGACCTGCGCACCATCGACGTGAGCGACCCGGTCGAGCGCGTGGCGCAGGATCGTGCGCTCGTCGAGCCCGACGAACGCCTTCGGTGCCGGAGCACCCAGCCGTGAGCCGGAGCCGGCGGCGACAACGATGACCGCGACGCGCGGGACGGGCGTGATGTTCACGCAATCACGCTATCGCGGGACGGGATGTCAGGAAGCGAGGACCTCGTCGAGCCGGAGGCCGGCCTTCTCTTCGTCGGTCTTCTCGGCGAGAGCGAGCTCGGACACGAGGATCTGCTTGGCCTTGGCCAGCATCCGCTTCTCGCCGGCCGACAGCCCGCGGTCCTGGTCGCGGCGCCACAGGTCGCGGACGACCTCGCTCACCTTGATGACGTCACCCGAAGCGAGCTTCTCGAGGTTCGCCTTGTACCGACGAGACCAGTTCGTGGGCTCTTCGGTGAACGGGGCACGCAGCACCTCGAAGACCTGGTCGAGTCCCTCTTGCCCGATGACATCGCGCACTCCCACGAGATCAACGTTCTCAGCGGGGACCTCGATGATCAGATCGCCTTGCGTGACGTTGAGCTTCAAGTACTTCTTCGCCTCACCTTTGATGACGCGTTCCTTGACCTCGATGATCGTCGCGGCACCGTGGTGCGGGTAGACAACCGTCTCGCCAACCTCAAAAAGCATGCAGTTATGTCCTTTCGGCAACCTCCAGGATATCACAGCCGACATACGATAAGGTTCGCCGCTCGCCACCCTTCACTCCGCGCGAGCCGGGTGCACCAACGCGCGAGGCCGCTACCCCATAGGATGGGAAAGATGTCGTCATCCACCCTGGGAGGATCCGTGAAACCGCGCCTCATTGCGTCGCTCGCCGTAGGCGCCGCCGTCGTCCTCGGAACCACCGGGTGCACCTTCATCACGCCGCAGTCGTCGACGATCACCTACGCTGCGGCAGAGGGCGTCAACGTCTACGAGATGGGTGCCCTCGAAGTGCGCAACGCCTTCATCGTCGCCAACGACGAGGGAGACCTCGGCAACCTCGTCGCCGCCGTGATCAACACGACCGACGAGATGCAGACCCTCAACCTCTCGATCGGCGAAGGCGAGTCGATCGACCTCTCGATCCGGGTGCCCGCGCGCGAGACGCTCAGCTTCGGCACCGAGGACCTCGAGCCGATCCCGCTCGACGGCATCGAGATGCTGCCCGGCACCGACGTGCCCGCGCAGTTCTCGACCGATGGCGCCGAGAGTCAGATCATGGTCCTGCCCGTCCTCGACGGCCGCCTGGACTACCTCGCGCCGCTCGTCCCCCGCGACTGACCCACGGTCAGCGCGCGGTCGCGCCTCACCAGTGAGGGCCTCAGCCCTCGAACCGGTAGCCGAGACCGCGCACCGTCACGAGCATCGTCGGCTCGCTCGGCTGTTGCTCGATGCGCGAGCGGATGCGCTTGATGTGCACGTCGAGCGTCTTCGTGTCGCCGAAGTAGTCACTCCCCCACACACGATCGATGAGCTGACCGCGCGTGAGCACGCGCCCCGCATTGCGCATGAGCACCTCAAGCAGCTCGAACTCCTTGAGCGGCATGCTGATCTCTCGTCCGTCGACGGCGACCGTATGCCGATCGATGTCGAGCACGACGCGGCCGCCGTCGAGGATGCGCTCGTCGAGGTCGACCTCGTTCACGACGTGACGGCGCAGCACGGCACGCATCCGGGCGAGCAGCTCGCGTGACGAATAGGGCTTGGTGACGTAGTCGTCGGCGCCCAGTTCGAGCCCCACGACGATGTCGACTTCGGAGTCCTTCGCCGTCACCATGATGACGGGCACACTCGAGGTGGCCCTGATCTGGCGGCACACCTCGGTTCCCGGCATCCCCGGCAGCATGAGATCCAACAGCACGATGTCGGTGCCGCGTGCACGGAACACCTCGAGGGCGGACGGGCCGTCTTCGGCGATCTCGACCTCGTAGCCTTCGCGCCGCAGCAGGTAGGCCAGGGGGTCGGCGAGGTCAGGTTCGTCCTCGACGATCAAGACGCGGGTCATGCGGATTCTCCGTTCTGCGCAGACGTCTCGAGCGGACTGTCTTGCGCGGGACTCTTCTTGCGGCGGGGGCGCGGCGCGTCCACCGTCGGGGTGGCCAGGGGCAGGCGCACCGTAAACGTGGACCCGCGGCCAGGCCGCGACCACAGGCGCACCTCGCCGCCGTGCCGCTGCACGGCGTGCTTGACGATCGACAGGCCGAGACCCGTTCCGCCGGTGCGACGGGCGCGCGCGGGGTCGGCGCGATAGAACCGCTCGAACAGGCGGTCCTGCTCCCCCTCGGGGATGCCGATGCCGCGATCGGTCACGGCGATCTCGACGACGTCGTCGACCACCTTCACCCCGACGCCCACCTTCGAGCCGCGGGGCGAGTAGGCGATCGCGTTGACGAGCAGGTTGCCGATCGCTTCCGCGAGGATCTGGGCGTCGCCCCGCACGTGCGCGCCACGCTCGCCACCGCGGACGACCTCGATGCCCGCGGCCTCGGCCTGCGTGAGGTGCGCGTCGACGGCCGTCGCGACGATCTCGTCGATCGCGATGATGCGATCCTCGGTCAGCTCATCCGTGGACTGCAGCCGCGACAGGCTCATGATGCGCGCCGTCAACTGTCCGAGCCGGGCGGCCTCGGCGGTCAGCCTGCTGGCGAAGTGCCGCACCTGTGCGGGGTCGTCGGCGGCGGACTCGATCGCCTCGGAGAGCAGGCTCACGGCGCCGACGGGAGTCTTCAGCTCGTGGCTCGTGTTGGCGACGAAGTCGCGACGCATCTGCTCGGTGCGTTCGCGCTCGGTGATGTCGCGCAGCACGATGAGCGTCAGCTGCGGCGCGACCCGGGTCGCTCGCGCCGCGACCAGACGCGGCTCGAGGTAGCCCGCACCGCGGCGCAGCCGCAGGTTCTCGGTCACGGCGAGGCCGGTCTCGCGCACGCGCCGTACGAGGTGGCGCAGTTCGTCGGACGGCAGCACGCTGCCCTCGATGAGACCGAACGCCGATGCGGGCGCCGAGGCCGCCGAGACGGTGCCCGACGCGTCGACGACGACGGCGGCGTCGTCCATGCCGTGCAGGACTTCGCGCATGCCGCCGGGGATCCCGGTGAACCGCTGTGCCTGTGCGCGATCGCGCGCCCGCAGAGCACCGACGATGATGACGGAGAGGACGCCGCCGATGACGACTCCCGCGAAGAGGGCGAGCAGCGCCAGCTGCGTGCGATCCATGTCTCCACAGTACGGCCCGACCGGGCGCGGATGAGGCCCTACGAGGCCATCACGCCACGGGACAGGTACTATTCACCGGGTCGGCACCGATCGTTAACCTTTCCCGACGACAATCTTCCGGGATCGTTATTTGTGCCGCCGTGGACGAGCCGAAAGCGGCCACCACGATCAAGAGAGGGTGCTGTCATGCGCGAAGTGTTCCACCAGTCGCTCGAGGACGTCCAAGGACGCCTCGTCGAGATCGCAGATCTCGTCACGGTCGCGATCGACAAAGCCACGCGGGCGTTCGGCACGAGCGATGTCGCGCTGGCCGAAGAGGTCATCGACGCCGACTTCATCATCGACGAGAAGGCCCTCGAGCTCGACGAGCTCGCGATCGAGATCCTCGCCCGCCAGCAGCCGGTCGCCGGCGACCTGCGCATCGTCGTGGGCGCGCTGCGCATGAGCGCATCGCTCGAGCGCATGGGTGACATCGCCGAGCACATCGCACAGCTGACGCGCATGCGCTTTCCCGAGCGTGCGATCCCCAAGGGCCTCAAGGTCACGTTCCTGCGCATGGGCGAGTACGACGTCGCCGCCGCGCGCTACCTCACGGATCTGCTGCGCACGCAGGACCTCGCGATCATCGAGGACATCCGCAACGTCGACGATCAGGTCGACGAGCTGCACGCCTCGGTGTTCGAGAAGGTCCTGAGCGACTCGTGGAAGGGCGAAGCCGCGGCCACGGTCGACGCGACGCTCGCGAGCCGGTATCACGAGCGGTTCGCCGACCACGCGGTCTCGGTCGCGAAGAAGGTCGCCTACCTGTCGACGGGTGACTGGACGGCGCCCACCGACGCGCTGGACATCGTCGCGGCGGCAGACTCCGGGCTGTAGGTCAGCCCTTTCCCTGCGACGCGACGGCCGCGGCTCCGGCGGCGGCCGCCTCGGGGTCGAGGTACTTCGCAGCGCCGATGGGCTCGAGGTTCTCATCGAGCCGGTAGACGAGCGGGATCCCCGTGGGGATGTTCAGTGCGGCGATGTCGTCGTCGCTGATGCCGTCGAGGTGCTTGACCAGTCCGCGCAGCGAGTTTCCGTGCGCCGTGACGAGCACGGTCTTGCCGGCCCGCAGGTCGGGGACGATCTCTTCGTTCCAGTACGGCAGCATCCGGTCGATCACGAGCTTGAGCGATTCGGTGCGGGGCACATCGATGCCGGCGTAGCGGGGGTCGCCGACCTGGCTCCACTCGCTGTCGTCGGCCAGCGGGGGCGGCGGCACGTCGAACGAGCGGCGCCACAGCATGAACTGCTCCTGCCCGAACTCGGCGAGCGTCTCGGCCTTGTCCTTGCCCTGCAGTGCGCCGTAGTGGCGCTCGTTCAGCCGCCACGAGCGCTTGACGGGGATCCACAGCCGGTCGGCGGCATCCAACGCGATGTTGGCCGTCTGGATCGCGCGGCTGAGCACCGAGGTGTGCAGCACGTCGGGAAGCAGACCCGCCTCGGCGAGCAGTTCGCCGCCACGCTGGGCCTCGGCCTTGCCCTTCTCGGTGAGACGGACATCGACCCAGCCGGTGAAGAGGTTCAGCTCGTTCCACTGGCTCTGGCCGTGTCGAAGCAGGATCAGCGTGAAGGGCGCACTCATGGTCACAGCCTACCGAGGCTGCGGCTGGAATGATGGAGTCATGTCGTCCGCTCGCCGTCCCGTCGGGCAGGCCACGCGTGGCACGACCGGCACGAACCGGCTGCGCCGCATCGATCGCTGGATCGCGCGGCATCCTGCGCTGCGCGGGGCCGCGGATCCGCTCGTGGTGGATCTGGGCTTCGGTGCGAGCGGTGTGACGGCGTTCGAGCTCGCGGCACGTCTCACCCGCACGCGCCCCGACGTCGACGTGCTCGGTCTCGAGATCGATCCCGAGCGCGTCGCCCGCGCGCTCGAGCAGCTCGCCGACGTCCGCGCGGGTCGCACGTCGTTCGCGCGCGACGCACGGGTGTCGTTCGCGCGGGGCGGGTTCGAGGTTCCGCTTCCGGACGGTCGCCGTGCCGCGGTGATCCGCGCGATGAACGTGCTGCGCCAGTACGACGAGCACGAGGTCGATGCGGCGTGGCGCTCGATGGCCGCACGCGTCGCTCCGGGCGGACTGCTCGTCGAGGGCACGTGCGACGAGCTGGGGCGGGTGTGCACGTGGGTCGCGATCGATGCGGATGCCACACCTCGCAGCCTCACGATCTCGCTGCGGCTCGCGGGGCTGGAACGCCCCTCGATCGCCGCCGAACGGCTGCCGAAGGCGCTCATCCACCGCAACGTCGCCGGCGAGCGCGTGCACGACCTGCTGCGCACGCTCGATGCCGAATGGGACCGCGCCGTCGCCGTCGCGCCCTTCGGGCCCGTGCACCGCTGGCGCACGGCTCTCGAGGCGATGGATGCCGCGGGCTGGCAGCTCGGGCCGCGCCGCAGATGGCCGCTGGGCGAACTCACCGTGCCGTGGAGCGCCGTCGCACCGGCGACGTGAGGGTCAGGCGGGCGGGTCGACGACCTTGCGCCGCGACAGGCGGGTCAGGCGCGGCACGTTGGCGGCCGCCCCCGCTTCGGGCGGCACGATGAGCTCCTGCGCCGCGGCGACGGGCCCGTCGGCCGTCTCGACCTGCAGGTCGATGTCGGCGGGCGTCGAGCGGCGCACGACGGCGAGCGCGATGGGTCCCTCTTCGTGGTGGAATGCGGCCGAGGTCACGGTGCCGACGACGACGTCTCCGGCGAGCACGTCGGCTCCGGGCACGGGCAGCACACTGCCGCTGCCGTCGAGCTGCAGGGCGACGAGGCGTCGCGGGGGGTGCCCCAGGTTGTGCACCTTCGCGACGGTCTCCTGTCCGCGGTAGCAGCCCTTGTTGAGGTGCACCGCGGTGCGCATCCAGTCGAGCTCGTGCGGGATCGTGCGCTCGTCGACGTCGGCGCGGCGTGGCCGCCATGCGGCGATGCGCAGCGCGTCGACGGCGTCCAGCCCCGCGAGGGTGATCTCGCCGGCCGCGGCGGCGCGGGCGATGCGCGCGTCTTCGTCACGCGTCACGATGGCCTCTGCCCAGTCGCGCTCGGCGCCGGGGTGCGGATCGGCGAGGGCATAGCCCCACCCTCCGGGAACGATCTCGGGCCACGGGTCGTGCCAGATGAGCGGCACGCCGGCCGGGGCGGCGGGTGTCACGGCGGCCAGGGCAGCGGGGGTGCCGCCGATCACGGCGACCTCATCGCTCGCGTCGCGCACCTCGACGCGCAGCCGGAACCGCATGCGCGTGAGCCAGGCGAGGAGTCCCGCGACATCGGCGTGATCGACGATGAGCCACGTCGTCTCGCCGTCGTCGATCACGGATGCCGCGTGCTCGACGCGCCCGTGCGGGTCGAGCACGAGCATCTCGGTGCTCTGACCGGGGGCGAGGCGGGCGAGCGCCTGAGACGTCAGCGAGTCGAGCCACGTGAGCCGGTCGAGGCCCGCGACGGCCAGGACGCTGCGGTCGCCGAGGGGGGCAAGAGCGCGACCGGCGGCGAGCGCCCGCTGTTCGCCGAGCGGGTTGCCGAGGTGCCTCAGGCCCGTCTCGTCGATGACCGCGCCGGGCACCGCCCGGTATGCCTCGGACATCAGTCGACCTTGGCGAGCCGGGCTGAGGCGTGCGAGCCGAGCTCCTCGCCGAGTGCGGCGATGTCCCACGCCCAGAGCAGGTGTCCGTCGACGAGGCCATACATGCGTGTCGCGGCGTCGTACTGCTTCGCGCCTGCCGGGCGCACGACGGCGTCGGTGGCGATGTCGATGCGCGGCCCCGTGATCCGGCCGAGGTACAGCTCGCTGATGCCGTCGGAGTGCACGAGGGCGACCTCGATCTCGAATCCGCCCTCGGTGGTGCGCAGCGCCTCGACGTCGTCGACCGTGCGAACGGCGCGATCGGATGTCCCCGGCAGCAGCCCGGGACCGGCATCCGCGTCGGTTGCCGGCATCGCGAGGCGCCAGAATCCGACTTCGGAGACGAGGGGCGACAGGCCGGTGTCACCGGTGTCGAGCCACGCGCTCGCGGAGTAGTTCAAGAAGCCGCCGCCGTCGTGGCTGAAGCTGACGCGGTGCGTGAACTCGCCCGTCAGCCGCTGGTCGCCGACGGTGTAGTCGATGACCCCGGTCCCCTCCCACACGCCGATGAGCCACGACAGCGGCACGAGCTCGGCGGGGAGGTCGGTGGGAAGCTCCAGCACGGCGGCCGCCTCAGCGCTGGCCGCGGTACAGGCTCTTGAGGACGACAGCCGACACGAAGACGATCGCGAGCGACGCGAGCCCCAGGAGCCCGACGAAGAAGAGTTCGAGCGCGAGAAGATCCATGACTCACACTCTAGCTGGGAACGATCGTCGCCAGGCCGAAGCCGAGGCTGATCACGCCGAGGACGACGAGCGCGCCGAGCGCACTCGCGGCGACACGACGTGTGAAGCCCTGCGAGCGTCCCGAGGCGAGCTGGATCCCGAAGGCCAGCACGATGCATCCGCCCATTCCGACCGCGAGCCAGGCGGCACGCCAGTCGTTCACCGCGAAGAGGCCGACGACGACGCCGATGACCGCGGCGACGATCCACACCGAGACGATGCCGACGACGGTGCGGCGGGGGGCGAGCTCAGGGGCGGACACGGTTCCATTGTCGCCCACGACGCGCGTCCGGCGCACAACCGCGACGAAACACCGCGCGGCACGGGGCGTACACTGAGGCGCACGCCCGGAGGGACGACGTTCTTGGCACACGTACTGGTTCTCAGCTCTACGCAGTCCGACGATCCGGTGCTTGCCGCGCTCGAACTGCTCAGTCACCGCGTGCGCCAGATTCCCGCTCAGCCGGCGCACCTGGTCAATGCGCCCAGCGCCGACGTCATCTTCGTCGATGCGCGCACCGATCTCGTCGCCGCCAAGTCGCTGTGCAAGATCCTCACGACGACGGGGCTGGACGCACCGCTGATCCTCATCGTGACCGAGGGCGGCCTCACGGCGGTCTCCCCCGATTGGGGGCTCGACGACGTCATCATCACGACGGCCGGACCCGCCGAGATCGATGCGCGCATCCGCCTCGCCATCGGGCGCGCGACGGCCGTGCACGTTCCCGAGCGCGTGCAGACCTCGGGCGTCACGATCGATGAATCGTCGTACTCCGCCAAGGTGCACGGCAGGACGCTCGACCTGACGTTCAAGGAGTTCCAGCTGCTGCATTTCTTCGCGACGCATCCTTCGCGCGTCTTCACGCGCGAGCAGCTGCTGAGCGAAGTGTGGGGCTACGACTACTTCGGCGGCACGCGCACGGTCGATGTGCACGTACGGCGGCTGCGCGCCAAGCTCGGCGACTTCGAGCAGCTCATCGGCACCGTCCGCAATGTGGGATACCGCTTCATGGTGGCCGAAGACGAGCTGGCGCCCGCCGCGCCCGGGCAGGCATCCGCCTCGGAGCGCGGCACCCGCTGAATCGTCCGTGCCGTGACGCAGGTCGCCTGCAATGATGAAGGCATGATGCAAGACGAGGCCTTCGACGCCGGGCTCGGCGACGCGGACGACGACGACTTCGATTTCCGCGAGACGGCCGACGCGCAGCTGCCGGACAACCGGTACCTCGACCGAGAGCTGAGCTGGCTCGCGTTCAACAAGCGCGTCCTCGAGCTCGCCGAGGATCCGACCGTTCCGGTGCTCGAGCGCGCGAACTTCCTCGCCATCTTCGCGAGCAACCTCGACGAGTTCTTCATGGTGCGCGTCGCCGGCCTCAAGCGCCGCATCATCACGGGACTCGCCGTGCCCACCAACGTCGGCCGGGCACCGCAGGGGGTGCTCTCGGACATATCGCGCGACGCGCACGAGTTGCAGTTGCGCCACGCCGAGGTCTGGGCCGGGCTCGTCAAGCCCGCCCTCGCCGACGCCGGCATCGAGATCGTCACGTGGGACGGGATCGCCGAAGAAGACCGCGAACGGCTGTACGAGTACTTCCAGGAACAGGTCTTCCCCGTCCTGATGCCGCTCGCGGTCGACCCGGCGCACCCGTTCCCCTACATCTCGGGGCTGAGCCTCAATCTCGCGATCCGCATCCGCAACGCCCGCACGGGGCGTCAGGAGTTCGCGCGCCTCAAGGTGCCGCCCATGCTGCCGCGCTTCGTCGAGATCTCGCGCGACCGCGAGCGCGTCGTCTACCTGCCGCTCGAAGTGCTCATCGCTCAGCACCTCGAAGATCTCTTCCCCGGCATGGAGATCCTCGATCACCACACGTTCCGGCTGACGCGCAACGAAGACGTCGTCATCGAAGAGGACGAGACCGAGAACCTCATCCAGGCGCTCGAGGCCGAACTGCTGCGCCGCCGCTTCGGGCCGCCCATCCGTCTCGAGATCACGGACGACATGGACGAGGTGACCCTCGCGCTTCTCCTCGACGAACTCGACATCACCGAGCACGAGGTCTATCGCCTGCCCGGCCCGCTCGATCTGCGCGGACTCTTCGCCCTCGGAGCCCTCGACCGCCCCGAGCTGCGCTATCCCCCGCACCTGCCGACGACGCCGGCGGCGTTCCAGCCGGCCGAACAGAACGGCCGAGCCGATCTCTTCGCGGCGATCCGCAAGGCCGACGTGCTCGTGCACCACCCGTACGAGTCGTTCGCGACGAGCGTGCAGGCCTTCCTCGAGCAGGCGGCGAAAGACCCGCAGGTGCTCGCCATCAAGCAGACCCTCTACCGCACGTCGGGCGACAGCCCCATCGTGCAGGCGCTCATCGACGCCGCCGAGGCCGGCAAGCAGGTGCTCGCGCTCGTCGAGGTGAAGGCCCGCTTCGACGAGGCGAACAACATCGTCTGGGCGCGCAAGCTCGAGAAGTCGGGCGTGCACGTCGTGTACGGCCTCGTGGGCCTGAAGACCCACTGCAAGCTCATGCACGTCATCCGTGAGGAAGACGGCCGGTTGCGGTCCTACTCGCACATCGGCACGGGCAACTACAACCCCAAGACGAGTCGCATCTACGAGGACTTCGGACTGTTCACGTGCAACGAGCAGGTGGGACGCGACCTCACGCGCCTGTTCAACGAGCTGAGCGGCTACGCGATCGAGAAGAAGTTCAAGCGGCTCCTCGTCGCGCCGTTGCACTTGCGCAAGGGCCTGCTGCGTCTCATCGACAAGGAGCGCCGCAACGCCGAGAGCGGCAAGCCCTCCGGCATCCGGATCAAGGTCAACTCGATGGTCGACGAGCAGATCATCGACGCGCTGTACCGCGCGAGCCAGGCCGGCGTGCCCGTTGACGTGTGGGTGCGCGGAATCTGCTCACTCAAGCCCGGCGTCGAGGGAATGAGCGAGAACATCACCGTCCGCAGCATCCTCGGCCGGTATCTCGAGCACTCCCGGATCTTCGCGTTCCACAGCAACGGCGATCCGCAGGTCTACATCGGCAGCGCCGACATGATGCACCGCAACCTCGACCGACGCGTCGAGGCACTCGTGTGCGTGGGCGCACCCGAGCACGTGAAAGAGCTGACCGACCTGTTCGATCTCGCCATGGCGGACACGACGAGTTCGTGGCACCTCGGCGCCGACGGTGAGTGGACGCGCCACCACCTCGCCGAAGACGGCACGCCGCTGGTCGATCTGCAGGACAAGACCATGAGCACGGTGCGGCGCCGGCGCCGGGCCCGCGTGGTGCGATGACGGACACCGCGTTCTATGCGGCCGGGGGCGTCGTGTGGCGGCTCATCGACGGCAAGCTCAAGGTCCTGCTCGTCTCACGCACGCGCTACCGCGACTTCAGCCTGCCCAAGGGCAAGGTCGATCCCGGCGAGATGCTCGCCGAGACGGCCGCGCGCGAGATCTTCGAAGAGACCGGCATCCGCGTCGTTCTCGGGGTGCCCGTGGGCGTCTCGCATTACGTCCTGCCCAACAAGCGCCGCAAGATCGTGCACTATTGGTCCGCCGAGGCGACGGATGCAGCGATCCGCACCTCGACGTTCGTCCCGAACAAAGAGATCGCGGGCCTCGAGTGGATCTCGCCGGCGAAGGCCCTCAAACGGCTCAGCTACCCCGTCGACATCGAGATCGTCGAGAACTTCATGCGCCTGGTCGACGAGGGTGTTCTGCGCACGTTCCCCCTCATCGTGCTGAGGCACGCCAAGGCCGTTCCGCGCGACAAGTGGGACGGCGAAGACACCGATCGCCCGCTCGCTGCACGCGGCAAGAAGCAGGCGAGGTATCTCGTCGGCCCCCTGCGCGCGTTCGGACCGCGCAAGATCGTCTCGAGCCCGGCCGCGCGCTGCGTCGCGACGGTGACACCCCTCGCGAAAGCGCTGGATCGCGGCATTCGAGAGACGGCTCTGCTCAGTCAGGATGCCTGGGAGAGAGGCGAATCCGATCCCCGGACGATCGTCGGCCAGCGCGTGCGGGCGCGCAAGCCCGCGGTGCTGTGCAGCCACGGTCCGGTGCTTCCGGACATCCTGAGCGAGATGGCGCTCGCGACGGGCACCCTGCGCGGCTCGTATCTCGGCAGCGCGTCGACGCTCGATCCCGGCGGGTTCTCGGTGGTCCACCTGCCGCTGGAGAACCCCGGATCCGGCATCGTCGCGATCGAAACCCACGAACCGGCCGTCTGAGCGTCGTTCACCTGCTGTTCACCTTCTGAGCGGAGTCTCGTAAGAGTCCGCTCCTACGTTCATTGCGTGCCCCGCACCGGGCACCACCCGAAGCCCCTCATCAGGGCATCCACCTCTGAACACGTGAAGGATTCACACAGTGAAGATCTCCCGCATCGCCCAGGTGGGCGCTGTCGCCGCAGTCGCGGCCCTCGCTCTCACCGGCTGCGCAGCAAACGAGACCGCCGCCGGCGGAGACTCGACGTCATCCGGGGGCGGTTCCTCGCTCACCGGCACGCTGAACGCCACGGGCGCATCGTCACAGGATGCCGCGGAGCAGGCGTGGATCGCCTCGTTCCAGACGACCCACAACGGCGTCACCATCAACTACCAGGCCACCGGCTCCGGCGTCGGCCGTGACAACTTCCTCGAAGGGGCGAGCGACTTCGTCGGTTCGGACCGTGCGTTCAACGACGAGGAGATCGCCAAGGGCGGCTTCGCCGGCAACGGCGTCTGCACGACCGACGACATCGTCGAGATCCCCGTCTACATCTCGCCCGTCGCCCTGATCTTCAACGTCGAGGGCATCGACTCGCTCAACCTCACCCCCGAGACGATCGGGCACATCTTCAACGGTCAGATCACGAACTGGAACGACGAAGCCATCGCTGCCGACAACCCCGATGTCGAGCTCCCCGACCTTGCGATCTCGCCCGTGCACCGCTCAGACCCCTCGGGCACGAGCGAGACGTTCACGGCGTACCTCGAAGCCGTCGCGCCGGACGCGTGGCCGCACGAGGCGTCCGACGAGTGGCCGCTGCGCTCGGGCGAAGCCGCGCAGGGCACGTCCGGCGTCGTCGCCGCCGTCACGAACGGCAACGGCACGATCGGCTACGCCGACGCGTCGCAGGCCGGCACGCTGGGAACGGTCGCCGTGGGCGTCGCCGGTGAGTTCGTCCCGTACTCGTCCGAGGCTGCTGCCGCGCTCGTCGACTCGTCGCCGCTGATCGAAGGCCGCGGCGCGGGCGACCTCGTCTTCGACGTCGACCCCGCCGCCGCACCGGCCGGCTCGTACCCGATCGCGCTCGTGAGCTACCTCATCGCGTGCGAGCAGTACGAAAACCCCGACAAGGCCGGCCTCGTGAAGGAGTACCTGTCGTTCGTCACGAGCACCGAGGGTCAGGAGGTCGCCGCCGAGGCTGCCGGTTCTGCGCCCATCTCGGACTCGCTGCGCGACCAGCTGACCGCGGCGATCGACCTGATCGGCTGACCCACAACTGCATACCGATGCCCCGGTCGGCCCCGAAAGGGTGCCGACTGGGGCATCATCTCGGAAGACGCACCACCCCGACCCGTCGCACGACGAGGAGACGATGACCACCGCAACCACACCCCCGGGCCGCGTGACCGGCGCGCCGCGCGCCAAGCGCCGGCTCGGCGACACCGTCTTTTCGGGCACCGCCCTGGCCGCCGGCATCATCATCCTGCTGGTGCTCGCGGCCGTCACGCTCTTCCTCGCGATCCAGAGCATCCCGGCGCTGACGGAAGACCCCGCCGACAACTCGATCCTGCGCGGCACGCCGTTCCTGGCGTACGTGTGGCCGCTCGTCTTCGGAACCCTGTGGGCCTCGGTGCTCGCTCTCATCGTCGCGGCGCCCCTCAGTATCGGGATCGCCCTGTTCATCTCGCACTACGCGCCGCGCAAGATCGCCTCTCTGCTCGGCTACGTGATCGACCTGCTCGCCGCGATCCCCTCGGTCGTGTTCGGCCTGTGGGGTGCGCTGACCTTCTCGGGCTTCATCCAGCCGTTCTACGTGTGGCTCAACGAGAACCTCGGCTGGATTCCGCTCTTCAGCGGCCAGGTGTCGGCGACGGGCCGCACGATCCTCACGGCCGCTCTCGTGCTCGCCGTCATGATCCTGCCGATCATGACCGCGATCTGCCGCGAAGTGTTCCTGCAGACCCCGAAGCTGCACGAAGAGGCTGCGCTCGCGCTCGGCGCGACCCGCTGGGAGATGATCCGCATGTCGGTGTTCCCGTTCGCGCGCGGCGGCATGGTCTCGGCCGCGATGCTCGCGCTCGGTCGCGCACTGGGCGAGACGATGGCCGTCACGATGGTGCTCTCGGCCTCGGGCGTCATCTCGTTCGAGCTGCTCACCTCGACCAACCCGACGCCGATCCCCGCCAACATCGCCCTGAAGTTCCCCGAAGCGCACGGCACGGGCGTGAGCGCGCTCATCGCGACGGGCCTCGTGCTGTTCATCGTCACCTTCGTCGTCAACGCTGTCGCACGCTGGCTCGTCAACCGCCGCGCCGAGTTCTCGGGAGCCAACTGATGACCGCCCCCACGACCACCGCCCACCGCACATCGACGGTCGACAACCCGCTCACCGCGGGACAGCTGCCCGGCTGGCTGCCGTGGACGATTCTCGCCGTCATGATGGCGCTGACGTTCGCGTTCTTCGGCATCCTCAACATCGGTGAACCGCTGGGCGACCTCAACGTCGCCGGCGCGCTGTTCTTCGGGTTCCTGCTGTTCGCGATCGCGTTCATCGCGATGTCGGTCATCGTCGAGAACCGTCGCCGCGCCGTCGACCGCGCGGCGACGATCCTCGTGAGCCTCGCCTTCGCCGTCGCGCTCATCCCGCTGGCGTCGCTGCTGTTCACCGTCGTCGTCGACGGCATCCAGCGATTCGACCTCACGTTCTTCTCGAACTCGATGCGCAACATCGTCGGCGAGGGCGGCGGGGCCGTGCACGCCATCTGGGGCACGCTGCTGGTGACGCTCGCCGCGACCGTCATCTCGGTGCCGATCGGCCTGCTCACCTCGATCTATCTCGTCGAGTACGGTCGTGGCCGGCTCGCGAAGGCCATCACCTTCTTCGTCGACGTGATGACCGGCATCCCCTCGATCGTCGCGGGTCTGTTCATCGTGGCCCTGTTCACGCTGCTCGTCGGACCCGGTCGCTACATGGGCATCATGGGCGCCTTGGCTCTCACGGTGCTCATGATCCCCGTCGTCGTGCGTTCGAGCGAAGAGATGCTGCGGCTCGTGCCCAATGAGCTGCGTGAAGCCAGCTACGCGCTCGGTGTGCCCAAGTGGCTCACGATCGCGAAGGTCGTGCTGCCCACCTCGATCGCCGGCATCACGACCGGCATCATGCTGTCGATCGCCCGCGTCATCGGCGAGACGGCACCGCTGCTGCTGACCGCGGGATTCACCAACTCGCTGAACCTCGACCTGTTCGACCAGCCCATGATGACGCTGCCGGTGTTCGTGTACACGCAGTTCCAGAACCCTGGAACAAACATCGACGCGGCGCTGAGCCGCGCGTGGGCCGGGGCGCTCACGCTCATCATCATCGTCATGGCGCTCAACCTGATCGCCCGTCTGATCGCGAAGCGGTTCGCGCCGCGTTTCAGCCGCTGACCGCGGCATCCGATACCACCCGAGGAACCACGTGTCCAAGAGCATCGAAGTCAACAACCTCAACGTCTACTACGGCGACTTCCTCGCCGTCGAAGACGTCTCCATCGACATCCTCCCCCGCACCGTCACGGCATTCATCGGGCCATCCGGATGCGGCAAGTCGACCTTCCTGCGCACACTCAATCGCATGCACGAGGTCATCCCCGGCGCACGCGTCGAAGGTCAGGTCTACCTCGACGGCAACGACCTCTACGCCGACGGTGTCGACCCGGTGGTCGTGCGTCGTCAGGTCGGCATGGTCTTCCAGCGTCCGAACCCGTTCCCGACGATGTCGATCAAAGAGAACGTGCTCGCGGGCGTCAAGCTCAACAACCGGCGCATGTCGAAGTCGGATTCGGAAGCGCTCGTCGAATCGGCACTGCGCGGCGCCAACCTGTGGAACGAGGTCAAGGACCGGCTCGACAAGCCCGGCTCGGGCCTGTCGGGCGGGCAGCAGCAGCGGCTGTGCATCGCGCGGGCGATCGCCGTGTCGCCCGAGGTGATCCTGATGGATGAGCCGTGCTCGGCCCTGGACCCCATCTCGACGTACGCGATCGAAGAGCTCATCGGCGAGCTGAAGAGCAACTACACGGTCGTCATCGTGACGCACAACATGCAGCAGGCCTCACGCGTGTCGGACAAGACGGCGTTCTTCAACATCGCCGGCACGGGCCAGCCCGGCAAGCTCATCGAGTACGACGACACCCGCACGATCTTCACCACGCCCTCCGTCAAGGCGACCGAGGATTACGTCTCGGGCCGCTTCGGCTGAGCCCTCAGTCCCGCGGCGACAGCAGGTACTCGTTGAACGCCGCGGTGCGCTCGGTGTCGACCTCGTACTCGACCGCGTCGATCGCGCGCACGGGAACCGCGAGGCGCACGCTCGAGACGAGCCACGCGGCATCCGCCGTTCCGAGGGCTCCCATCGGGATCATCTCGTACCCCGTCTCGTAGCCCTGTCGTTCGAGGTGCTCGAACAGGCTCAGCTGCGTCGTGCCGTGCAGGATCGAACCGTTGGGCGGGGGCGTGAGAAAACGGTCGCCGTGGCGCAGGATGAGCGACGCCGTGGGCGCCTCGAGCACGTAGCCGTCGGTCGTTACGAAGACCGCGTCGTCGGCACCGCGACGGCGGGCTTCGCGGATGGCCGCCATGTTGACGGCGTAGGACAGCGTCTTCGCGCCGAGCAGCAGCCACGGCGCCCGGTCGGGCACGCCGCTGTCGTAGCCCCGGTCGAGCGTCACGAGCCGCACGCCGTGCTCGCGGACGGCGCTGTTGTCGGGTGCATCCGCCGCCGTGACCCAGGCGGTGGGCGCCGGACCGTGTTCGACGCCGCGGCTGAGGATGAGCTTGATGACGGCTTCGCCTTCGCGCGGGCAGTGCTCGGCGGCGACGGCGACCGCCTGGCGCCACTGCTCGAGGTTCGGGTACGGCAGGTCGCACACGTTCGCAGAGTGGGCGAGTCGCTCGAGGTGCGCTGTGACCTCTTGCGGGTGACCGTCGACGACACCGATCGACTCGAAGATCCCGTCGCCGCGCTGCGTGCTGAGCTCGCCGATGCTGAGGGCCGGCGCCGAGGGCTCGATGGGGCGGAAGGTGCCCGAGAAGTCGGTGCGGGTGTCTTCGGATGCCGCGGGGTCGATCACGAGTGCGTATCGCCAGGTCATGCCCTGAAGCCTACGGCCAGGGAATCCCCCGCGTCGTCGCTCGGTTACACTTGATCCGCCGGGCCGCAGTAACCCCGGGCTCCATCTTTTGCCGCTCCGAGCGGCCTCACGCCGAGAGGCGTTCTGCGGCCCGGCACTTGTCTTTTCTGCGCCGCTTCACGCGGCATCCGGTTCTGGCCGTCAGACGAGCGCGTCGCGCCGCCACAGCGCTGCGGCTGCCGCAAGGTCGGCGGCATAGGTCGACAGGCGCAGGGCGCGGATCGTGAACGCCGAGGCCCGTTCGGGTTCGGTCTGCTCGTAGTCGTCTGCGAGGTGCGTCGCCCCCGACGCGTGCACGCGACAGAATGCGGCGGCACGGTCGAGCGCGACGGCGAAGTCCCCCTCGAACAGGCCGCGCAGGATCGTGTCGATGAGGGCGACGAGCTCATCAGGACCCGCCGGTGCGGGTGCCCCCGCGACAACGGGGTCGGCCGAGGCGATCTCGACGCGCCCGCGCTCGTACAGGAGCGCGGCGGTGTGCGGGTCGTCGTGGATCATGAGCTGCAGCAGGTACAGCCGCCACAGCGCGCCCGGCAGCGACTTCGCGGGCGACCGCGACCACAGCTCGGCGATGTCGTCGATGCCGTGCTCGGCCGTGAAGGCCACGAGGCGGTCGACCACATCACCTGACTCGTCGGTGCGCGCCCGCGCGAGCAGGCCCTGCGCCGTCGAATGGGCGACCCGGGACACCTCGGCCGGATCATCTGCCGCGAAGAGCCGGTCGAAGAGTTCGGCGGGCCTTCGCACGGGCTTGTGGTAATCCCTCGACGCGTCGCTCACCCGCCAAGGGTACCGGCGGCGCCGGCACGTGAGGCCGCGGCACCGGGTGATCCGGGATGCCGCGCACCGAGCCGGCCGCAGGGTCAGGCCGTGGGAATCGCGACGATCGGATCGGTCGTGGGCAAGCCGTTCGCCGACCCTCCGGCCTGTTCGACCGTAACCGCGATCGTGTCGCCCTCGTGCATGTCGCCCGACAGAAGCACCGTGGTCTCCTCGCCCTCGCGGTCGAAGGTCCCCGCCGAGACGGGCGTGCCTCCCTCGCGGACGAACCACAGTTCGAACGTGTCATCGTCCTCGATGGGAGGAAGGCCCTCGGCGACGAGCACGGCTGATCCGAGGGATCCCGACCAGTGGGCCGTCGCGACTCCCCCGTCGACGATGTCGACCGTGGCCGAGCGGGCATCGGGGGCCGACTCGATCTCGGCGAGCGCGACGGCGGCGGGCGGGCGGTTGACCCAGTCGTTGATGCTCACGGCGCCGAAGCCGAGCACGACGAGCACGGCGAGGGATGCCGCGAGGCCCAGGATGCCGCGGGTCCACGTGCGCCGGGACACCGCTTGGACGGCGGCGGTCGTCAGAGGCGGTTCGCCGGAGTCGCGCGGGGGCGCCGGCGTGTACGCCGGGTCGACCGTCTGCAGGAGTCCCGTGAACGTCAAGGTCTCGGTGCGCGGGGCAGGCTCGTCCGCCGTTGCGGCTTCCGCTTCCCTGGCGGGTTGCGGCGCGGCCTCCCGCGGGGTTTCCGGGCCTGGTTCCGACTCGCGCACGGGTTCGGGCGCCGGGTCGGGCGCCGGCTCCGGCTCATGCACAGGCTCCGGCTCGGGATCGCGCACAGGCTCCGGCTCGGGATCGCGCACGACGGCGGGGCCGAGGCCGGCGTCGGGTCCGAGTGCGACGTCGGGCCCCGGCGACCCGTCGAGTGCGAGGTCGTCATCGGGTTCCGCGTCTTCGGCGGCGGGGCCGACGTCCGGCTCGACCACCGGTCCGATCGCGACCTCTGGGCCGAGCACGATGTCGGGCGCGGGGTCGACCTCGGGTCCGGACACAGGAACGGGTGCGATCGGCACGGCCGGCTCGGCTGACTCGCTCGGCCTGTCAGCCCCCGGGCGAACCGGCAGCGGAGGGCGCGTCGGAATACCCTGCGGCAGTCCGCTGATCCGCGCGAGGAGCGTCGAGCGCATCGTCAGGGGCGGGGCCACCGGGTCGACGCCGTCCGCGAGGACGGCCGCGGTTGCCGCATCCGAATCCACGATCGATGTCCACTGCGGGTGCTCGGCGAGCGCCGCGCGGAAGGCCACGAAGTCCTCGTGAGAGAGCGCGCCGAGTGCGGCGCCGGCCGACAGCTCGGCGAATTCCTGCTCGTTCACGACGTCACCCCCAGGTGCATTCTCAGGCGCGACAGGCCGTCGCGCATTCTCGACTTGATGGTTCCGAGCGGTGCTCCCACGAGCACCGCGATCTCGCTCTGACTGTATCCGCCGTAATACGCCAGGGTCAGCGCTTCACGTTGCGGTTCGGGCAGCTCGGCAAGCGCCGTTGCGACGCGCCGTCCTTCGACGCGCAGCTCGACCTGCTCGGCGACCGAATCGAACGCAACGCCGAGGTCGCGCATTCCCGCTCGCACATCGCGATCGCTCGACGCCTGCGACGCGCGCACGCGGTCGACTGCTCGACGATGTGCGATCGTGAGCACCCACGACCTGCCTTGCCCTCTATTCGGAACGAACCGCGAGGCGGATTGCCAGATCTCGAGGAAGACCTCTTGCAGCACCTCTTCGCTCTGCGCGCGGTCGACGAGCACGCGCATGATGAGACCGAAGACGCGGGGCGAGAGCATGTCGTAGACGCGGCCGAAGGCCACCTGGTCTCCGGTGGCGACGCGCTGCAGCAGTTGGCCGACGCGATCGACGGCACCCGCGCCCCCCTCGGGCACGTCGATACCGTCGATCACCATGTCCACCAGCATGCCGTATTCCCCCGTTTCTGCCCCGGCCTCTTGTGTCACCCGAACGTGAAGGAGTAGGCCTCGACGCCCGGCGACACCTCGAGCTCGAGCACCGCGCGCCCTCCATCGGCGACGTCGACCACCGCATACGACCTCGGCGTGCCCGAAACCTCGATCACGCGGGTCGCCCCGTCGTCGAGACGCACGCGCACCTCACCCTCGCCGGCGAGCACCATCCGCACGTCGCGCGCACGGAAGTCCAGACGGATGCCGCCGCCCGACGCCGTCGCAGGAGTCGCGTACTGCGTCTCGATGCGCCAGTCGCCGTCGAGGGCGAACGAGTCGGCCGGTTGCGGGTCGGGCAGACCGAAGGTGTTCTCCCCTGCACGGTAGGGCCCGGGTCCGGCGAAGTTGACGTCCTTCGACGAGCCGAGGAACGTCTCGCGGGTCAGCGCGCCGCTCTGCGGCGTCGCATCCTCGACGTCGGTCGAGGGCGGCAGCTCGGCTCCGGGATCAGCCTGGGTCAGCAACTCGCGGATGAGTTGCTCGGTCGCGGCGTAGTTGCCCTCGCCGAACGCGATGTGGCGCACTGTGCCCTCGGCGTCGATCAGGTAGTGCGCGGGCCAGTACCGGTTGCGGTAGTTGGTCCAGGTCGCCAGATCGTTGTCGAGACCGACGGGATAGGTGATGCCGAAATCCTCGGCGCCTGCGGCGACGTTGGCGGCATCCTTCTCGAACGCATACTCGGGCGAGTGGATGCCGATGACCCGCAGGCCCGCATCGCGATACGCGTCGTCCCACGCGACGACATGCGGAATGCTGCGCTGGCAGTTGATGCACGAGTACGCCCAGAAGTCGATCAGCACGACCTCTCCCCGCAGGTCGTCGAGGTCGATCGCTGCACCGTCGGGTGTGTTGAGCCACGTCTCGATCCCCCGGATGCCGGGGGCCGTGCCGCACGACTCCAGTTCGGTCGCGCCGTTCGAGCACTGGTCGAGGTCTTTGTTCTCGTCGGTGACGAGGCCGCCGAGGTCGAGAGCGCGCCGCGCGTCGGGGTTGTCGGTGAGCTCTCGCTGGATGCCGGCGGTGTAGTCGGGCACGAGCCGCTGCAGCAGCTGCGGCACGTTGAAGACGAGTCCGACGGCCAGCGCCAGCATCGCGACGCCAGCGGCGATCCGCAAGCCGCGCTCACGCGAGCGGAACGCGCGGATGCGTTCGATGAGGCCGCGCCCGGCGAGCGCGAAGAACAGCAGCGGCACGGCCACGCCGATCGCGAACGAGACCGTCAGGGCCACGGTGTCGAAGCCGATGCGTCCCGTCGATCCGGCGACGATGATGGCCGCGAGCACGGGGCCCGCGCAGGGCACGAAGACGGCGCCGAGGGCGAGCCCGACGCCGTAGCCGTTGCCGCGGTTGCGCACCTCGGTGCGACGCGCGAGCTTCTGGAAGGGCTTTTCGAGCAGCTGCTCGACGCGCGGAACGAGCAGGCCCGTGCCGATCAGCACGAGGGCGGCGATGCCGACCCAGCGCAGCACGTCTTGCGGCAGACCCAGGGCGCCGAGGATGAGCGAGCCGACGAGGGTGACGAGCGTGAAGCTCGTGATGAGCCCTGCGATCACCAGATACGGCCGCCAGCGCGAGGCCGGTGCGGGTTCATCCTCGAAGCGGGCCGACTGGGCGCCGCCCGTGAGAAAGATGACCGGCAGCACCGGCAGGATGCACGGTGAGATCCCCGTGATGAGCCCGCCGAGCAGACCGATGATGATGAGCGACATGCGCCTCCCCTGTTCGGGGATTGTTCGCACGCATCGCTCTTTCGGATTGGCTGAGTTCGCCGACGCGACGGGTCTGAATCTTTTTCCGATCCGATGAGCGCAGGGCTGCGAACAGTTCATATACGTCGCCTACCGGCGGCGAGATCAGACACATGGAGGATGTCATGCTCAGCAGCAAGAAGAAGATCTCGGCGGGCCTCGCGTTCGCGTTCGGTGCGGCGATCGCCCTGTCGGGTTGTGCGATGGGCGGCGACACGGCCGAACCGACCGAAGAGATGTCGACGCCCACGATGGAGGAATCCGCGCCGGCGATGGAGATGGACCCCGCCGCCAACCTCGTAGGCGCCGGCTGCGCCGACTACGCCGAAGCCGTGCCCACGGGCGATGGCTCGATCGAAGGCATGTCGATGGACCCGGTCGCGGTGGCGGCATCCAACAACCCGATGCTGACGACCCTCGTCTCGGCCGTCAGCGGCGAGCTCAACCCCGACGTCAACCTCGTCGACACGCTCAACGGAGACGAGTTCACCGTCTTCGCTCCGGTGGACGACGCATTCGCCAAGATCGACGCGGCGACGATCGAGACCCTCAAGACCGACTCCGACCTGCTCACGTCGATCCTCACCTACCACGTCGTGCCCGGCCAGATCGAGCCCGCCGACATCGCCGGCACGCACACCACCGTGCAGGGCGAAGACGTCGAGGTGACCGGCGAGGGTGACATGTGGATGGTCAACGACGCCGGCGTCATCTGCGGCGGCGTGCAGACCGCGAACGCGACGGTCTACCTCATCGACACGGTGCTGATGCCGCCCGCCGAGTAACAAGCATCCGGCCGCGTGGGCGCGGTCGGGCGATGAAGCCGCCGGTGTGCTTTGGAGAGTCCTCGCCGGCGGCTTTGTCGTGCGCGCGCGGGTGCTCGGGCGAAGTAGGCTGGAGGCTGCGGGCCTCTAGCTCAGTCGGTAGAGCATCGGACTTTTAATCCGCGGGTCGTGGGTTCGAGCCCCACGGGGCCCACCGTTATTCACACGCCGCGATCCCTACTCTCGACTGGGATCGCGGCGTTTTCTTCTTCATCCGAATGGCCGCGTGACAACAATCTGACAACACCTGAACCACTCGCAGCGTCGTCCAACGCTGCCGAAACAGCGTCAAGATCGTCGTCGAACAGGTCGGCGTAGGTGTCCAGAGTCATTGCGGCGGACGCGTGGCCGAGCATGCGCTGCACTGCCTTGACGTTCGCTCCGGCAGAGATCGCGAGGGACGCCGCGGTGTGCCGAAGGTCGTGCGGCGTGACGCGCGGGAACGGGCGCGGCGGCTCGACCCCCGCCTCGAGGGCGCCCGCGATGGATGCCGTCGTCGAGGCTTGCGCGCGAGCCACGGCGCTGTTGAACCAGCCCGTCGTCGACTTGGGTCGGCGCACGTGGATCTGCCCGTCCCCGAACACGAGCTGGTCCCGCGTCTTGCCGCCGACCATGCGTTTCATCGCCTCGGCGAAGAACGCCGGGTACGGGACCTGTCGCTTCTCGTGGGTCTTGGGCGTGCCGATCTCGATGACGCTTCCGACTTCGACGGCGTTCTCCTCCACGCTCACGCGCCGCCGTGTGAGATCGACGTGCTTGACCCGCAGACCGGTCGCCTCTCCCCAGCGGAGCCCGTGTACGCGAGGAACACGACCAGTTCGGGATGGCTGGACGCTGTTGCCAGTGTGGCGACCTGGGTGTGGTCGAGGTACGCGCGCGGCTTGGACGTCTTGCGCGGGAGTTTCACACCGCGTGCGGGGTTCGCCGCGATCCGCCGGTCGCGCATCGCGACGTCGAGGATCCCCGCGAGCACTTCGTGCACGCGTCGCACCGTTGTCGGGCTGTGGGTCGTCGAGAGGCTCGCGATCCAGGCCTGGATCTCGGAGTGGCGGATCCCGCCGACCTGTCGAGAGTCCCACTTGGGCTGAACGTGGATGCGCCACGCGGAGTCCGTGCTGCGGAACGTCGAGGGCTTGAGGTCGGCGCTCCGTGACGCGATCCATTCCTCCCCCAGAGCGCCGATGGTGATGCGCGCGTCGGCCGGGTCGACGAACGCTCCGCGATTCCTCGAGATCTCGAGTTCGAAGAGACGGAGTTCAGCATCGCGCTTCGTTCGGAACCCGCGCTGTGTGCCCTGACCTCCGTCGGGTTTGCGCTTGCTGATGCGATAGACCCGCTTGCCGGCGGCCGTCAGGTAGGGATGGATGCTGCCCATCGTGTCCCCCTCATCTCTCCGCGACGAGACCATCGTCAGCGCCCTCCATCTCCTTTACAAGAAGGACCGGTCGCTGGGACGCGATTCGGCACGGTCGCGTCGTCGCGTCCTCCTCCCTCCGAGCTTTCGGCGTGGGGCCGGAACACGAAACGGCCGAATCGGCGGAGGCGGCGCAGTGCCCGGCGGGAGCGGTACCGGACTGAGCGCAGCGAAGGAGGATAAGGAGCGGACGCCGGGAACGGAGCCGGTGAAGCCGATTCAGACTCGGTGTGTCCGGCCCGCCTCAGGCGTCAGGGATGTTGCATGCTTGCTCATGGCTTGGCGGCTCAGGCCTGACCACGACGAGAGCATCGCCCAGGAGACGTCCGTCTTGCGAAGGGCATCGATGAGGTTGTCACGCTCGTGCAAGAGAGACCGCTCTGCGCGGTGGAGCTTGTCGAGCTGCTTCGAGATGTCGCGCAGACGCGCGAGCCCGTCGCGCTGAGATCCCCACACCAGCTCGAGCTCGTGCCGGGCTGTCGCTTCGGCTTGCAGTCGCCGCAGTTCGGCGGCACGCTCACGGGCCGCCGCGGCGGCCGGCCTTCTCATTCGCCTCTCTCTGACGCGCGTAGGCGGCGTTGCGGCGCGATTCCTGCTGCGAATGCCGCCGTCTGGCCATGCAACCACGTTGACGCGCGATCGCATCTATATCAACAGTCGTGAGCCAGCCCACTCAAAGTGCCTGCGTGCATTGCTGTTCTTCTTGGGTCAGGGTCTTCGCTGGGCGACTCGCTTGGCCGAGGTAGCCCCGTGCGTTTGCGGCGCCTTCATCGGGCAGCTGCGCGGGTAGGGCATCTGCGTCGGAGCACGTCAAGGTCGCTGTGTTCACGAGTCGTGTGAACGCCGACGGACGACTCGCTCGTTCAAGGACCGGTGAAGGCGCCGCAAACGATGCGAGCCGGCAGTTGTGGAGGAGATGCGCAACTGTCCGGCAAGCTGGGGCAGTGGACGATCTCGCGGATGCCCTGCTGCGTGGTCCGCGCGGTCGTCGGATGTGCCTGGAGTACGCCGCCCGCACCGATGAGACGGTGCACACTGCGTTGTTCTGGCTCGGCCACGAGCTCGATCCGAACCCCGGCACGCTCCTCCGCCTCACTGGGGATACTTCCGACCCGGAACCTGATCCGAGGTTCAGCGCCGATGACCTCGCGGCGGGCATCGACGATGTCGACCTGACTCATATCCGTGGAGACATTCTGAGGGAGGCGCTGCAGGCGTCGGTGGATCTCGCGCGCTACTGGCAGGAACCCGACGGCGCTGATACCGTCGCCGCACTTCCGCCGGTACTGCACGTGCTCGGGCGCGTCGCGCAGTGCTTGGTTACAGCGATGCCCGACCTCGCCGCGCCGTGCGGGGCAGCACAGTGGGCAGTGCAGTGGCATCCGCTTGCCGACAGCGAGCCAGTGGTGCGGGATCCCTCAGCCGTGCTGGAGGGGTGGACCCGCGCCCAGCGTGCGGACGAGGAACGCTCAGCACGCGAGCGGCCCCGTGATCCACGCCAACTGGTCGGGCACTTGGTGGTCGGTACCGCAGGCGCTTCTCGCGACGCGGAGCAGTCCGGCGGATGCCCTTGAGCTGGTGGAAGACTCCCTCGGCTGGGAGGTCGCGACGATCATCCCCGTGCGCGGAGCGGGGCGGACACTCGAAATCCAGACGCCGGAGGACTGGGCAGACCTCTGCCGCGAGTACCCGATGGAGGTCACCGCGTCTCGACGACACGACTGGTTCCGGGTTACCGGACGTGACGGGCGGTGGCTGATCCCGGATTGGGAGCGCGTCGCCGCGCGGTGGGATGCCGTGCACCTCACCACACTCGGCTACCTGTCCGCGGCCACCACGTTGATCGAGATCGACGAGGAATACGGCTCAGTGATCGGCGGCTGGGCTCCCGGCTCCACCATCTGGCTCACCGACGTCGCCCGCGAATGGACGCCGCAGCGACAAGAGTGGACCCGCCCGCACGACGACTGGCGCTGGAGTGCGTCCGAACCCCCATCGACCCGCTGAGCGACCGGCTACCGCACCCACGACGGGGTGTTCGGCAAGTAGAAGTCGCACTCGCGTCGGGATCGTGGCGACGTGGATGACGACCGACGAAATGCGCTGGGTCGTCGCGAGATCCTCGCGGCGTACCTCAAGGTTCTGGATTGACTCGGACAACTCGTTGCGATCTGCTCCACTATCGAAGGCGGAGCCGGCGAGCTGCGAAATGCCGTACAGGGAGCATTCGGGCTGAGTCCAATCGCAGCTGATGCGGTCCTGGCAATGCGAGTCAGATGCTTCACCCCGGAAGAGCGACACAAGATCCGCAGCGAGCTCGCCGACGTCGACCGATGGCTTGGCGAGGCGAACGGCGCGTAGACCGACCGGCATCCGCGCGGCCACCCAAGGATCGGGTCCCCCTTGCTGTGCGGCGCCAGAGAACTCGACAGGGTGACGGTAGGTCCCCACCGCATTGCGGAGCGAGTGACTGATACGCTCGCTCGAGCAATGGGGACCGCGCTGGGGGGCGACATGGAAATCACCGTGGTCACCAGCGACACGTCGGCATGGCTCGCCGCCGTAAGCACGCTCCTCGCCGTCGTGGTCGCCACCATCGCGATCGTCGTCGAGGTGCGCGGTAGGAAGGCGGAGAGTCGTGCTCGAGCTCGTGCCGAAGAGGAGTACTGGGACCGCGAAGCCCACAAGCTCATCTGGACCCACCAGATACTCTCTGACCCTTACATCGACGCACACGGCAGAAGCGTCCAGCCGGGCAGCTACACCTTCACCAACGCCTCCGAACAGCCGATCCTCAACCTCTCCATACTCACCGGCACGACCCACGAAGGTGCCGTCGTCAAGGGTCACTGGAACCCCGAAGACGGTGACGGCACCGTCTCACCTCTACTACTACCCGGCCAGGCACAGTCCATCGACGGCGAATGGCTCATCACTGCCGGCTCAACCTTCACCGAGAAAGACGTTCGCTACACGCACGCCGAGATCTGGTGGATGGACGCACAAGGCCGAATGAACACCACCGACGGCGGCCCCCGCCCACACGTCCGCGAAGTCAAGCGATGGCCACTCAACAACACAGGCCCTGACGGCAACGTGCGACTCTGGTTCAAGCGACTCGGCCGCAACGACCTCGAGCTCAGCAAGCCCATGTGGGTCAGCCCGCCCCCGTCAAAGACCTACACACTCCCGCTCCTCGCCGGTCGCAAGGTCACCCTCACCCGGCACCGCAAACCGACAAGCTGAGGCAATACACTCGGCCCACCAGCGCCACAACCACTCAGCGGCGACACACCGACACCTAACGCGCTCGCCGAAGCAGGTTGTCGATTCACCTCGTGACTTTAGGCTGGGCGCATGGTCGAGCACTGCCGCGACAATGCGTGATTCCGTCGGATGAGACGGGGATGGTTGATGGCGCGCGAGCTGGTGTGGACGGGATTCGTCTCGGCGGATGGAGTGATGGATTCCCCTGGCGGTGACGTCGAGGGACACCCAGCGGGCGGGTGGGTATTCCGGACCGAGTTCATTCCGGAAGCGTTCGCCCTCAAGGGTGGCGAGCTCGCGGAGACGACAGCGCTGATGTTCGGCCGGCGCAGTCCGCCGATCACGCGGACTATCCGGAGCTGCCGAAGTACGTCGTTTCCACGACGCTCAACGATGAAGCGGTTGTCGACGGGTGGGGCGATACCCATATCCTCCGCAGCGTCGACGACGTCGCCGCGCTGAAATCGACCGAGGGCGGCGCGAACTTCATCCATGGCAGCGGGGAGCTCGCCCGGAGCCTGAGCGACGCGGGCCTCATCGACCGCTATAACCTGCTGGTCTTCCCGGTGCTCCTGGGCGAGGGCAAGAGTATCTTCAGCGGGGCAACTCAGAGCGAGCGGCGCTTGGGCCTCCGCGAATCGGCGGCCTACGGCAACGGTGTGACGAAGGTCGTGCACGACGTGGCCGGATGATACCGCGACTCTCCGCGCGTTGGACGACCGGCTTCTGGACTCGCGATGCGGGTGGGCGTCGGGGCAGTACGCCGCTCAGCGAGAAAGTGGGCGAAGCCGGTCTTCGGTCACGGGAAAGGACACCGAGTAGTAGATCTGGTCTGTGTTCATGTCGCCCCAGTCGTCTTTCTTCACCCTTATCGCCGCGGACGATACTTCTGCGATCCGCACACGAAGCCACGTGCCGTCGTCGAGGCGCAACTCGTGAGGATCGGCAAGATAACTCAGGCCGAGAGCGTCGAGAGTCTCCTCAGCGAGCATCCAGTCCACGGCATCAGATCGCTTACGTCCCAATAGATCGATCGCGACGAAGCCCTCATCGACCGGCTTCATCCATCCGACTCGTTCCCCGTCATCTGAACGGCGATGTTCGATCCAGTCATCTTCCACGCGTCAAAGATAACGATCCACCAGCAGAAGTTGCTCGCAGGACGACGGGCGCGCGTGCAGCGGTAGACCCGATCGTAATTTCGTAATACGATTCCCCTATGGGTGGCGAAGAGACGATCAACGGCGTTCCAGTGACGAAGGAGCAGATTGCGGCGTGGGCGGCCGAGGCTGAAGCCGGCTACGACGTCGAGGTTCTCAAACGGCGAGGACGCGGACGACCCGGCCGAGGAGCGGAGCCCGCCCAGGTCGTCGCGCTCCGACTCACCGCCGACGAGCTCGCCGCTCTTGATGCCCGCGCTGAACGCGAGCACAAGTCCCGCTCGGAACTCATCCGCGAAGCAATCGCCGCGTACGCCGCGTGAAGGTCCACGACTCCGCTCTCAAGCACGGCATCGCACCGGAGGACATCATCCAGGCGGCGTCGTGGCCGCTGTGGATCGACGATCTCGAAGAGAATTCACCTGCCCGTCAACTCCGGCTCGGCTTCGACTCGCGAAGACGGCTTCTTGAGCTCGTCTTCGACAGCGGCAACGAACTCGTGACTCACGCGATGAAGGCCCGACCCCAGATGATGGATCTGCTCCCGTAGAGACGATCGACATCAGCCCAGATCCTCGTGCGGTGAGGGACCGGGCGCGGCGGGCAGTCGGGAGTCAGTCGCGTAGCGGCGACCCAGCCACCTCGAAGTGGAATCCCCCGAAGACCCCGGACAGGAGTGGGCGTGCTTCTGCAATGGTTTCTGCGACCTCAGGAAGTGCAAGGGACGCCTGATGGGCAGCGGCATCCTTCCAGAGCTCAACGACAAACACCGTGTCGGGCTCGGCATCGTTGGTACCCACCTCGTACGCGATACAGCCGACTTCCGAAAGGACGCTGCTCCTCCGTATCAAGTGAGCGACGAGTTCGTCGCGCTTGCCAGGGACCGCGTCAAGTGTTCCGACGTTCGCAAAGACCATGCGACGAACCTACATTCGGCGCCCGACAAACCACCGGCGATCGCGCGGTTCCGTCGTGACCAGCGATCGATAGCTCGAGCGTCGGCGCACCAGGCACGGCTACGGAGCCCAAAGTCAGGAGTTCGGTGCGCTCAGTAGCGAGCTGGAGGCCGAGATCTTTCAAGTTCCACGTACGGCCCGAGCCTCCCCCGTGGTGCGCTCACCTGTTCCCGGAGAAGCGAACCGCAGCGCGCACCTGAGCGGCGGCGCTCGCGCCGAGTCCGAGCGGCCAGCGCTGCATGATGTAAGCCGCAGCATCATCCACAGTCAGCTGACGGCTGGAGTTTCCCACCCGAACCCACAGTTCAGGCGGAGCGCTCCTGCCGGGTCGCAGGTACACCGGCTCCGGTGACGCAGTCATCTGCAACCGGCAGACGGTGCGGACGGGCTCGCCGCCAACCTCTGCGAAGTCGATCTTTACGAGCGCGGCGGCAGCCGTGCCCAGCGTCGTCGTGATCAGATCGCGCAACCACAACTCGAACCGGTCGACATCCGGGATCTTCAGCGTCGCCAGGTCAGAATCGAGCCCGAGGGGCGTTCCATGGTCGTCGACACCGATGAGCAGCACGCCACCATCGGCGTTGAGGAACGCCGCCGCTGTCTTGGCGACCACGTGCTCCATCCGCTCGTCCTTCTGACCGGTGCGGAGATTGACACGGGCAGTGGACTTGAACTCGACGGTGCCCGACTCCCCTGTCGTGAGCAGCTCTGCCACGGTGGCACTCACCGGCTTCTGCAAATGCGCGGCAGCCGCCCCGTAACCCGCGATGAACAGAATCGACACGCACATTGGGATCAGCAGCGTGAGCGGACTGCCGAGGTGCGGATCCGGTGCGACCAGGTCGGCGAGCAGGAGCCCAGCGACGATCCCGATGATCGACAGCACGATAGCCGTCGACCAACGCAGCCGTGCACGACCGCGCAAGAGCAGACGCGCGGCACCCGAAAACGCCCATGCGAGGAGCAGTGCGACCAAGATCGCTACGCCGACCACCCACAGCGGCACCCGAGACAGGATGTCCCCATTCATCGTCAGCTTCATCTCCTAGCGCGCAACAGGACTTCCCATTCAACCTAGGCCCAACCAGACGCTGACTCTTGCCCGTACCCGTAGCGTCGCGCACACCTCGATACCCACGGCTGTGCTCACCGCGATTACCGCGCTCGAACCCTCAAGGAGGCACGCGCCCGTCGCGGACGGCGGCTCCGCGTGGGGTGCGAGCGCAGTAGCGGCGCTCGATGACTGAACGATGGCTCAGTGGCCACTCATGGCGAGGCAGCCGCCGTCCATGATGAACCCGCCCGCCTCTGACGACACCGTCTCGACCGTCACTCCCCCGAAGACGCAGCCGCCGCCGTCGACGGCGGCGCCGTAAGCGATCGAGCCGGTTCGACCATCTGTCTGAATGGCGTCTTCGCGAACGCCGGCGCTCGTCAACGCGGTTCGCACCGCCTCATCGGTGATCGGCGCACCCGAGACTCGCGGGGCCGTGAGCGCGTCGGTCACCGGGCCGATGAGCGCCGCTGCAGCCGCCTGCCCCGCTTCCGGCTGAGGCATCCTCTGGCGATACAGCTCGTTGGCGGCCATGTTGGCATCCGTGTCGTATGTGATGCAGCCCGCTGGCGGTTCCACGCCGGGCTGCTCCGCAACCGCGCACGCAGAGGTTCCAGACGGCGACGTGGTGTTGAGGTCCCTGACCGCATCCGTGCTCGCGCACCCCGCCAGCAGCACGACCGCACACGTCATCGCCAGACCGAACCACGCACGACCGGTTGCCATGCTGGCATCCTACGGACGGTCAGGCGACGAGACGACGGCGTGCACCCACCCGGATCCGCTGCGCTCGGGGCATCCGCCGCCCTGACGGGGCCTCGCCGCGAGGAAGTCGTAAGTGAAGCGCGCTCGCCCGTATGGATTCCGTAGGGAAAGCACTGCCGGTCGAGCAGGAGGTGTTGTATCGCATGCGTGCCGTAAGGCACCCGTGCGGCACTCGTCGCACGGTCGTCCGATTCGCTGATGCGGAACCCCGGGAGTCCCCGTGCTGGATGTCATCTACCTCGCCACGGTCGCCGCGCTCTTCGCGGTGGTCGGGATGATCGCCAAGGGGGCTGAGAAGATCGGGAAGAGCAACCGAAGCTCCAGCCGTCGCGACGCTGCGGATGGAGCGGGGCAGAGATGATGGTCTTCTCGATCATCGCCGCCGCCCTCGGTGTCGCCGCCGTCGCGTACCTCGTGGTCGCCCTCGTGCGATCTGAGAAATCCTGATGGACGCCGCGACGATCTGGTCCGGCATCCTGCAGGCGGCGACCGTGCTGCTGGTCCTCGCGCTCCTGTATCGCCCGCTCGGCGACTGGATCGCCCGTGTCTACTCCTCGGAGAAAGACTGGCGGGTCGAACGCGTCGTCTACCGAGTGATCGGAGTCGATTCGCGCGCAGAACAGACCTGGCAGGCGTACGCCCGCGGCGTGCTCGTCTTCTCAGCCCTGGGCGTGCTGTTCGTCTATGCGCTCCAACGTTTCCAGGCCGTGCTGCCGTACTCGCTCGGACTGCCGGCGGTGCCCGAGGGGCTGGCGTTCAACACCGCCGTCTCGTTCGTCACCAACACCAACTGGCAGTCGTACTCGCCCGAGCTGACCCTCGGGTACACGGTGCAACTGGCAGGTCTCACGGTCCAGAACTTCGTGTCGGCGGCGGTCGGCATCGCGGTCGCGGTCGCCCTTGTTCGTGGGTTCGCCCGGCGCGGTTCGTCGACGATCGGCAACTTCTGGGTCGACCTCGTGCGCGGCATCACTCGGCTGCTGCTTCCCCTGTCGATCGTCGCCGCGATCGCGCTCATGATCGCCGGGGTGGTCCAGAACTTCAACGGCTTCACCGAGGTCGGCACGATCACCGGTGGCACGCAGGTGCTCCCGGGCGGGCCGGTCGCCTCGCAGGAGGCGATCAAAGAACTCGGCACCAACGGCGGTGGCTTCTTCAACGCCAACTCCGCCCACCCCTTCGAGAACCCGACCCCCGGGACCAGCGTGCTCGAGATCCTCATGCTGCTGGCGATCCCCGTGGCGATGCCTCGCGCCTTCGGCCGCGTGGTCGGCGACAACCGCCAGGGCTACGCGATCCTGGCCGTGATGGCTTCGATCGCGGTCGTGTCGATCACGGCCGTCACCTGGCTCGAATCCCTCGGCCTGGGCACGGCCCCCCAGCTGGCGGGTGGCGCGATGGAGGGCAAGGAGGTGCGGTTCGGCATCTTCGGCTCGACCCTCTTCGCCGGTGCCACCACGCTGACTTCGACAGGTGCGGTCAACTCGATGCACGACTCCTACACCGCGCTCGGCGGGATGATCCCGATGATCAACATGATGCTCGGCGAGATCGCTCCCGGCGGCGCCGGCTCGGGTCTCTACGGGATGCTGGTGCTCGCTGTCATCGCGGTGTTCGTGGGCGGTCTGCTCGTCGGCCGCACACCCGAGTACCTCGGCAAAAGGATCGGCCCCACACAGATCAAGCTCGCGAGCCTGTACATCCTGGTCACGCCGGTCCTCGTGCTCGTCGGCACGGCACTGAGCTTCGCCATCCCGGGTGTCCGGGCCGACATGGAGTCCACATCGATCTGGAACCCGGGCGTGCACGGCCTGAGCGAAGTGCTCTACGCCTTCACGTCGGCGTCGAACAACAACGGTTCGGCGTTCGCGGGGCTCACCGCGAACACGCCATGGCTGAATGTGGCGCTCGGCGTCGCGATGCTGCTCGGCCGGTTCATCCCGATCGTGCTCGTGCTCGCCCTCGCGGGTTCGCTGGCCGAGCTGGGTGCCACCCCATCGACGAGCGGCACGCTTCCGACCCACCGCCCCGAGTTCGTCGGCCTCCTCGCCGTCGTCGCGGTCGTCATCACCGCCCTCACCTACTTTCCGTTTCTCACGCTGGGTCCCCTGGCGGAAGGGCTCGTCTGACGCATGTCCGCTCCCACTCTCACCCCCGCCCCGGGCACGGTCACGCCGCCTTCGAAGAAGGCAGCGCGCTCGTTCGGCTGGTCCCAGCTCGTGCCGGCGATCCCCGGCGCCTTCCGCAAGCTGAATCCCGCGGCCCTGTGGTCCAATCCCGTGATGCTCCTCGTGTGGGTCGGCGCGTCCCTGACGACGGCGATCGCCATCGCCGAACCGTTCCTCGGCGGGCCCGAGGACTCCGGCGGCACCCCGGTCCCCCTCGGCTTCACGTGGGGCATCGCCGTCTGGCTGTGGCTGACGGTTCTCTTCGCGAACATCGCCGAGTCCGTCGCCGAGGGCCGCGGAAAGGCGCAGGCCGCGTCACTTCGCAGAACCCGCACGAGCACGATGGCGCGCCGGGTCACCTCGTACGACCCCTCAACGGATGCCGCGGCCGACCGAGTCGACCATGTCGCGGTCCCGTCGTCCGAGCTGAAGCTCGGCGACGTCGTGATCGTGACGGCAGGAGAGCTGATCCCGGGCGACGGCGACATCGTGCACGGGATCGCCAGCGTCGACGAGTCGGCGATCACGGGCGAGTCCGCCCCGGTCGTGCGTGAATCCGGCGGCGACCGCTCGGCTGTCACCGGCGGTACGCGCGTGCTCTCGGACCGCATCGTCGTGCAGATCACCTCGACGCCGGGCAAGACGTTCGTCGATCGGATGATCGCGCTCGTCGAGGGGGCTGCGCGTCAGCGCACGCCGAACGAGATCGCCCTCAATGTCCTTCTGGCGAGCCTGTCGATCGTGTTCGTCATCGTCGTGCTCACCCTCAACCCGATCGCCTCGTACGCGGCATCCCCCGTCTCGATCCCCGTGCTCGTGGCTCTTCTCGTCTGCCTCATCCCCACGACGATCGGCGCCCTTCTCTCGGCGATCGGCATCGCCGGCATGGACCGCCTGGTGCAGCGCAACGTGCTGGCCACGTCAGGGCGCGCGGTCGAAGCGGCAGGCGACGTGACGACGCTGCTTCTCGACAAGACGGGAACCATCACGTACGGAAATCGTCGGGCGTCGGGCTTCGTCGGGATGGTCGGCGTCGGCGACGACGAACTCGCTCGCGCGGCGGCGCTGTCGTCGCTTGCCGACCCCACTCCGGAAGGTGTCTCGATCGTCGAGCTGGCGGCAGCGCGCGGCATCCAGGTGCAATACCCGGCGGGTGCGGTCATCATGCCGTTCACGGCGCAGACGCGGATGAGCGGCGTCGACCTGCCGGACGGCTCACAGATCCGAAAAGGCGCGGGATCCGCTGTGCTCGCGTGGCTGGAGGCATCCGGTGCTCCGGTTGCCTCGAGCACGCGATCGCTGCTGTCAGACGAGACGGACGCCATCGCGCAGTCCGGCGGCACGCCCCTGGTCGTCGCCACGCGTGATGCGGGCGGCGGCGCAGTGCTCGGCGTCATCCATCTGAAGGACATCGTCAAAGACGGCCTGCGCGAGCGCTTCGCGCAGCTGCGGTCGATGGGCATCCGCACCGTGATGATCACGGGCGACAACCCGCTCACCGCCGCCGCGATCGCGACCGAGGCCGGCGTCGACGACTACCTCGCCGAGGCCACTCCAGAAGACAAGCTCGCACTCATCAAGCGGGAGCAGGAGGGCGGCAGCCTGGTCGCGATGACCGGCGACGGCACGAACGACGCACCGGCACTCGCGCAGGCCGACGTCGGCGTCGCGATGAACACCGGCACGTCCGCCGCGAAAGAGGCAGGCAACATGGTCGACCTCGACAGCGACCCGACGAAGCTCATCGAAATCGTGCGAATCGGAAAGCAGCTGCTCGTCACCCGCGGAGCCCTGACGACGTTCTCACTCGCGAACGACATCGCGAAGTACTTCGCGATCATCCCCGCGATGTTCGTGAGCGTGTTCCCCGGACTCGCGGTGCTGAATGTGATGCACCTGAGCTCGCCCGCTTCGGCCGTCACCAGCGCCGTCGTGTTCAACGCGATCGTGATCGTGTTCCTGATCCCCCTCGCGCTCCGTGGCGTCAGGTACCGACCGGCGAGCGCATCGCAGACCCTGAGCCGCAACCTCGCGATCTACGGGCTCGGCGGCATCGTCGCGCCCTTCATCGGCATCAAGCTCATCGACATCGTCGTGAGCACCATCCCTGGTTTCTGATCCCTCGAGGAGGTTTCGAGCATGTCCACCGCCCGCACCACCCTGCGAACGGCCGAAGTCGCCCTCCGCGCCTTGCTCGTCTTCACGCTGGTGCTCGGCATCGCCTACACCGCCCTCATCACGGGCATCGGCCAGCTCGCCCTGCCGTGGCAGGCGAACGGCTCGGCCGCGCACGGCCCTTCGGGCGCCGTCGTCGGCAGCGCGCTCATCGGTCAGTCGTTCACCGGCGCGGACGGCGAGGCGCTCGCCGAATACTTCCAGTCGCGGCCCTCAGCCGCCGGGAACGGCTATGACGGCAGCGCGTCGGGCGGATCAAACTGGGGACCGGAGAACCCCGAGCTGATCGCCGCGATCGAGGAGCGCAAAGTCGCGATCGCCGTCCGCGAGGGCGTCGACGAGTCCGCCATCCCAGCCGATGCCCTCACGGCGTCGGCGTCGGGCCTCGACCCGCACATCAGCCCGTCGTACGCGCTGCTGCAAGTGCCGCGCGTCGCCGCGGCGCGGGGCTTGTCAGAGGACGAGGTCAGCGCGCTCGTGAGGTCTAGGATCCAGTCACGCGACCTCGGCTTCCTCGGGGAGCCGCGCGTGAACGTGTTGGAGCTGAACCTGGCGCTGAACGCGCTGGATTGAAGGGGCCGAGGATGAAGCGGGGACGGCTGCGGGTGCTGCTCGGCGCCGCGCCCGGCGTCGGCAAGACCTACGAGATGCTCGAGGAGGGGCGGCGGCTCCTCCTCGAGGGAGAAGACGTGATCGTCGCGATCGTCGAAACCCACGGGCGGGCGGCGACGGCCGCGCTCGTCGAGGGCCTTCCGGTCCTTCCGCGCCACGTCGTGGCCCATCGCGGGGTCGAACTGACCGAGATGGACCTCGAGGCCGTCCTCGAGAGGTCGCCCCGCGTCGCGCTCGTCGACGAGCTCGCGCACACCAATGCGCCGGGTTCCCGCAATGAGAAGCGCTGGCAGGACGTGCAAGAGATATTGGATGCCGGCATCGACGTCATCACGACCGTCAACGTGCAGCACATCGAATCGCTCAACGACGTCGTCGAGCAGATCACCGGGATCGCGCAGCGCGAAACGGTGCCGGATGCCGTGATCCGGGCGGCAGATCAGATCGAAGTCGTCGACCTGGCGCCGCAGTCGCTGCGCGACCGTCTCTCGGCAGGTGTCGTGTATCCGGCGGAGCGGATCGATGCGGCACTGTCGAACTACTTCCGGCTGGGCAACCTCACGGCCCTGCGTGAACTCGCGCTGCTCTGGCTCGCCGACGAGGTCGACAGCGCGCTGCGCTCGTACCGCGCGGACCACGGCATCCGCGGCGCCTGGCAGGCACGCGAACGGGTCGTGGTCGCCCTCACCGGCGGCGCAGAAGGCGAGACGCTCGTCCGTCGGGGGGCGCGCATCGCCGCACGCTCGGCCGGCGGCGAGCTGCTGGCTGTGCACGTGTCGAGCCAGGACGGCTTGCGCGCTGCGACGCCGAGCACACTCGCCGAGCAGCGCGCTCTCGTCGAGGCCCTGGGCGGCACGTATCACCAGGTCGTCGGCGACGATATCCCCCGCTCACTCGTCGAGTTCGCCCGGTCCGTCGACGCGACGCAGCTCGTCATCGGCGTGAGCCGGCGCGGAAGGCTCCTGGGCGCCCTCGCCGGGCCGGGGATCGGCGCGACCGTCATCCGCGAATCGGGCGACATCGACGTGCACATCGTGACGCACGCCGCGGCGGGCGGTCGCTTCGTGCTCCCGCGCGTGACCGGCGGCGCCCTGAGTCGTCGGCGAGTCGTGCTGGGTTTCGTCGTCGCCCTCGTCGGCGTGCCGCTGCTCACCTGGCTGCTGTACCTGTTCCGCACGCCCGAGTCGATCACTTCGGACGTCCTGGCCTACCAGCTCGTCGTAGTGATCGTGGCGCTCGTCGGCGGCATCTGGCCCGCGCTGTTCGCCGCCGTGCTGTCGGGGCTCACCCTCGACTTCCTCTTCGTCGCCCCCCAGCTCACCGTGACGGTCAGTGATCCCCTGCACCTGTGGGCCCTGTGCCTGTACGTGATCATCGCGATGCTCGTCAGCTACATCGTCGATCAGGCGGCACGCCGTGCCCGCAAGGCCCACCGCGCGACGGCCGAGGCCGAGCTTTTGGCCTCGGTCGCCGGAAGCGTTCTGCGCGGTGAGAGCGCCGTGCCTGCTCTGCTCAGCCGCACACGCGAGGCGTTCGGCCTGAGCGGCGTGAGACTGCTGGATGCCGACGGTGCGGTGCTCGTCACCGACGGAGAGCCGGTGCCTGACAATCAGTTCATCGCGGTGCCGATCGGCGGCGACGCGTCCCCCCGCGCGACGCTCGAACTGCACGGTGGCACCTTGGATGCATCCGAGCGCCGTCTACTTGATGTCATCGTCGCTCAGCTCGGAGGGGCGCTCGAGCGCGCCGAACTCACCGAGACGGCCCGTGAAGCGGGAGTGCTCGCCGAGACCGACCAGGTGCGCAGCGCGCTGCTGTCCGCAGTCAGTCACGACCTGCGTGGCCCGCTCGCCGCCGCGGTTGCCGCGATCGGCGGCCTGCGAGAGACGGGCGACGACCTCTCGGCCTCGGACCGACGCGAGCTGCTCGAAACGGCGCACGAGAGCCTGGCGACGTTGTCGGCCCTCGTGACCGATCTGCTCGACGTCAGCCGCGTGCAGGCCGGCGTGCTGGCGGTGTCGCTGCGCCCCGTGGATGCCGCCGACGTCGTTCTCGCCTCGATCGAGGAACTCCACCTCGGCCCGGAGGACGTCGACCTGGCCCTGGATCCTGCTCTCCCCCCGCTCGTGGCCGACCCGGTGTTGCTGCAACGTGTGCTTGTGAACGTCCTGGCCAACGCCGAACGCTATGCCCCTCCGGGCACCAGCGTTCGCATCACGAGCAGCCGCTGGGGGTCCACGGCGCAGCTGCGCGTGATCGACCACGGTGCCGGCATCCCCGAAGACCGTCGCGACGACGTGTTCGCGCCGTTCCAGAGGCTCGGCGACACCGACAACGCCGCCGGGCTCGGTTTGGGCCTGGCATTGTCGAAGGGGTTCACCGAGGGGATGGGGGGCACCCTCACTCCTGAGAACACCCCGGGCGGAGGACTGACCATGGTGATCGAGCTCCCCTCGGCGGAATCGTGAAGATCCTCGTCGCCGACGACGATCCGCAACTCGTCCGCGCCCTGCGCATCACCCTGTCAGCGCACGGATACGACGTGATCCCCGCGCACGACGGCGCCGCAGCCGTGACCCTCGCCGCGCAGTCCCACCCCGATATCGTGCTCCTCGATCTCGGGATGCCGCGGCTGGAGGGCGTGCAGGTGATCGAAGCGCTGCGGGGGTGGACCTCGGCGCCGATCATCGTCGTGTCGGGTCGCACCGGCTCGGCGGACAAGGTCGAGGCTTTGGATGCCGGAGCCGACGACTACGTGACCAAGCCGTTCCAGATCGACGAGCTTCTGGCACGGCTGCGCGCACTGACGCGGCGCGCTGTGACCGATGCCGGCGAGTCGGTGGTCTCGTTCGCGGGTGTCACGATCGACCTCTCCTCGAAAACCGTCACCCGAGACGGCGCGCGCGTGCACCTGACCCCCACCGAATGGCGGATGCTCGAGTTTCTCGCGCGTAACCCCGGCGCCCTCGTCACGCGTCAGACCTTGCTGAAGGAGATCTGGGGAAGCGACCAGGTGAGCGACTCGGGCTACCTGCGGCTCTATGTGGCGCAGCTGCGCAAGAAGCTCGAGGCCGACCCGGCCCGTCCGCAGCATCTGCTCACCGAGTCGGGCATGGGGTACCGGCTCGTGCTCGAGGCCTAGCTCCGTCAGAGCACCTTCCATCCGCGCATCCCTCCCCCGTTGCGCGCGTCAGGCCATCCGCAGGCCGCGGATGCCGGCCATCGAGCTCAGGCGACGGGGGCGGTGAGCGGGTCGGGTTTCCGGCGAGACCGTCCCGTGTCCGACACGACGGCAAGCCCTTCGCGAGCCCAGTACTCGAATCCGCCGATCAGCTCCTTGACGTGGGTGTAGCCGAGTTCGGCGAGAACGAGTGCGCCGCGGGTGCTGCCGTTGCAGCCCGGTCCCCAGCAGTACACGACGATCGCCGCGTCCTTGTCCGGAGCGACGTCGCCGACCCGGTCCCGAAGTTCGGCGTGAGGAATATGAACGGCTCCGGGGATGCGCCCCTGCCGCCACGCCGCCTCGTTTCGCACGTCGATCACGAGCGGCGCACCACCGCCAGCCCGCTCGGCGGCGAGGTCAGAAGGGTCGGTCTCGAACGCGAGCTTGGCAGCGAAGAAGTCCGCTGCGGTGAACGTCGTGTGCATTCCCCCATGCAACAGCCAGATCGCTCTCTCCGGAAGTCTCATTCGACGGGAGATGGGAGCGGGCTTACGTCTAGGGTCGGAGCATGCGAGCGGTGCGGCTGACCTGGACGATCGGCGGCGTCGGCCTCGTGCTCAGCGCGGTGATCGGCATGTTGCAGTACGCGCTTCCCGGTTCCGGTCCCGCCATCGCGATCGCCCTCGACGTGGTGTTCGCGGCCGCGGTGCTGCTGTTCGCGATCGGGCTGTCCGAGCGGGCGAGCGTCGTCGCGCGACACCCGCTCGGCATGACGGCACTGGTGATCGTCGCACTGTGGCCGCTCGTCGTCCACGCGACGCAGCCGCTCCTTCCCACCATGGATGCCGCCACGTTCGAAGCAGGCCTCGACGCATACCGTGCAGCCGAGAGCGTGCTGACGACCGTCTTCGTCGTGAACCTGCTCGTCTCACTCGCCGCGGCGCTGGTCGCCGTCGTTCAGATCGCGCGGGCGGAGACAGTTCCCGCCCCCTGGCGGTGGGCGCCGCTGTGGGCGCTTCTCGCATCGGTCGCCGGTGGAGTGCTTCCCCAGCTGATCTTCGCTTTCGCCGGTCCCGCCGGTGCCCAGAGCGTTGTCGAGGTGGCCGTGCTCCTCGGCGTGCTGGGGTTCCTCGCGCGCACTCTCGGACTCGGGATCCTCGCGCTCGTGATCGCCGCTCGTGTGCGCAGCGGCGACGTGAAGGTCTTCGGCCCGGCCTGACCCGCATCCCTCCCGCACCCGAACGCCCCCAACGCCCGACCCTGTGTCGGCGGGCGTGGACGCCGGGGCCGGGGGGAGGTATCGTTTCGCCCACTCACCGACTCAGGTGTGATCTCGCCTCAGGACCGGACAGGATCGCCTCACGAAGAAAGACTGAGGGCGTCGCAGTGCCAGCGCAGACCGCCACGCCGCATGCCCAAGAGTCGCCGCGAGTGCCCTCACCGACAGTGGCGTTTCTTCGCAGTCGCAAGCTCATGATCTTCGTGGTGATCGGTCTGGTGACCGGGGTGGTGCTCTGGATAGCCGGTCTGACGACCCCCCTCGCCGTCACCGCGTATCTGGTGCTCGGGGTAGTGAGCGCCATCACGGTGGTCGGCATGGTCCGAGATCTGATGCGCGGGCGGTGGGGGCTCGACGTCCTCGCCGTCATCGCCATGATCGCCACCCTCGCCGTGCAGGAGTACGTCGCGGGTCTCATCATCGCGCTGATGCTCACCGGAGGCGAAGCGCTCGAAGACCTGGCCGCGCGCCGGGCGAGCCGTGAACTCGACCAGCTGCTGAACCGAGCCCCGTCGTTCGCCGGCCGAATCGACCCTCGCACCGGCGAAGTTGAACGTGTCGCGGTCGAAGACGTCAAGGTGGGCGACGAACTGCTGGTGCGCTCCTCCGAGATCCTCCCCGTCGACGGGGTGCTGCTGTCAGATCACGCGACGATCGACGAATCGTCGGTGACGGGTGAGCCGATCCCCGTGAGCTATCGCAAGGGTGACTCCTTGCTGTCCGGCACGGTGAACGGCACCGCCAGTTTCACGATGCGCGCACAGAGGGCGGCGGCCGATTCGAACTACGCCTCGATCGTGCGGTTGGTTGCCGAAGCCGTCGATTCCCGCGCGCCGATGGTGCGGCTCGCCGACCGGTACGCCGTGCCGTTCACTGTCGTCTCGCTGCTCATCGCCGGCATCGCCTGGTACGTCAGCGGTGACCCCGTGCGATTCGCTGAAGTGCTCGTGGTTGCGACACCCTGTCCGCTGCTCATCGCCGCCCCCGTGGCCTTCATGGGTGGCATGAGCTCGGCAGCCAAGCTGAACGTCATCATCAAGGACGGAGGCGTGCTCGAGACGCTCGCGCGAGTGCGGTCGGCCGCGTTCGACAAGACCGGCACTCTGACGCAAGGCAACGCCGACGTGGTGGATATCCACCCGGCCGCCCACACGGCGACCGACACGCTTCGGTTCGCGGCCGCCGCGGAGCAGTACTCCGTGCACGTTTTCGCCGACCCGATCGTGGCCGCAGCGAAGCGACAGCATCTCGACCTGCCCGAAGTGACGAACGCTGACGAAGTGGCGACGAACGGCGTGCTCGCGTCGCTCGCCGACGGCACCGTGGTGCGGGTCGGAAAACCGTCGTTCATCGAAGAGGTCGCCGGGCCGATCGTCCGCCCCGCGCTGCATGCCGGCGAGACCGCCGTCTACGTGTCGGTCGGAAACAAACTGGCGGGCGTCATCATCCTGTCCGACCCGATCCGCCCCAACGCCGCCGACACCGTGTCCCGTCTTCGCGACGCCGGCGTGACAGAGATCGCGATGGTGACCGGTGATGTCGCCGCGACCGCCGAAGCCGTCGCGCACGCGGTCGGCATCAGCACGGTGCACGCCGAGATGACCCCGCAGACCAAGGTCGAGATCGTCCAGGGCATGCGACCGCGGCCCGTGCTCATGGTCGGCGACGGAATCAACGACGCCCCCGTGCTGGCCGTCGCCGACGTGGGTATCGCCGTGGCGGGACGAGGGGCCACCGTCGCGAGCGAGTCCGCAGCGGCGGTGATCACCTCGAACGAGATCGCGCGCGTGGCAGACGTCGTCTCTGTCTCGCAGCGGACCGTGCGCATCGCGTTGCAGTCGATCTGGATGGGCATCATCATCTCGGTCGGCCTGATGATCGTGGCCGCCTTCGGTGTCCTCCCCGCCGTGATCGGCGCCCTGTTGCAGGAGATCGTCGATCTGGTCGCGATCGTGTCGGCGCTCCGAGCGCGCGGCGCGCACAGGGGGGTGCAGCAGAAAGACGACCGCGTCGCACCGCAGCACGTGCTGTGATGGGAGGGTGAACATCCCCCAGAACTCGCTCTCGCTCACCCTCGTCGGCACCCCCGACTTCGGCAGCGACGTCCTCCAGTCGCTCTACCGCCTCACCGGACGCTCGACCGTCGAACTGCGCCGCGCGATCCGCGACGGTCAGCCCATCTACACCGCGGCACTGTTCGGCAGCGAGCACATCCGCGTCGTCCCCCGCCTCGAGAAGACCGTCGATTACCTGCAGGGTCTGGGCGTGCCGTTCACCGTGCACGAGTGGGCTGACGGCGAGCGCGACGAGATCTCACTGGAGGTCATGCGCGAGATCATCGAGTCCGGCAGCGAATAGCCCCCGCGTGCGGCGCGGTTCCTCGTCGGGCCCTCCTCGGACCGTCGACAAGGAACCGCGCCGTGCTCACGAGTCGCGCGTGCGCCGGTACTCCTCGCGCGTCAGCGCGTGCCCGTCATCGCCCACGAGGTCTTCGTCGGCTTCGCCCGACGGGTCTCCCGACCCGCCGACGGCCACGGGCTCCGGCTTGCGCGACAGCTTCGACGGCCACCAGATCGCCGGCCCGATGTCATACGACAGGGCGGGCACGAGCAGCGAGCGCACGATGAAGGTGTCGATCAGCACACCGAAGGCGACGATGAACGCGATCTGGGCGAGGAACAGGATCGGGATGACCCCGAGCGCTGCGAACGTCGCCGCGAGCACGAGCCCGGCAGAGGTGATGACGCCACCGGTGGCCACGAGGCCCCGCAGGATGCCCCGCCGCGTGCCGTGCACGAGAGACTCCTCGCGCACCCTCGACATCAAGAAGATGTTGTAGTCGATTCCGAGGGCCACCAAGAACACGAAGCCGAACAGTGGCACCGCCGGATCCGCTCCGGGGAAGTCGAAGATGCCGTTGAAGACGAGCGCACTGACACCCAGCGCCGTGGCGAACGACAGCACGACCGTCGCCATGAGCAGGACGGGAGCCAGGATCGAGCGCAGCAGCAGGATCAGGATCCCCAGCACGACCAACAGGATGACGGGGATGATGAGCGTGCGGTCGCGAATCGACGTGTCATTCGTGTCGATGTCCGTCGCGGTCTCGCCTCCGACGACCGCCTCGCCCTCTCCGAGCGCGTCGTTCAGCGAAACACGCAGCTCACGGACGGTGTCTTCAGCGGCATCCGAGTCAGCCGAATCGGTGAGCGTCGCGATGATGAGCACATCGCCGCCGGCGATCGTCGGCTCGGGCACGGGGGTTCCGGGCGGGCCTGCCGCCGAGAAGACGACCTCGCCGTCCTCCAGCGCGACCGGCGCCTGTCCGTTGGGCGAATCCTCCGATGCCGCCGAGACCGAGTCGATGCCCGCGTTCTCGTCGAGAAGTCCGAGGACCTCGGCCAGGTCATCCTCGGGGGCGATGATGTACACCGGGCTTCCCGACCCTGCCGGGAAGTGCTCGGCGAGAGCGGCCTGACCGTCACGCGCCTGCGACTCGCCCAGAACGAGGTCGCTCGAGGGAACGCCCTCGGCCTTGAGCTGTGTCACGCCGAACGCACCGGCGAGCAGCACGAGCGTCGACACGATCCAGACGATCCGCGCGTGACGAGCCACGAAGCGGGCCTGACGCGGCCAGAGGCCCTTGACGGGCTTGCTGAGGTCGTCGGGAACCATCACGAGAGCCTGCTTCGGCGCGAACGGCCAGAACGCCGCGCGACCGACGAGTGCCAGCAAGGCCGGAAGGAACGTGAGGGCGGACAGCATCGAGAACGCGATGCCGATCGAGGCGATCGGCCCCAGCGCACGGTTCGTGGCGAGGTCGGACAGCAACAGGCACATGAGCCCGGCGATGACCGTTCCGCCCGATGCGAGGATCGGCTCCCACGAGCCGCGCCAGGCTCGGACGGTGGCATCCCATCGCCCTGCGCCCTCGGCGATCGCTTCTCGATATCTCGCGACATAGAGCAGCGCATAGTCCGTGGCTGCACCGATCACGAGGATGAACAGGATGCCTTGCACCTGCCCGTTCAGCACGACGATGCCGTTGAACGCGAGCCACCACACCGTGAGCAGCGCGACACACAGCGCGAACACACTCGTCAGCAGCACGACGATCGGAAGCAGCGGCGAACGGTAGACGATGATGAGGATGATGAAGACGGCGATGAGAGCAACGGCGAGCAGCAGTCCGTCGATGCCGAGGAAGCCCTCGACGAGGTCGGCGGTGAAGCCTGCCGGCCCGGTCACCCATCCCTCGAGACCGTCGGGCAGGCTTTCGGCCAGGAGCGCTCGCATCTCGGCGACGGTTTCGCCGATATCGGCCGACGAGTCGATCGGCACGAAGATCTGAGCCGCATCCCCGTCTTCGGAGGGAATCGGCGGCGAGATCTCGTCCTGCACGTCGCTGAGCGCGGCGATGTCGTCGGCGAGAGTCTGCAGATCGGCGAACTGCTCCTCGGTGAGTTCTTCGTCGGACTCGACGATCACGACGGCCGGGATCGTGTCATCTCCCAGGAACTCCGAGAGTCGCTCGTTCACCTGAGTCGCATCAGCGCTCTCGGGAAGGAAGCTGGACCGGTCGTTCGTGGAGACCTCTTCGACCTTGCCGAAGTAGGGACCACCTATTGCCCCACCCACGACCCAGAGCAGGACGAGAAACACCGGAATACCGATGCGGAGCCAACGTGAAGGAGCGAGTTTCGCGTGATGCGCCGAAGACATATAGCTAGCTTAGCTAGCTATACGCCCTCTTGTTCACCGTGACAGCAAAAAAACGATGGATGCCACCGTCGCGATGACGCCGAGAGCGAAGAACCCGACTGTGAGCCATCCCAGAAACCGCACCGCGGGCGACCCTTTTGTGAGGCGCATCCGGTCGTCACGCCCGGCACGGACGTAGACGTCCGCCGTCTCGCGCCCCTCGAGCGCAGCCTGCTGGTCGGGGCTCAGCCAGGCGTGACCGACCCGGCCACTGCTGCCGAACCACCGCGCACTGCGGTGCCCCTGCTCGTCGGCGAGGACGGCCTGGGTGAGTGACCATGAGCCATCGGCGAGCCAGACGATGAGGGTCGCGAGAGCCAGTACGACCGCTCCCCCGAAGCCGACCCACGTGAAGATCTCGGCGATGGCATCTATCGCGCGGTCGTTCACCTCCTCAGGCTAGCGGAGGCACCATGGCAACGCCGAAGGCCCCCGACCCTGCGTCTCCGCTGGATCGAGGGCCTTCGCTCTCGGAGCCACCTAAGGGAATCGAACCCTTGACCTATTCATTACGAGTGAATCGCTCTGCCATCTGAGCTAAGGTGGCGCGCTTCGCTTACGCGGCGCACGATGGACAATCCTACAGGGTCCGGAAGGCCCTCGGTGACACGGCCTGCGTGACGGCGTATTACGACCGAATCGGATGCCGCGACCCCGCGACGTACATTCGGAGTCGTTCCGCGGTGAAGCGAGCGCGGTACCGGCTCCGCGCTTGCGGTCTGCACCGCCCCGCGGAGCCTGACCCAAGGAGCCACTCGCATGTCCACTCGATTCACCACCGCGGCCGCCCTGGCCCTTCCCCTCGCTCTGCTGCTCACCGCCTGCGGCTCGGGCCCGTCAGACGACGCCGGGGCTGAGGCCGGCGCGGGCGTGGTCGGCGTCGTGCGCATCGGCGTGGTCGGCGCCGGCGATCCCTACTGGCAGACCTACGCCGAAGCCGCCGCGGCCGAAGGCATCGAGGTCGAGATCGTCGACTTCACCGAGTACACGCAGCCGAACCCCGCTCTGTCCGCCGGCGAGCTGGACCTCAACCAGTTCCAGCACATCGTCTACCTCGGCACCTACAACGTCAACGCGGGCGACGATCTGCAGCCCATCGGCTCGACCGCGATCTACCCCCTCGGGCTCTACTCGACGCAGTACGACTCCGTCGCCGACATCCCCGAGGGCTCCACCGTCATCGTTCCCGACGATGAGAGCAATCAGGCCCGCGGCCTTCTCGTGCTGCAGTCGGCCGGGCTCATCGAGCTCACCGACGGCGGATCGATCTTCTCGACGGTCGCCGACGTCTCGCCGGACTCGAAGGTCGTCGTCGAAGCACTCGATGCCGCCCTCACGCCCACGTCGCTCCCCGACGTCGCCGCCGCGATCGTGAACAACGACTTCGTCGAAGACGCGGGTCTGCAGTTCTCGGACGCCATCGCGCAGGACGACCCGACCGACCCGAACGCGCTGCCCTACGTCAACGTCTTCGCTTCGCGTGCCGCCGACGTCGACAACCCGACGTACCTCAAGCTCGTCGAGATCTACCAGAACACCCAGGCAGTCCTCGACGGCGTCCAGGCGGCATCCGGTGACACCGCCGTGCTGCTGAAGACCCCGCGGGCAGACCTCGTCGAGTCGCTCGAGACCGTCGAAGAAGACGTCCGCGCCAACCAGTGACCCTCGCGTGTGCGGCCCGTTCCCCTGCGGGCCGCACACGCGCGTCGTCTGTGAGGAGACGCCCATGACGCTCATCCGGCTCACGGCGGTCACGAAGACCTTTCCCGCCGCGGGAAAGAACGCTGTGCCCGTCACCGCCGTCGACGGTGTCGACCTCGACATCGCGGCGGGCGAGGTCTGCGGGATCATCGGCTACTCGGGAGCCGGCAAGAGCACCGTGCTGCGCCTCGTGAACGCGCTCGAGACGCCCACCTCGGGCACCGTCGAGATCGACGGCCGCGACATCACCCGTCTGCGCGAGCGCGACCTGCGCAACCTGCGCGGCGACATCGGCATGATCTTCCAGCAGTTCAACCTGTTCGACTCGCGCACCGTCGCCGGCAACGTCGCGTACCCGCTCGAGATCGCGCGGCGGCCGCGGGCCGAGATCACGGCGCGGGTCGCCGAACTGCTCGACTTCGTCGGACTCGCCGACAAGGCACGGAACCATCCCGAGCAGCTGTCAGGCGGGCAGCGTCAGCGCGTCGGCATCGCCCGGGCCCTCGCGACGAGTCCGCGCATCCTGCTCGCCGACGAGGCCACGAGCGCGCTCGACCCCGAGACGACAGCCGAAGTGCTTGATCTGCTGCGCCGCGTCAACCGCGACCTGGGCGTGACGATCCTCGTCATCACGCACGAGATGGATGTCATCCGCACCCTCGCCGACCGCGTCATCGTGATGGAGGAAGGACGCATCATCGAGCAGGGCGAGGTCTTCGACGTGATGTCAGCGCCGCAGCGCGCGGCCACGCGACGCTTCGTCTCGAGCATCATCGACGACGTCCCCCGCGGTGAGCAGCTGCGCACCCTCCGAAAGCGACACCCGGGGCGCATGGTCACCTTCACGATCCGCGACGGCGATGTGACACAGTCCGACGTCTTCGCGGCTCTGGCCGCCCACGGCGTGCGCTTCGAACTCATCCACGGCGGCATCAACGACATCCGCGGCCGCGTGTTCGGACATCTCACACTGTCGGTCACCGGTGAGACAGACGCCGTCGAACGGGCGATAGCCGCGGCATCCGGCTTCGCTCCCCTGATCGAGGAGGACACCCGTGGATAGGCTCATCGAACTGCTGCCGCAGCTGTGGTCTGCGACAGCCGAGACGCTCTACATGGTCACCCTGAGCCTCGTCTTCGGCGGTGTCGCCGGGCTCGTGCTCGGCCTCGCCCTGTACGCGACTCGCGCCGGGAGCCTGTTTCCGAACAAGGTCGTGTTCGGCGTGCTCAACGTCGTCGTGAACACCTTCCGCCCCATCCCGTTCATCATCCTGCTCGCCGCCGTGCAGCCGCTCGCCCGCGGTCTGGGCATCCGCGGCATCGGCATCGAGTTCGGCGTCTTCGCGATCTCGCTCGCGTCGATGTTCGCGATCGGCCGCATCGTCGAGCAGAACCTCATCACGGTGCGGCCCGGCGTCATCGAGGCCGCGCGCGCTGCAGGGGCGAGCAGGTCGCGCATCCTGTTCCGCCTCGTGCCGCGTGAAGCACTCGGACCGCTCATCCTCGGCTACACGTTCATCGTCGTCGCCCTCGTCGACATGACGGCGATGGCGGGTGTCGTCGCCGCCGGGGGCCTCGGTCAGTTCGCGATCGTCAACGGGTTCCGCCAGTTCAACCCGTGGGTGACCTGGGCAGCCGTCGTCGTCATCGTCGTGATCGTGCAGGGAGTGCAGTTTCTCGGCAACGCGCTCGCGCGGCGCACGCTGCGACGCTGACTACTCGCAGCGCAGGTCGGAGTCGGGCACCGTGCCGTCGAGGAAGTACGCCAGCACGGCGTCGTCGACGCACGCGTTGCCCTTGTTGAATCCCGTGTGTCCCTCGCCGACACGCGTGATGAGCACTCCCGACGACAGCTGCTCGGCCAGCGACACCGACCACTCGTACGGAGTCGCCGGGTCATTCGTCGTGCCGACCACGAGGATGGGCGCGGCTCCCTCGGCCGCGACCGGCTCGCGCACGCCCGTCGGGGCGACCGGCCACGAGTCACACGGGTCGGGACCCGACCAGTACGGAGCGATGGTCGGCGCGTCCGCCGCGATGCGAGCCGTCGAGGCGTCCTCTTCGGCAGCGGTGGTGTCGTCGGGGTAGTCCATGCAGTTGTACGCCGTGAACGCCTCGGTCTGGTTGTCGAGGTATTCGCCGCCCTGGCGGTTGTAGTAGAAGTCGGCGAGCAGGAACGCCGCCTGCGCATCACCCTCGAGCACGCCCGTGAGCGCCTGCGTCAGGGCGGGCCACGAATCGGTGGAGTAGAGCGCGGCGATGATCGCCGTCATGAGCGAGTCGGCTCCGAGCATGCGGCCGTCGGCGTTCTCGATCGGCCGCCGCTCGACGCTCGCGAGCAGCGTGCCGAGGTCTGCCATGGCCTCATCGAGGGTGCCGCGGAACGGACAGTCCCCACCCGAGAGGCAGTCGGCCATGTACGCCCGCAGCGCCGATTCGAAACCGAGCGCCTGCGTCGTCGAGACGTCGAGAGCCGAGACGGCGGGGTCGATCGCGCCGTCGAGCACCATCCGCCCCACCCGTTCAGGGAACAGCTTCGCGTACGTCGCCCCGAGGAACGTGCCGTACGAATACCCGAGGTAGTTGAGAGTGCGATCGCCGAGCACCGCGCGCAGCAGATCCATGTCGCGCGCCGCGTTGTCGGTCGTGATGAACGCGAGGATGCCGTCGCTGTTGGCCTCGCACGCCTCGGCGAAGCCCTCGTTGGACCGCGTCCGAGCGGCCTCCCACTCGGACGATCCGCGCTGGCCCGGCGTGATGCCGAACAGGTATTCGTCCATCTCTGGTGTGTCGAAGCACGTCACGGCGGTGGACTCCCCCACGCCGCGCGGGTCGAAGCCGATGACGTCGTAGGCCGCTGCCAGCTCATTGCCGACGGCGTAAGAGACCGCATCGCGCACGAGCGCAATGCCGCTCGCGCCGGGGCCGCCGGGGTTGGTCAGGAGCGACCCGAGCGGCTCGTCGCCACCTGTCGCACGCTGACGGATGACGGACAGCTCGATCTCGGCAGCCTCGGGGTTCTGCCAGTCCAGCGGCGCCGTCACCGTCGTGCAGTCCAGCAACCCGCCGCAGTCGGACCACGTCAGCGTCTGCTCATAGAACGGCAGGAGGTCGGTGGGCACCCCTTGCACGTCGGGCGACAGACTCGTCGTGGGACGGGCGTCCTGATCGGGGATCGCGGAGTAGAGGCAGCCGGACAGGGCGACGGATGCGGCGGCAAGGACCGCGACGGCGGTCACGGCTCGGCGCAGGAAACGGCCAGGGGTGGTACGGGTCACGGGGTCCTTCCGCTCGCGACGGTCACGAGCATGCTCTCGAGGGCGAGGGCGGGGGCGACGTTCTGTTCGAGGTTGCGGCGTGTCTCGGAGATCCGGTCGAGCACGACCAGCGTCCGCTCGATCGACCATGCGCCCGCCAGAGCGTGCAAGTCGTCGACCAGTTCACGGTTCACCAGGTCGTCGGTGCGGGAGTACTGGATCATGAGCACGTCGCGGAAGAGCGACTGCAGGTCGGTGAGCACGCGGTCGATGCCGTCGCGCAGGCTGCGCGTCGCGCGCCGCTTCTGCCCGTCTTCGAGCGCCGACAGCTGGGCGCGCACGGCGGGCGGCACACTCGCGCCCGGGGCGATGCCCAGTGTGCGTCGCAGCGCTTCGCGCTCAGCCTCATCGCGCTCGACCGTGAGCGCCTTGGCATCGTCGGTCGCGAGCTGCACGACGCGGCCGGCCACATCGACGGCGTCGCCGACGCCGCGCACCGCGAGCACCGACCGCAGCGTCTCGTCGCGGCGCGCGCGGGCCGCAGCATCGGTGGCGAGGCGTTGCGCCATGCCGATGTGCCGCTGCGCATGGCGCGCCGACTGCTCGGCGAGCGCCGCATCGGCGCCCGTGCGCTGCGCGATGAGCCGCGCGACATCGGCGATGTCGGGGTCTCGCAGGCGCAGAGTGCGCACGCGCGAGCGGATCGTGGGCAGCAGGTCGGCGTCACTCGGCGCGCACAGCACCCACACCGTGCGCTCGGGCGGCTCTTCAAGGGCCTTCAGCAGAACGTTCGATGTGCGCTCGGCCATGCGGTCGGCGTCTTCCATCACGATGACGCGGTAGCGGCCGAGCGACGGAGCGAAGTACGAGCGCTCGACGAGCGCGCGGGCGTCTTTGATCGAGATGATGACACCCTCGGTGCGCAACGACGTCAGATCCGGATGCGTTCCGGCGAGCACCTGCCGCATCGCCTTCTCGTCACCGGGTTCGGCGATGAGCGCCGCGGCGAACGCGTAGGCGAGCGTCGAGCGCCCCGACCCCGGCGGGCCCGTGATGAGCCACGCGTGGGTCATGTCTGCCGGGTCGGATGCCGCCGACTGCAGCGCGGCGAGCGCATCGTTCTGCCCCCACACCTCACCCCAGGGGACATCACTCGCGGCGTCCGCGATCGCCGTGGCATCCATGCAGTCAGCCTAGCCGGGGGCGCCGACAGGTCTTCATGTGAGGAGGGCCTCGACGCGGTCGCGGACGAGGCCCGCGATCTCGTCGGGGGGCCGGGCGGCGTCGACGACGAGGAAGCGCTCAGGCTCGGCAGCTGCCAGCGCGAGGAACTCCTCGCGCACGCGCGCGTGGAACGCGCTCTTCTCGGCTTCGAGCCGGTCGAAGGGCTTGTCGTCGGCCACCAGCCGCTCCCGCGCGACCTCGGGGTCGAGGTCGAGCAGCACCGTGAGATCGGGAAGCAGACCCCCCGTCGCCCACAGCGACAGGTCGCGCACCTCGTCGCGGCCGAGCACTCGACCGGCACCCTGATAGGCCACCGACGAGTCGAGATAACGGTCCTGGAGGACGATGTCGCCGCGCTCGAGGGCAGGGCGCACGAGCGTCTCGATGTGATGCGCTCGATCGGCGGCGTACAGCAGCGCCTCAGCCCGCGGCGCGATCTCGCCCCGGTGGTGGAGCACGATGTCGCGCACGAGCACCCCGACCTCGGTGCCCCCCGGCTCGCGCGTGCGCACGACCGTGCGCCCGCGCCGGCTGAGCCACTGCTCGAGCAGGGCCGCCTGCGTCGTCTTGCCGACGCCGTCGCCCCCCTCGAGCGTGACGAACAGCCCGCGCTCGCCGGTGTGCTGACCCTGCCGAGCGGTCACTTCTTCTTCGCCGGCGCCTTGCGCGTCGTCGTCTTGCGCTTGGGCGCGGGGCCCTTCGCACGCTTGTCGGCGATCATCTGCACGGCGATCTCGTACGTGATGTCGTCGGGCATCTGACCGCGCGGGATCGTCACGTTCGTCTCGCCGTCGGTCACGTACGCGCCGAAGCGGCCGTCACGGATGCGGATCGGCTTGCCGCTCACCGGGTCGTTCTCGAACTCCTTGAGCGCGCTCGAAGCCCGGCGTGCGCCGTACTTCGGCTGCGCGTAGATCGCGAGAGCCTGCTCGAGCGTCATGTCGAAGATGAGCTCTTCGCTGTCGATCGTGCGCGAGTCGGTGCCCTTCTTGAGGTACGGGCCGTACGGTCCGTTCTGCGCCGTGATGACCTCGCCCGACTCGGGGTCGGTGCCAACGACGCGAGGAAGCGCGAGCAACTGCAGCGCCGTATCGAGTTCGATCGTCTCGGGAGACATCGACTTGAACAGCGACGCGCGGCGCGGCTTGGGCGCGGCATCCTTCTTGGTCGACTTCTTCTTCGGCGCCGTGACCTCGCCCGTCGCCTCATCGACGGCGACCTCGGTCTCGGGGATCTCCTCTTCGAGGTACGGACCGAAACGGCCGTCCTTGACGACGATGAGCCGGCCGTTCTCGGGGTTCTCGCCGAGCACGCGGTTTCCCGCGACGGGCGCGTCGATGAGCTCCTGCGCCTTCTCGGGCGTCAGCTCGTCGGGGGCGAGATCATCGGGCAGGTTGACCCGGCGCGGATCGGCCTCGGGGTTCTCGGGATCGATCACGTCGAGGTACGGCCCGTAGCGGCCGAACCGCACGGTCGCCGTATCGGTGATCTTCGTCGCGTTCAGCTCGCGCGCGTCGATCTCACCGAGGTTGTCGATGATCTTGCGCAGGCCCGTGTGCGACTCGGAGCCGAAGTAGAAGGAGTGCAGCCACTCCGCACGCTTCTGCTCGCCACGGGCGATCGCGTCGAGGTCGTCTTCGAGCGCCGCCGTGAAGTCGTAGTCCACGAGGTCGGCGAAGTGCTGCTCGAGCAGACGCACGATGCTGAACGCGAGCCAGCTGGGTACGAGCGCCTGGCCGCGCTTGGTGACATAGCCGCGGTCGAGGATGACATCGATGATGCTCGCGAACGTCGAGGGGCGACCGATGCCCTTCTCTTCGAGCGCCTTGACGAGGCTCGCCTCGGTGTAGCGGGGCTTGGGGCTCGTCGCGTGGCCCTTGGCCTCGACGTCCTTCAAGCGCAGCGTGTCGCCGACGGTCATGACGGGAAGCGCCTGGTCGTCGGCCTTGTCGGCGTCGGCGCGCTTCTCGTCGCGCCCCTCTTCATATGCCTCGAGGAAGCCCTTGAACGTGTAGACGGTACCCGATGCGGTGAACTCGGCCTGCTCGCCGCCGGCGTCGACCGTGAGCGTGACGGTCGTCGTCTCGTACTTCGCGTCGGCCATCTGGCTGGCCATCGTGCGCTTCCAAATGAGGTCGTACAGGCGCTGCTCATCGCGATCGAGCTGCGCGGCCACCGACGCCGGCGTGCGGAAGTCATCGCCCGAGGGACGGATCGCCTCGTGCGCCTCCTGCGCGTTCTTGCTCTTGCTGCGGTAGACGCGCGGGCTCAGGGGCACGGCCTTCTCGCCGTAGAGCGCGACGGCCTGCGCTCGCGCGGCCTGCACGGCCTGCGTGCCCAGCGCCGTCGAGTCGGTACGCATATAGGTGATGAAGCCCTTTTCATACAGGCGCTGCGCGACGCTCATGGCGTGCTTCGCGCTCATCGAGAGCTTGCGACCGGCCTCTTGCTGCATCGTCGACGTCGTGAAGGGCGGCTTGGGGCTGCGCGTTCCCGGCTTGGCCTCGAGATTCGACACGGATGCCGTGCCGACAGAGGCCACAGCCTCAGCGAGCGAACGGGCGCGGTCCTCGTCGAGGACGACGACGGCCTTCTTGAGCTCACCGCGGTCGTCGAAGTCGGTGCCGCGAGCCAGCGGCGCACCGCCGAGACGGGCCAGACGCGTCGTGAACGACGCGCCCTGCGCCTCGTTGATCGCGGCGATCGCCTCGAGATCCCAGTACGAAGCCGAGATGAAGGCCATGCGCTCGCGCTCGCGATCGACGACCAGACGCGTGGCGGCGGACTGCACGCGGCCCGCCGACGTGCCCTGACCGACCTTGCGGCGCGTCACGTCAGAGACATCCCAGCCGTAGAGGCGGTCGAGGATACGGCGCGTCTCCTGAGCGTCGACGAGCGCGACATCGAGTTCGCGCGTGTTCTCGACGGCGGCGCGGATTGCATCCTTCGTGATCTCGTGGAAGACCATGCGCTTGACGGGAACCTTGGGCTTGAGCGCCTCGAGCAGGTGCCACGCGATGGCTTCGCCCTCGCGGTCCTCATCAGTGGCGAGGAGGAGCTCATCGGCGCCCTTCAGCGCACGCTTGAGCTCAGCGACGGTCTTCTTGCCGCGCTCGGACTCCACATAGAAAGGGGTGAACCCGTTCTCGATGTCGATCGAGTACTTTCCGACCGACGTCTTCTTGAGCTCGGCCGGGATGGCTTTGCGGTCCGCCAGATCGCGGATGTGCCCTACTGAGCTGAGCACCTCATAATCGTCGCCGAGGTATCCCTGGATCGACCGCATCTTGGTCGGGGACTCGACGATGACGAGCTTCTTGCCTTGTGCCAATGCAGCCGTCCTTTCTACGTCGCACACCATACACGCCGAAATACCATGCACTCGCTGAGAGCCGGTGGTCACGGGGGCTGGGGCGGAGGCCCCGCGCGCGCCGCGGCGGTGCCTGTGAAGGGGCCGAAGGGCGCCTGCACCGACACCGTCGCGACGAGCCCGACGACATCGCACGCCGTCAGCGTCGCGCCGCCGAGGGCCGCCAGCTGCACCGCCCGCTCGCACGGGACGCCCGCTGCTGCGCCCGAGGCGGTATCGGCAGCCGCGAGCGCCGCGGCGTCGGCGGCGCCGGCCAGACGCTGCCCGAACACCGCCGCGCCCGCCGTCGCGGTGAGCCCGGCGGCCAGCAGCGCGATACCCGCGACGACACCCACGACCGCGGGCGCCCCTGCCATCAGCGACCACCCGCGAGGGCGCAGCCGGTCGCCGTCAGGGTGAGCGCGAGCAGGGCGGGCGCCGTCGCGGTGACACATACGATGTCGTCGTCTTCGCGCACCGCGACCCCCGCCCCCGGGACGGCCGTCGCGACGCCGGCCGCCGCGCGCGCGAGCGAGTCGCCGCGCGCGATGATCCGGGCGGCGTCGGCGGCGGCATCCTGCAGTCGCACGTGCCGCGACGCGGCACCGAGGGTTCCCGCCGCAAGCAGCAGCACGAGCACGATCGCCGGCAGCGCGACGGCGAACTCGGCTGCAACCGCCCCCGAGTCGTCGCGGAGCGCGCGCCCCCTCATGCCACGGTCAGCGCGCGACGGACGAGGTCGGTCAGGATGCCGCGCACTTCGTCGCTGCGCATGATGACGACGAGAAGGCCGGCAAAGGCGACGGCTGCCATCGTCGCGATCGCGTACTCGGCCGTGGCTGCACCGGATTCGTCGGTGAAGAGGCGGGCGGCGCGACGGCGGGTGAGGCGGGGCGGGCGCGTGGTGGTCATGGCGACTCTGCTTTCTCGAGAGGACGGTGGGCACGGTCAAAGACTGAGCGGCAGCGCGGTGCCGACGCTCAGCAGCATCGGCGCAACGCCGAGCAGAAGAAAGGCGGGCAGGGTGCAGACCCCGAGCGGCAGCAGCAGCCGCATCGACAGGCGGGCGGAGCGAAGGCGGCCCTCGACCCGCGCGCGATGTCGGGCGAGCGCCGCCGACGCGCGGAGCAGCTCGACGGCGGGCACCCCGGCCGATGCGGACAGCGCGAGGATGCCCTCGGTCGCTGCGGCGGTCGGCTCACTCGATGCACCTTCGACGAGCCGGCGGCCGCGCTCGATCGAGACGCCGCCGCTCAGCGCGATCGCGAGCAGGTCGGCGTCGAGTCCCGGGATGCCGTCTGCCGCACCGGCCGCCCGCACGAGCGATCCGCTCCAGCGGTGGGCGACGAGCATGAGCACGACGCCCACCACGAGGCATCCGATGCCGACCGGGTTCGTCACGAGCGTCGCGACGGTGTCGAAGCCGAGGGCGACGCCGAGCACGACGGCCACGAGCGGGAGCCAAGCCATGAGCTTCGCCGTACCGGCGGGTTCGGCGAGCGCGATGCGCACGTCATCGGCGGCCTCCTGCGCGTCGCGCAGCGCGAGGGCCAGGCCGCGCAGCGTCTCGGCGAGCGGCGCGCCGACCGTCGTCGCGATCGTCCAGGCCGCCGCGACGTCTCGCCACGCCCGCTCGGTCGGTGGGACCCCCGACCGACGCGCCCGCCCCCGCCTCGGAAGAGAGTCGGGCGGCGTCTCGGCCGCGGTCGCGAGGGCGGCCGTGACGGCCACCCCGTCTTCGAGCGCGCGGTGCACCGACAGCGCGTGCGGGTCGCCCGTCTCGGCGAGATGAGCCCACGCGCGGGCGGGCGCGACGCCGGCCTGCAGGAGCACGGCGAGTCGCAGCACGGTATCGGCGACCGCTGCCGCGTCCACGCCCTTCACGTGCCCTCCAGCAGCTCGATCGCGAGCCGCCCGTCAGCAGCGACCACGGGGCGCCCGAGTCCCGCGAGCCGCCGGGTGCCGTCGCCGTCGCGCGTCACGTGCAGGACGACGCCGATCGCGCTCGCGACCTGGCGCGCGAGGGCTTTGTCGCCCAGTCCCGCGAGGGCGCCGAGGGCTTCGAGGCGAGCCGGCGCATCGGCGAGGCTGTTGGCGTGCAGGGTGCCGGCGCCGCCGTCGTGGCCCGTATTGAGCGCCGTCAGCAGCTCGCGCACTTCGGCGCCCCGGCACTCCCCCACCACGAGCCGGTCGGGTCGCATCCGCAGCGCTTCTCGCACGAGTCGCGCGAGGTCGACGCCGCCCGCCCCCTCGAGATTGGCCTGCCGCGCTTCGAGCCGCACGTGATGCGGGTGCGCGAAGCGCAGTTCGGCGACGTCTTCGATCGTCACGATGCGCTCCGACGCCGGCGCAGTCGCGAGCAGTGCCGCCAGCAGCGTCGTCTTGCCCGCACCGGCAGCGCCGGTGACGAGCACGTTCTCGCGCCGCGCGACGATCGACGCGAGCTGAGCGCGCCCGGCCGCATCGAACATGCCGCGCGCCTCGAGCTCGGCCAGGGTCGCCTGCTCGACCCTCGGCACGCGGATCGAGATCGTCGTGCCCTCGGCGACCGGCGGCAGCACCGCGTGCACCCGCAGACCGTCGCCGAGCCGCACGTCGACGCACGGGGTCGCATCGTCGATGTGGCGACCACCGAGCCCGATGAGCGAGACGGCGAGCTCGCGTACGTCTTCTTCGGCGGCGCGCCACCCGCCCACGGGGACGGGCCCGTCACCGCGATCGACGAAGAGACCGGCCGCGCCGTTGACGAACAGATCCGTGACGTCGGGATCGTCGAGGTACGGAGCGAACGGCGCGAGAGCCGGATGCCGCGTGCGCGCCGCCGCGCGCGGGGCATCGGGCGGCGTCGCCGTATCGTCGCCGACCGCAGCCCGCGATCGCGGCTGAACGACGAAGGCCTGCGGCATGCACCGACGCTACGAACCCGAAGCGCGGGCGCGCCTTGCCCGCCGGCATCCGTGGACAGCGTCACCGCGCTCCGCACCTGTGGAGGAGCCGGAAACGACGGAGTGGCGGCATCCCATGGGGGGAATGGGACGCCGCCACCCGAGGCACCGCGCGTCGGGGGATGTGCGATGCCACTGCCAGAATCAATGTTCGGCCGGACCCGAGCATAGGCGACTCGTCGAGCGGCACCCAATACTTCGAGACGTATTCACGCCGATATATCAGTCGTGTCGGACACCCACTAACGGAGGTAGTGGGGCCCTGAGCCGCCGGGTAGATTTCCTCGTCAAGCTCGCCGGACTCCGGCTATGACCCCACCCGCCGCAAAGGAGCGCGCCCCATGAGCGACATCACGCAGAGCACCCAGATCGATCACCTGCTCAACGAGACGCGGCGATTCGCCCCGTCCGAGACCTTCGCCGACAACGCGATCGCGACGCGTGAACTGTACGACGAGGCCGCCGCCGACCGTGATGCCTTCTGGGCAGAGCGCGCACGCGAACTGCACTGGCACAAGCCGTTCACGGAAGTACTCGACTGGTCGAACCCGCCGTTCGCGAAGTGGTTCGACGACGGCGAGCTGAACGTCGCCTACAACTGCCTCGACCGGCACGTCGAAGCCGGCAACGGCGACCGCGTCGCGCTGCACTGGGAGGGCGAGCCGGGCGACTCCCGTGACGTGACGTATGCCGAGCTGACCGATGAGGTCAAGCGCCTCGCGAACGTGCTCGGCGACCTCGGCGTCGGGACCGGCGACCGGGTCGCGATCTACCTGCCGATGATCCCCGAGGCGATCGCGGCGATGCTCGCCGTCGCACGGATCGGCGCGATCCATTCCGTCGTCTTCGGCGGCTTCTCGGCCGACAGCCTGCGCTCGCGCATCGACGACGCGGGAGCCAAGCTCGTCATCACGGCCGACGGCGGCTACCGCAAGGGCAAGGTGTCGCCCCTCAAGCCCGCCGTCGATCAGGCACTCGCCGACCGTAACGGCTCGGGCGTGCAGGAGACCGTCGAGCACGTCCTCGTCGTGCGCCGCGGCGAGAACGACGTGGAGTGGACCGAGGGTCGCGACCTCTGGTGGCACGACGTCGTGCCGCAGGCCTCTGCCGAGCACGAAGCGCAGGGTTTCCCCTCCGAGAACCCGCTGTTCATCCTGTACACCTCGGGCACGACCGGAAAGCCCAAGGGCATCCTGCACACGTCCGGCGGGTACCTCACGCAGGCCGCCTTCACGAACAAGGTCGTGCACGACATCCACCCCGAGACCGACGTGTTCTGGTGCACCGCCGACATCGGCTGGGTCACGGGGCACACCTACGTCACGTACGGTCCGCTCGCGAACGGCGCGACGCAGGTGCTCTACGAAGGCACGCCCGACACTCCGCACCCCGGCCGCTGGTGGGAGATCATCCAGAAGTACGGCGTCACGATCTTCTACACCGCTCCGACCGCCATCCGCTCGTTCATGAAGATCGGGCGCGCGGTGCCCAAGAAGTACGACCTCTCGTCGATCCGCCTGCTGGGCTCGGTGGGCGAGCCGATCAACCCCGAAGCGTGGATGTGGTACCGCAAGGTGATCGGCGGCAAGGCGGCGCCCATCATCGACACGTGGTGGCAGACCGAGACGGGAGCGACGATGATCTCGGCGCTGCCGGGCATCACCGAGACGAAGCCGGGCTCGGCGCAGGTGCCGATCCCCGGCATCTCGATCGACGTCGTCGATGAGGACGGATCGCACGTCGGCAACGGCAACGGCGGACTGCTCGTCGTCACGGAGCCCTGGCCGAGCATGCTGCGAGGCATCTGGGGCGACCCCGAGCGCTTCGTCGAGACGTACTGGTCGAAGTTCCAGTCCCAGGGCTACTACTTCGCCGGCGACGGCGCCCGACTCGACGACGACGGCGACGTGTGGCTGCTCGGACGCGTCGATGACGTCATGAACGTGTCGGGCCACCGCCTGTCGACGACCGAGATCGAATCGGCGCTCGTGGCCAACGAGGCCGTCGCCGAGGCGGCCGTCGTCGGTGCGTCCGACGAGACGACCGGCCAGGCTGTGGCAGCGTTCGTCATCATCAAGCAGAGCTACCTCGCCGAGCACTCTCCCGAAGGGCTGGCCCAGACGCTGCGGCAGTGGGTCGGCGAGCAGATCGGCCCGATCGCCCGCCCGCGCGACGTCTACATCGTCGACGAGCTGCCCAAGACCCGCTCGGGCAAGATCATGCGGCGCCTGCTGCGCGATGTCGCCGAGGGTCGCGAGGTCGGCGACACGACGACGCTCGCGGACACCGCGGTGATGTCGGTCATCAGCGCTCAGGTGCGCTGACCGCCCCGGCCCCGACGCAGAAACGGCGACGGGGCGTCGAGACAGTGGGGGACCCCACGGTTTCGACGCCCCGTTGCCGTTGAGCGATCACAGCATGCGGGCGGGCTCGCTCACGCGACCGAGAAGACGACCTCGACCTCGACGGGCGCATCCAGCGGCAGAGCAGAGACGCCGACGGCCGAGCGCGCGTGAGCGCCGGTGTCACCGAAGACCTCGGCGAGCAATTCGCTCGCCCCGTTGATGACGACGGGCTGGCCGGTGAACTCGGGCACCGAGGCGACGAAGCCCGTGACCTTGACGACGCCCGAGAGGCGGTCGACGCCGCCGACGGCGGCAGCGGCCGCCGCGATCGCGTTGAGCGCGCACTGACGTGCATACCCCTGCGCATCGGAAGCCGTCACCAGGCCGTCGCCCTCACCGACCTTGCCGGTCGCCAGCAGCGACCCCGCGACGATGGGCAGCTGACCTGCCGTGTAGACGAGGTCGCCGTGCGCTTTGGCGGGCACGTACGCCGCGACGGGCGGGACGACCTGGGGCAGCTCGATACCGAGCTCGGTGAGGCGGGCGGAAACGGTCATGTCAGGCTCCTTCGAACTGCGACGAGGCGGCGGCTGCGGCATCCAGTCCGGCGTTGGCGGCACCGCCGCCGGTGGGACGCTTGAAGTAGGCGACGAGGCCTCCTTCGGGACCCGGCACGACCTGCACGAGCTCCCAGCCCTGCTTGCCCCAGTTGTTGAGGATCGCAGCGGTGTTGTGGATGAGCAGGGGCGTGGTGAGGTACTCCCACGTCGTCATACGGACTCCTCGAAGGCAGAAGAACAGCGGCGGAAGACCGGATCGCAGCGGCAAAAGCGCACGCGCCGTCAGGGGAAACCTCAGGTAGTTCCCTTACGATCACCCTATGCCTGGAACGAAACGAACGGCCACCGGTGTGCTCGGCGGCCTTGCGGGTCTGGTCGGTCTGAGCGCTGTCGCGGGTCTTCTCGTGACCGCCACCGTCACCCCGGCCATCGCCGTCACCGGCGCTGCCGCATCGAGTGCCCTCGACATGTTCGACAACCTGCCGAGTGTCCTGGACATCGAGAAGCTCATGCTCCCCTCGACGCTCATCGTCACGAACCCCGAGACGGGCGAAGAGCAGGAGTTCGCGAAGTTCTACGACCAGAACCGCTCCCCCGTCGAGTTCAACGAGGTCGCGACCGTCTTTTACGACTCGATCCTCTCGTCAGAGGACCCCCGCTACTACCAGCACGGCGGAGTCGACCTCATCGGCACGACGCGCGCCGTGCTTTCCAACGTGCAGGGCGGTGGCGAGACGCAGGGCGGTTCGTCGATCAGCCAGCAGTACGTCAAGAACGTGCTCGTTCAGCGCTGCGAGGCCAACGCCACGGCGACCGAAGAGAAGTCTCGCGACCAGGTGCTCGCCGAGTGCTGGACGGATGCCACGACGGCCCAGGGCGCCGAGGGCATCCAGCGCAAGCTGCAGGAGATGCGCTACGCCATCTCGCTCGAGCAGAAGTACTCGAAGAACGACATCCTGCTCGGCTACCTCAACATCGCCAACTTCGGCGGTCAGAACTACGGCATCGACGCCGCCGCGCGCTTCTACTTCGGCGTCTCGGCAGCCGACCTCAACGTGTCGCAGGCGGCGACGCTGGCCGGCATCGTGCAGAACCCCAACACGTACCGCTTCGACAAGCCCGGCGGCTCGATCTTCGACCGCGACGGCAATGCCTACAACAAGGCAGCCGACGGCATCATCGACGACATCGACGAGGCGCAGTTCGGGCCGCTCAAGGCCCTCCTCAACGACGGCACGATCACGCAGGAGCAGTACGTCGCGGCAGCCGACCCCTACAGCGCGACGAAGGGTCGCCAGCTGTACGTGCTCAGCCGCTTGCTCGGCGACGGCAAGATCACGTACGAAGAGTACGTCGCGGCCGTCATCGAGCCCATCACGCCGAATATCCAGGCACCGACGATCGGATGCGCCGCAGCAGGCGGTGCCGCGTACTTCTGCCAGTACGTCAAGAACACGATCCTCGCCGACGAAGCGTTCGGCGAGACGCCCGACGATCGCATGCGCACGCTGCAGCGCGGCGGCCTCAAGGTCTACATCACGATGGACCCGCGCATGCAGGCGGCGGCCGAGCAGGCGATGCGTGAGGTCGTGCCCACGTCGGCCGAAGGCTGGACCGGACGCGAGACCGGACGACTGGGTTCGTCGACCGTCAGCATCGACAACACCAACGGGCGCGTGCTCTCCATCGCGCAGAACACGGTGTTCAGCGAAGACGCCAACCTCTCGGGCGACCCGAACTACTCGTCGCTCGTCTACGCGGGTGACCACGTGACCGGCAAGTCCGAGGGCTTCAACGTCGGCTCGACGTTCAAGCTCTTCACCCTCCTCGCCTGGCTCGAGGCCGGCAAGTCGGTCAACGAGACGATCAACGGCGTCAACCGCGTCTTCCCACGCATGACCAACTCGTGCACGGGCGACTGGGTCAACGTCGCCCGCGACAGGATCGGCAACTTCGGCAACGCCGGCGGCTGGGTGGGCACCCCGATGCGATTCACCGCCACGTCGCTCAACTCGGGCTACCTCGCGATGGCCGAGCAGCTCGACCTCTGCGACATCGCGAAGATCGCCACCAAGATGGGCGTTCAGACCGGTGACGGACGGCCGATCGAGATGAAGTACGCGAACAACGTGATCGGTGACGACAACATCTCGCCGGTCGCCATGGCCGGCGCCTACGGCACGGTCGCCAACAACGGCGTCTACTGCCAGCCCAAGGTCATCGACCGCGTCGTCGACTTCGACGGCGTCGAGCTGCCGATCCCCGAGCGCACGTGCACGACCGTGCTCGAGCCCGCGGTCGCCTCGACCGCCGCGCTCGCGCTCGTCGGCGTCATGAACGGCGGCACGGGTTCGGGTGCCAACCCGCGGAATGCCCCCGTGCTCGGCAAGACCGGTTCGCACGAGGAGTACCAGTCCTGGATGGTCGAGTCCTCGACGCGCGTCTCGACCGCTGCCTGGGTCGGCAACAGCGACGGGTTCGGCGACATCTTCCGCAAGTACGCCAATGGCTACCGCATCGCGGACATGCGCTATCCCCTGGCGCGTCAGACGCAGTTCGCCGCCAACGAGCTCTACGGCGGAGACCAGTTCTCGCGCGAGTACGGCGAGCTGACCCGTCAGGTGCTGCGTGACCTGCCGAACGTGGTGGGCATGTCCACCGACCAGGCACGCGCCGAGCTCGAAGGCGCCGGCTTCTCGGTCAACGTCGGCGACGCTGTCGACGGTGCCGAAGAGGCAGGCACGATCGCGCAGCAGGATCCCGGCGCGGGTCGCGTGCCCGCCGGAACCACGGTCACAATCCGACCGAGCAACGGTCAGGGCGTGTCGGTGCCCGACGTGAGCGGAGCATCCCTCAATGAGGCGAAGGGCCGCCTGCGCGCCGCGGGCTTCGGCAACGTGTCCGACGGCACGTGCACCGTGAACGCCGACCTCGAGGGCGACGCGCAACGGGTGACGGCCACAGACCCCGCCGCCGGCTCGGTCGTGAATCGCAACTCGCCGATCTCGGTGAGCTACGCCGCCCGCAGCTGCTGATGGGATCCGTTCGTTCGGGCGCTCTCGCGACCCTCGGGATCGCGGGCGCGCTCGGCGCCGGAGCGGCCCTGTGGGGCATCGGGATCGAACGCTATCTGTTCACGTTGCGCACCCACGAGGTGCGTGTGCTCCCGGCGGGCGCCGACCCCGTGCGCGTCCTGCACATCTCGGACGCCCACATGGCGCCGTGGCAGCAGCGCAAGCAGCAGTGGATCGCTCAGCTGGCAGAACTCGAGCCTCACCTCGTCGTCGACACGGGCGACAACCTCGGTCACCGCGACGGTCTGCGCGGCATCCGCCGTGCCTACGACCCGCTGCGCGGCGTGCCGGGCGTGTTCGTGAACGGCTCGAACGACCATACTGCGCCGAGTCCGCGCAACCCCGTCAAGTACTTCAGCGGCCCCTCGAAGACCGCGCGCACCGAGGTCGAGCTCAACACCGCCGCTCTCGATGCCTATCTGCGCGATGACCTCGGCTGGCTCGACCTGAACAACGCCGCCGGATCCCTGCAGGCCGGTGGCCTGCGCATCGATGCCTTCGGCGTGCGCGATGCGCACCGCGACTGGGACCGCCTCGACGACCTGCCACCGCTCCTGGCAGGACTGCGCGAGACCGGCGCCGCCGACCTCACGATCGGCGTGACGCACGCCCCCTACCGCCGTGTTCTCGACGCTTTCATCGACTTCGGCGCCGACGTGCTGTTCGCGGGTCACACGCACGGCGGGCAGGTGCGACTGCCCGGAGTGGGCGCCCTCGTCGCGAACTGCGACATCCCCCTCGATCAGGCGCGCGGACTGAGCGCCTGGGCGCACAACGGACGCGTCGTGCCCCTCAACGTCAGCGCGGGCCTCGGGCATTCGATCTACGCCCCGGTGCGCTTCGCCTGCCGTCCTGAGGCGTCACTGCTCACACTTCTCCCCCGCGACTGAATCCGTTCGGAGCACGCTCGCCGATCGGGTAGACTCGTGGGGTTGCCGTGCGAGCGGTAACGGGGTGTGGCGCAGCTTGGTAGCGCGCTTCGTTCGGGACGAAGAGGCCGCAGGTTCAAATCCTGTCACCCCGACCAACTGAATCGACCGGCCGCTTGCGGTCGGTCGATTCGTTTGAAGGGGCCATGCGGTCAATCGATGCAGAAGGGCTGTCCGTGAGCTCACCACGTCTCGTCGCCTTCGATCTCGACGACACCCTCGCGCCGTCCAAGAGCGCGATCGACCCCCGTATCGGTGACCTTCTCGTCGCCCTCGCCGAGCGCGTCGAGGTCGCGATCATTTCGGGCGGCCAGCTCGCTCAGTTCACCGCTCAGGTCATCGAGCTGCTGCCGGATGCCGCGAAGCACAGCCTCGACGCCTTCCACCTGCTGCCGACGTGCGGCACGCAGTACTACCGGCTCACCCCGGACGGCATGGTCACGGTCTACGCGCACGCGCTGACCGACGACGAGAAGACGCGCGCCCTCGCGGCGGTCGAGTCCGAGGCGCGCCGCCTGGGCCTGTGGGAGTCCGAGCCGTGGGGCGACATCCTCGAGGACCGTGGGTCGCAGATCACATTCTCGGCCCTCGGCCAGCGCGCTCCGCTGGACGCCAAATCAGCATGGGACCCGACAGGCGAGAAGAAGAACACGCTTCGCGCCGCCGTCGCCGATCGTCTGCCCGATCTCGAAGTACGCTCGGGGGGATCGACGTCGGTCGACATCACCCACCGCGGCATCGACAAGGCTTACGGCATGCGGAAGCTGGCCGAGCACTCCGGCATCCCGCTCGATGACATGCTCTTCATCGGCGACCGCCTCGACCCCGACGGCAACGACTACCCCGTGCTCGCGATGGGCGTCCGCTGCCGCGCGGTCGAGGGCTGGGAAGAAACCGCGCAGCTGCTCGACGAGCTGATCCCGACGCTGCCCGAGCGCTGAGCCGCAGCCGCGCTCAGACCGAGGCGCGCACGCCCTGCCCACGCACTGGTACGAGCCGGGTCAGCTGCGTCACGTGCCGCGGCTCGAGTTCGGCGAGAGACGAGACGCCGAGCAGCTTCATGGTGCGCTCGATCTCGCCGCGCAGGATCGCGATCGTGCGGTCGACGCCCTCGCGTCCGCCGGCCATGAGGCCGTACAGGTACGCGCGGCCGATGAGCGTGAACTTCGCGCCCATGGCGATCGCCGCGACGATGTCGGCACCGTTCATGATGCCCGTGTCGATCATGACCGTCGCGTCTTTGCCCACCTCGCGCACAACCTCGGGCAGCAGGTGGAAAGGCACGGGCGCACGGTCCAGCTGGCGGCCGCCATGGTTCGACAGGATGATCCCGTCGACGCCGGCATCGATGAGCCGCCGGGAATCTTCGACGTTCTGCACGCCCTTGACGACGATCTTGCCGGGCCACAGGTCACGGATGACGGCGAGGTCGTCATAGCTGATCGTCGGGTCCATGGCGGCATCGAGAAGCTCGCCGACGGTTCCGCCCGTCGTCGAGAGCGAGGCGAACTCGAGCTTGGGCGTCGTGAGGAAGTCGAACCACCACCACGGCCGCGGGATCGCGTTGATGATCGTGCCGACCGTGAGCTGCGGCGGGATCGAGAAGCCGTTGCGCTTGTCACGCAGGCGAGCTCCGGCGACCGGTGTGTCGACCGTGAACTGCAACGTGTCGAACCCGGCCTCGGCGGCCCGGCGCACGAGTCCGTACGAGATGTCGCGGTCGCGCATGACGTACAGCTGGAACCAGTTGCGCCCGTGCGGGTTCACCCGCGCGACGTCCTCGATCGAGGTCGTGCCGAGCGTCGAAAGTGTGAACGGGATGCCGGCGGCCCCGGCCGCCCCCGCGCCGGCCGTCTCGCCCTCGGTCTGCATGAGGCGGGTGAAGCCGGTCGGCGCGATGCCGAACGGGAGCGCCGACGGTCCGCCGAGGATCTCGGTCGACATGTCGACCGACGCGGCGGGACGCAGAACGTCAGGGTGGAACTCGACGTCCGCGAACGCCTGCCTCGCTCGGGACAGCGACAGCTCTCCCTCGGCCGCACCGTCGGTATAGTCGAACGCCGCCTTGGGCGTGCGCCGCTTCGCGATCGTGCGCAGGTCGGCGATCGTGAGCGCGCCCTCCAGCCGACGCTTGCGGCCGTCGAGCTCGGGCTTCTTGAACTGCATCAGCTCGAGGAGCTCAGCGGGACGGGGCAGCTGTCGTTTCACCATGGTGGGCTTCCTTCTGTCAGGGGCGCGGACGGTCGAGGCCCGCTTCGGCGTAGTAGCCGGTGATGTGGTCGTGAACGAGAGTGCGTGCGAGCGATGCCTCACCGGCATCCACAGCGGCCAGGAGAGCGCGGTGTTCGGTGCGCAGGCGCGCGGCGGTCGCCTGCCAGTCGGCGATGCCGTCGACGCCGGCCTGCACGTACGACTCGATCGATGCCCGCAGGCCCGTCATCATGGCGGCGATGACCTGATTGCCGGATGCCTCGGCGAGTGTCAGGTGCAGCTGCGCATCGAGCGCGAGAAACTCCGCCGGCGTCAGGTCCGCGCGCTCCATCGCGTCGAGCACGACGTGGGCGTCGGCCGTCGCCGCCCCGGATGCGTCGGCGAGGGTCTCGACGACGGCGGTCTCGAGCACGAGGCGGGTCGCGACGACGTCGTCGAGGGGAAAGCCCTGCGCCGCGACCTGGAGCCGCAGGACCGCCGAGAGCCCGCCCTGGGGGGTCGCGGTGATGATCGCTCCCGCTGTCGGCCCAGAGCCGGTGCCGAGGCGGAGAAGCCCCATGACCTCGAGCACGCGCAGGGCTTCGCGCACGCTCGAGCGCCCGACACCGAGCGTCGCGGCGAGCTCGCGCTCGGATGGCAGCCGGTCGCCCGGTCCGAGGGTGCCGTCGAGCATCTCGCCCTCGATCCGCTCGAGCACCGTGCGCCATGCGCGCGTCGTATCGGACATGCGGCTCCTTTGTGGTCCGACCACACTAGCGGCTGTGGTCTGACCACGGCAACACTCCGTGGTCTACATCGGCCGCCACTCCGTGATCACCGCCGGATCGACGGTGATCGGCCGCTACCCTGACCGCATGGACCCGCTCACCGTCGTGCTCATCGTCTTCGCCGCGACCTGCGCCTTCTGCTGGATCGCCTCGCTCATCACGAAGGACACGTCATGGGTCGACCGCCTGTGGTCTATCGTCCCGGTGGTCTACGTCTGGATCTTCGCGGCCGCTGCGATCGCCGACGGGGCCGACGCGGCCCGGCTGCTCGTCATGGCGCTCCTCGCCACGGCGTGGGGAGCTCGGCTCACCTTCAACTTCGCCCGCAAGGGCGGATACACCGGCATGGAGGACTACCGGTGGGCGATCCTTCGCGGTCGCATGAAGCCGTGGCAGTTCCAGATCTTCAACCTGCTCTTCATCGTCCTGTACCAGAACGCCCTGCTCGTGCTCATCACGCTTCCGGCGTACATGGCGTGGGAGCACCCGGCGCCTTTCACCGTCTGGGACGTCGTGTTCGCGGTCCTGTTCGCGGGCTTCCTCGTCGGGGAGTTCATGGCGGACCAGCAGCAGTGGGACTTCCACCGGGCCAAGAAGGCCGGCACCGCGGAGGGCTTTCTCACCGCGGGGATGTTCTCGTGGAGCCGTCACCCGAACTTCTTCTTCGAGCAGGCCCAGTGGTGGGTGTTCTACGCGATCGGCGCGACGGCGGCCGTCGCTTCGGGCCTCGGTTTCTGGGGAGGCGCGATCAACTGGACCATCATCGGCGCGATCCTGCTGACGATCCTCTTCATCGGATCGACGATCTTCACCGAGTCGATCTCGTCGTCGAAGTACCCGGCCTACGCCGACTACCAGCGGTCGACGCCGATGCTCATACCGCGCCCGCCGAAGCGCGCGAAGAGGGCTCCCGGGCCCGCGCCGACCTGAGCTCAGACGGTGCCGTAGCCGTCGGGGTTCTTCGTCTGCCAGTTCCAGTAGTCGCGACACGCGTCGTCGATCGTGAGGCGCGTCTGCCAGTCCAGCTCGGCGCGGGCCTTCGACGGGTCGCAGTAGGTCGCCGCGACATCACCCGGCCGGCGCGCCAGGATCTTCTTGGGCAGTTCCCGCCCCACGGCACGCTCGAAAGCGGCGACCAGGTCGAGCACGCTGACCGGAACGCCCGTCCCGAGGTTGTAGACCGCGAAGCCGGGTTCGGCCTTTTCGAGCGCCGCGACATGGCCCTCGGCGAGGTCGACGACGTGGATGTAGTCGCGCAGGCCCGTTCCGTCGGGGGTGTCGTAGTCGTCACCGAACACGCCGATGCGATCGAGCGTTCCGATCGCGACGCGCGATACGAACGGCATGAGGTTGTTGGGGATGCCCGCGGGGTCTTCTCCGATGAGACCCGACGGGTGCGCGCCCACGGGATTGAAATAGCGCAGGATCGTGACGTTCAGTTCGGGGTTCACCCGCGCGACGTCGGCGAGGACGACCTCGTTCATGCGCTTGGACTTGCTGTACGGGTTCGAGAGGTCGACGCTCGTCGCGGACTGCTCGGTGAACGGCAGGTCGGCGGGGTCGGAGTAGACCGTGCCCGTGCTCGAGAAGACGAACGAGCGGATGCCGTGCGCGATACCCGCGCGCAGCAGGGCGAACGTCGTGTCGAGGTTGTTCGAGTAGTAGTCGAGCGGCTTCTGCGTCGACTCCCCCACGGCCTTGAACGCCGCGAGGTGCACGATCGCGTCGATCGGGCCGTGGTCGGCGAACACCTGCTCGACGACGACGTCGTCGGCGGCATCCCCCACAACGAGAGGCACGTCCCGGCCCGTGATCTCGGCGACGCGCTCCGCGGCGACGGGACTCGTGCCCGAGAGGTCATCGAGCAGCACGACGTCGTGGCCGGCGTCGAGCAGGGCGACCGCGGTGTGGGTTCCGATGTACCCGGCCCCGCCGGCAAGAAGAACGCGCATGGCCCTAGCCTACGGCGGCCCGGTCAGCCGAGCCGCCCACCGGACTCGCTGAGATAGCACTCCGCGCACATGGATTCGTAGGTCACGCGGTCGGGCGATAGCTCGTCGATCGCGACCTGGTCGCCGTCGAACACGAACCGTCCGCCGACGAGCCGCGCGTTGAAGAGCGCCTTGCGCCCGCACCGGCAGATCGTCTTCAGCTCTTCGAGGCTGTGCGCCAGTTCGAGCAGGCGCCGCGAGCCGGGGAACGCCTCGGTGCGAAAATCGGTGCGGATCCCGTACGCGAGCACCGGGATGCCATCGAGCACGACGATGCGCAGCAGATCATCGACCTGCGCGGGCGTGAGGAACTGCGCCTCGTCGATCAGGAGGCACGCGACATCGGCCGCGCGGCCCGATACCGACGCGTCGGGGATCAGCATCTCGACGGCGTCGTGGCGCAGTCGCGAGCGGTGGCCGGCGAACAGCGCGCGCACATCGTCATCGGGGCGGATGAGGAAGTCGACGGGGCGGGACATCCCCAGACGCGACGAGACTCGGTCGACGTCCTTCGTGTCGATCGCGGGCTTGGCCAGCAGCACCCGCTGACCGCGTTCCTCATAGTTGTACGCCGCCTGCAGCAGGGCGGTCGACTTGCCGGAGTTCATCGCTCCGTAGCGGAAGTACAGTTTTGCCACGTGCCGAGCGTAGTCGCGCGCAGACGCACCCGCGACGCGTCAGGTCCAGAGCACCCCGCGAGGGCCGGAGATGCCGCGAGCGCGACCTCAGAATGCCTGGCGTTACGCCAGGATCGAGAGGGTCTGCGCGGTCTTGGCGAGCTCGGCTTCGGCGACCTCGGGGCGGTTGTTCAGCGTCTCGCCGTAGCTCGGCACGAGCTCGCGCAGGCGCGGCTCCCACTGCGGAAGTTGCTCGGGGAAGCACGTCTTGAGCAGACCGAGCATGATCGAGACGGCCGTCGACGCACCCGGCGACGCCCCGAGCAGACCCGCGATCGTGCCGTCTTCGCTCGTGATCACCTCGGTGCCGAACTGCAGGACGCCACCCTTCTTGGGGTCTTTCTTCATGACCTGTGCGCGCTGGCCGGCCTGGATGAGCGTCCAGTCCTCGTCTTTCGCGGTGGGCATGAAGGTGCGCAGGCTGTCGACCTTCTTGGCGTGGTTCTTCATCAGCTCGCCGACGAGGTACGTGATGAGCGAGGGGTTGTCGAGAGCGACCTTCATCATGGGCCAGAGGTTGCCCGGGCGAACCTGCGCCACAATGTCGGTGATGCGGCCGTTCTTGAGGAACTTCGGACTGAAGGTCGCGAACGGGCCGAACAGCAGAGAAGTCTCGCCGTCGACGACGCGGGTGTCCAGGTGCGGCACCGACATGGGCGGGGCGCCGACCGAGGCCTGCGAGTAGACCTTCGCCTTGTGCTGCGCAACGACCTCGGGATTGGTCGTCTTGAGGAACTGCCCGCCGATGGGAAAGACGCCGTATCCCGAGATCTCGGGGATGCGCGACGACTGCAGCAGCTTCAGCGCCCAGCCGCCCGCGCCGACGAAGACGAAGCGGGCGTCGGTGTACCCGGGCGTGTGCCCGATCGTGTTGCGCCAGTTGATGCGCCACAGGCCGTTCTTCTGACGACGGATGCGGCGCACTTCGCAGTTCGTCACGACATCGACGCCGCGGTCGCGCAGGTGGTCGAAGAGCTGATGGGAGAGAGCACCGAAGTCGACGTCGGTGCCCGCGGGCACGCGGGTGGCGGCGAACGGCTCGCCCGCGACGCGGTTCTGCATGAGCAGCGGCGCCCACTGGTTGATGACGCGCGAGTCCTCGCTGTACTCGATGCCCGCAAAGAGAGGCTGGTCCTTGAGTGCTTCGTAGCGCTTCTTGAGGTAGGCGACATCCTTCTCGCCGCGCACGAACGTCATGTGCGGTGCGGGATTGATGAAGGTCGAGGGGGCATCGAGCACGCCCTCCTCGACGAGCGTCGACCAGAACTGCCGGCTTTGCTGGAACTGCTCGTTGATCGCGACAGCCTTGGCGGGGTCGACGGTGCCGTCGGGGCCCTGGGGCATGTAGTTGAGCTCGCACAGCGCCGCGTGACCCGTTCCGGCGTTGTTCCACGCGTTCGAGCTTTCGAGCGCGACATCGCCGAGTCGTTCGACGACGACGATCTTCCAATCGGGCTGCAGCTGGGACAGCAGAGTGCCGAGGGTGGCGCTCATGATGCCACCGCCGACGAGGACGACATCCAAGGGTTCGGTCACCCTACGATTCTAGGCGGGTCCGCAGACACGCCGGATCGCTCACGCCCGGGCTGCCCCGCGAAGCGACGCGGCGACGAGTTCGGCGATCTGCACGGTGTTCAGCGCCGCACCCTTGCGCAGGTTGTCGTTGCTGATGAACAGCACGAGGCCCTTGCCCGCGGGGGCGGACTGGTCGGCGCGGATACGACCCACGAAGCTAGGGTCCTTGCCCGCCGCGTGCAGGGGGGTCGGCACCTCATCGAGGGCGACTCCCGGAGCCACGGCGAGCACGGCGCGCGCCCGCTCGGGCGAGATGTCGCGCGCGAATTCGGCGTTGATGCTCAGCGAGTGCCCCGTGAAGACCGGCACGCGCACACACGTGCCCGCGACGCGAAGGTCGGGCAGTTCGAGGATCTTGCGGCTCTCGTTGCGCAGCTTCTTCTCTTCGTCGGTCTCGTCTTCTCCGTCGTCCACGATGGAGCCCGCGAGCGGGATGACATCGAACGCGATGGGGGCGACGTACTTCTCGGGCTCGGGGAACTGGACAGCGGAGCCGTCGTGCACGAGCCGGAGCGTGTCGCCCTGAGCGAGCACACCCTCGACCTGACCGAGCAGCTCTTCGGCACCGGCGAGCCCCGAGCCGCTGACGGCCTGGTACGTGCTCACGATGAGCCGCTCGAGCCCCGCCTCGTCGTGGAGGGCCTTCATGACCGGCATGGCGGCCATCGTCGTGCAGTTCGGGTTGGCGATGATGCCGCGCCGGGCATCGGCGATCGCGTGCGGGTTGACCTCGCTGACCACGAGCGGCACATCCGGGTCGAGACGCCATGCGCTGGAATTGTCGATGACGACCGCCCCGGCGTCGGCGAAGCGGGGCGCGTGCGCGCGGCTGCCGGTCGCGCCGGCCGAGAACAAGGCGATGTCGATGCCAGCGGGGTCTGCCGTGGCGATGTCTTCGACGACGACGGTGCTGTCACCGAAGGCGACCGACGTGCCGGCTGAGCGGGCCGTGGCGAACAGGCGCAGCTCGCGGATCGGGAAGTCGCGCTCGAGAAGGATCTCGCGCATGACCGTGCCGACCTGGCCGGTGGCGCCGACGATGGCGACAGAGACTCCGGATTCGGAGATGCGCGTCATGGTGTCGGGTCCTCTCAGGCCGCTCAGCGGCCGGTTCCGGCGTGGACGATCGCTTCGATCTCGCCGTCGAGGTCGTACGCAGTGTGCACAGCGCGAGCGGCATCGACGAGCTCGTCGCCGCTCACGACGACCGAGATGCGGATCTCGGACGTCGAGATCATCTCGATGTTGATGCCGGCCACCGACAGCGCTTCGAACAGCGTCGCCGAGACGCCCGAGTGCGTGCGCATGCCGGCCCCGACGACCGAGAGCTTTCCGATCTGGTCGTCGTGCAGCAGGTTCTCGAACCCGATCTCGGGCTGCTCCGCCGCGAGCGCGCGCAGCGCGGTGCCCGCCTCGGTCTTGGGCACCGTGAAAGAGATGTCGGTGCGCCCCGTCGTCGCCGCCGACACGTTCTGCACGATCATGTCGACGTTGGCGCCGGACTTGGCGACGACCTTGAAGATCTCGGCGGCCTTGCCCGGCACGTCGGGAACCCCGACGACGGTGATCTTGGCCTGGCTGAGGTCGGTCGCGACTCCCGCGACGATCGGCTCTTCCATCTGTTCTCCCTCTTCGCCGTCGGGGATCGTCATCCCCGGGCCGAGCACGTATGTTCCCACGCCCGAACTGAATGTCGAGCGTGCGTGGATGAGCACGCCGTGGCGGCGTGCGTACTCGACGGCGCGGATGTACAGCACCTTCGCGCCGTTCGCCGAGAGCTCGAGCATCTCTTCGCTCGTGACCGCGCGCAGCTTTCGCGCTTTCGGCACGACGCGGGGATCGGCGGTGAAGACACCATCGACGTCGCTGTAGATCTCACACGCGTCGGCGTTGAGCGCGGCGGCGAGCGCGACGGCGGTCGTGTCGGTGCCGCCTCGGCCGAGCGTCGTGATGTCGCGGGTGTCGCGATTGAACCCCTGGAAGCCCGCGACGATGACGATCGCGCCCTCATCGAGCGCTTCGCGCAGGCGCACCGGCGTGACATCGACGATCCGGGCCGCGCCGTGCGTCGAGTCGGTGATCATGCCCGCTTGGCTGCCCGTGAAGGATCGTGCTTCGAAGCCCATCGAGTGAATGGCCATCGCCAGCAGCGCCATCGAGATGCGCTCACCGCTCGAGAGCAGCATGTCCAGCTCACGCGGCGGCGGGATCGGTGCGACCTCGTTCGCGAGATCGAGCAGTTCGTCGGTCGTGTCGCCCATTGCGCTCACGGCCACGACGACGTCGTGTCCCGCGCGTCGCGTGTCGACGATGCGCTTGGCGACGCGCTTGACGCCCTCGGCATCCGCGACAGACGACCCGCCGTATTTCTGGACGATCAGCGCCACGTGGAACTCCCCGGAATGCACGGACGGATGCCGCGCGCAGAGCTCCATCTTACGGAGCCCGTCATGCTCCCCCGCTCATGTGACGACGACGGCGAAACGACACGCACGGGTCAGCCCGGGGCGATGACCGGCAGGTCGCCCGGAGGCTTCTTTGCGCGCAGCGCACCGCCGGTCGCCGCGAGCCAGCATCCGAGGATCACGAGCGGGAATCCGACGATCAGCCCCGGGGTGAGCTGCTCGCCCAGGATCAGGACGCCGAGGAGGATCGCCACAACCGGGTTGACGTAGGTGAACAGCGGCGCGCGCGACGGACCGACGATGTCGATGAGCGCGAAGAAGACGATGAACGCGACGGCCGTGCAGACGACGGCGAGCAGGATGAGCGCCGTCGTGCTCTCGATCGTGGGCATCTCGTGCTGCGTGAGCAGGGCGATCGGCAGGTAGAAGATCCCCACAGCGGCGAGCGAGATCGTGATGGTTCCGAGCGCCGGAATGCCCTTGAGCTTGTGCGCGACGATGAACGGGGCGATCGCGTACCCGATCGCGACGAGCAGCAGTTCTCCGATCGCGATGAGCGAGCTCGTGCCGCCGACGGCGAGGCCGGGACCGGCGACGATGATCGCCACGCCGCCGAAGCCGACCGCGAGACCGATCATCCGCGAGGGCTTCAGCACCGACCGGTCGCCCGCCGTGAAGGCGATGATCGCGGCGAACAGCGGCACCGTCGCGACGAGCAGCCCCGTGAGCCCGGAGGGCAGGGTCTGCTCGGCGTGACTGAGCAGCAGGAACGGTCCGGCCATCTCGACGGCGCCGAACACGAGCACCCAGCCGATCTTCTTCCACGCGGGGCGAAGCGCCCCCTGGCGTATCGCGAACGGAAGCAGGATGAAGGCTGCGATGAGGGTGCGACCCGCGACGACCGATGCGGGCGAGTACGAGTCGACCGCCTGCTTGATGAAGAGGTAGGGCATGCCCCAGATGAGGCACATCGCGCCGAACAGCACCCAGGCGCGCGGCGTGAACCGGTGAAGCGCCGCGGTCATCCTCCGACCGACCTGCGCCCTTCGAACGCGCGACCGAGCGTGACCTCGTCGGCGTATTCGAGGTCGCCGCCGACCGGCAGGCCCGATGCGAGCCGTGTCACGGCGATGTCGAGCGAGTGCAGGAGCCGACTGAGGTAGGTCGCCGTCGCTTCGCCCTCGAGGTTGGGGTTCGTCGCGAGGATGACCTCTTGCACCGTGCCGTCGGCGAGGCGCTGCATGAGCTGCGTGATGCGGAGGTCATCGGGGCCGATGCCGGCGATGGGGCTGATCGCGCCGCCGAGCACGTGGTAGAGGCCGCGAAACTCCCGCGTGCGCTCGATCGCCGCGACGTCCTTGGCGTCTTCGACGACGCAGATGAGCGAGGCGTTGCGCCGCGGGTCGCGGCAGATGCTGCAGCGATCCTGTTCGGACACGTTGCCGCACACTTCGCAGAAGCGCACCTTTTCGCGCACCTCGCTGAGCAGGTGCGCGAGACGCGAGACGTCGAACGACGGCGACTGCAGGATGTGGAACGTGATGCGCTGCGCCGACTTCGGGCCGATGCCCGGAAGCCGGCCGAATTCGTCGATGAGATCTTGGACGATGCCGTCGTACATGGGCTATCCGAACTTCGTCGCGGGTGTGTAGGGCTCTTCTCGCACGAACGTCGCACCGAGCATCTGGCGGACGACGGCCTCGCCGTAGCGCTGCACGCCGTCGTTGCGGCGCGCGGGCGGCGTAGGCGGGGTGACGACGGGCGGGACCGGCACGGGGTCGAGCTGCTCGGCCTCGATCTCGTCGTCGACGGGCTGGATCGAGGGCGAGACGTCAGCCGGTGGCAGCACCGCGCCGTCGCGCGCGAGCGTCGTGGTGAGCGTGCGCGAGTGAGCGGATGCTGCGTCCTCGGGCTCGTCGTCGACGGCGAGCGATGCGGCGGGACCGCCCTTCGCCGAGGCGGGAGCGGGTGCGTCGGGGGTCGCCGGGATCGACGCGACGGCCCACTCGGTCACCGGCGACGCGGACTGCGGCGCGCGCTGCGGCGCCGGGCGCTCGCGCGGCGGTGCCTGGGGGGCACGCTCAGCTGCGGGTGCGAAGTTCGAAGGTCCGGGGCGATCGGAAGGGTCGTCGTCGGGCGGCGGCGGGTCGTCAGACGGGGGCGGTGCCTCATCGCGCCCCGGGGGCGGCGGGCCGTCGAGCCGCGTGCGGAAGCGCACCTGCACACCAAGTGTGTCGGCGATCGCCTGACGCACGTCGACGTGGGCATCGGTGCCGCCCATGGCGCGCGGCTTGAAGCGCTCGAGGTCGCTGGCGCTTCGGAACGAGAGCGTGATGTTGGGCGCCGCGGGGTCGCCGTCGAGCTCGATGACGCGCGTCGCCGACGCGATCAGCCACGATGAGCGCCGCATCTGCTCGAGACGCGAGAGCACTTCGGGCCAGGCATCCTGCATGCGCTGCAGCGTGACGGGACCCGTCGCGAGGGGCTCGGCAACCGGTGCCGACGCCCCTGCGGGAGCGGCAGGAGAAGCCGGCACCTGAGGGGCAGGAGAGGCCGGTGCAGGAGCGGCAGGAGAAGCCGGCGTCTGAGCGGCAGGGGCGGGAGCCTGGGCAGCAGAAGCCGGAGCCTGCGCAGCAGGAGCAGGCGCGGCAGCCTGGGCGGCAGGGGCCGCGACCGCTGGGCGCGCTTCGGCCGCCGCGCGGGGTGACTCGGCCGCCACCGCCGAACCGCTCGCGAGAACGCGCGCGACCATGAGCTCGAGCTGCAGGCGCGGCGAGGTCGCACCCGTCATGTCGTCGAGCGCCGAGACGACGATGTCGGCTGTGCGCGACAGCCGAGCCGGACCGAATGCCTCGGCCTGACGGGTCATTCGTGCGAGGTCTTCTTCAGAGAGCCCGCGCAGCACGGCCGAGGCGCCTTGCCCCGTCGCGGCGATGACGATGAGGTCTCGCAGTCGCTCGAGCAGGTCGTCGACGAAGCGGCGGGGGTCTTGTCCGGTCTGCACGACACGGTCGATCGCTGCGAAAGCGGCCGCGGCGTCGTTCGCCGAGAACGCGTCGGCGACCTCGTCGAGCAGTTCGGCGTGGGTGTACCCGAGCAGCGAGACGGCACGCTCGTACCGAACGACCGTGGCGGAATCGCCGTCGGAGTCGGAGCCCGCGATGAGCTGATCCAGCAGCGACAGCGTGTCTCTCGGCGACCCTCCGCCGGCGCGCACGACGAGCGGCAGAACCCCGGCTTCGACCTCGACGCCCTCGCTCGTGCAGAGCTCTTGCACGTAGTCGAGCATCGCGGCGGGCGGAACCAGCCGGAAGGGGTAGTGGTGCGTGCGCGAGCGGATCGTGCCGATGACCTTCTCGGGCTCGGTCGTCGCGAAGATGAACTTGACGTGGTCGGGCGGCTCTTCGACGAGCTTGAGCAGGGCGTTGAAGCCCTGCGGCGTCACCATGTGCGCCTCGTCGAGGATGAAGATCTTGAACCGGTCGCGCGCGGGCGCGAAGATCGCGCGTTCGCGCAGGTCGCGGGCATCGTCGACACCGTTGTGGCTCGCGGCGTCGATCTCGACGACGTCGAGCGATCCGCCGCCGCCGCGGCCGAGCTCGACACAGCTGTCGCACGTGCCGCACGGGGTGTCGGTCGGGCCCTGCGCACAGTTCAGGCAGCGCGCAAGGATGCGCGCCGAGGTCGTCTTTCCGCAGCCGCGAGGACCCGAGAACAGGTACGCGTGACCGACGCGATCGCCGCGCAGCGCCGTCATGAGCGGATCGGTGACCTGCGCCTGGCCGATCATCTCGCCGAAGGACTCGGGTCGGTAGCGACGATAGAGGGCTGTGGTCACCCGCCTAGCCTACGGCGTACGTCGGACACCGAAGCTGATCGTGCACCGGCACCCGGTCTTGCACCTGCCCTCAGACATCGACCCCGAACTCGACGTCGGCGCCCGCCCCGATGATGGGGATCGACGCCGTCACGGTCGGGACCGAGGCCGACAGGATCGAGCCGTCTTCGCGGCGCGCTTCCCCGAGCCCCTGCAGCGACGGGCGCCCGGGGATGACGGGCCCCTGTCCGTGCAGCGGCACCACGAGCTCTCCGCCCGCTTCGACGACGTATGCCCTGCCCCGCACGCTGAAGCCGACGCGGTCGCCCTCTGACGCGCGCACGCGCAGCTCGTCGTGCGTGATCGCGATGTCCAGGCGCGTGCCGTGCCAGTGCAGCACGAACTCGAGCGACGGCCACGACACGGGCAGCCGCGGGTCGAACGTCAGCTCGCCGAAGTGATCACGCATGCCGCCGAAGCCCGAGACGAGCGCCGTCCACACTCCCCCGGCCGAGGCGACGTGCACACCGTCGGCGGTGTTGGCGTGCAGGTCGGCCAGATCGACGAACAGCGCCTGGCGGAAGTACTCCAGGGCGAGGTCCTGATAGCCCACCTCGGCCGCGAGGATCGACTGCACGACCGCCGAGAGCGTCGAGTCGCCCGTCGTCAGCGGGTCGTAGTACTCGAAGTCGGCGAGCTTGTCCTCGGCCGAGAAGTAATTGCCCTGCAGGAAGAGCGCCAGCACGACGTCTGCCTGCTTGAGCACTTGGTAGCGGTAGATGACGAGCGGGTGGAAGTGCAGCAGCAACGGGCGCTTGTCGGGCGGCGTGCTCTCGAGGTCCCAGATCTCCCGCTCGAGGAACACGTGGTCCTGAGGGTGTATGCCCAGGGCGGGGCTGAACGGGATGTGCATCGCGTCGGCGGCGCGATCCCACGCTTCGGCCTCGTCGGGCTCGAGGGCGAGGCGCTCGGCCATGAGCCGGTACGCCTCGGGAGCGTCCCGCTGCATGTCGCGGACCGTGCGTGCGGCGAAGCGCAGGTTGAACCGCGCCATGACGTTCGTGAAGAGATTGTCGTTGACGACCGTCGTGTACTCGTCGGGACCGGTCACGCCGTGGATGTGGAAGGACTCCACATCGATGCTGCCGTCACTGACGCGCCAGAACCCGAGGGTCGCCCACAGGCGTGCCGTCTCGACCGCGATGTCGACGCCCTCGCGGTGCAGGAAGTCGACGTCGCCCGTCGCGCGGACGTACTTGGCCAGCGCATAACAGACGTCGGCGTTGATGTGGAACTGCGCCGTGCCCGCGGCGTAATAGGCCGAGGCCTCTTCGCCGTTGATCGTGCGCCAGGGGAACAGAGCGCCCGCCTCATTCAGCTGGAAGGCGCGCCGCCGCGCCGCGGGGAGCATGAGGTAGCGCATTCGCAGTGCGTTGCGTGCCCACAGAGGCGTCGTGTACGTGAGGAACGGGAGCACGTAGATCTCGGTGTCCCAGAAGTAGTGCCCGCTGTATCCCGAGCCGGTCATGCCCTTCGCGGGCACGCCATGCGCGTCGGCCCGGGCCGACGCCTGCGCGAGCTGGAAGAGGCACCAGCGCGTCGCCTGCTGCAGGTCGTCGTGGCCGCCGATGCGCACGTCAGAGCGCTTCCAGAAGTCATCGAGCCACGCGCGCTGACCGGCGAAGATCGCGTCGACGCCGAGGTTCAGGGCGCGATCGACCGTGCGGCGCGAGCGATCGACGAGCTCGCGCGCGGGCACGCCCCGCGACGTGTGGTAGCCGACGAGCTTCGTGATGCGGATCGGCACGCCCGCCTTGGCCTGGACGCGGAAGACGTTCTTGGCGATGTCGGGCTCGACCAGGCGGCGAGTCTCGAACTCGTTCGCCGTCTCGACGAGGTGCTGGGCGACGACGGCGACCGTCATTCCCGATTCGGTCACGCGGTACGACAGCGCCGAGCGGTCGTCTTCCTGCCAGTACTCCTGCGGCTGCAGGACGCGCGCATCGAGCTTCTCGGTCTTGCGCGGGTCGAAACCGGCCTTCTTCGTGACGATCGGATTGCCGCCGTACACGTTCTCGCCGTCCTGGCGGTTGATCATCTGGCAGCTGATGGTGACGGGTGCATCCGCGTTGAGGACCGTGACGTCCAGGCGCAGGACGGCGAGGTGCTTGTGGTCGAACGAGACGAGGCGCTCATCTTCGACCCGCACCTCTTTGCCCGACGGCGTGATCCACAGCAGCGATCTGCGCAGCACGCCGTCGCGCATGTCGAGGCTGCGCTCGTAGTCGCGCAGGTCGGCGATGTCGAGCGTCAGCGGCTCGTCGTCGACGTAGAGGCGCATGACCTTGGCGTCGGGAGCGTTCACGATGATCTGCCCGACCTCGGCGAAACCGAACGCCTGCTCGGCGTGACGGATCTGGAAGGTCTCGTGCAGCCCGTTGATGAACGTGCCGTCCTCGTGCGCGTGCAGCCCTTCGGCGTGGTTGCCGCGCAACCCGAGGTAGCCGTTGGCGAGCGAGAACAGCGTCTCGGTGACCCCCGCGTCCTCGTCGGAGTACCTGTTCTCGACGAGTCGCCAGGGGTCGACGGGGAAGCGGTCGCGATCGATCACGGGACGAGCTCCTGCAGGTCAGAGACGACGAGGTCTGCCCCGGCGTCGATGAGGGCGGGGGCGCCGACACCGCGGTCGACGCCGATGACGAGACCGAAGCCGCCGGCGGCGGCGGACTGGACGCCGCTGATGGCGTCTTCGACGGCGACGGAGCGGGCGGGATCGACCCCCAGCATCCGGGCCGCTTCGATGAACACGTCGGGCGCGGGCTTGGAGGCGAGGTGGTCGCGTTCGGCGATGACGCCGTCCATCACGACGGGGAAGCGGTCGCGGATGCCGGCGACGGTGAGCACCTCTTCAGCGTTCTTCGAGCTGGAGACGACCGCGACCGGCGTGCCGGCGGCGTCGAGCGCGTCGAGCATCGCGAGCGAGCCCGGGTAGGGCGCGATGCCATCCTGACGCAGGATGCGCTCGAACACGACGTTCTTGCGGTTGCCGATACCGCACACGGTGTCTGCTTCGACGGGGTCGGACGGGTCGCCCCACGGCACCTCGACGTCGCGCGAGCGCAGGAGGCTCGCGACGCCGTCATACCGCTTCTTGCCGTCGAGCGATGCGAAGTAGTCGGCGTCGCTGTAGGGCGGCTCGATGTTCCACTGCGCGAACAGCTCTTCGAACATCGTCCGCCAGGCGTGCATGTGCACGTCGGCGGTAGGGGTGAGGACGCCGTCGAGATCGAACAGAACGGCGTCGTATGCGGAGAGATCGGGGTGCGGCTCGGTGGTCACGGGTTCCCTTCGACGGAGGAACGGCAGACGGGCTCGACCCACCTTCGCGCCGTCATCCAAGCGTAATCGCGACCGGGTGCCAGCGACACCCGCGATCAGCCCCGCGTCGCCTGCAGAGTCTGCCGCGCGATCTCGAGTTCTTCGTCGGTCGGAACCACGAGCACGGTCACGCGCGAGGCATCGGTCGAGATGCGACGGATGCCGCGGCGGGGCCCCTCACTCCCACCACCCGCCCGTCCTTCGTTGCGCTCCGGATCGATCTCGACACCGGCGAAACCGAGGGTCGCGAGGGCGCCGGCCCGCACGATCGCGGAGTTCTCGCCGACACCGGCTGTGAACGAGATGACATCGACGCCGCCGAGCTGCGCCAGGTACGCACCGGCATAGCCGCGCAGGCGGTGCAGATACACCTCGAACGCCAGGGTCGCCGTGGCATCCCCCGCCTCCATGCGCTGCACGATGTCGCGCATGTCGGACACGCCGGCCAGACCGCGCAGACCGGAGCGCTTGTTCAGCAGGGTGTCGAGATCGTCGGTCGACATGCGCGCGCGCCGCGCCAGCTGCAGCAGCACGGCGGGGTCGATGTCGCCCGATCGCGTGCCCATCACGAGGCCTTCGAGCGGAGTCATGCCCATCGACGTGTCGACCGAGCGTCCGCCGTCGATCGCGGTGACGGATGCGCCGTTGCCGAGGTGGAACACGATCTGGGTGAGCTCGCTCAGCGGACGGCCGACGAAGGCCGCCGCCGCCTCGGAGACGAACTTGTGCGACGTGCCGTGGAAGCCATAGCGGCGGATACGGTGCTCGGCGGCCAGCTCGCGGTCGATCGCGTACGTGTAGGCGGCGGGTGCGAGGGTCTGGTGGAAGGCCGTGTCGAAGACCGCGACGTGCGGGATGTCGGCGAACGCGGCCCGCGCGGCGCGGATGCCCTGCAGTGCGCCGGGGTTGTGCAGCGGGGCGAGCACGGACAGCTCATCGATGTTGATCTCGACGAGCGGCGTGATGATGGTCGGCTCGAAGAAGCGTGCGCCGCCGTGCACGACCCGGTGGCCGACGGCGACCGGCGCCCGCTCGTCGAGCGAGGGCCCGTGCTCGGCGAACGCGTCGAGCATGACAGCGAAGCCGGCGGTGTGGTCGGGGATGGCGAGCTCGCGTTCGTACGTCGTCTCGACGACGGTCGGTGCAGGGCCCCGGAGGTCTGCGAGGACAGCGGCTTCGACGGTGTGCACCGCGCGCCCGACGCCTTCGCCGATCCGCTCGACGAGCCCCGAGGCGAGGACCGACTCGGTCTGCATCTCGATCAGCTGGTACTTGAACGACGAGGACCCGCTGTTGACGACGAGCACCGTGCTCATACGGCCGCCTCCCCCTGCGCCTGGATCGCCGTGATCGCGATCGTGTTCACGATGTCGTCGACCTGCGCGCCGCGCGAGAGATCGTTGATCGGCTTGTTGAGACCCTGCAGCACGGGGCCGATCGCGACGGCACCCGCCGAACGCTGCACGGCCTTGTAGGTGTTGTTGCCGGTGTTCAGGTCGGGGAAGACGAAGACCGTCGCGCGGCCGGCGACCTGCGAGCCGGGCATCTTGGCTGCCGCGACGGCGACATCGGCCGCCGCGTCGTACTGGATGGGCCCCTCGACAAGCAGGTGCGGTGCGCGCTCGCGCACGAGCCGCGTCGCGGCGCGCACCTTCTCGACCTCAGCGCCTGAGCCCGACTCCCCCGTCGAGTACGACAGCATCGCGATGCGCGGCTCGATCCCGAACTGCGCCGCGGTGGCCGCCGACGAGACCGCGATGTCGGCGAGCTGCTCCGCCGTCGGATCGGGGATGACGGCGCAGTCGCCGTAGACGAGCACGCGGTCGGCGAGCGCCATGAGGAAGACGCTCGAGACGACCGACACGTCGGGCCGCGTCTTGATGATCTCGAACGCGGGCCTGATCGTCTGCGCCGTCGTGTGCGCGGCGCCCGAGACCATGCCATCGGCGAGGCCCAGATGCACCATGAGCGTGCCGAAGTACGACACGTCGGTCACGGTGTCCGCGGCCTTGGCGTATGTCACGCCCTTGTGGGCGCGCAGGCGTTCGTACTCGCGGGCGAAGATGTCGACGTGATCGGGATCGAAGGGCGAGAGCACATGGGCCCGTTCGATGTCGATGCCGAGCTCGACCGCGCGCGAGCGCACGTCGGCCTCGTCGCCGAGGATCGTGAGGTGGGCGATGCCCCTGGCCAGCACGCGCGCGGCCGCGCGCAGCACACGGTCGTCATCACCCTCGGGAAGCACGATGCGCTGGGGGTGTGCGCGCGCGCGCTGCACGAGTTCGTACTCGAACATGAGCGGGGTCACGACCGTGGGTCGGGCCAGACCGAGCGATTCGGTCAGCTCAGCGGTGTCGACGTGCGTCTCGAACATCGCCAGCGCCGCGTCGTAGCGCCGCTGCGAATCGGCCGCGAGCCGGCCGCGCGTGCGCATGACGCGGACGGCCGTCTCATACGTGCCGAGATCGGTCGCGATGATCGGCAGGGATGAACCGAGCCCGTCGATGAGCCGGTCGATCGCGTCGGGCAGCGGAAAGGGCCCGTTCAACACGATGCCCGCCAGCGACGGGAACGTGCCCGATGCGTTGGCGAGCAGCGCCGCCAGCAGCACCTCGGTGCGGTCCGCGGGGATCACGACGATCGCGCCCTCTTCGAGCCGCGGCAGCACGTTGATCATCGACATGCCCGCGACGACGACGCTCAACACCTCGCGGGTCAGCAGATCGGGGTCACCCTTGACGAACCGGCCCTCGACCGAGCGCAGCACGCCACGCACCGACGGGGCGATGAGGAACCGGTCCTCAGGCAGGGCCCAGACGGCGGCAGGATGCTCGGTGGTCGCACGCGCCGCGGCGACGACGGCGGTGACCGCCTCGACGGTCTGGCCGAGACGGTCGGGGTCAACTCGGTTCGCGATGACGGCAAGCAGGCCCGCGCGCCCATGTGCGAGCTCGGTGAGGGCGAGCGAGGCGATCTGTCCGACCTCTTCGGGGGTGCGCGCCGTCGAGGCTCCGAGCTGCTCGCCCTGCCCCGCGCGGCCGCTCAGCACGAGCAGCACGGGTGCTCCGAGGTTCGCCGCGATGCGCGCGTTATAGCCGAGCTCGGCGGGGCTCGCGACGTCGGTGTAGTCCGAGCCGACGATGACGACGGCGTCGCAGCGCGCCTCGACGGCTTTGAACCGCTCGACGATCGTGGCGAGGGCCGCATCCGGGTCGAGCCGCACGTCGTCGTACGTCACGCCGACGCATTCCTCGTAGGGCAGGTCGACGCCGTCGTGGTCGAGCAGCATCTGCAGCACGTAGTCGGGTTCGTCCGTCGACCGCGCGATCGCGCGGAAGACGCCGACCCGGGGAGTCGCCCGGCTCATGGCATCCAGGACGCCCAGGGCGATCGTGGATTTACCCGAGTGACCCTCGGCCGACGTGATGTAAATGCTCTGCGCCACTCGTCCAGCCTAGGCGCGCGGTGGATGCACCGGGAAAAAGTAAGACTCTCCGCGAACCCGGCAGAGCCTGGTTACCCTTGCTACGTTTCCGTCCTGGGGGAGTTGGCCTGGATGCCGCCTCGCGGAGAGCTGCCTCCAGTGTACCCACCTCGCGGTGCTCACTCCGCCAACGGGATGATCCGTGGGGTCGCGGCATCCGCGATGACGAGCACGCGGGGCGCCGTGATGCCGCCCAGCGACTGCACGAGCTCGGCCAGCGCCTCATCCGGGAAGTCGACCGCGTGCTCGGAGAACGGCACCGCCTCAGCGGCACGCCACAGCGTGACCGGCACACCCAGACTGCTTCGGATCGCACCTGCCAGCGACTCCCCCCGCGGCCCGCCTGTGACGAGGAGGATCCGTCCGATCGTCGCCTCCCGCGCATCCGAGGCGCTGGCGCGCGTGCGGGTCCACACGGCGAAGTGGTACGCGAACACGAGCCCGGTGGCAAGGAGCACTCCCAGCGGCGCGCGCAGGGCATCGATGGCGCCACCGGATGAGGACGGCTCGAAGACGAGCGCGAGCAGCCTCGAGCCGATGACGAGGAGCGCGATGATCGCGGCGATCGCGCTGGTTCCGAACAGGATGATCAGGTAGACGCGGCGAGCGCGGTCGTCGACGGGCGCGTCGGCGTGCGGACCGAGCGCCTGCCGCCCCGGGTGGGCAGGCCGCCACGCGAGCCACCACACGGGAGCGCCGATGACGAGAGCGCTGAGTCCGCTGAGCAGCAGGGTGAGGGGCGCCGTCGCCACGATCGGCGCCGTCAGCGATGCCAACAGGGCGTTCACCACGACACCGAATCCGCTCGCGGCGCCGATAACGCCGATCCCGGCCACCGCGAACCGCGTCGCCTGCCGCACCTTCGGTGAGGCCTGGTGCGCGAGATTCCCGTAGAAGACGCTGATGATGCCGGCCACGAGCGCGGCGGCGAGAGCGTCGTCGACCGATGTCAGTACGACGCGGGCATCCCCGTCGCCGAACAGCAGGCGCAGAATGCTCTGCAGCAGCACCCCGGCCCCGACGAGGGCCACGGCGGCGAAACCGGCGGTGACCGCGACGCGGACGACGTCGGCGAAGCCGCCCGCCGCCGTGCGCGCGCCCTCGCGGTACGTGTGCCATGCCCATACCGACGCGCCGAGCACGGCCCAGACGAGTCCCTGCAGCACGGCGACGACGGTTCCGGCGGTCACCACGAGCACCGCCGCGCCATCCAGCGCATCCGCGACGAGAGCAGAGAGCGCGCCGATCGCGCCGGAGGCCCCCACGCTGAGCCCCCACACGGCCGAGAGCGACACGATCGGGACCGCGAGCCGTGTCGGTGCGAAGGACGGGCTGCGACGGAGGGCGCGATGCAGCAGCCACACCGCCGCCCAGACGACACCCGTCGAGACGGACCCCGGGCGCCATTGGCCGGCGAGCGCTGCGGCGGCGGCATCCCCCAATCCGACCGTGGCGACGATGAGCGAGGTCAGGGTGACGACGAGCAGGTAGAGGCCCCACCCGACGGACGCGCGTTCCTCGGGCTCGGTGCGCAGTCGACGCGCTTCCCACCACCACAGCGCCGCGGCGAGCGGGGTGGCGATGAGGGCGAAGGCGAGCGAGCGGGCGATGTCGCTGCCGCCGCCGTCGACGACGACCGTTCCCGCCTCGAGCAACCGGGACAGAAGGCCGCTCAGGCCGATCGCGGCGACCGAGACGAGCGCGAACAGGACGAAGAAGACGATGACGCGGCGTACGACCGTCTGAACTCTCACTGCATGCTCCAGTCGCACTCGACGAAGGGCCAGGGCGCCGACACGATGAGCCAGTCCCCGTCGATGCGAGTGAGACGGAAGACATCTTCGGACTGCGACTCACCGCCGCTGAAGAGACCGCCGCTGTATGTGGTCGTGATCATGACGCGCACGCGGGCGCTGTCGCCGTCCACGGTGGTTCCCGCGAGGGTGACGCGGTACTCCGCCCCGCCGGGCACGTAGTAGCCGCAGTCGCCGTCTCCCGGAGCCAGCAGCGCGACGGCGACTTCGATTTCGCCGTCGACGAGCGCCTGTGTGTAGCGCTGCGTCACACCCTCAGGCGAGGTCTCGTCCAGTTCCGCGGCACCGCCGCGCAGCAGCACGGTCACGATGGCGATCACGACGACGACCCCCACGAGCACGAGGAGGGTGATGAGGACGGCACGCGGGCCGCGACCGGGCGCCTGGGCCGGTGCGCTTTCTTCACTCATGCGCTCATCGTGCCGCAAAAGGCGGCGTTCGCCCGGCAGGCCCGCCCCCGGGTCTGCGCGGTTACGATCGTTGTGCGGGTGCCGATGCCCGCCCGAGAGCATCTGTGGGGGTCGCATGCCCGATGCCGAAGCCCTGACCGGCGAGGAGTTCACGCGCATCACCGACGCCATCGTGTCGTCGGTGACGACCGTGATCGACGGCAAGCCCGAAGCGGTGCGCTCGGCGCTGGTGTGCCTGCTCGCCGAAGGGCACCTGCTCATCGAGGACGTGCCCGGCGTCGGCAAGACGATGCTCGCCCGGGCCCTCGCGGCATCGATCGACGCGAGCGTGCGCCGTATCCAGTTCACACCCGACCTGCTCCCCGGTGACGTCACCGGCGTGAGCGTCTTCAACCCGATCGAGCGCGAGTTCGAATTCAAGCAGGGCGCGATCTTCGCGAACATCGTCATCGCGGATGAGATCAACCGGTCCTCCCCCAAGACGCAGTCGGCGCTGCTCGAGGCGATGGAGGAGCGCCAGGTCACCGTGGACGGCCGCACGCACTTCGTTCCCCACCCGTTCCTCGTCGTCGCGACGCAGAACCCCCTCGAGATGGAGGGCACGTATGCGCTCCCCGAAGCGCAGCGCGATCGATTCATGATCCGCATCTCGATGGGCTACCCCGATGCCCGTGCCGAAGCGCTCATGCTGCGTCAGAGAGAAGCGGCCAATCCGCTCGACGCTCTCGTTCCGGTCGCCTCGAGCGCGACCGTCGCGCAGCTCATCGCGTGGGCACGGGCGGTGCACGTCGCCCCCGCGATGGAGGAGTACGCCGTTGCGCTCGCCCACGCCACCCGCGGCCACCCCGATCTGCGGCTCGGCGCGAGCCCGCGCGCGACGCTGCAGCTCGTGCGCGCGGCCAAGGTGTGGGCGGCGCTGGATTCCCGCGGCTATGTCATCCCCGACGACCTCACGGGTCTCCTCGCTCCGGTCTTCGCCCACCGGCTCATTCCGGCGCGGTCGGCCGGGCGCGCGCGCAACGCGACCGAGGCCGTGACCGCCGTGCTCGAGCGCATCGCCACGACGGTGCGGGTGCCGATCGCTGCGCGGCAGTGACGGCGAGACCATGAGACGCCTGTGGCCGCTCACCCCTCGGGGAACGGGTGCGCTCGTGCTCACGATCGCGTGCTTCGTGCTGGCCTCCGAGCTGGGTGTGGTCGAGCTGCAGTACTTCGGGATGCTGCTCATCGCGGTGCTCGTCGCCAGCGTCGGCAGTCTGCACCTGCTGCGCCGCACCGACGCCGTCTCGCGCTCGCTGCACCCCGACGTCGTGACGGTCGGCGCCCAGACCCACGTCGACGTGCGCGCGGGGCTGCGCAGCGTCATGCCGACGCCGTCGGGAACGTGGCGCGACGAGCTTCCGGCGGGTCTGACGGGTCCCGCAGAAGGCACGTTCGCTGCGTTGGGATCGGGGCTCATCGGCGGTGTGCACGGCGGCAACCGCACGCTGCAGTTGGCGTATGTCGCGACGGGCGCGCGCCGCGGCATCCACTCGATCGGACCGCTCACGCTGACCTGCAGCGACCCGTTCGGGCTGGCCCGGCGCAGCATCCGCCTGCGCGAGCGAACGGTCGTGACGGTTGCCCCGGCGCTCGTCGACCTGCCCGCGCTGGCCGATGTCGCCGGCGAATCGGGTGGCATGCTGCACACCGCGGTCGACCAGCTCGGACAGGGTGCCGACAACCTGATCGCGCGGCCCTACGCGCCCGGCGATTCGATGCGGCGCATTCACTGGCGCGCGACGGCGCACCGCAATGAGCTCATGGTGCGGCAAGAGGAGCAGGAGTCGACCCCCGAAGCGACCGTCGTGCTCGACCGCAGCGTGCTGCGATGGTCGTCGGATGCGCTCGTCGAGACGGGAGCGGACCCGGGTTTCGAGACCGGTGTGTCCGCGTGCGTCTCGGTCGTCGCCCGGCTCGTGCGCGACGGCTACGCCGTCGATGTGATCGATTCCGACGGCACGGTGCTGATCGAACAGCTCGATGACGCGGACCCCTCCGACATCGACGAGCTGCTCACGCGCTTCGCGACGATCACGGCCCGGCGCGACGACCATCTTCCGCGCATCGCGCAGCTGTTCGCGGGGGTCATGACGGGCCCCGTCGTCGTCATCGTGGGGCGCCTCGATCCCGCGGATGCCGCGGCTCTGGCCCCCGTCGTCCACCACAGCTCGCTTCCCGTGCTGCTCACCACGACCCCGGTCAGCGACGCGCTCGAGCGGGCCGCCGACGCCGGCTGGCACACCGGCGCGCTCGAAGCGGGCGGAGACCTCGCGGACCCGTGGCGCGCCTCCGTCGGGCGAGGAGCCAGCCGTGTCGTCTGAGGCACGACCCGCCCGCCGCGGCGACCTGCTCACCACGGTCGCCCTGCTCACCACGCTCGTCGCCGCGCTTCTGCCCGTGCTGCCGATGGTGCAGGGCAGCTGGTGGCTCGCGGCATCCGTCGGGGTCGCGGTCGTCGTGCTCGGCGCGGGGCACATCGCCCGGCGCCGTGGCCTGCCGGCGGTCGCCGTGTCGCTCATCGAGGCCGCCGTGTGGGTGCTGTGCCTCACGGGACTCTTCCTGCGCGACACGGCCCTGTTGTGGGTCATCCCGACGCTCGAGACGATCGGCGTCGCGCCCCTGCTCGTGACGCAGGCCTTCGAAGAGATCGCCGTCGGCGCCGCCCCGCTGCCGGCGACGCCTGCGCTGTCGTTCCTCATCGTCGGCGCCCTGGGCCTGCTCACGGTGCTCGTGGACCACGTCGCGCTCACCGCGCGTATGCCGCTGCTGGCATCCGTCGGGATCATCGCGGTCTCGCTCATTCCGGCGATCGCCGTGCCGGGCCGCATCGACATCACGTCCTTCGTGCTGCTCGGGGCGGCGATCCTGTTCCTGCTGCGCGCCGAAACCCGGTCGCGTGAGGCTCCCGCCGCCCGCGCCATCGAGCGGCGGGCCGGCGTGCCGGCGACGGCGCTGAGCATCGCCGCCGTGGCCCTCGTCGTCGCGGTCGTCGGGGCACCCCTGCTGCCTGCGCCCGCCGTGCAGGCCGGTGGCGGGCTGAACGGCGGCCCCGGCATCAACGCGAGCCTGCAACTGGGCGACGATCTGCGGCGGCCGCAAGAGACCGAGGTGCTTCGGATGCGTTCGACGGAACCAAACGCTCCGTATCTGCGCGCCACGACCCTGTCCCGGTTCGACGGCGACATCTGGCTGCCCGACCGCGTACGGACCGTGCCGCTGGACAGTGAGTTCGGCCTGGGTGCGCTCGGCGTCGCCGAGGACATCCGCATGGTCGAGACGACGGCCGCCGTCGAGGTCGTCAACCTCGCGTCGATGTGGGCGCCCATCACCTTTCCCGCGGTCGAGGTGAGCGGGCTCGAGGGCGAGTGGGCCGCCGTGCCCTACAACCGCACCGTCGTAGCCCAGACCGGCTCGACGCAGGGACAGCGTTATGAGGTCGTCGCGAGCGTGCCGCGTCCGACGCTCGAACAGATCCGCGCGCTTTCGACGGGATCGGGCGACGTCTTCGAAGACGCGCAGGCGCTGCCCGCGGACATGCCGCCGGTCATCGCCGAACTCGCCGCCGAGATCACGGCCGGCGCGGCGAACGACTACGACGCGCTCATCGCGCTGCAGCGCTGGTTCCGCGGACCCGACTTCCGCTACTCGCTCGATGCTCCCGTCGAAGACGGGTTCGACGGGACGGGCGTCGAGGCCGTCGAACGGTTCCTCGAGGTGCGGCGGGGCTACTGCATCCATTTCTCTTCGGCGTTCGCGCTGATGGCACGCACACTCGACATGCCGAGCCGCATCGTCGTCGGCTACCTGCCGGGGACGGCGACCGATGACGCCGAGAACGACGAGACCGTGTATTCGGTGTCGAGTTCGCTGCTGCACGCGTGGCCCGAGGTGTACTTCGACGGCGTCGGATGGATCGGATTCGAGCCGACGAGCGGTCTCGGCTCCCCCACGGCGTTCCTGTCGTCCGCGTCGAGTCCGACCGATGACGACATCGACGAGGCAGACCCGCGTCCGTCGGCGTCGGCGAGCCGGTCGGCGACGGACACCCCCGATTCTCGGTTGGATCCGCGCGATGAAGCGCTGCCCGGTGCCAGCACTGGGCCAGCCGCTGCCGTCCCGGCCGTCGTCGTCGTGATCGGCGTGCTGCTCCTGCTCGCGATGCCCGCCCTCTTGCGCGAAGCCCGCCGCCGTCGTCTCGTCGCTGCCGCGCGCGCGGGCGACACCGCCGCCGCGTGGGCCATCATGCAGGATGCCGCGATCGACGTCGGCGCCCCCGTGCCGGCGACCGAGTCGCCGCGCGCATTCGCCGCCCGACTCGTCGCCGAGTACGGAGCCCCCGCCGATGCGATGGAGGTGCTCGTTCGTGCAATAGAACGGGCCAGCTATGCGCCCGCTCGCGTCGCGGGCTATTGGCACGGCGATGATGTGACCGACGCCGCCGACGCCGTCCGGGCGGCGCTTCGCACGGCCGCGCCTCCGTCGCGGAGGCTGCTCGCGATCGTCGCCCCGCGGTCACTCATCGTGCGGCCCGGGAGCGTGTACGCATCGGGGGCCGCGCGCGCAGGGTAGGATAGCCCGTGGCCCTCCGGGGCCCTGGAGGATTCGCCTAGTGGCCTATGGCGCACGCTTGGAAAGCGTGTTGGGTGCAAGCCCTCAGGGGTTCGAATCCCCTATCCTCCGCCATTTCGATCCCTGTGTTCTCAAGGGATTCGCCACCACCGACCGCGCGTGACCGACGCACTGGCCTCCCGCACGATGAAGCTGGGCGACGTTTCCACGCTGATTGGTCAGGTCGCCCCGCGAACAGGGTGGATGTCGGAAATCAGAGCCTCGACACGCGCACGGATGTCGTCACGAATGGGGCGCACAGCCTCAATGCTCTGCCCGGCCGGGTCGTCGAGCTGCCAGTCCTCGTAACGCTTGCCGGGAAAGATCGGGCATGCGTCTCCGCAACCCATGGTGATCACGACGTCGGACTCACGGACCGCGTCCACTGTCAGGACCTTCGGGCTGTTGCCTGCGATGTCGATGCCTTCTTCAGCCATCGCCTGCACCGCGATCGGATTGATGCTGCTCCTCGGTTCAGAACCGGCGGAGAGCACCTCGATGTCATCACCACCCAGCGCGCGGAGGTAGCCGGCGGCCATTTGGGAACGTCCGGCGTTGTGCACGCACACGAACAGGACGGTCGGCTTGTGATTCATCGGGTCTTCCCTTTCAAACGTGCCATCGGTGCGATCCGGGGACGGCAGCCTATTGACTCAGTCCGGTCGGCGGCCGGCATCCGGCGCCGCCGTGTCAGGAGCAGCATCCGCCCGTACCGTCGCCGAGATCGGTCGAGCACACGCCCGTGGCCGGGAGGACAAGATCCACCTTTGATGCGGAGTTCATGTCACCTGCAAGCCAGGCGGCCACCGAACGCACCTGCTCGTAGCCGGTCGCGAGGAGGAAGGTCGGCGCACGACCGTACGACTTCATCCCCACGATGAAGAACCCGTGCTCAGGGTGGGTGAGCTCGCGGAAACCGTGCGGCTCGACCGTGCCGCAGGAATGCACATTCGGGTCGATGAGCGGCGCGAGCCGCCTGGGCGCCTCGACGATCTCGTCGAGATCGAGCCGAATCTCCCGGTGCATGGCCAGCTCAGGACGAAAGCCGGTCGCGTTGACGACAACGTCGGTCTCATGGACCGCCCTGTTGCCGTGTCGCTGCCCGACCAGCTCTATCGCATCCGCGGTCCGTCGCGCACGGATGATCTCGAAGCCGTCGATCAGACTGACGTGGCCGCTGTGCACCGCGCGGTCGACGCGGCTACCCAGATTCGCGCGTCCGATCAGTTCGTCGTCAGGCGAAGAAGAGACACGGATAGCCTGGGAATTGCGGATCAGCCAGGAGACCACCGTCCCGGGCTCGTCCCGTGCCAGCTTGGCGAGGGCGAGAAGTGTGTTCGCGGCTGAATGGCCCGCTCCGACCACGGTGACATGTCGCCCGGCGAAGAGGCCACGGTCGCGACCGTGCACGTCGGGCAGGGCAGGGGTGACACGGTCGGCGATCTCCGACATCCCGATGAGTTCGAGACCGCTCGAAGAGAGGGAATTGGGCGAGCGGTACGTTCCGGACGCATCGATCACGGCGCGCGCTGCGATGTCCTCGATGCCCCCGTTCTCCGTACGGATGCGCACGCTGAACGGCGTCGTCGCGCGCCCGGTGCTGCGGGTGCGGTCCATTCCTTCGCGGCTTACTCCTAGGACCTCAATCGCCGTGCGGGTGCGTGTGGCGATCTCGTCGATCTCTGCCAGCGGGGCAACGTACCGTTCAACGAGTTCGGTGCCGGTCGGCGCGCGTTCCGGATCGGGAAGCTCCCATCCCTGCGTCTCGAGAAGGCGACGCGACGCCGGGTCGACCAGGTGCTTCCATGGCGAGAACAGACGCGTATGCCCCCATTCACGCACGCTGGCAGCAACCTGCCGGCCTGCTTCGAAGATCACGAAGTCGATCTGCCGCTCCAGCAGATTCGCCGCTGCCGCGAGACCGACCGGGCCGGCGCCGATGATCGCCACGGGCAACGTCGACAGCCGAGACGACTCGGCGACGCGGGGGGTCAGATCCAGCAGGGTCACGGCAGTCTCCACAGATATCGATGAACTTCGATCTCTGATTCTTCGCGGTCTATCGACGCCTGTCAATATCGACTACCGTCGATGCATGGCCACGATGCTCGAACTCACCGATGTCAGCGCCGGTGCATGTCGCAGTCCCCTGGTCCGAGAGCCTCTCTCCGCCGAGGACGCGGACCAACTCGCAGCGACGATGAAGGCGCTTGCCGACCCGACCCGACTGCGTCTGCTCTCGATCGTTGCGGCCTCAGCAGGCTCCGAGGCATGCGTCTGCGACCTCATCGAACCGGTCGGCCTCAGTCAGCCGACGGTGTCTCACCACCTGAAGATCCTGACGGCGGCAGGCTTCCTGACCCGCAGCAAGCGCGGCACTTGGGCCTACTTCCGCCTCGTCCCGGGCGCCCTCGACCGGGTTTCGAGACTGCTCGCCGGTTCGTGAAACGAACGCTTCGCGCCGCGTCGGGAGAGTTCCTCGGCAGTGCCGGGCTGGCAGCCGTCGTCGTCGGCTCCGGCATCGCAGCCCAGCAGCTCTCCCCTGACGATGTCGGACTCCAACTCTTCGAGAACGCGATCGCCACGGCATTCGGACTTGCCGTTCTGATCCTCGTCTTCGCGCCCGTGTCGGGCGCTCATTTCAACCCGGTGGTCACCCTGGTCGACATCGCGCTGCATCGACGAAACTGGTCCGCCGCAGCGGTCTATGTGCCCGCCCAGGTGATCGGATGCATCGCAGGAGCCATTCTCGCGAATCTGATGTTCGCCCAGCCCGCCGTCGCGTGGAGTGCGACCGATCGCTCTGGGTGGCATCTGCTCCTCGCGGAGATCGTCGCAACGGCCGGGCTCATCGTGGTCATCTTCGCCCTGGTCCGCACGGGCCGCTCCCACCTCGCCGCACCCGCCGTCGGCGGCTACATCGGGGCGGCGTACTTCTTCACGTCCTCCACGAGCTTCGCGAACCCGGCGATCACGGTCGGCCGAATGTTCAGTGACACGTTCGCGGGCATCGCGCCTGCGTCGGCCTTGCCGTTCATCGGCGCCCAGCTCGCCGGCGCGGCGATCGGGCTCGCGCTTGTTCAGTTCCTCTTCCCCTCGGGAAGGCTCGCCCCGGCCGAAGTCCAGACGATGGCGAAACAAGCGATCAGCTGAGGCGGGTACCGTTCGTTCTGCTTTCGCCGTGCGTCGACGATGTGACGTCTTCTCGCCCCTGGCCGCCCGCGCGAACGAGCGCCCGTGACGGTAGAGTCCATTCGGCCACGCCGAGCCTGTTGCCGTCTTCCTCTTCACAGGCTCGCCGAACGTCGCGCAAGGATGCGCTCCCACCCGTGAATCCCCTGTCGCACGTCCGAACGGAGCCCGCATGACTGCTGTCGCGTCTGCGCAGGACCCCGCAAGCCGCTACCGGATCGAGCCGACCGTGGTGCAGGCTCTGCGCAGCCCCCGCCTTCTCACTCGCGAAGTGCTGGCGGGGCTCGTCGTCGCGATCGCGCTGATCCCCGAGTCGATCGCGTTCTCGATCATCGCGGGCGTCGACCCGCGCGTGGGGCTGTTCTCCTCGTTCGTGATGGCTGTGGCGATCGCGTTCCTCGGGGGCCGGCCCGCCATGATCACGGCGGCGACGGGCGCGGTCGCCCTCGTCATCGCCCCCGTCGCCCGCGAGTACGGCATGGACTATTTCATCGCGACGGTCATCTTCGGCGGGGTCATCCAGATCGTCCTCGCCGTTCTCGGTGTTGCGAAGCTCATGCGGTTCATCCCGCGCAGCGTCATGGTCGGCTTCGTCAACGCGCTCGCCATCCTGGTCTTCGCGGCGCAGTTCCCGCATCTCATCGGCGTGCCGTGGCTCGTCTATCCCCTCGTCGTGGTGGGGCTGTTCATCATGTATCTGATGCCGCTCGTGACGAAGATCGTGCCGGCGCCGCTCGTCGCGATCATCCTCCTCACCGGTGCGACCGTCGCCTTCGGGCTCAACGTGCCCACCGTGGGCGATCAGGGCGAACTCCCCGAGAGCCTGCCCGAGCTGTTCGTCCCGAACGTTCCCCTCACGTGGGAGACGCTCGCCATCATCTTCCCCTTCTCGGCCGCGATGGCCGTCGTGGGCCTCCTCGAGTCGCTCATGACGGCGAAGCTCGTCGACGACATCACCGACACGCGCTCCCGAAAGACGCGCGAGGCGTGGGGTCAGGGTGTCGCGAACGTCCTCTCGGGCGCCTTCGGAGGCATGGGCGGCTGCGCCATGATCGGCCAGACGATGATCAACGTGAAGGCGTCGGGCGCCCGCACCCGCATCTCGACTTTTCTCGCGGGTGTCTTCCTGCTGCTCCTCGTGCTCGTGCTCGGTGACATCGTCGCCGTCATCCCGATGGCGGCGCTCGTCGCGGTGATGATCGTCGTCTCGGTCGCGACGTTCGACTGGCACAGCATTCGCCCATCCACCCTCAAGCGGATGCCGAAGAGCGAGACCCTCGTCATGCTCATCACCGTCGCCATGACGGTGGGAACCGAAAATCTCGCGATCGGGGTCGGTGCGGGCGTCGTCGCCGCGATGGTCCTCTTCGCTCGCCGCGTGGCGCACTTCGTCACGGTGACGCGGCGGATCGACGAGGCCGACGGCGCCCCCGTGGCCCACTACGCCGTCGACGGCGAACTCTTCTTCGCGTCGAGCAACGATCTGACGACGCAGTTCGAGTACTCCCACGATCCGGACCGGGTCGTCATCGACATGTCGCGCTCGCACGTGTGGGACGCCTCGACAGTCGCCGCCCTCGATGCGATCCAGACGAAGTACCGCCACCTCGGCAAGACGGTGGCGTTCGAGGGCATGAACGATGCGACGGCGCGTCTGCACGGGCGCCTCAGCAGCGGGCCCGAAGCCTGAGCCCGCGCCGAGCGAGCGCCGGGCGCGCTTACTCTCGCGTGCGCAGTCCGGTCCCCGCGATCGCCTCAGCGATCGGCACGTCGCCGGAGTTGAAGCGGATCGTGCGGCCGATCGTCGAGTCATCGGCCAAGACTGCGGCGATGACGGCGGCGACATCGCCGCGCGGGACCGAGGCCGAATCGTCAGCGTCGATGTCGATGCGCCCCGTCGGCTCATCGAGGGTCAGAGCGCTCGGGGCGACGATCGTCCAGTCCAGACCGCTCGCACGCAGGTGCGCATCTGCGGCGGCCTTGGCCTCGGCATAGGCGAAGAACGGGTTGTCGGGGTCGACGCCGTGGTCCGGGCCTGCACCAAAGTACGACACCATGACGTAGCGGCGCACCCCCGCGGCGATGGCCGCATCCATCGATCGGATGGCGGCATCCCGATCCACCGCGTACGTGCGGGCGGGGTCACCGCCGCCGGCACCAGCCGACCAGACGACGACATCGTTGCCGCTGACGAGGTTCGTCAGCTGCTCGGCGTCGAACTCCTGGATGTCGGCGACGAGCGGCGTCGCGCCGGTCGCGGCGACGTCGGCCTCGTGGTCGGGGTTGCGGATGACCGCGGTCACCGTGTCGCCGCGCCCAGCGAGGATCGGTTCGAGCAGGAGTGCGACCTTGCCGTGGCCGCCGATGATCAAGATGCGAGTCGACATGCCGCGAGCCTAAGCCGCCCCATCGACACGCTGGACGGGGGTTGACACGCGACCGTGCTCGCCCGCCTTCGCCGGAATGAGTGCCGAGGGGGCGATGTTGCACCGGTCATGCAGCGATTCGGCACTCTCTCCTTCGGCCACTACGGCCCTCTCGGCGGGGGTCGTCAGCTGACCGCAGCCGACTCGATGCTCCAGGCGATCGACCTCGCCCAGGCGATGGACGACCTCGGTGTCAACGGCAGCTACTTCCGCGTGCACCACTTCGCGCGCCAGCAGTCGTCGCCGATGCCCCTCCTCGCCGCGATCGCGGCGCGCACCGAGCGCATCGAGGTCGGCACGGGCGTCATCGACATGCGCTACGAGAACTCATAGCGTCATGTCTCATGGCGCGGTTCTTCCTCCCCGCCCACTGCCCTGTAGCATCCGAACGACTGCTGGCAGCTCAAGGGGGAGAGATGGCCCAAGAAACAGACTTCACTCATGACCAGTTGGGTCACCTTCTCCACGACAAGCTGCTGGAAGTTCCCCGTTACCAGCGTGCATACTCCTGGAAGCGTGAGCACGTCCTCGCCTACTTGTCTGACTTGCAGCAGGCACGCACCCGCGAGGAGAGCTACTTCATGGGGACCGTCGTGTTCGCGCGAGCAGATTCGAACGGCGAGCGACTACAGATTGTTGACGGGCAGCAGCGCCTTGCCACCACGGCAATTCTCTTTGCTGCGATTCGCGATCTGCTAGCCGAGTTCGGAAAGACACAACAATCGGCCAAGGTCGATTCAGACTATCTGCGCGGTTACGTCCTAGAATTCGAATCAGAAGTCGAGCGGCTTATCCTCAGCCCAAAGGACGTCGACCAGTACTTCGCCTTACTCGGCGGCGATCGAGCACATGTTGCCAACGACCACCCAATCGCCGTTGCATACGATGCTTGCCTCGAACACCTTCGCAAAATAGCGCCTTCAGCAGCCAAGTACAAGGAGATCACCGCCGTCGCCACCCAGCTAGCGAGCCGCGTCCAAGTCCTTGTCGCAGTCGCTAGCGGCCTCGCGGAGGCATACGTGATCTTTGAGACCCTCAATGACCGAGGTGCGGATCTGACGACCGCGGACCTCTTGAAGAACTATCTGTTCAGCAGGGCGGGCGCACACGTTCGCTATATGGAAGAGAAGTGGGTGGCCCTCGAGTCCAAGTTTGAGAAGCCCGAGGAACTTGTCAAGTTCATCCGTTTTGAGTACGCATCACGCAAAGGCCCCATCCTCACACGGCGCCTCTACCGATCAATCCAAACTGAGGTCGAAAGCGGGACGAGTGCCAAAGAGTACGTAGCGCGTCTCGTTCGTGCGCAGGAAGTCTACGAAGCACTACGATCACCGGATCATCCAAAGTGGAGCGGCGCAGCCTCGACCGATGTCCGGGATGCCCTTCTGGCTATTCGCCGGTTTGGTTTCGAGAGCAGCTTCCCTGCATTGATCGCGGCATTTACATCGTGGGAGGAAAAGTACGCGACCAAGCTGATGGTCAAGATTGCCAAGTGGTCAGTTCGCGGCCAGTTCGATGGCCGGATAGGCAACGAGTTGTCGGAGCAAGCGTTCGGAGACGCTGCCATTGCAATCTCCAATGGATCCGCTGTGAATCAAACTCAGGTCCGTAAGATTCTTGATCGCATCATTCCCGGCGACGCCATCCTTAGAAAAGCGATCGAGGCGTATGACTCGATCGCAGTCGCGCGAGCAAAGTACGTGTTCGCAATGCTTGATCGCGCTTTCGCGGAGAAGAACAACCTCCCCCGCACCGACCTCGATTGGGCGTCAAACATGTACACGATCGAGCACATTCGCCCAAAGAGCGGACCGAAGTCGGACGGAATGTTGGAGTTGGTGGATAGCCTCGGAAACCTCTCCATCCTGGAACAGAAGCTCAATCGCTCGGCAGGGGCAAAGAGCTTCGAAGACAAGAAGGCTTTGTACGCTCAGTCCGCGTTCCACCTGACGTCGGAGCTCGCGAAGCGCGATGGTTGGGATCCCAAGTCCATACAGGAGCGGAGCATCCTGCTCGGAGAGCTTGCCTGCCGCGCCTGGCCCGCTGACTGAATCAGCAAATCCGAACGAAGCTCAACCGGACACCGCGGGGTCCGCGCAGGGCACAAACACGCTACGAGAACCCGCTGTATCTCGCGGAAGAAGCGGCGTCGGTCGACCTGATCTCGGGCGGACGGCTGGCGCTCGGCGTCAGCCGGGGATCACCCGAGACGGTCGTCCGCGGATACGAGGCGTTCGGCTACACCGGCTCAGAGGACCCGCGCGGCGCCGATCTCGCGCGCGAGCACTTCGACCTGTTCCTTCGGGCGATCGAAGGCGAAGGCCTGGCCGAGCGCGATCCGTCGTCGCCGTTCGGCGCAGGCACGGGCCGGCAGCGGATCGAGCCGCACTCCCCCGGTCTGCGCTCGCGGATCTGGTGGGGCGCAGGTACGCGGGAGACGGCGGAATGGGCGGGCCGGATCGGGGTCAACCTGATGTCGTCCACGCTGCTGACCGAGGACCGCGGCCTGCCCTTCGACGAACTGCAGGCGCAGCAGATCGATGCGTTCCACGCCGCGTGGCGCGACGCGGGCCACACGGGTGAGCCGCGCGTGTCGGTGAGCCGCTCGATCTTCCCGATCACGACGCCCGAGGATGCGCTCTACTTCGGTCGCTCCCGCGAGGGCGATCAGGTCGGTGTCATCGACGGCATGCGCTCGACGTTCGGCCAGAGCTACGCGGCCGAACCCGATGAGCTCGTGCAGCAGCTGCTCGATGACGCCGCGATCCGTTCGGCCGACACCCTCATGCTCACCATCCCCAGCCAGCTCGGGGTCGAGATGAACCTGCGCATCGTCGAGTCGTTCGCGAAGTACGTCGCGCCGTCACTGGGATGGAAGCCCACGACCGAAGGTCGCGACGGGCGCGCGTAGACCGAAGGATCCCGCGGTCACCCTCGGAAATCGTCGGGATCGACCTCGTTGAGAAACTTCTTGAACTCGTCGACGCTCTCTTCGGCATCGAGCTCGTCACCGGTCAGATCCGGCACGCCCGCTTCGTCCATGACGGCGTCGGCGACCCACAGCCCCGTCCCAGCGCGCGACGCCAGAGCGACGGCATCCGAGGGCCTGGCGTCGATGATCCGGATGCCGCCGGGGGTGTCGAGCGTGATCTCGGCGTAGTAGGTGCCGTCGTCGATGCGCGTGATCTCGGTGCGCTGCACGGTCGCGTCGACGGACTCGATGAGCCCTTTCATGAGGTCGTGCGCGAGCGGCCGGGGCACGGTCGCCCCCTCGATCGCGAGGAGGATCGCGGTCGCCTCGAGCGCTCCGATCCAGATCGGAAGCATGCGCCCTGCGCCGGGCAGCTGATCGATCGGCTTGAGCAGCATGACGTGCTGCCCCGACTCGTCGAGCGCAATACCGGCAACGCGAACCTGGACCACGGGCGGCTCCTTCCGGTCGAGGTGCTCCCTCCATCGTAAGCAGGCCACCCCCCGTGGGGGCCTGATGAGCTGGCAGACTCGCGAGCATGTGGATCGGCTGGATCGAGTTCGATGTCCTGCTGGGCGACGTGCGATCGCTCAAGGAGAAGCGCGGGATCCTGCGCCCGATCCTGGCGGATCTGAGCCGACGCAGCGAAGTCGCCGTCGCCGAAGTCGGGGCGCACGACCTGCACCGGCGCGCGAGCATCGGGGTGAGCATCGTGGCCGCGGATGCGTCGCACGTTCGCGACGTGCTCGACCGCGCCGAGCGCCTGCTCGCCGAGGAGCACCCCGAAGTCACGGTGCTGTCGTCGCGGCGCGGACTCCACTCCAGCGACGACTGAATAGCACCGGGATGCGGCATCCGCAATCCCCGCGCGCTGTGCCGGGCGACCTCCTACCGTCGAAGCACACCCCGTAGGAACGCGCGAAGGAGACGGCATCATGGCCACGACGACGAAGAACGGCTCGAAGAGCAAGAGCGCAACCGACGCGACGAAGGACAAGTCTGCGACGAAGAACAAGCGACGCCCGGCTCGCAGCGGAGCGATGCTCACGAGCGAGCAGAACGCCGAAAGCGGCTTCCGGGCGTCCAAGACGCTGAGCGACAATCTGCAGCGCGTGCTGGTGGACCTCGTGGAACTGGCAAGCCAGGGCAAGCAGGCGCACTGGAACGTCGTGGGCAAGAATTTCCGCGACACGCACCGCCAGCTCGACGAGATCATCGAAGCGGCGCGCGGGTTCAGCGACACGATCGCGGAGCGGATGCGGGCGCTTCATGCCCTTCCCGACGGTCGCAGCGACACGGTGACCGCGACGACGACCCTGCCGGAGTTCCCGCAGGGCGAGATCGACACGACAGACGTCGTCGACCTCGTGACCGAGCGTCTCGAAGCCACCATCGCGACGTGCCGCGACGTGCACGACGACGTCGACGAAGAGGACCCGACGAGCGCCGACATGCTGCACGCCGTGCTCGAGTCCCTCGAGCAGTTCGCGTGGATGGTCAGCGCCGAGAACCGCTCCGCCACACGCTGAGGACGCCGACATGACGAAGTTCGGCTACACGCTCATGACCGAGCAGAGCGGTCCGCGCGAGCTCGTGCGCTACGCGCGGTCCGCCGAGGACGCGGGGTTCGACTTCGAAGTATCGAGCGACCACTTCTCGCCGTGGCTCACGAGCCAGGGGCACTCGCCGTACGCGTGGACCGTGCTCGGGGCGGTCGCGAACGCCACTTCGCGCGTCGAGCTCATGACCTACGTCACCTGCCCGACGATGCGTTACCACCCCGCCATCGTCGCCCAGAAGGCGGCGACGATGCGGATTCTCAGCGAAGGGCGCTTCCTGCTCGGCGTCGGATCGGGCGAGAGCCTCAACGAACATGTTGTGGGCGAGGGGTGGCCGGGCGTCGACACCCGCCAGGAGATGCTCGTCGAGGCGATCGAGATCATCCGTGAGCTGCAGTCCGGCGAGCTCTTCACGTATGACGGCACCTACTTCCGCGTCGATTCCGCGCGCATCTGGGACGTGCCGGATACACCGCTGGAGATCGGCGTCGCCGTCTCGGGAGATCGATCGGTCGAGGCCTTCGCGCCCCTGGGGGATCACCTCATCGCCGTGCAGCCCGAGGCCTCGCTCATCCAGTCGTGGGATTCGGCGCACGAGGGTCCGTCGCGCAAGATCGGCCAGGTCCCCGTTTCTTGGGACCCCGATCGCGATGTTGCGATCGACCGGGCCCACGACCAGTTCCGCTGGTTCGCCGGAGGATGGGCGGTCAACGCCGACCTGCCGACGCCGGCGGGTTTCGAGGGGGCGAGCCAGTTCGTGCGCCGCGAAGACGTCGCCGAATCGATCGCGTGCGGGCCCGACCTCGACGTTCTCGCCGAAAGCGTGCGCCCCTACCTTGAGGCGGGTTTCACCGACATCGCCCTCGTGCAGATCGGCGACGAGCGTCAAGAGGAATTCCTCGCCGAAGTCGCCGAGCCGCTCCTCGAGAAGGTGCGGGCTCTCGATACCGCAGTGTGACGCCACCTCGGTTCATCGAGGGCGGCAAGGACCGACGTTTGACGACCCGATCGTGCAGGTTGCCCACTCGTACCGCGAGGGCGCCAGCACTCTGATGGCGGGGCGCTCGTTGTTCTGGGCGATCCGGTGAGATCGATTCACAGCGGATACTTAGAAATAGCTTGACCCGGGTGCATCCAACCGATAGACATTGGACAACGCGATGACCCCCGCTCGCGGATGAGCTTGGGAGTCGCCCTCGGGGTGATGCACGTCCGATTCGCACCGCCCCACTTCGCTGCACGATGCTGTTCACGCGCCCAAGGAGGGGATGCTTGATGTTGTCCGCTGTCAGAAAAAGAAAAGCAGTCGGAGGTGTGGCGGTAAGCGCCGCACTCGCCGGCCTGCTGTTTACCACTTTGACCCCCATCGGTGCCGTCGGGTCCGAGGACGCACTCGATATGCACCTCGAAGCCGATGACGCCGTCAACGTCGTCGAGGTCACCGTCGCCGACCGCGACGAACTCGACCGCCTGATCGCCACCGGAGTCGACCTCGACCACGGCGTCGAGGAGAACAGCAACGGTTCCCTCACCGTCGAGGCCATCGTTTCCGAGAGTCAGGTCGCGGCGCTCGAAGCCCGTGGCTTCACGATCGGCTCGGTGCTCTACACCGAGCAGGACTCGCAGGACGCACTCGCGGAACGTCAGGCGTTCCGTACGCAGACGCTCGCCGAGAACCGTGCGTTCAGCCGGGCGGCCCAGGCGGACGACGTGTCGTCCATCGAGATCCTCCGCGTCGACTACTACACGTCGTTCGGTGTCGGCTACCTCTCGGTCGAGGCGCGCTTCGCCGACGGCCAGACCAACACTGCGCCGATGGTCGTGAGTCGCGACAGCGGCCCCGGCACCGAGATCGGCTCGGGCGGACAGCAGAACATCACGCGCTTCGTGGACGCCAGCGTCTACATCAAGCACCGCGGCGCTGCCGTCGTCGAGACCCGTCCCGACATGGTCAGCATCACGAGCCCGACCGGTGAGGTCGTCACCGCGAAGGTGAACGACTGGCTGGCCATCGATGAGGACGACCCGTTCGGCCCCATCCAGAAGGACTTCATCACGTCCTACATGACCCCGACCGAGCTCTACGCCCGCATCCACAGCCTCGCGGCTGAGTTCCCCGAGATCTCTGAGATCGTCGAGATGCCGAACAAGACGAACGGTTACCGTCGTCTGGCCCAGGGCATCGTGGGCACGGGCAACGCCAGCATCGTCGGCGTGGACTCGAAGGCCTGGGGCCACGAGGGTGGCAACGGCATCGTCGTCTCGATCGCCGCTGCCAGTGGCACCGACACGCCCCTGAGCGTGGCCGTCGACGGCACCACCATCACGGTGACGCCTGCGACCAACGCCGAGGGCGCGATCACGAGCACGGCCGCACAGGTCGTCGCCGCGATCAACGGCTCCGAGGCTGCATCCGCGCTCGTGAACGCGTACACCTACCGTGGCAACGCGGGAACGGGTACGGTTGCCGCCGCGACCGCGACGCTCACCGATGGCCTGTCGGCGCCGGCATCCGTCTCGCGCGAGCCGCAGACGGTCTACGGCATCCGCATCGGAACCACGCGTGACGGCTCGAAGATGGGTGTCATGGCGTACGCCCAGGAGCACGCTCGTGAGTGGGTTCCGCCGCTCGTCTCGATCGAGACGGCCGAGCGTCTGCTGCGCAACTACGAGTCCAACCCCGAGGTTCGCAAGCTCGTCGAGAACCTCGACATCTGGATCCTGCCGTCCGTCAACCCCGACGGTGGTCACTACTCGTTCTACGACTTCGCGTCGCAGCGCAAGAACATGACCAACCACTGCGAGATCTCGGGCACCGCGGACTTCAACTCCCGCAACTCGTGGGGTGTCGACAACAACCGCAACTACGACACCTACAGCCTGTTCGACGGTTACAGCGGCGCCTCGACCTCGTGCACGAGCGGCTCCTACGCCGGTCCTGCCGAGCTGAGCGAGCCGGAGTCCGCCAACATCAGCTGGCTGGCGACGAACCACACGAACATCAAGTTCTCGATGAACCTGCACAGCTCGGGTGACTACTTCATGTGGTCGCCGGGTGCGTACAAGGTGCCCGGCCGCGAGCCCGCCCCGCGCCCGAGCGCCGAAGACGAGGCCTACTTCTGGGAAGCCTCCGAGCGCATCCTCGGTGAGATCAAGCGCCACCGCGGCCTGTCGGTCACGCCGGCCCGCACCGGTCCGATCATCGACGTGCTCTACTCGGCCGCCGGCAACTCGGGTGACATGCTGTGGTACAAGCACGGCATCTACGCCTGGAACTTCGAGGTCGGCCGTTCGTTCCAGCCTCCGTTCTCGAGCGAGAACCCGACCGCTGCTGCAGCTCACCCCGAGTCGCAGGAGTACGCGAACGGTCTCATGGAGCTGATGCGCGTCGCTTACGACAAGAGCCTGGTCAAGCTCGACGCCGAGGTCACCACGCGTTGCCTCGCCGGCAAGGTGTACACCTCGGTCACCGTCAAGAACAACGACTCCGTTCCGGCGGACATCACGGTCACCAGTGACCACGGTGGCAAGTCGTTCACGGCGGTCCAGCCGGGCAAGACCGTTTCGGTCTCGATCAACACCCGCACCGCGACGCTGGGCGCAGGCGACATCGGAATCACCGGCACCGCCGGTGACCGTAACGACCTGTCGACGAGCGTCAGCTACGCCGCAACCAACTGCGGCTGACCCTCTGAAAGCGGAAGCCCGTGACCGATTCGGTCACGGGCTTCCGTGTTTTCATCGTGGGCGCGCGTGCCTGATGTCAGCGACCGCTGTCGTCGCCGATGTCGGGCAGCGGCAGTTCGCGCTCGGCGTCCCAGGTCTCGGTCCACCCGAGCCGGTTGAACAGGCCGTCCAGCAGCGTCCCGGTGAATCCCCACACCAGGTGGTCGCCGGCGCCATCCGCGCGCGGCACGAGAAAACCGGGACTGCGGAACTGCTGTCCCCCGCGTCGCACGACCGTCGAGCCGCGGTTGGCGGGATCGAGCAGGTCGGCGACAGGAGCTCGGAAGACGTCCGACGATTCCCGCGCGTCCACGGCGTGAACGGAAGACGGATGCCGCCACCACCCCAGCACGGGGGTGACGAGGTGCCCCGAGAACGCCAGCGGGGTGGTCTCCAGGGCACCGAGCACGTCGACGCCCGCGGGGTCGAGGCCCGTCTCCTCTTGAGATTCACGCAACGCCGCCCCCACGGGGCCGTCGTCGTGCGGATCGATGCGTCCGCCGGGGAACGCGACCTGACCGGGATGCGCACGCAACGTCGTCGCCCGGGCGAGCAGCAGAACGTCGAGGTCACGAGTGACCGCCGTCGACTGTGCGTCGTGGCCGCTCGGCAGATCATCCAGCGGTCCGAACAGGATGAGCACCGCTGCGGGGCGCGCGCCGGGCGGCGTGGGCTCGTCGGCGAACGCCTCGAAACCTCGTCCCCCTCGGCCGGAGGCGACCGCGTCGGCGAGCGCCGCGAGTTGCGCTCGAGCGCTCTGCGAGTCGGCATCCGGCGGCATCGTTCCAGGCTATCGCCGACGCCACCGGGCAGTGACGGAGAGCACGCGCGCCGCTTCCTCGGCCGCAGCAGCGCACACGGGACGCCCAGGTAACACACCCGTACCGTCCAGATTCGGGGAGCAGAATCGCTGACTTGTGCTCGCGGAGACGGGCGCGACGCGTCTACCCGATGGCGCGAATACCCGATACGGAACCAGAATTCATGCGCTCGAACACGTCTTTTTCTCCTGCCCGCCGCCTGCGTCGACTCGCCGACCAGCGAGCGCGCCGCCGCCCCACGATGGTCGCCGCGACCCTCGCCGTGGGCCTCGTCGCCACGCTGAGCATGACCGCAGCGAGCCCCGCGCCTCAGGTTGAGGCGTCGCAGCCCTTCGGCAGTTTCGTGCTCGCGTCGTCGGTCGCCCCGCTTGACGACGCGACGACGACCGCAGACCTCCACGACGACGTGCTGAGCGAAGCGACCGATGTTCTGGCCGCAGCAGAGGCCACGATCGCCGCCGCAGAGACGGTGACCGCCGACATCACCGCGTCCGGCCTCGAGATCGACGCCGCCGACACCGTCGTCGACACGGCCGAACTGGTCGAGGCCACCGAGCGGCTCGACGCCGGCGCCGAAGCGAACGCCGTGCTGTTCCTGTCGACCGTCGCGGACGAAGTGACGACGCTCATCGACCCCGTCAAGGCAGAGGTCGCGGCCCTTCGTGGCAGCCTTGACGCCGCCGTCGCGCTGAAGGCTGAGCAGGAGGCCGCCGAGCAGGCGCGCCTCAAGGCCGAAGCCGAAGCCGAAGCCGCCGCTGCGGCAGCCGCTGCCGTTGCGGCGCCCGCCCGGCCCGCAGCACCGGCCCCCGTCTTTGCGACCGGCGGCGCCGTCGGAGACAACAGCCCGGCCGGCGCGCAGGCATCCGCCCGTGCAATGCTCGGCAACCACGGGTGGGGCGACGACCAGTTCGGATGCCTCGTCTCGCTGTGGAACAAGGAGTCGGGCTGGAACTACCGGGCCTACAACGCCTCGAGCGGCGCGACCGGCATTCCGCAGGCGCTCCCCGGCGGCAAGATGGCCAGCGCCGGCGCTGACTGGCAGACCAACGCCAGCACGCAGGTCGCCTGGGGCCTGGGTTACATCGCGGGACGGTACGGTTCGCCGTGCAACGCGTGGGGCCACTCGCAGACGGTCGGCTGGTACTGAGTCAGCTCTCCCGCGAGGGAATGACGAGCGCGACCGACGCGCTCTGGCTGCGACGGAGCTTCTGCGCCGCACGGAGCATCTTGTACTTCACGCCGTACTTGGCCGCGAGCGCGCGGTCCAGACGAGCCAGCGTCGCGGGGTCATCCCGCACGACGGCGGTCGCTTCAACCGAGTCGGCGCCCTCCGTGGGATTGCCGCGCGCGTCGCACGGGGTCAGTGTGACGCGCGGAGTGTGCCGCAGGCGTTTGACTTTGCCCGATGCGGCTCCGGTCGTGACGAGCATCTCCTCACCATCGGGCGCGATCCACACCGGAGTACCCACGGGCACGCCGGTCTTGCGGTAGGTCGTGAGCAGGACGTACTCGTGGTCGGCGATCGGGTTCGATGATTCGGGCATGCGTCCATTGTCGCCTGGACAGCTCGGGGCACCGCTCTTCTGCGCCGTCGGCACTCAGTCAGCGATGAGCAGCGCGGCGGCATCCGCGGCGATCGCGAAGAACGCCGTCGGGTCGGCGACGACGGCGGGGTCGTCAGAGCGGGCGAAAGCCGTCAGGACGACGGGTTCGGCGCCGTCGCGCTCGAGGTACCACGACCCGGCGAGCACGCCGACCGAACTGCCGCCCTTATAGCCCACGTAGGACCACTCCTCACCGAGTTCGAGCCCCGGATTGGCCGACAGGATGTCACGCACCGGCGCACCGGATTCCGTCGCTGCCCGCTCCTGGAGAGCGATGTGCGCTCGCACGATGTCTTCGGGCGTCGCGAACCAGTCCAGACCCTGCTGCCAGACGGGGACCGTCCAGTCGCCGTCTGCGATGTCGGGCACACCCGCGGGCACGTCGGCGAGGATCGATTCGCGCTCGGCCGAGGCGGTGGCACCGGCCCACCGATCGCGCAGCGACGGGTCTCCCCAGCCGAGCCAGAAGAGCTCGCGGGTCGCCGTGAAGGGCGTGTTGAGGGCGGGGTCGTGGTGCCCCATGTCGGCGAGCGCGGTCTCGACGGCGCCCCGCCCGGCCGCGCGCATGAGCGCGTCGGTCGCCGTGTTGTCGCTGATCGCGATCATCTTCTGGGCTGCTTCGAGCACGGTCACGGTCGACCCGTCGGGCAGGTCCTGCAGTTCGCCGCTGGGGAGGCTTCGCACGGCACCGTCGATCGTGAGCGGGTCCTCCCAGGTGAGGTGGCCCCGGTCGACGGCGTCGACGATCGCACCGAGCACGTACAGCTTGAAGATCGATCCGATCGGGGCGACCGACGCGTCGCCGATCAGCTCGTCGGGCGCTTCGGCGCCGACCGTCCACACCTGCACCGAGGCGTCGTACGGCAGGGCCTCGATCTCGGTGCGCAGTTCGTCCCAGTTCGCGGCGGGGGCGCGGTCGGGCTGCGGCATGCCGAAGAAGAGTCCGTTCATGCGGCCGTCGATGCCGACCGAGACGGTCATGTCGTAGTCGGCGGCCGACGAGGCGATGCGCACCCGCGCCTGCTCGTCGCTGCCGTCGTACGTCTCGACGCGCCACGGCTTGGCGTCCTGCATCTGGCCGAGGATGGACCGCAGATCCTCGACCGAGACCTGCTCGAGCATGACCGGGGCGAACCGCTCTTCGATCTCGGCCGCATCGCTCAGGGCGTCGGCGTTGATCTCATCGAGCACCCACTGCGCCTGGCGGCCGACGGCGGTGCCAGGGATCTCAATCGTCTCAGCCGGTGCGTCGGGCGTGGCGGCGCACGCGGGGAGGGCGAGGGCGAGCAGGGCGGCTGTGAGACCCGCCGCCGCGCGCAGAACAGAACGCTTGTCGGTGAAGAGGGCCATCGTTCCAGCCTGCCTGATGTCTGCCCGGCCCTCCTCCCCCCCGTGGGCTGAGATACTTCTGGAGGACCCCCGCGCACCGCTCAGGAGAAGCCATGGACACCGGCACGATCACCCAGACCCCCGGCACCGAGACCGCCGTCCTCGCGGGCGGCTGCTTCTGGGGCATGGAAGACCTCATCCGCCGCCAGCCCGGTGTGCTCTCGACGCGTGTCGGGTACACGGGCGGCGAGAACGCCCACGCGACCTACCGCAACCACCCCGGGCACGCCGAGGCGATCGAGGTCGTGTTCGACCCGGCGCAGACGTCGTACCGCGACATCCTGGCGTTCTTCTTCCAGATCCACGACCCGTCGACGCTCAATCGCCAGGGCAACGACATCGGCACGAGCTACCGGTCGGCGATCTTCCCGCTGACGCCCGAGCAGGAGCAGGTGGCGCGCGACACGATTGCCGACGTCGACGCCTCGGGCCTGTGGCCCGGACCCGTCGTGACGACGATCGAGCCGGCCGGCCCCTTCTGGGAGGCCGAGCCCGAACACCAGGACTACCTGATCACCTACCCGAACGGGTACACCTGCCACTTCCCGCGCGCCGGGTGGGTGCTCCCCCGCCGCGACGTGCGGGCGTAGCCGGCGGCATCCGTCGGGCCGCATCGATTCGCACGGCCCGACGCGATGCTAGAGCTGGATCGACTTGACCTCGAGATACTCCTGGATGCCGTGGGCTCCGAGTTCGCGGCCGAGTCCGGACTGCTTGAACCCGCCGAAGGGCGCTTCGCCGCCGAGTTTGAAGCCGTTCAGGTCGACCTGTCCCGTGCGCATCCGCCGGGCGACCGAGAGCGCGCGGTCTTCGTCGGGTGAGAACACGGCGCCGTGCAGGCCGAAGATCGAGTCGTTGGCGATGCGCACGGCATCGTCATCGCCGTCGTGGGCGATGAGGGCGACCACAGGGCCGAACACTTCCTCCTGGGCGATCCGCATGCTGTTGTGGACGTCGGAGAGGATCGTCGGCTGGACGAAGTATCCGCGGTCGATTCCGCGCGGCAGAGCGCGGCCGCCCGTCACGACGCGCGCTCCCTCGGTGATGGCACCGTCGATGTAGCTGCGGACGCGATCGCGTGCAGCGCTCGTGACGATCGGACCGAGTGTCGTCTCGGGGTCGAGCGGGTCACCGACACGATGTGCGCCGACGATCTCGCGCAGGATCTCCTCGCTCTCAGCGAGACGTGAACGGGGAACCAGCAGGCGGGACCACGCGAAGCAAACCTGACCCGCGTTCGTGAAGGCCTGGTCGGTGGCGCGCTGCAGCGCGACCGGCAGGTCGGCGTCGTCCAGCACGATGGCGGCCGATTTTCCTCCCAGCTCGAGGTGGGCGCGCTTGATCGTCTGCGAACCGAGTTCGAGAAGACGACGGCCGACGCCCGTGGAGCCCGTGAAGCTGATCATGTCCACGAGCGGGTGCGTCGCCAGAGGCTCGCCCGACTCGGGTCCGTACCCGGTGATGAGGTTGATGACCCCCGGCGGCATCCCGATCTCTTCGGCCACCTCGGCGAGGTGGAACAGGGCGCCGGGCGCCGTCTCGGGCGGCTTCACCACCACGGTGCAGCCGGTTACGAGGGCGGGGCCGAGCTTGACCAGGGTCAGCAGCAGGGGGAAGTTCGACGGGCTGATCGCGGCGACGACTCCGACGGGCTCCTTGATGATGAGGGAGTCACCGAGGCGCTCCTCGAAGACCATCGATTCGCCGAGGTCGGCGAAAATCTCGAAGAAGTCGGCCGCACGCAGCGTCTGGTACCCGCGTGCTCCCGCGATGGGCATGCCCACCTCGAGGCTGATGAGGGGGGCGATGTCGTCGACACGGGCGCGCAGGCCCGCGGCGAGCTTGCGCAGATAGGCGGCGCGCTCGGCGACCGGAAGCGCCGACCAGGCGGGGAACGCGGCATGCGCGGCGCGCACGGCGCGGTCGACGTCGTCGGCGTTGCCCGCGGGGACGGTCTCGAGCACCTCTTCCGTGACCGAGCTGTAGATCGGGATGCTGCGTGAGGGGTCCGCCGGGGCGACCCACTCACCGTTGATGAAGAATCGCTGCCGATCGATCGTCATGGCGGCCGCTCGCTTTCGTTTGTATATCGACATTTCCGGGTTCTTGACCCCGGCCCCTGAGCATCCCTATTCTCAAGTACTGCGAGCCCAGTCGCATATGATGCGAATGTAGTCGGATCCGGGGCCGCGGATCAAGAGGAGCGAACAACGATGTCCGAAGCATCCGTGCACCCTGCCACCCGCCCGCTCGAGGGCAAGACGGTCGTCGTCACCGGTGCGAGCCGAGGACTCGGTCGAGCGATGGCGCGGGCAGCCGCCCTCGCCGGTGCGGCCGTCGTCGTCACCGGCCGCGACCTCGCCGCTCTGGATGAGACGGTGCAACTGATCGCCGCCGACGGCGTGGGCACCGCGCTCCCCTACGCGTTGGACGTCACGGACGCCGCGGCGGTCGAGAGCACCGCGGCAGAGATCTGGGACGCGACCGGCGGCGTCGACGTCGTCTTCGCCAACGCCGGCATCTCACTCACCAAGCCCGCACGAGAGACCTCGACCGACGATTTCGACCGGATCCTGAAGACGAACGTCAACGGCACCTTCTCGACGCTGCGGGCGTTCGGGTCGCGCATGCTCGACCAGGGCCACGGCAAGCTCGTCACGGTCGCCTCCGACATCGGCATCCGCGGCAGCGAAGGATGGGTCGCCTACTCGGCGAGCAAGGGTGCCGTCATCGCCATGACGAAGACCCTCGCCTGGGAATGGGCACCGACTCTCACCGTCAACTCGATCGCGCCCGGTGCCTTCGCGACCGACATCAACTCGCACCTGCTCTCGCTGCCCGAAGTCATGACCGCGATCGAGTCCACGACGCCTCTCGGTCGCGTCGGCCAGTCCGACGAGATCGGGCCGCTGACGGTGTTCCTCGCGAGTGCAGGATCCGACTTCATGACGGGTCAGATCATCAGCATCGACGGCGGCATCCAGCGCTCATGAGCGAGCCCGTCATCCGCGCCACAGGCGTCACGAAGATTTACCCGGGAGTCGTCGCCCTGAAAGACGCGGCGCTCGAGCTCTATCCGGGAGAGATCCACGCGGTCATGGGTGAGAACGGCTCGGGCAAGTCGACGTTCCTCTCCCTCATCGCCGGCTCGCAGGAGCCCACGGCCGGTGAACTCGTCGTCTTCGGCGAGGCACGCGCGAGCCTGACCCCCAAGAAGGCCAAGGACCTGGGCATCGCGCTGGTCCAGCAGGAGCCCCAGCTCGCACCGGCGCTCACCGTCGGTGAGAACATCATGCTCGGGCGCCTGCCCGGCAAGGGCGGGGTGAGCTGGCGGGCAGTGCATCGTCAGGCTCAGGCCCTGCTCGACGGCCTCGGCTTCGACATCGACTCGAAGGCGCCCGTGAGCTCGCTCTCGACGGGGCGTCGCCAGCTCGTCGAAGTCGCCAAGGCCCTCGTCGTCACCCCCCGCGTGCTTCTTCTGGACGAGGCCACCAGCTCGCTGGATGAGGCCGACGTCATCCGCCTGGTGGCGGTGCTCGAGCGTCTTCGAGACGAAGGCGTCGCGATCGCCCTCATCTCGCACCGCATGAAAGAGGTGATGGAGATCGCCGACCGGGCGACCGTCCTGCGCGACGGCCGCTATGTCGGAGCGACCCTCATCGCCGACACGAACGAACGCGCGCTCGTCGCCATGATGGTCGGTCGCGATCTGGCCGACTACTGGCACAAGGCCGAGGTCGATCCGGGCTCACCGGTCCTGGAGATTCAGGGGCTCTCGCGCGGACACCTGCACGACATCGACCTCACGGTGCGCTCAGGCGAAGTCGTCGGCATCGCGGGTCTGGTCGGCAGCGGCCGCAGCGCCATCCTGCGCACGATCATGGGAACCCGAAAGGCCAAGCGCGGCGTCATCAAGCTCGATGGCGCGCCGGTGCAGATCCGCAGCCCCCGCGACGCCCACCGACTCGGCATCGGCTACGTGCCCGAGGACCGAAAGGCCGAGGGCCTGGTGATGGGCTGGTCGATCCTGCGCAACGCCGCCCTCGCGCTCATGAACGAGCGCGGACCGCTCTCGTTCATCACCAAGGGCTTCGACCGCGAAGCCTACGAACAGGGCTCCCGGGGCCTGCGCATCAAGGCGAGCAGCCCCGAGCAGATCGTCTCCCAGCTGTCCGGCGGAAACCAGCAGAAGGTCGTCATCGCCCGCGAACTCGCGACGAAGCCGCGCGTGCTCCTGCTCGACGAGCCCACGCGGGGCGTTGATGTGGGCGCCAAGGAGGACATCTACGCCGAGATCGCGGAGCTCGTCTCGCAGGGCATGGGCCTGCTGGTCGTCTCGTCCGAGCTGCCCGAGCTTCTCGGTGTCTGCGACCGGATCTACGTCATGTTCCACGGGCGCATCGTCGCGGAGTTCTCCGCGGACGAGGCGACGGAAGAACTCATCGCCTATCAGGCAGCCGGGGCGCACGAAGTCGCCACCGCAGAAGGGACCCACCGATGACCGACACGCTGCCGATCATGAACGCCGCACCGCGTCGTTCGCTGCAGTCCCTCGCCCTGCGTTATCTCGGTGTGGGCGCCGCACTCATCGTGCTCGTTCTCGTCCTCGCCGTGACGCAGGAGAACTTCCTGACGTACGGCAACATCCTGAACATCCTGCGCACGAACTCGGTGCTGTTCGTCATCGCGGTGGGCATGACCTTCGTCATCATCAGCGGCGGGCTCGACCTGTCGCTCGGATCGATGACGGCCCTCGGCGGCGTGATGCTCGCCATGATGCTCGTCTCAGGCATCGACCCGATCCTGGCGATCCTCCTCACGATCATCGGATGCACGCTGCTCGGGACGGTGTTCAACGGTGTGCTGATCGCCTACGGCGGGTTCAACTTCTTCGTCGTCACGCTCGCCATGATGGAGCTGTTCCGCGGCGCGGCGCTCGTGCTGAGCAACGGCATCCCGGTCTCGACGATGCCCTACCCGGTCGTGCAGATCATCGGCGACGGCACGATCAACGGGCTGTCCATCCCCGTGCTCATCGCCATCGCGGTCGGCATCATCGCGTTCATCGTGATGCGCTGGACGCGCTTCGGGCGTTCGGTCTACGCCGTGGGTGGAAACGCCACGGCAGCCCGGCTCGCGGGCGTGAACGTTCGTCGCATCCGTCTGACGGTGTACGCGATCGCCGCACTGACGGCGGGCATCGCCGCGATCATGCTGGCCGGACGACTCACGTCGTCACAACCCGTGAGCGGCGCTCTCGGCCTCGAGCTCTCTGCAGCGGCGGCCGTGCTGCTCGGCGGCGCGAGCTTCTCGGGCGGCGCGGGCAACATCGGTGGCACCGCGATCGGCGTGCTCTTTCTCGGCGTCATCGCGAACGGCATCACGCTGGCCGGTGTGCCGTCGTACTGGCAGGGCATCGCCACGGGCATCATCCTCGTCCTCGCCATCGCGCTGGACCGCATCCGCAATCGCACGTGACTCAGCAGTTCCACCACCAACAAGGAGAATCCATGGCACGTCTCACTCACCGTCGTTGGACGGTCACGGCGGCGATGACGCTCGTCGCCGGTATCGCCCTCGCCGGGTGCAGCGTCTCGTCGACGCCGGCCGGCGAAGGCAGCGCATCGTCGGGCGGCGACAGCGACGGCACCTACGTCGTCGGCATCTCGGGCGCGAACTACGCGATCGAAGGCGCCCGCGCCCAGTACGAAGCACTCGCCGCCGGCCTCATCGACGCCGGCATCGAGGTCAAGTTCCTCGATGCCGCGCTGGACATCAACGCCCAGGTGTCGCAGGTCGACCAGTTCATCGACCAGGGCGTCGACGCGATCGTGCTCAACCTCGCCGGCGACCCCAACGCGATCCAGGGCTCGCTGCAGCGTGCCACCGACGCGGGCATCGACCTCTACTCGATCGGCGGCACCGGGAACGAAGACGTCCTCGTGCAGGTCGACCTGCCCTCGACTGAGCTCGGCGAGCTGTCGGGTCGCTACATGTGCGAGCAGACCGGCGGCACCGGCGAGATCGCCCTCATCGAAGCCGTCGACATCCCCGTGCTCGCCGAGCGCTGGGACGCCTTCCTCAACACGATCGAGGCGGAGTGCCCGGGTCTCGAGATCGTCGCGCGCGAGCGTGCGATCCCGGATGACGCGGCCACGGCACGGCCGATCGCCGAAGACCTGCTGACGCGCTTCCCGAACCTCACCGCGATGTGGACGATGGGCGACGGCCCCGCACTGGGCGCCGGGCTTGCCGTGCAGGCATCCGGTCGCGATGTCATCGTGACGGGCCTCAACGCCGAGAGCCAGGGCATCGACGGCATCCGCCAGGGCGCCATCCACGCGACGTGGGACCTCGAGCCCACCGAGATCGGCCTGCAGCTGGCCGATCGCATCATCGCCATCGTCGACGGCTCGTCGCAGCGTCCGACCGAGACCGAGGTCTTCACCGTGACCGACCTCGCCGAGTGGACCGCCGACAACGTCGATGACTGGGTCGCCTACGACGCCCGCGTGACGTTCCCCGGCATCAACTGATTCGAAGGAGTCACGCATGCGCGCACTCGTTCTGACCGAGGTCGGTCAGCCCCAGGAACTGGTCGACGATCTCGTCCTCGACCAGCCACGGGACCACGAAGTCCTCGTCCGCACGAAGGCCTGCGGGGTCTGCCACAGCGACCTGCACTTCCGGCAGGGAACGTGGACCACCTTCCCGCTCCCCCTCGTGCTCGGACACGAGTGCGCCGGCATCGTCGAAGCCGTCGGGTCGCAGGTGACGTACCTGCGACCCGGCGACGCCGTCGTCGGCTGCCTCACGGCCTTCTGCGGCGAGTGCGGGTACTGCCTGAGCGGGCGCATGTACCTCTGTGCACAGGGCGGGCTGAGCCGCGAAGGCGGCACACCCCGCCTCTCGCGCAACGGTCAGCCCGTCTCCCAGTTCGTGAACCTCTCGGGCTACAGCGAGATGATGCTCGTCCACGAGCGGGCGCTGGTCAAGGTCGACCCCGACATCCCCCTCGACGTCGCCGCGATCGTGGGCTGCGCCGTCACGACGGGCGTCGGGGCCGCCGTCAACACCGCGAAGGTCCGCCCCGGCGAGACCGTCGCCGTCGTCGGCTGCGGTGGTGTCGGCCTCAACGTCATCCAGGGAGCCCGGATCGCCGGCGCCGGCCGCATCATCGCGGTCGACCGCTCCCCGGTCAAGGCCGAAGCCGCTCGGGCGTTCGGGGGGACCGACGTCGTGATCGCGGACGGCACCGAGGTCGACCAGGTTCGCGACCTGACCTCGGGGGGCGTCGAGCACGCTTTCGAGGCGGTCGGACGGCGGGTGACTGCAGAGGCGGCCTTCCGCATGCTCGCGGTCGGCGGCACGGCGACCATCGTCGGTCTGCTGCCCGAAGGCGAGCAGATCTCGGTGTCCGGCGTCGACCTGACGTTCGGCCGCACCCTGCAGGGCTCGAACATGGGCTCCAACCGATTCCGCATCGACATCCCGCGCTATCTGCAGATGTACCGCGACGGACGACTTCTGCTGGATGAGCTGATCACCGCTCGCATCTCTCTTGACGAGGCCGACGACGCTCTGGTCGCCCTCGAGACTGCAGACGGGATCACCCGCTCGGTCGTCGTCTTCGACTGACCCGAACAGTCGAAGCAACGGGCCGTCGCGCACTCGCGCGGCGGCCCGTTCGTCATCCGCGTGTGTGCGACCCGAAGGCGACGAGCTCGGAGATCTCCCGCGCACCGTCCCGCACGACGCCGATGATCCGCTCGCGCTGGCGGGCGTCGAGCCGGTACATCGGGGCCGCCACACCGAGCGCGGCGCCGGTCGCGCCGCCGACGGAGATCGCGGCCGCGACACCCCAGATCCCATCGTCGATCTCGCCGAAGCTCTGGGCGTAGCCCTGGGCCGCGACCTCGCGCAGCGCTTCCTCGGTCAGTTCGCCAGGGCGAGGCGCGTCGCCGAAGACTCCGTCCAGGTACTCGGCGCGCTCCGCGGCCGGCATCGCTGCCAGCAGCACACGCGGCATCGATCCGAGGTGCAGCGGCATGGGCTGGCCGATGTCGAACTGCAGCCGCACCTGGTGACGCGATTCCACGCGCTCGATCGAAAAGGCGTGAGTGCCCGCCCGGCGCGAGAGCAAGACGGTCTCATCGACCTCGTCGCGGATCCGATTCATGATCGGCAAGGCGATGGTCTCCATGGTCGACCGCGCCGCTTCGGCCGCAGCGGTGAAGGCCTGCACGCGCATCGACATGCGGTACGACCCGTTGCCGTCGTCGTCGAGGACTCCCACGTCGCGCAGCAGCGCCAGGTAGCGATACATCGTGGCGGCCGAGACGTCGATCCGCGCCGCGAGTTCGGGGGCCGACCACACGGGGCGCGAAGCCGTGAAGCAGAAGAGGACGTCCAACACCTTCCGCGCGCTGCCGGCGCCCGGGATCGCCTCGGCATTCGTTCGCGCCATGACTCCTCCGTCGGTGTGGTGCCTGTTCTACGGTAGTGCGAGAACGCCGCAGCGGAATCAGCGCCCCGCGAACACCGCGTCATCGAACGCTCGATAGCTGTCGTACCCGAGCAGGTCGTATAGTTCGTCCTTCGTCTGCATCTCGGCGAGGAGCCCGTGCTGCGACCCATCAGCGAGGATCGCATCGATGCCGCGGAGGGCGGCATTCATCGCGAGGCGCAGGAGAGTCACGGGATAGATCGCCAGTTCGTAGCCGAGATCACGCACCTCGGACTGAGTCAGCGCAGTTCCGCGACCGAACTCGTTGAGATTGATCATGAGGGGCACGTCGATCGCACGCCGGAAGGCAGCGTATTCGTCGGGGGTGCGCAGCGCCTCGGGAAAGATGACATCCGCCCCGGCGTCCACGAACGCGCGAGCCCGGTCGATCGCGGCGTCGAGCCCCAGCACAGCGCGGGAATCGGTTCGCGCGATGATGACGAAGTCCGGATCGCGCCGGGCATCCACTGCCGCACGCACGCGACGCACCGCGACGTCGGGGTCGACGACGGCGATGCCCTCAGAGTGTCCGCACTGCTTGGGGTTGACCTGGTCTTCGATGTGGCATCCGGCGATGCCGGCCTCTTCGAGAGTCTGGATGCTGCGCGCGGCGTTGAGGGGCTCGCCGAAACCGGTGTCGGCGTCGATCAGGACGGGGACGTCCACCATGCGGGCGATCTGGCGGCCTCGCTCGGCCACCTCGGTGATCGTCGTGAGCCCGAGATCAGGCAGGCCCAGATCGGCCGCGATCATGTGGCCGGAGACGTAGACCCCCGCCGCTCCGCGCCCCGCGATGAGCTGGGCGGACACGGCGTTGAAGGCGCCCGGCAGAACGGTGAGCTCTCCCGAAGTGAGCCGCCGCCGCAGCTCCCGCCGCTTCTCGGACGGCGATACGGCGGAGTAGAGCATGTGCAACCTCACACAATCTGGGAATCAGAATCCCAGCATATGCTAATCTCGCGGCCATGCCTCGTGCTCAGGACGCTACACCAACCGGCGGCCGCGTGCCCGGAGCCGAGAGCGGTCGGCGCCTCCTCAGCGTCCTGCTGAGCTTCTCTGAGAGCCGCCCCCTGTGGACGGTCGCCCAGCTCGCTGAAGAACTCGGCATGGGCGCGTCGATGGTCTACCGCTACATCGGCCTGCTGCGCGAGGTCGGACTCGTCGACGCGGCGCCGGACAACAAGTACCGCGTCACCGACCTGGCCTCCTCGCTCGCCGCCGCCGCGACGGCGGGTCGTGCGCCGATCGGCGATGTCGCCGGGCCGATCATCAGCCGCATCCGCGATGCGGCTGATGAGACCGTGCTGATCGCGCGTCGATCGGGGTGGCGGGTCTACACGGTGGATCGCGTCGAATCGCGTCGGCCGGTGCGTCTGCAGTTCGAGCCCGGGCAGGCGATGACGCTGCACATCGGATCGTTGTCCCGCGTGCTTCTGGCGTCCATGCCCGCACACGAGCGCGCGAGCTACCTGGACCACCTGTCCGACGAGGATCGCGAGCGGCCCCTCCTGCGCCCCGAGGCGCTGGAGCGCGTGGCCATCGACGGGTGGGCCGAGAGCTTCGAAGAGATCGATGAGGGCATCTGGGGCGTCGCCGCACCCATCACCGCGCGCGGCGTCACGTACGGCGCGATCGGATGCGCCGCGCCGCTGTTCCGCACCGACGGTGAGAAGCGCCTGCAGATCCGAGAGCTCATCGTCGAGGGTGCCGCCGATATCGGCCGCGCCCTCGAGGACCGGCTCTCGCACGCGCCCTAGCCGGCGCGCGGATGCCGTCGCGCGTCAGTGCAGGACGGTGCCACCGTCGACGACGAGCGTCTGGCCCGTCACGACACGCGCTGCCGGCGAGGCGAGAAAGCGCACGGCGTCGACGACGTCATCGATCTCGACGTCGACGGGCAGGGCACGCGTCGCGCGGAAGGCGGCCTGCTGCTCCTGCGTCCACACGGCGCGATTGCGTTCCGTCGAGACCAGGCCCGGCGCCACGGCGTTGACCCGCACGCCATCGGGACCGAGCGCCAGCGCGAGCGACTTCGTCATGCCCAGCACCCCGGCCTTCGCGGCCGCGTAGTGCACCATGTCGGCGTGGCCTTTCATCGCGATGGCCGATGACAGGCTCACGACGGCACCCGAGGCCGCACGCAGAGCGTTGCGCAGGGTCCACGTCACGCTGTACGCCGAGGTCAGATTGATTTCGACGTAGCGGGCGAACTCACCGGGGGTCAGCGCGTCCACGGGGGTGGGCGGCCAGTAGCCGACGCCGTTCACGAGGACATCCAGGCGCTCGATCTCGCCGAGCCGGGCGACCTCGTCGGCCTGCGACAAGTCGATGCGCCACGCGACGCCGTCGATATCGGCGGCCGCCTCGACCACCGTGTCGGCGACGTCGACCAGGTGCACCGTCGTGTTCTCATCGGCGTACGCCCGAGCCAGGGCGCGCCCGATCTCGCCGGCACCGCCGGTGATCAGAACCGCGCGCGTCATGCGCCGATCCCCATGATGGTGCGCGCTTCTGCGACGGAGACGACCTCGCCGATCTTGGCCTGGATGTCGAAAAGGTTGGCTTCGTGGGGTCCTTCCAGCCTGTCCCCCACGGCATCGCGCACGACGATCGGGATGAAGCCCGATTGCATGGCGTCGGTCGCCGTCGCGCGCACGCACCCGCTCGTGGACAGACCCGTGATGACGAGCGTGTCCACACCCAGCGACGCGAGCGTCGCCGCGAGGTGGGTGCCCGCGAAGGCGCTCGGATACTGCTTGACGATCTCGATGTCGCCGTCCTGGGGCTCGAGACCCTCGATGTACGCCGAGAACGGGCTGTCCGGCGCGAACCACTTCGTCGCGGGGACCTTGCGGGCGAAGACCCCGCCGTCACGCCGGGAGGGATCATGCTCCACGCGCGTCACGAAGGTCGGGATGCCGGCAGCCCTGGCCTCACGGAGCAGCGTGCGCATGACCTCGCACGGCTGCTCGACACCCGCGTACAGCGGGCAGTCGGGGTCGATGTAGGCCCGGGCGGGGTCGATGACCACGAGGGCGGGCCGACTGCCGGGCTGCAGGACACCCTGCAGCCCGGCAGCGGCGTAGTCCTCGCGCGAGACGTCGCTGGTCACACGCGCGCCTCGGCGAAGCCGGCCACCTGGACGAACGACTTGCTCTTGAGTACAGGGGCGATGGACTCCACGATGACGGCCTTGTGCGCGGGGTGCGCACCGTAGGACCGCCAGGCATCCTCCGAGTCGAACTCGAGCTGGAACAGCACGTCCGCGTTTCCCTCGGTCAGCCCGAGGTCGGTGCCGACGCGGACGCCGACCAGTCCGTCGATCTGGCCGACGAGACCGGTGAGTCCGTCGGAGATGGCCTGACGGTGCGCCGGGGTCGCGTCATCGACCAGCGTGAGCATCCCGATGTGGGTGAACATGTGCTTCCTCTCTTCGGTCTCAGTGCTCAGCGAGCAGCGAGCCGAACCCTTCGATCTTGTCGTCGATGCCGTTCGTCCGGTAGGCGTGCCACACCGTCGCGGTGTTGATCGCGATGACCGGCTTGCCCAGCTCGGCTTCGAGTTCGGCCGCGAACTTCGCGCAGGCCATGTTCGTGCCCGCCTGAACGAGCACGTCGACGTCGTCACCGTCTACCTCGGCGAAGGCGGCGCGCAGCTGGTCGTGCGTCACATCGGCGATCGACGTGGCCGAATCGCACTTGAGACCGTGCACGCCCGAGACCTCGTAACCGGTCTGCTCGAAGAACTCACGCACCTGCTGGTCGCCGATCGGCTGGTACGGCGTGATCACACCGATCTTCTTCGCGCCATAGACCTTGAGCGCCTCATCGACGGCCACGGCGCCGGTCGTGACACCGAGCCCGTCAGAGAGCTCCGCCATGTGCGCGGCGAACTCGGCTGCGCCGTTCTTCCCGCCCCAGAACGTCTCGGCACTCATGCCCATGACGAGGTAGTCCACCTTGGCGGTGATGACATCGCGAACCGCGCGGCCGATCTCGGTGCGCAGCCCCTCGAGGAAGGTCACGAACGAAGCGTCGTCGGCGAGTTCGGGCTCGGGGATGTAGATGCGTCCCGTGTGCCAAGAGACGCCTTCGGCGCGCATCCAGGCGAACTCCGCCTCGACGGTGGTGTTCGTCGAGGGGAGGATGAGGCCGAACTGCGCCCGCGGTGCCGTCAAACTGGTCATGGGTTGACTCCTGATTCTCTGCGTATCTCTAGGTGGGGCGGGCTCAGACGAGGGCCGGCTCGACGCCGGCGAGCACGAGGCCGACGCCGACGAGGTACAGCTCGTCGAGCGAGGCCAGATCCGCGCGTCGTGCGACGGCCAGCGGCACCTCGGGGAGCGCGCGGTGGATGCGCTCGAGGGCACCGGTCTCGGACACCGGCATCACCAGGACGTCGGCTCCGGCGTCGATGTAGGCCCGTCCGCGGCGCACGATCTCGTCCTCGTCAGAAGCGGCGATCGCGGCGAAGACGAGCACGTCGCGTCGGGCGGCCAGGGCATCTGCGACGGCGGCGGCGACCGTGGCGGCATCCTCGGACGCCTTCTCGGCGATGTACACCGCCGCGATCCCCGAGCGCTCGAAAGCCTCGACTGAGGCGGCGGTCCCCGCACGATCGGCGGCTTCGACGATCACCGGCACCGTCGTGGAGTCGGCCAGCGCGACGAGGTCATCCAGCGAGGTGGGTGCGTCGGGGCCGGTCACCAGTCGCACGCGATCGGCGTCGAGCGTCGTGTCGCGGATCAGGTCGGACAGCTGGGCGCCCGCCGGCGTCTGGCTGCCCGGCAGGAGCGGGGTGAGTCCGCGGCGCATGCGACGGCGGGAGACCTCGAACGAGTTCAGCAGCGAGGTGCCCCGCAGGTAGGTGCGCAGCCGCACCGGGTCGGCGGCGATCTCGGCCATCTCGGCGCGGCGCCCCTGACGCGCCGTGTCGTCCTGCTCGCGCATCTCGTCGTAGTTGCGCTGCGTGTTCTTCTGCACATCGACGGCGGCGGCGTCGCGGCGGACCTTCGCGTAGGTCTGCACGGCACGCTCGGCGTCGCCTCCGGCCAGCGCGTAGCTGACCGCCTGCACGGCGGCGTGCGCGTCGTGGATGCCGCTGTTCATGCCCATTCCGCCGAGGGGGTTGTTGATGTGCGCAGCGTCGCCCGCGAGGAGGACACGGCCCTGCGCGAAGACTCGGGCGAGACGCTGGTGCACGCGGTAGATGGTGCTGTGCAGCACGGGGTACGGCTCATCGAGGGCGATCACGCCCTGCAGACGCTCTTCGATGCGCTGGGGATCGCGAGCCTGCTCGTCGGTCTCGTCGTCCTGGATCGGGAAGAGCACGCGCCAGTGCTCGGGCGTGCGCAGCAGGACGCCCCAGTCCTCGGGATCGTAGACGTAGCTCACGTACGCGAGGTCGTCGAAGTCCTCGAGGAAATCGTGGGTGGTCGAAGCGACGAGGAAGCGCTCGGGGTAGGTGACACCCTCGAACGCGATCCCGAGCGAACGACGGGCGGCCGAGTTGGCGCCGTCAGCGGCGATCAGCCAGTCCGCCCGGTACGACGGGTCGAACTGGTCGCCCTCGAGGTAGATCAGCGCGGCATCCGTGCCGTGCTCGACACGGGCGATGCGCGCACCGAAGCGGAGCGTCACGTTGGGCATCTGCTCGAGGTGCCGGAGGATGATGCGGGTGAGCTTGCTCTGCTCGCACTGCACGCGGAACGGGAAGCGCGTGTCGCCCGCGAGCGCGGACATGTCCAGGTGCGCGATGAGCTCGCGGCTGTGGCCGCGGTACTGGAAGCCCGGCGCACGCAGACCGATCTCCAGCAGCTCGTCGACGACGCCGAGATCATCGAGGATCTCCAGGCTCGGCGGGTGGAACGTCGAGGCGCGGGACTCCGTGGCGAGGCCATCGCCGGCCTCGAGGACGGTCACCTGGTGACCCTGGCGTGCGAGGCTCAGGGCTGCGGTCATGCCGACCGGGCCCATGCCGGCGACGACGATGGTGGGCGAGGAGGAAGTGGTCACGCGTAATACCTTTCGTGAAAGCGTGCGGAGTGTCAGAGCACCCGGGGAACGCGGGGTGTGAGGGGGGCGGGAAAGCCGCCGAGCGGCTGTCCTGCGACGGCGAGCTGACCGGCGTCAGCCGACAGGTTGTGACCGGTGATCATGGATGCATCGGGCGAGAGGAGGAACGCGATGGCCTCGGCCACCTCCTCCGGTTCGGCGATGTGGCGCAGCGGCACCGATGCACTCAGCGCGTCTTCACCGTGGCGCTCGCGCATCATTGCGGTGAGCGGAGTGCGCACGAGGCCGGGGACGACGGAGTTGACCCGGATGCCGTAGACGCCCAGTTCGCTCGCGAGCGACCGCGTCAGGGCGGCGATCGCGCCCTTCGACGCGTGGTACTGCGCGCTCAGGCCGTTGACGTAGCCGAACGCGGCGGTCGAGGACACCGTGACGATGCTTCCGCCCCGACCGGCCTGCACCATCGCCCGAGCCGCCGCCTGGCATGCCAGAGCGGTGCCGATGATGTTGACCGAGACGGTGTCGCGCCAGCTCTGGGGCGAGCTGTCGAGGAACGGCTCTTTGAGTGACAGTCCCGCCGATGCGACGAGACCCGTGACACCGCCTGCGACGAGGCGATCCATCGCGGCCGAGAGCGCGGCGGCATCCCCTGCGTCAGCGGACTCCCACCCTCCGCGCTGGGCGGGTGCGAGCTCGTTCCACCAGTCGGCGGCCTCGGGGCCGGACCGGTCCAGGACCGAGACCCGGACGCCGCGGGACGCCAGCAGGAGCGCCGTCGCGGCGCCGATGCCCGATGCACCGCCCGTGATGATGACGTGGCTCATGCGTACACCTCGGTGTCGGATCGGGGGTGGGCGAGGTCACGCGTGTCGACCACGGGTGCCGGATAGCCGCCCGCGAGCGGCACGGCGAGTGAGGTCTGGCCGCCGTCCACCGGCAGCACGTGACCTGTCACGAGGGATGCGGCGGGCGAGAGCAGCCACGCGATCGCCGAGGCGATCTCTTCGGGTTCGGCAAGCCGACCCGCGGGGGCGCGAGCTGCCAGCAGGTCCTCGCCGAGGAGGTCACGCTCATGGGCGGACATCGGCGTGCGCACGAGTCCGGGAGCCACGCACGAGACGCGGATGCCGTGCGGCGCGAGGTCTCCGGCCATCGACCGGGTGACCCCCACGAGCGCCGCCTTGGACGCGTGATAGGCGACGCCCAGCCCCGAGACGTAGCCCAGACCTGCCGTCGAAGAGACCGTGACGATGACCCCGGGGCGACCCGCGCCGCAGAGGACCCGGGCGAACGCCTGCGCGGTGCCCAGGGCACCCCAGACGTTGATGTCGATCGCCTCGGTGAACGCGTCGCGGCTGACATCGAGCACGCTGTCGTTCGTGACGATGCCCGCGCAGGTCGCGAGCCCCGTGAGGGGTGCGACGGCTTCTGCCTCGGCGATGCCCGCGGTGACGGCATCCGTGTCCGTGACGTCCGCCGTGATCCACACACCGCGCGAACCGGCGGACAGCGCGAGCCACCAGTCCGACCCGGCGACGCGATCGAGCACCGACACGCGGTGTCCGAGCGCCGCCAGGCGGTGCGCCAGGGATCGACCGATCCCCGACGCACCCCCGGTGATGAGGACGTGTGTCACTCGACGTCCACGCTCAGCGTCTCGTCAGCCACGTACGTGTCGTTCTCGTAGTGTCCGATCGTCACACCGAAGGACAGCTGGCCGGACTCGCTGCCGGAGTGCGCACCGCAGATGCCCTCGCTCGCGGGCAGGTTGGTCAGCGCGTCGCGCACGGCCTCGGGGTCGGTCGATCCCGCTGCAGCGAGCGCGTCGCCCAGGAGCATCATGCCGTCATAGGCGATTGCGGCGTACTCGGTCGGGGCAGCCCCGAACTCGCTCTCGTACGCGGCGGCCCAGTCGGCCAGCGCACCGTCGGTGGCAGCCGACGGGACACACTGGTTGCGGTTGTAGATGGTCTCGAAGCCGTCGTAGTTCAGTTCGGCGTACGTACCGGGCTGCAGGCCCGCCAGGAGGGTCGGGATCTTCACGCCCGCCGTGGCGAGGGCGTTCGCCGCGACGATGAAGTCGGCCTGCTGGCCGTAGACGAAGAGCATCTCGGCGCCCGACGAGCGCAGGTTGTTGGCCTGGGTCGACATGTCGACGTCGCCGGTCTGGAAGATCTGGTCGGTGACGACCTCGTACCCGAACTCGTCGGCGGCGTCCTTGACGACCTCGGCCGCCCCCGTGCCCAGTTCGCCGCTCTCACGCAGCAGCGCGACCTTCTTCACGCCGAGCGTCTGCGAGGCGAACTCCACAGCGGCCGTCGACGTGATGCCGTCGTGCGACGTCATCGAGAACGCCCAGTCGCTCGCGGCGGCGAGCTTCGAGTTCGTGCCACCCACGATGACCGGGATGCCGGTGCGGTCGACCTGCGTCATGACGGCGAAGCCCTGGGTCGAGACCGGGAATCCGATCACGGCGGCGGGGTTGGAGGAGGTGATCCGGTTGAAGGCGTTGAGGGCGGTCGCGTCGTCGGCGCCGGTGTCCTCGTGAACGACCTTGATCATGGCCCCGTCGACACCGCCGGCGTCGTTGATCGCCTGGACGGCCATCTCGATGCCGTGCTTCATGGGCTCGCCGAGGACGGCGGATCCGCCCGTCGTGGGCAGCGCGACGCCGACCACGATCTCCTCGCCGGCGGCGCCGGAGCCCGCGTCATCCGAACCGGCGCAGCCGGACAGCGCCAGCCCGCTCACCGCGAGGGCGGCGACGGCGGCGAAGGTGAACTTTCGAGTCATGGTGTTCCTTTGTGTGAGTGTCAGTGAAAGACGAAACCGCGCTGTGCACTCCTGCGTGCCGGCCGGTTCAGGAGCCGAGGTAGGCCTTGCGCACCTCGGGGTCATGGATCAGCGATGCCGAGGGGCCCTCGGTCGCGATGCGCCCGTGCTCGATGACATAGCCCCGATCAGAGGAGCCGAGCGCGAGCTGCGCGTTCTGCTCGACGAGCAGGACCGACAGTCCGTGATCGCGGCTGTAGCCGCTGATGAGCTTGACGACCTCGACGGCGAGCTTGGGCGACAGGCCCAGCGACGGCTCGTCCAGGAGCAGGAGCTTCGGCTGGGCGAGGATCGCGCGCCCCATGGCGAGCATCTGCTGCTCGCCGCCGGAGAGCGTCCACGCGAGGCTCTTGCGCCGTTCTTCCAGGCGAGGGAAGACCGACATGACTTCGTCGATCGCTGTGCGGAGCGCTGCTCCGCGCAGTCGGCTCGCCGTCGCCGCCACATCGAGGTTCTCTTCGACGGTGAGGCCGGCGAAGACGCGACGGCCCTCAGGCACGAGGTTGAGCCCGTTGCGCGCGAACCAGTCCGTCCGCCGACCGGTGACGTTCCGGCCCTGGAAGCGGATGGTGCCCGACTGCGGCTTGACCAAGCCCACGATGCCTTTGAGGGTGGTGGACTTGCCGGCGCCGTTCGCGCCGATGAGCGTGACCACTTCGCCTTCGTTGACGGTGAGGCTCAGTCCGCGCACGGCGCGCGCCGCACCATAGCTGAGAACGAGGTCGGTGACCTCGAGGATCGCGGTCACTGCTGCTCCTCACTCGCACCCAGATAGGCGCGCAGAACTTCGGGGTCTGTACGCACCTGTGCGGGCGTGCCCTCTGCGATGACATGGCCGTTGTCGAGCACGGTCACCTGCTGTGCGACCGAGGCGACGAAGTCCATGTTGTGCTCGACGACGACGACCGACAGGTCACCCTTCGCGATCTCGATCACCAGGTGCGCCAGACGCACCGTCTCGCTGTCGTTCATGCCGGCTGCGGGTTCGTCCAGCAGCAGCAGCGCGGGATCGCATGCCAGCGCGCGGGCGATCTCGACCAGGCGACGGTGCCCGTAGGGCAGCGTGCCGGCCAGACGATGCGCGTCTTCTGCGACGCCCGCGAAGTCGAGGAGCTCCAGGGCGCGTCCGCGCATGCGCTTCTCGGCGTTGCCGTAGCGCGGCATCCCCGTGATCGCCGACAGCAGGCCGTACCCGCGCCGGTCGTGCATCGCCACCAGCACGTTCTCGAGCACCGTCATGTCATCGAACAGCCGCAGCGTCTGGAACGTGCGGGCGATCCCCCGGCGGGCGGCGACGGTGGATGCCGCGGGCTTGACCGGCACACCGTCGAGCACGATCGTGCCCTCGTCCCACCGGTCGACGCCGGAGATGCAGTTGATCATCGTCGACTTGCCCGAGCCGTTGGGCCCGATGAGCGCTCGCACCTGGCCCGGCTCGACCGTCATGTCGACACCGGCGACCGCGGTGACGCCGCCGAATCGGCGAACCAGGCCGGAGACCTCCAGTGCGCCCTTCATCGGGTCCCTCCTTCGGTAGCGAGGCTCGGACCTCGACGCAGCTTGTCGCGCAGGAAGCGGCCGATCCACTGCAGGACGCCCCAGATGCCCGACGGCACGAAGGCGACCATGACCAGCAGCAGGACGCCGTAGAAGAGCAGGTAGTAGGCCTCGAACGAACGCAGCAGCTCGGGGAGGAACGTCAGCAGGATCGCGCCGAGCGCGGCTCCCCAGGGGCTGCGGGAGCCGCCGACGACCACCATCGCGAGGATCGACACCGACAGCGCGAGGTCGTAGGTACCGGGACTGATGTAGGTCACGAAGCCGGCGTTGAGGGCCCCGGCGAGGCCGGCGAAGGCTGCGCCGACGACGAACGCGAGCACCTTGACCTTCGGAAGCGAGACGCCCATCGCGGCAGCGGCGATGCCGCTGTCGCGCACGGCCTGCATGGCTCGTCCGTACGAGGACTGACGGATGCGCTGCACGACGTAGATCGCCAGGACGGCGATGACTCCGACGAAGATGGCCCAGTCCGAGACCTTCACGAGCTCGAATCCGAAGACGGGGGCGACGATCCCCCGCACACCGAGCGCTCCCCCGGACAGCCAGGACCAGTTCACGAGGATGAGCATGACGACTTGGCCGAACCCGAGGGTGGCCAACGCCAGATAGTGGCCCTTGAGACGCAGAGCCGGGATGCCGATCGCCAGTCCGACGAGGATGCTCGCGATCATTGCGAGCACGAGGGCGATGCCGTAGTCCATGCTGAGCTTCGTCACGAGCAGTCCGGCGGTGTAGCCGCCGATCGCGTAGAACCCGGCCTGACCGAGCGAGACCTGACCGGACAGACCGAAGGTGACGTAGAGGCCCACCGCGGCGATGATCATGATCTCGGCGTTGACGGCGACCTGAAGCCAGTAGTTGCTGTCGATGAAGGTCGGCATGAGCACGGCGACGGCCAGCAGAACCGGCCACACCGCCCACGACGTGATCGAGACGAGCTTGGTCTGCCCGACCGGAGCCGGGGAGAGGATGGTCGTGGTCACAGCTTCTCACCGACTTTCGAACCGAAGATGCCCTGAGGACGGACGAGGAGGAACACGATCATGAGAGCGAAGGCGATGAGGTCTTTGTTCTCGGTGCCGATGAAGGTGCCGGCGAGGCTCTCGACGATGCCCAGCCCGAAGGCGGCGATGGCGGCTCCCGTGAGGTTGCCGAACCCGCCGATGACGCACGCCGCGAAGGCCTTGAGGGCGATGAGCATGCCCACGTGGATCGTGACCGAGAACATCGGGGCGACCAGCACACCGGCGGCTCCCGTGAGCGCCGTGCTGATCATGAAGGCGACGATGACGATGCCGCCGGTGCGGATGCCCATGAGCTTGGCGGTGTCGGAGTCGACGGACGTCGCCTGCATCTGCAGACCCAGCCGGGTCTTGGCCAGCAGAAGGTTGAGCCCGATGATCAGGATGATCGACACGGCGACGATGAACAGCGACACCGTGCTGATGCGGCTCCCGAACAGCTCCAGCGAGATGTTCGGCACGAGCGACGGCAGCGAGCGCGGGTCGGGACCCCAGATGAGGTGGGCGGCCTGCTGCAGGATGATGCCCACCGCGACGGTGGAGATGATCATCGACGCGGGCGGGCCGTTGCGCAGCGGGGCGTAGGTGACGCGCTCCATGAGCGCACCGATGCCGGCGGAGGCCGCGATGCCCAGGAGCGCCGCGGCGAACAGGGGCACGCCGCCGGCGCTGGCCAGTGTCGAGGCGACGAAGGCCGCGATCATGACGAACTCGGCCTGCGCGAAGTTGAGCACGCCCGCCACGCGATAGGTGAGGAGGAACGCGACGGCGAGGAGCGCGTAGATGCCGCCGATCGCGAGGCCGCTGACGACCGATTGCAGGATCACGACGTGGTGTCCTTCAGGAATGCACCGTAGAGGTGCGGCTGGCGTGTGGCGAGCGGGTCGAGGTGGTGACCCTGCACCTTGCTGTGCGCGTCGGTGAGGTCGAGGTCGACGAAGAGGTCTTCTTCGAAGCCTGTGCGCGACCACACCGCGGTGGGATAGCGCATGACGGCGACGGGCTGGCCGGGGATGAACCGGTCGGCGATGACGACCTGGCTCCCGAACTGCGCGGCGTTGTCGGTGCGGGCCACCGAGACGAGGTGAGTGCGGTTCTCTTCCGTGCGCTCGGTCGCCGCCATCGTCGCGGCCTCGAGGCGGTCCCAATCGGCGGGGTGGGCGATGACCTCTGCCCCGCGGAGGGTCAGGATGCGTGCGACCTCGGGCAGCCACACCTCATCGCCGATCATCAGCCCGATGCTGCCGATGGGCGTGCGGGCGACGACGAAGTCCTCGCCCGGTGTCGCCCACGCGCGCTCGGATTCGGTGAGGTGGACCTTGCGGTAGCGTGCGGCGATCTCGCCGTCGTCGCCGATGAGGAATGCCGTCACGTGATAGCGGTCACCGGCGCGCTCGATCAGGTTGACGACGATCCACACGCCGTGACGGCCTGCCGCATCGCGCACGATCTGCAGCGCGCGCTCGGACAGGTCGGCCGCTGCGGCGACGTCGGCCTCGATCGATCCGCGTTCGTGGACGAACAGCTCGGGGAAGACACCGAGCTGCGCTCCGCGACGCGCGGCGTAATCCACCTGCATCGCGGCGCGGGTGAGCGTCCATTCCGTGGAGTGGTACCACGACGTCTGCAGCGTCGCGACGCGCAGGGGCCGCGCGGGCGCATCGTCGGGAACAGGGCCGTACATGGCCGCCGCCACATGCGTGTCGTTGTCGGCGAGCAGCTCCTGGTAGAGGTCGGGACGACGGAACGCCTCGAGCGACCCGATCGCGCCGAGACGCTTGGGGTGGCTTGTCGCGGGGGTGATGTCGGCCCACACCATTCCCTCTTCGGTCTCGCCGGCGTTGGCGAGGATCTCGCCGGTGGGCGAGATGATCTGGGATCCGCCCGTCCAGGGGTAGCCGTCGGCCGGGCCGCCGACGGTGTTCGCCGCGACGTGCCAGACGTGGTTCTCGATCGCGCGCAGGGGCTCGTGGACGCGCATCTCGTCGGGTCCGCGGGAGTTGAGCGAGTTGGTGAGGATCTGGGCGCCCTTGAGTGCCAGCACGCGGGGCACCTCGGGAACGATGCCGTCGGCGCACAGCAGCATGCCGATACGGCCGATCGGGGTCTCGATGACCTGGAGCTCCTTCGTGCCCGGGGTGAAGAGGGTGTACTCGTAGTCCCAGAACACCGTCTTGTGGTGCACGTGCAGGATCTCGCCGTCGGCGGCGATGAGGATCTGCGTGATGTAGACATCGGGCGCACTCTCGCCGCGCAGGTCGACGCCGAGCGCGACCATGATGCCGAGCTCGCGCGCTGCGGCGCGCACCCCGCTCACGAAAGCGCCGTCCAGCGTCTCGCTGAGCTCGAAGCACTCCGCGCGGTCGGCGAAATCGCGCACCCGGTTGGAGTTCTCGGGGGTGACCAGCAGCTGAGCGCCGACGGCGGCCGCTTCGCGCATGTATCCGACGACGGTCGCGAGGTTCGCGGAGACGTCGGTGCCCGAGAAGAACTGTGCCGTGGCCACCCGTACGGTGGCGCCCCGCTCATCTTTGATGGAGACCGTCACATTCGATCCATTCTCATATAATAGGAACTGTAATCCTGCAACGTGGAATAAAGTCATCCAACGGCTTTCCCGAGCCGTTGTCAAACTGAGACGGCGCGTCACGGAGATCACCGGTGGGCGCAGCCCGGAAAACAGCGGCAGCCGTCAGGATTCCCGGCCCCCGGACGGCGCGGCGAAGGGCCGTCTTCCGCGGTCGGGCGCAACCCGACGGCGGGTCAGCGGCGGTCGGTCGAACCCGCGACCAGTGCGTGCAGCAGCGGGAACGCCGATGCCGCCATCAGGACGGTGCCGAGCAGCGGGATGATCGGAAGCAGGATCGCGCCGGCGATCAGCAGTCCCGCGAAGAGGACCGCCGAGACGGCTCGTCGCCCCACCCTCTCGATGCGCCGGAGGCGCTGCTCGAGGGCGGAGGTGTCGACCGAGAGCCGGCCGCTCTCGAGCCGAGTCGCGAGCTTGTCCAGTCGCCCGGGGAGGCGTGCCGCGACGGCGAGCGTCGAGACGGCTTCTTCCGCGAACTCGCGCACGGCGCTGCCGCTCTCGTCGCGGACGATCCGGGCAGCGTACGGCTCGACGGCATCCCAGATGTTGAACGCCGGGTCAAGCGAACTGCACATGCCCGAGGTGAGCGACATCGCTCGGATGATGAGCAGGAAGTTCTCGGGCAGCTGGAACGGCAGCGACCGCACGACATCACCGAACTCGGTGGCGAACTCCCGGAACTCGCGCGGGTCGACCTCTTGCAGCTGTGCGAAGCCCATCCCGCCGAAACGCGCGAAGAGCTTGGTCATTGCGCGCTCAAGCTCTGCAGTGTCGGCATTGGGCAGCAGCACGCCCACGTCGCGGATCCCGTCGACGAGACCCGCGCCGTCCCGTGATGCGGCAGCGACGAGGATCCGTCGCAGCCCACGGCGGAGCTCGGGGGGAACCTCGCCCATCATGCCGAAGTCGATGAAGGTGAAGTGCCACGAACGCGGCCCGCCCGGCGTGGGCGTGACGAAGACGTTGCCGGGATGCGGGTCGGCGTGGAAGTAGCCGTTGACGAAGAGCTGGTCGAACATCACCGCTGCGAACTCGGCCGCCACTTCGGCCGGATCGATCCCCGCCGCCCGAAGCGCGTCGACGTCGTTGATCTTGATCGCTGTGACGTCCTGAAGAGTGAGCACGCGCCGCGTCGTGCGCTCCCACACCGTCTCGGGCGAGCTCACACGATCGTCACCGGCGAAGTCGTTCGCGAAGCGCTCTGCTCCGGCGGCCTCGTGGACGTAATCGATCTCTTCGAGGCTCGTGGTGGCGAACTCCTCCACGAGGGCGGGCGCGTCCACGCGGTCCGCGACGACGCGCACTCGGCTCAGCCACTGCGCGACGCGACGCAGCGCCGTCAGGTCGACGTCGACCACCTGGTCGATCCCGGGGCGCTGCACCTTCACGACGACGTCTCGGAGGCCCGATTGGGCGGCATCCGCGTGCGACAGCACGGCACGATGGGCCTGGCCCAGGGATGCGGCCGCGAGGGGGATCTCGTCGACGAAGGCGAAAGCCGTGCCGAGCGGCACACCGAGCTCGGCCTCGGCGAGCGCGCGGATCGCCGGGAACGGCACGGGGGGAACCTCATCCTGCAGCCCTTCGAGCACCTTCGTGATCTCGGGGGGCAGCACATCGAGGCGCGACGACATGAACTGTCCGACCTTGATCATGAGGCCGCCGAGTTCGACCGCCAAGACGTGGAACCGCTCCGCGATGCGCCTCATGCGCGCGGCGCGCGTGCGTTCCGCGATCCTTGCGAGCCCCAGCCGGGGAAGCGCCAACTCGTACCACCACGTCTGCACGAGGTATCGCGCCGCGAACCGCAGGATCCTCGCCTGCCGCGAACGCAGGTCACCGGCGGCGGTCACCGAGCCTCCCGCAGAGCAGACGTGCGGAGCCGCATCCGGTCAGTCCTGGGCGAGGATGGCGTATAGCTTGCGGCGCGCCTCGTCGAGCACGGCGACAGCCTGCTGCACCTGCTCAGGCGACCCCGTGCGTCCGACCTGGGCCGTTGCCTGGGCGAGCTCGACGCCGGCCTTCGGCAGCGCCGTGATCCGCGCGCCGTCCGCGGTGCCGGGGGTCTCCCACGGCGCACTGCGGTCGCTCGCGGCATCCGCGACCTCGCGGCCTTCGACGGTGAGCGAGTAGGTCTTGCGGCCGCTGGACTCCTCGGCGCTGACAAGACCTTCGTCGGTGAGCAGCTGCAGAGTCGGGTACACCGAGCCGGGGCTCGGCTTCCACGCTCCGCCGCTGCGCTCGGTGATCTCCTGGATGATCTGGTAGCCGTGCATCGGGCGCTCGGCGAGCAGGGCCAGAACCGCAGTGCGAACGTCGCCTCGGCTCATCCGCGAGCCCGTCTTCTGCTCGAACGCGCCGCGCAGCTGCTCCATCGCCTCCATGATGCCGGCCGTGGGCCAGCCCTGTCCTCGTCCGCGACCGCCCATCCCGTCGCCCATGAATGATCCGCTCATGACACTCTCCTCGCGATAGCCCTGCCGATATATAACGATATATCGCTCACGTGCTTTTGTCCGAGGGTTCGTCGTCGAACAGCGTCATGCTCGGCAAAGACTCAGGAGCGCTCCACGGGCTGGCGCAGGATCGTCCGCAGCTTGGCGGGGGCGACGCGACGGGGGTCGCTGAGATAGATCTCGTGGTGGCGACCGGTCATCCGAAGGCCTTCGCTGGGGATGAACTCGTCATGCATCGCGGCGAGGACGGGGCCTTCGTCGTCGTACGACCCGATGTGCAGGGTCTGGACGCACAGCCCTTCATCCAGCTCGCCGAAGCGCAGTCGCTCACCGAGGGGTGCGTCCGCACCCTCGCGAGCGCGGTCGACGAGGTCGGCCCCCACTGCAGCGGGCACAAGACTCAGCAGGCTCCACTGCCACCGCGAGGGATCGAGTGTCGTCGTGAAGCTGTCCATGTCATCGGCCCACCACAAGGCCTCGAGCGGCGGCACGACGTAGTCGCGGTCGAGCTCGCGCTTGCTGAGGAACTTCAGCTTGTAAGCGACGCCGTAGATCGTGCGGACGGCATCGGCGTATTCGGGAGCGCTGTTCGGGTCGCCCGCACCGTCAAGCATGAGGTACGCCATCGGGGGCACCGTGACGACCTCGAACACGCCCGGACGCGCCGAGTAGGAGGGGATCGTCTTCTTCAGGTCGACCTTCATGCTCCCGCCATGGTGACGGATGCCGACGCTCGGCACCAGGCCCCCGCCGGGGTTTCATCACCCTCCCCCGAGCGCGACACTGGAGCGTATGAACGACGCGCGACCGTGGGTGCTGCACGTCGACCTCGATCAGTTCATCGCAGCCGTCGAAGTGCTGCGCCGGCCCGAACTGGCGGGCAGGCCCGTCATCGTCGGCGGCCGCGGGGATCCGACCGAGCGCGCCGTCGTGTCGACCGCGTCGTATGAGGCGCGAGAGTTCGGCGTCGGGTCCGGGATGCCGCTGCGCGTCGCGGCGCGCAAAGCACCGGATGCCGTGCTGCTTCCCGTCGACGCACCGGCCTACACCGCGGCATCCGAAGAGGTCATGGCCGCCCTTCGCGAACTGCCGGGCACCGTCGTGCAGGTGCTCGGCTGGGACGAAGCGTTCGTCGGCGTCGTGACCGCCGACCCCGAGGCGTGCGCGCGGCGGGTGCAGGCGGCGGTCCTGGAACGCACCCGGCTGCACTGCAGCGTCGGGATCGGCGACACGCTCGTGCGGGCCAAGAACGCGACCGACCTCGGCAAGCCGCGCGGGGTGTTCCGGCTGACGGCCGATACCTGGCTCGAGGTCATGGGCGACAAGGACACGATCGCGCTGTGGGGCGTGGGGCCCAAGGTCTCCCGGCGTCTCGCAGCCCACGGCATCCGGTCGGTGCGTCAGCTCGCCGAGGCCGATGTCGACGTGCTGGCGGCGGAGTTCGGCCCGAAGATGGGCCCGTGGTACCGGCAGCTCGGCCGCGGTGAAGGCTCGGCGGTCGTGGACGACACGCCCTGGGTGGCACGCGGACACAGCCGCGAATCGACGTTCCCGCAGAACCTCATCGAGCCCGGCGAGGTTCTGCGGGCGGTGAAGCATCTGCTCGCGCACGTGCTCGCCGACGTCGCCGCCGAACAGCGCCCCGTCGTCGGCGTCGGCCTGAAGGTGCGCTATGCCCCCTTCACGACGAAGACGTTCGTGCACAAGATCGCCGCGACGACGGACCCCGGCGTCGTCGAGAGCGAACTGCTCGGGCTGGTCGGCAAGATCGACCCGGAACGCGAGATCCGTCTTCTCGGCGTCCGCGCCGAGATGGCGATGCCCGACGACGCACGCGAAGGGCACACGCCGACCCGCAGCGGCTGGTGAGCGCCTCGGGTCACGCGTTGATGATCGTGCTGAAAGCCAGGACGATGATGAGCGCATTGAGGAAGAAGCTCAGCGTCGTGTGCCAGACGACGCTCCAGCGCATCCGGGTCGTCACCACCTGCACGTCGGACACCGAGAAGGCGGTCGCGTTCGTGAACGAGAAGTACACGAAGTCGACGAGCCGCGGCGACGGCGTGCGCGGGAACACCAGCGGCGGCTCGGGCGCCCGGCGGTAGTGCCGATCGTAGATGCGTGCGAAACCCCAGTGGAACAGCGCCCACGACAGCAGCATCGCCCACACGGCGACGGGCTCGACCCACCCCGCCCAATCCGGGTCGTTGCGCAGCACGACGATCGTCACGACCGCGACGAGCCCCACGACACTGGTGAGGAACGTCGCCGTGGTCGAGATCATCGCGACGACCGGGTGCAGCTCGAACCGCTGCAGTCGAGCGGATGCCGCGGGCCGCAGCCGCACGCTGACCCCGACCGCGATGACCGAGCCGAGCCAATACACGGTGCCGATGAGACACCACAGCACCAGAAAGACGACGGTCAGACTCTCGTCGTCGACCCAGATGAGCAGCAGCCCGATCGCGATGAGCGCCAGCTGCACGGCGAGGTCGACGGCGCGCAGGATCACCCCTCCGACCACGCGTACCTCCTCGATCGATGCCACGCTATCGCCGCGACGATCGGATGCCGCGCGCGCGGCGGCGTGTCAAGCCCCGTGCCGCGCTTCGCCCCGCGCCGTAACGTGCGACGTGACAGGAAGGATGCACCATGCTCCGCGCCCTCGCGCTCAACTGCACGCTGAAACCGTCCCCCGCCGATTCGAGCTGCGACCTGCTCGCCCAGCAGATGCTCGATGCCCTCGCCGCCCACGATGTGAAGGGCGAACAGCTGCGCGTCGTCGACTTCGCCGTGGCCCCCGGCGTCGAGAAGGACATGGGTGACGGCGACGAGTGGCCGCGCATCCGTGAGAAGGTCCTCGCCGCCGACATCCTCATCTTCACGACGCCCACCTGGATGGGACACATGTCCAGCGTCGCGCAGCGCGTGCTGGAGCGCCTCGACGCGGAGATGTCCGAGACCGATGCGCAGGGACGCCCGATCCTGTCCGACAAGGTCGCGCTCACGGTCGTGCTCGGCAACGAGGACGGCGCGCACGCCATCATGGCCGATGCCCACCAGGCGCTGGCCGACCTGAGCTTCACGATCCCTCCGCTCGGCGGCGTGTACTGGAACGGTGAGGCGATGCACACGACGGACTACAAGGACCTCCCCGAGACACCCGAGAAAGTCGCACAGACGACGGCGGACGTCGCCCGCAACGCCGCGCACCTCGCGATACTGCTGAAGGAGCGGCCCTACCCCGCCGGCTGAGGCCGCCGGTACTGCTCGAGCCAGCGCAGCCACACCTCGCTCACGGTCGGGAACGCCGGCACGGCATGCCACAGCCGCTCGAGCGGCACCTCGCCGACGACCGCGATGGTCGCGGCGTGCAGCATCTCAGCGATGTCCGGACCGACGAAGGTCGCGCCCACGATGACGCCCCGTTCGTCGTCGACGATCGCGCGGGCATGTCCCGAGTAATGGTCGGCATGGGTCGTCGCGCCCGCGATCGCTCCGAGGTCGTGATCGAGCACGCGCACACGCAGGCCCGCATGCTTCGCGGATTTCTCGGTGTGCCCGACCGACGCGACCTCGGGGTCGGAGAACACGACCTGCGGCACGGCCGAGTGATCCGCCGTGGCGACATGAGGCCCCCACGGACGATCGTCGAGCGCCTCGCCACGCGCCCGCGCCGCGATCGCGTCGCCCGCCGCGCGAGCCTGGTACTTGCCCTGGTGGGTCAGGAGAGCCCGGCCGGTCACGTCGCCGACGGCATACAGTCCGTCGTGTCCGACGACGCGCATCGTGTCATCTACCTCGATCCGGCCTCCGGGCTCGAGCCCGACCACGTCGAGCCCGATGTCACGCGTGCGCGGCGTGCGGCCCGTCGCGACGAGGATCTGCGACGCGCGCACCTCGGCGCCATCCGACAGCGTCAGCACGACCTCGCCATCGACGCGCGCGACGCGCTCGACCTCGACCTGAGTGCGCACATCGACGCCCGAGTCCTCGAGAGACTTCTGGACCGTCTCGCCGACGAACGGCTCCCACGAGCCGAGCAGCCCGGACCGGGCGACGAGCGTCACGGCGCACCCGAGCGACGCGAACGCGGTCGCCATCTCGACGCCGACGACCCCTCCGCCGAGGATCACCAGCGACATCGGCACGTCACGCACCGCCGTGGCGTCACGACTCGTCCAGGGCGCCGCATCGGCGAGACCGGGGATGTCGGGAAGCAGCGCCGCCGAGCCGGTGCACACGGCGACCGCGTGGCGCGCGACCAGCGTCGTCGCCTGGCCCGCGGCATCCGTCACGGTGACCTCGCGATCGCCGCTCAGTCGGCCGTGCCCGCGCACGAGGTCGATGCCCGCGCTCTCGAGCCACTCGACCTGCGAGGCGTCGTCCCTGTTGCTCACCAGCGCGTCACGACGTCTGAGCAGGCCGGCGACATCGACGGAGCCGGACACCGCCTGCCGCGCACCGTCGACGTCGCGTGCCGCCTTCAAGGCGCTGCCGGCACGCAGCAGCGCCTTGGAGGGTATGCACGCCCAATACGAACACTCGCCGCCGACGAGCTCGCGCTCGACGATCGCGACCGAGAGCCCGCCCTGCGCGGCGCGGTCGGCGACGTTCTCGCCAACGGGCCCTGCGCCGATGACGACGAGGTCGTATTCGCTTCTTCGCATGCCGCACACCGTAGACCCCACGGCCGACATCTGCGAGGTGCAGACCGGAAGACGCGCAGCACATCAGCACCGATCACGTCAAGCCTGCGCCCGGCACTCCCCGATGTCCGAGGCGTGTGGTTTTGTGGAACAGGCCGAAAGGACGCCATGGCGATCGAGTTCCGCTCCGTCTCGAAGCGGTTCGCCGACGGCACGCTCGCCGTCGACGATTTCAGTCTTGTGATCCCCGCCCACCGCACGACGGTGCTCGTCGGTTCTTCGGGCTGCGGCAAGACGACTCTGCTGCGCATGATCAACCGGCTCGTCGAGCCCACGAGCGGCGAGATCACGATCGATGACGAGCCGATCAGGGATCGAGATGCCGTGCGTCTTCGTCGCGGCATCGGCTACGTCCTGCAGAACGCGGGCCTGCTCCCCCACTTCTCCGTCGTCGACAACATCGCGACCGTTCCGGTGCTGACGGGGGTCCGCCGTCGCCGCGCACGCGAACGCGCGCTCGAGCTGATGGACGTCGTGGGACTCGACCGGGCGCTCGCTGAGCGTTACCCGAGCCAGCTGTCGGGGGGCCAGCAGCAACGCGTCGGGGTCGCGCGCGCTCTCGCCGTCGATCCCAACATCCTGCTGATGGACGAGCCGTTCGGTGCGGTCGATCCCATCGTGCGCCGAGAACTGCAGGTCGAGACGTCGCGCCTGCAGCGCGAGCTCGACAAGACGATCGTCTTCGTGACGCACGACATCGACGAGGCCTTCCTGCTGGGCGATCAGGTGGTGATCCTCGAAAAGGGCGCGCGGATCGCTCAGCAGGGCAGCCCGAGCGAGATCATCGAAAACCCCGCGAGCGACTTCGTGGCCGACTTCATCGGCGTCCAGCGCGGCGCGCGAGCCCTGCGCACCAAGCGCACGTCGCGGGGCATCGTGCTCGTCGACGCCGCTGGGCGCACGCAGGGCGTGCTCGTGGATGACCCCGTGGCAGAGGGGCCGCCGTGACCTGGGTGATCGACAACCTCGATCTCGTCGGGCGGCTGACGGTCGACCACCTGCGGCAGAGCATCATCGCGATCGTCGCCGGCAGCCTTCTGTCACTCCCCCTCGGGTGGCTCGCTTTCCGGTACACGCGGCTGCGGGGTCTCGTGCTCACGGCGGTGTCGCTGCTCTACACGATCCCGTCGTTCGCCCTCTTCGCCGTACTCGCGGCGGTGTTCGGGGTGCCCATGCTGTCCGAGACGAACCTCATCGTGGCGCTGACGATCTATGCCGTCGCGATCATGACGCGGTCGGTCACCGAGGGGCTGGCCTCGGTCGATCCCACGACGCGCAGCGCGTCGGTCGCCCTCGGGTTCGGCGCCTGGCGCCGGTTCTGGACGGTCGATGTGCCGCTGGCGGGCCCCGTCTTCCTCGCTGGTCTGCGGGTCACCGCGGTGTCCACGATCTCCCTCGCGGCGGTCGGCATCCTGATCGGCGTCATCAATCTCGGCTACCTCTTCACCAACGGTGCGCAGCGCCGTATCATCCCCGAAGCCGTCGTCGGCGTCGTCGCGGTCGTCGTGATCGCACTCGTCATCGACGTGCTGCTCCTGCTGCTCGGGCGAGCGCTCATGCCGTGGACGCGTCGTGCCGTGACGCGCCCGGCGGCGACGAAGCAGGTGATCGCCGTATGAACCTGTTCGTCGACGCCTTCGCGTGGATCTTCTCCCCCGACCGGCTGACCGGGTCACTCCCCCTGCCGACCGCGATCGCGCAGCATCTCGGCTTCACCCTCGTCTCCGTGCTCATTGCGGCAGCCATCGCCATCCCCGCGGGCTGGGCGATCGGGCATACGGGGCGGGGTCGCGAGATCGCGGTGTTCCTCTCGGGCGGAGCACGCGCCCTGCCCTCGCTCGGGCTCGTCGTGCTGCTGTGGCTGCTGCTCGGCGTCACGTTCAAGACCGAGGCCGCGATCGTGGCGTTCGTCGTGCTGGCGATCCCCTCGATCCTCGCGGGCGCCTATGCCGGCATCGAGGCGATCGACCGGACGATCATCGACGCCGGCCGCGCGATGGGCATGACGCCCTGGCAGGTGCTGTGGAAGATCGAGGTGCCGCTCGGTCTCGCGCTGCTCATCGGCGGGCTGCGCTCTGCGACGCTCCAAGTCGTCGCGACCGTCACGATCGCGACCTACATCGGCCTCGGAGGCCTCGGCTTCTACATCCTGCAGGGCATCCCCCTGCAGCGCTTCGACCAGATCCTCGGGGCGTCGCTCGTCGTCGTCGCACTTGCTCTCGTGCTCGATGCCGTCTTCGCTCTGCTCGCCCATTTCGTCGTACCCCGCACGACCCTGTCCACCCGCCTCACCCCGCGGGCGTCTGCCACGGTGACCGCGCTCGCCCCCGCACCCTGAACCACACCCCAGGAGGAACCCATGCTCTCTGCACGTACCCGCGCCGCGCTCGCCCTCGGCGCCGCCACGCTCACCGCCGTCGCCCTGGTCGGCTGCGCCTCGAACGACCCGCTCAGCGGCGACACCGCGGACACGACCGACACCGGTGACAGCTCGACGATCGTGATCGGCTCGCAGGCGTACTACTCGAACGAGATCATCGCCGAGATCTACGCGCAGGCACTCGAAGACGCCGGCTTCGACGTCGAGCGCCAGTTCAGCATCGGCCAGCGCGACGCGTACATGCCGTCGCTCGAGGATGGCTCGATCGACCTCTTCCCCGAGTACACCGGCAACCTGCTGCAGTACTTCGATGACACCGCGACCGTGACGACGACCGACGAGGTCTATGCCGCCCTGCAGGACGCCCTGCCCGAGAGTCTCACCGTGCTCGACCAGTCCCCCGCGACCGACCAGGACTCCTACAACGTCACGGCTGCGTTCGCGGCGGACAACGGTCTCACCGCGATCGCCGATCTCGCCGGAGTCGAGGGGCTCATCCTCGGCGGCGCACCCGAGCTCGAGGAGCGTCCGTACGGTCCGAGCGGGCTGTCCGAGGTCTACGACGTCGACGTGCAGTTCCAGGCGACGGGTGACACGACCGTCGACGAGCTGGTCGCCGGCAACATCCAGGTGGCCAACGTCTACAGCGCCGACCCGCGCATCGAGACCGACGAGCTCGTGACGCTCGAAGACCCCGAAGGGCTGTTCCTCGCGTCGCACGTCGTGCCCGTCGCGAACGTCGACATCGCTGACGAGATCGCCGACATCATCAACGCCGTGAGCGCAGCCCTCACCCCCGAGGCGCTCGTGGCGCTCAACGTCGAATCGACCGTCGACCAGCGGTCCACCTCTGACATCGCGGCGGACTGGCTCGCCGCTCAGGGTCTCGTCTGAGCTCGCCTTGACCTCTCGGGCGGCAGCTAACCCGCCCCGCTCGAGAGGTCAAGGGGTTGTCGCTTCGGGGCATCCGGCGGATGCTGGAAGAATCGACCCCCTCAGCGGGTCGGCCCACGCCCCGAGGAGCACACATGAGCATGTCCACCCCGCCGCTGCCGGGCACCCCGAGCGTGCCCGAGCCGATGCCTCCCCACCCCGATGAGCCCCTCGCACCCACTCCCGACGAACCACTTGCGCCGACTCCCGACGAGCCGCGCATCTCGGCGACCACGCTTCCCGGCGGGGCCTGACGCAACACGACGCTCGACCGTCTCGGTCGTCATCCCGGTCAAGGACGACGCGCGCGAGCTCGCGCGCTGCCTGCGAGCGCTCGAGGCGCAGTCCCGACGCCCCGACGAGATCCTCGTCGTCGACAACGGCTCGACGGACGATTCCGCGGAGGTCGCCCGGGCGGCGGGGGCACGGGTGATCTCGTGCGCTCAGCCTGGTATCCCCGCGGCGGCCGCCTACGGCTACGACCACGCCTCGGGCGACATCGTGCTGCGCCTCGACGCGGACTGCCTGCCGTCGACGAGCTGGGTCGCCACGATGGCCGATGCGTTCGCGGCACGGCCCGACATCGCCGCGTTCACCGGCGGCGCGCGCTTCATCGACGGACCACCCCGGCTGCGTGCTCCACTGGCCGCCGCTTATCTCGGCGCCTACGCCGCCGTGCTGACACCGACGCTCGGGCACCTGCCCCTGTTCGGCTCGAACCTGGGCTTTCGGCGCGGTGTGTGGCGCAGCATCTGCTCGTCTGTTCATCGCACGGACGCCGAGCTTCACGATGATCTGGACTTCGCGTACCACGTGGGCGAGCGCTACCGCATCGGCTACCTACCCGGCGCCCGAATGGGCATGTCGATGCGCCCGTTCTCGAGCGGTCGTTCCTTCGCGCGGCGGCTGCGGCGCGGCTTTCGCACGGTGCTGGCGCACTGGCCGGCCGACTTCCCGCCCGTACGCTGGGTGAAGATTGTCCTGTACCGACTCGGCATCGCCCGGATCCGTCGACGACCGTGAGGAGGCCCGCATGACCGAGTCGCTCATCGGCGCCGTCGCGGCACCTGACCTGCACGTCATGTCCTTCAACGTCCGGCGTCGGCTCGGCGCGCTGGCCTGGCGCCGCGCCGATCGCTGGTCGGTGCGCAGGCCTCTCGTCGAGCAAATGCTGGACAGCGAGCGCCCCACTCTGCTCGGCGTTCAAGAGGCCCTCCCCGATCAAGCCGCCGCGATCGGCGCGGCCCTCGGGGCGCACTACCGCTTCATCGGGCAGGGGCGTCAGGCCGGTGGCCGTGGAGAGGGGTGCCCTCTGTTCTATGATTCGCGGCGCCTCGAGCTGCTCGACAGCGCGCAAGAGGCCCTGTCGTCAACGCCCTCGGTCGCCGGGTCTCGGTCACGAGGCGCCCTGGCTCCCCGCGTACTGGTGCAGGCGACGCTGCGCGACCGTGCAACCGGTGCGCAGTTCGTTGCCGTCAACACGCACCTCGACCCCCTGTCGCGGTCATCCCGTCTGAAAGCTGTCCGCCGCATCCGGCACGTCGTGCGCGCGGCCGCCCTTCCCGCGATCGCGACGGGCGATCTCAACGCGTCGCATGATTCGCCGGCGGCGCACGCGCTGCTGGCCCAGGGATCGCTGCGCGATACGTGGACCGCCGCCGCCGAGCGTCTGACACCCGCGTGGGGCACGTTCGCGAACTACCGACGCCCGCGATCCGGCGGCGCCCGGATCGACATGGTCGCCGTCACCCCCGGAGTGGAGGTCGCCCAGGTCGGCATTCGTGCGCTCACCATCGACGGCGGTTGGCCGTCGGATCATCTCCCCGTCCAAGCCCGTGTGCGAATCGAGTCGACGGCATGATCGAGAACTTCCTGCGCCCGCCCCAGAGCCTCGGCGACATCATCGCCGACGCCGTGCGCGTCATCGGGGTGCTGAGTGTCATCATCGCCGCCATCTGGTTCTCGCCCACCGATGCCGGCATCCTCGCCCTCGCCCTGCCGGCGCTGCTCGTCCCGCGGTTCGTCGGCGTGCGCGCGTGGTTCGACATCACCTACGGCGTCACGGTGCTCGTGGCCGCCTGGAGCAATGTCCTCGACCTCTACCGCACGATCACGTGGTGGGACATCCCCGCCCACGTCATCGGCACGGCCGTCCTCGCCGCGATGGCCTATCTCGGACTCGCTCGACTGCGCGTCGTGCCCGCGCCCGGAGGCCCGGGGTTCACGGCACGCGTGCCCATCGTCTTGGTGACGGTGATCGGGCTCGCCGCGAGCGCCATCTGGGAGATGATCGAATGGGCCGGCTACGAGTTAGTGACCGATGACATCTTCGTCGAATACGTCGACACGATCGGAGACATGGCCGCCGGCGGCCTCGGCGCATTCTGTGCGGGCCTGGTCCTCGCCGGAGTGCGGCTGGACCGCGAGTCCGCCGAGCCCCGCGAGGTCACCCGTCGACGCCCGAGGGCACGGCGCTCGGAGCGAGCCCGGGGGTGAGCGACTCGCGCTCGTCGAAGACGAAGCAGTCGCCGTCCCAGTGCTCGCCTCCCACGTGCTCGAAATAGCCCAGGATGCCGCCGTCGAGCTGCCGCGCGTCGACTCCCTGCTCCCGCAGGTAGATCGCCGCTTTCTCGCAACGGATGCCGCCGGTGCAGAAGCTCACGACCGTTTTGTCCTGCAGGTCGCCGCGCGCTCGCGCCGCAGCGTCCGGAAACTGGGTGAACCGCTCGATGCGCCAATCGAGGGCGCCGCGGAACGTGCCGTAGTCGACCTCGAAGGCGTTGCGGGTGTCGAGCAGCACGACCTCGCGGCCCTCGTCGTCGTGACCCGCGTCGAGCCAGCGCCGCAGCGTCTGCGGTGAGACGGCAGGCGCGCGACCGTCGGCGGGACGGATCGTGGGGTGGTCCATCCGGATGATCTCGCGCTTGACTTTGACGAGCATCTTGCCGAAGGGCTGATCCGACGACCAGCTCTCCTTCGTCTCGAGTGAGGCGAACCGCTCGTCGAGCCGGAGCTCGTCGACGAAAGCACGCACGGCCCCCGCATCGCCGGCGAGGAAGACGTTGATCCCCTCCTCGGCCAACAGGATGGTGCCCTTGAGCCCTGCGCCGAGGGCGCGATCGCGCAGCACGACGCGCAGCGCGCCGGGGTCGTCGATTCTCGTGAAGAGATACGCGGAGATGTTCAGAACGGATGCCACGGCGTCCAGCCTACGAGGCGCGCCTGTCAGCAGCCTCTCGTGATGGTCTGGGGGGCGGCGGCCACGGGCACAGCGGCGAGGCGTTCGGGGTGGGTGTAGACGTTCATGGTGTCGCCGCGCACGAAGCCCGCGAGTGTCAGCCCCGACGCGGCGGCGAGTTCGACGGCCAGCGAGGATGGCGCGGAGACGGCGGAGAGGATCGGAATCCCGGCCATGACGGCCTTCTGCACGAGTTCGAAGCTCGCCCGACCCGAAACCTGCAGCACCGTGCCGCGCAACGGCAGCCGGTCATTGAGCAGCCCCCAGCCGATGACCTTGTCGACGGCGTTGTGACGGCCGACGTCTTCGCGGAGCACGAGCATCTCGCCGGATTCCGCGTGGAAGAGCGCGGCGGCATGCAGGCCACCGGTCTTGTCGAACACGGACTGCTGCTCACGCAGCCGATCGGGAAAGGCCACGACATCAGCGGGCGAAACCGTCGTGCGGTCGGTCGCGAGGTCGTACGACGACACGGTCTCGACGGCATCGATCGACGCCTTGCCGCAAATGCCGCAGGAGCTCGTCGTGTAGAACGCGCGGGCAACGTCGGGCGAGGGCGGCGCGACGCCCGGCGCCAGAGTGATGTCGAGCACGTTGTAGGTGCTCTCACTGGCCGTGCGCGCCTCCGGGCCTGCCGACGCGACGCCGCAGTGGATCGCCGAGCGGAACTCGTCGCCCCGCGAGATGACGCCTTCGGACACGAGGAACCCGCCGGCGAGCTCGACGTCGCTGCCGGGGGTGCGCATCGTGACGGCGAGCGCCATGCCCGCGACGCGGATCTCGAGGGGCTCCTCGACCGCGAGTGTGTCGGGTCGCCGACGCACGGTCGTCCCCTCTGCGGTCACTCTGATCCGCGTGACCGGTCGCCGCGCCGTGATCCGCCCCATGGCGTCATGCTAGCCGCGACGACCGGACCGGAGGCCGCGTCGTTCGTTTCGCCCCGCGGCCGTCAGCCGCCGATCGCGTTCATGCCGCGCGCAGGCTGCAGGAACGACGGGTCGTTGATCGCGTGGCCGGGGAGCTTGCCCCGCACGCACGCGCGCAGCATCCGATCGATGTCGGTTTCAGCGTCGACCGCGTCCCGCCGAAGAGCCGGCACCAGGTCGTACTCTGTCGTCGAGAAGAGGCAGTTGCGCAGCTGACCGTCGGCGGTGAGGCGCAGCCGGTCGCAGTCCCCGCAGAACGGGGCCGTGACCGAGGCGATGACGCCGACGGAGTGCGTGGAACCATCGAGTATCCACTGCTCGGCCGGAGCGCCGCCGCGGCCGGGCAGCGGGGTGAGTGTCCACCGCTCAGCGAGGCGGTCGAGGATCTCGGCGCGCGTCACCATGCGCGAGCGATCCCACGTGTGGCCGGCGTCGAGCGGCATCTGCTCGATGAAGCGCATCTGCGCGTCGTGCGCGATCGCGAACTCGACGAGATCGACGAGTTCGTCGTCGTTGACATCGCGCATCGCGACGGCATTGATCTTGAGCGGCCGCAGCGCCGATTGCTGCGCCGCGGCGACGCCGGCCAGCACGTCGTCGAGCCGGTCGCGGCGCGTCAGTTCGCGGAATCGGTCGGCGCGCAGCGTGTCGAGTGAGATGTTCAGCCGCGCGAGCCCCGCGGCCCGCAGTGCGGGAAGCACATCCGCCAGACGGATGCCGTTCGTCGTCATCGCGACATGCACGGGCTGGCCCGCGTGCGTACGCAGAGCCGCGAGCCTGCCCACGATGTCGACGATGTCCGCACGCAGCAGCGGTTCGCCGCCGGTGAGCCGGAACGTCGAAATGCCCGCCGCCGCCGCGACGCGAGCGACCCGGAGGATCTCGTCCGTGGTGAGGATGCTCGATCTCGCGAGCCATTCGTTGCCCTGCTCGGGCATGCAGTACGTGCAGCGCAGCGAGCAGCGGTCGGTGAGCGAGATGCGCAGATCCCGGTGGACACGACCGTGCGTGTCCGTGAGCGGCCCGGCATCCGGGTGGTCGGCCGGTGCACCGGCGTGCGGCATCCGCATGCCGATCGCCACCGGCACCGCGGTCATTCGCGCACCTTTGCCACCCGCTGGGCCATACGCCGAGGATAAACCCCTCACCGCCCGCGCGGGGTCGCCCCCGTCGCTCTCCTACCGGCAGGGTCTTGCCGCGGATCGTGCCGTAAGAAGTGGCTTTCCTTCACGTAGAGCCATAATCCCGGGGGTTTACCCGCCAGATCCCCGGGGAGCGGTGGAAAGGTGGGCGACAGTGGAGGAACGCTTCGCCCCTCTGGAGGATTTCATGCACGCTGCTGAGACGCACGATTCCGACGCTTCCGACTTTCTCGCCGTGCCGGTCTGGTACGACCGTCACCCCTCGCAGGCCGAGGGCGAAGACTTCTAAGGCTTCGCCGGCCCGCTAGATCAGACGCACCGCGCCAGGTGCGACACGGACCACGATGTCGCTGCCGGACGCGAGTCCCCGCGCGATCGCCTCATCCGCGGACACGTCGATCGAGATATCGGGGTCTTTCACACGCACGCGAACGCCGCCGGGTGTGTGCTCGAGCCGCGCGATGCGCGCCGACCACACCCCTGCACCCGCTCGCGCGTCGGGACTGACGAGATGCGCGCGCGACGGTGCGAAGACCGCCGTCGCGGGACCATCGGGCGCTGATACCGGGAGCTCGAGCGTCCCCGCGACGAACCGTCCGGCGTGCACCGCTCCGACCACGCGGTTGACTCCCGCCACAGCGGCGGTGAACCGTGTGCCAGGTGCCCCGAGGACATCGCGCACCGCGCCCGACTGGCTCACGGTGCCACCTTCGAGCACCACGAGTCGTGCCGCGAGCGCGACGGCGTCGACGGCGTCGTGCGTCGCGATGACGGCCGTCGTCCGGGTCTCGGCGAGCTGGTCGTGCAGGAGTGCACGGATCTCAGCCGCCGTCTCGGGATCGAGCGACGTGAGCGGCTCGTCGAGCAGGAGCGCCGCCGGCCGCGTCGCCAACGCACGCGCGAGTGCCACGCGCTGCTGCTGACCGCCCGACAACTGCCCCGGACGCCGCGCGCCCAAGCCGTCGAGGCCGACACGCGCCAGCCACTCATCGGCCTCGGCCCGCGCGACGGCGGCTGAGACACCCTGCGCGCGCCGGCCGAACGCGATGTTCCCCTGTGCGCTCAGGTGCGGAAACAGACGCGGGTCCTGCCCGAGAAGCACGACGCGTCGCTGCGCGGGAGTGACGTGCGTCCGAGGCCGGGGCGCGGCCTCCAGCACCCGAGTACCCAGCACGACGCGACCCGCGTCGAGCCCCACGAGACCCGCGAGGACCCCGAGAAGGGTCGACTTTCCCGCGCCACTGGGCCCCATGAGGGCAACCACCTCGCCCGGAGCCGCCGACACGTGCGCGTCGAGACGGAACCCCGGCCGTTCGACGATGACGCGCGCGTTCAGCGCCTCGCCCGTCATCGGGGGGCCTCCACTCGCCACGCGCGCACGAGCAGGAGCACACCGACGGCCGTGACGAGCAGCAGCAGCGACAACGCGACGGCCGTGCCCTGTGACACACCCGCGCCGTTGAACGCGGAGTAGATGGCGAGCGGCATCGTCTGCGTCACGCCCGGAGCGTTCCCGGCGAACAGTGCCGTCGCGCCGAATTCGCCGATCGCGCGAGCGAAGCACAGCACGATCCCCGCCACGAGCCCGGGGGCTGCGAGCGGCAGGGTCACGCGCGCGAGGATCGTCCACCGGCTCGCACCGAGCGCGGCGGCCGTCTGCTCGTACCCGACGCCCCTCGTGCGCAACGACCCCTCGAGCGCGAGCACGAGGAAGGGCAGTGCGACGAACACCTGCGCGAGCACGACGGCACCGGTCGTGAACGGCACACGCACTCCCCACTCGTCGAGGAGCCCGCCGAGCCGGCTCGTGCGACCGAGGAGGAACAGCAGCGCCACACCGCCGACCATCGGGGGAAGGACGAGCGGCACGGTGACGACAGCGCGAAGGAGGGCTGCCGTGCGCCGGCCCGCCCGCGCGATGACGAGCGCGAGGGGCACCCCCAGCACGATGCACACGGCGGTCGCGATGAGTCCGGTGAGCATCGACAGCCCGAGCGCCGACCGCGCTTCGGACGATGTGACGTCGTTCCATAGGGTCGACCACTCGACGCGCAGCACGAGCGCACCCAGCGGCAGCACGAGCAGCGCGATCCCGACGAGCGCGGGGACGGCGAGCACCCGGGGCACGAACCCGCCCGCATCGCGGTGATGAGTCACGGTGATCCGAAGCCGAGATCGGCGAGCACGGCGCGTCCGTGGCTGCTCGACAGGAACGCGACGAATGCCGCCGCGGCGGCGGGGTTGGCGGCATCGGTCAGCGCGGCCACCGGGTAGCGGTTGACGACGTCGTCGGCCCCCTCGGCGCGGACCGTCTCGACGGCGGTGACCCCGCGCACGTCGGTCGCGTAGACGAGTCCCGCGTCGGCTTCGCCGAGGGCGACCTTGGCGAGCACCGCCGTGACGCTCTGTTCGAGACTCGCCGGGGCGACCGCGACGCCGGCGTTGCCGAGAAGTGCCCCGGACGCCGCTCCGCACGGCACGTCGGGAGCGCAGAGGACGACTGTGCGGCCGGGATCGCCGAGACTCTGCAGGCCCGTCACGTCGCCCGGGTTGCCGGCCGGGACCGCGATGACGAGGGTGTTCGAGGCGAAGTTCTGCGCGCTCACGGCGAGGTCGCCGATCGCGGCCATGGTGTGCTCGTCTGCCGAGGCGAACACGTCGGCGGGCGCTCCTTCGATGATCTGCGTCGCGAGCGTGCTCGACCCGTCGTAGACGACCGGAAGAACCTCGAGCGACGTGTGCTCGTCCGCGAAGCGCTCCGCGAGCTCGTCGAACGCCTCATCGAGCGAGGCCGCGGCGTAGATCCTGAGCTGGCCCGTCAGGTCTGCGCGGGGCGTGGACTGCGCGGCGTCGTCTGAGACAGCGCCGGCGACCGCGCACCCCGTCAGCAGCCCGAGGGCCACGGCGGCGGTGATGAGGCCGCGGACGACGCGCACGCGAGCCACGTCAGTCCTTCGGGGTTTCGACGATGACCGTCGTCGCCTTGACGACGGCGACCGCGAGAGAGCCCGGCTCGAGAGCGAGCTCGCGCACCGCCTCGGCCGAGAGCAGCGACACGACACGGTGGGGACCGGCCTGGATGTCGACCTGCGCCATGACACCGTCGACCTGCACGCGCGTGACGAGACCGACGAATCTGTTGCGGGCGCTCGAGAGCACGTCGGTGGGGTCGGATGCCGCACGGGCAAGCTCGACGGCGTGTGCCGCGAGTGCATCACCCGGGATCCGCGCGGGGGTGTCCCCCGTCGTCGGCAGCGTGTCGGCGTCGACCCAACGCCGCACGGTGTCGTCACTCACGCCCAGAAGACGCGCCGCTTCAGAGATGCGAAAAGTGTCCACGAGGCGACCGTACCACCGCAGGTGCGGAGCCAGATGGTCGTTTACTCCGTGCCTGCGGTACGAACCCCGGCCTACTGTGCGAGGACTTCGGCGTCAGGCTTCTCCGTCCGCATGGGATCTGCGGTGCGAGCCCGACGCGAAGACGTTCAGCCCGAGCACGCGGGACAGGTAGGCCGTCGCGGCCTGGCCGCGGACGCTGTTCCCGGCGGGGTCCAGCGGCGGCGAGTAGGCGCCGATGCCGACCTTGCCGGGTGCGATGGCGACGAGGCCGCCCGAGACACCGGACTTGCCGGGCAGTCCGATCTCGAACAGCCACTCCCCGGACCTCTCATAGAGCCCGCTGGCCGCGAGCGCCGCGAGCGTGTCGCGGCTCGCCGCCGCCGAGACGACCCGTTCGCCCGTGATCGGGTTCACGCCGCCGTCCGCGAGGGTCGCGGCCATGACCGCCAGGTCGTGCGCGTCGACGAGCACGGAGCACTGGCGCGTATAGACCTCGACGACGTCGAACGGGTCGCACGAGATGCGTCCATAGCTTTCGAGCAACTGAGCGATCGCCCGGTTGCGATGATTCGTCGCGCGTTCGGAGCGATAGACCTCGTCGTCGACGACGAGCGGGCGGCCCGCGAAGCGGGACAGCCCGCTGAGGATATGCGCCCACTTCTCGTCGCCGTTCGCCCCCGGCATCATGGCCGTCGTCGCTATGGCGCCGGCGTTGACCATGGGATTGCCCGGATGGCCCTCTCTGAGCTCGATCGCAAGGAGGGAGTCGAAGGCGCCGCCGGTGTTGTTCACCCCGACGGCATCCAGCGCCTCGTCGTGGCCGAGCTCTTCGCACAGCAGGGCGTAGACGAAGGCCTTCGAGATGGACTGGATCGAGAAAGCCGTGCGGGTGTCGCCCTCTTCGTGGGATCCGCCGTCGACATCGACGACGCACAGCCCGAAACTCTCCGGGTCGGCCTCGGCGAGCGTGGGGATGTAATCGGCCAGCTCCCCGCCATCGTGGGCGCGTGCTCGCGCGTATGCTGCGGCGAGCGCGTCGTCGATGCGCTCACGCGGGGGCACCACGCCGGTGTCGGCGACCTGTTCGATATCGGTGATATCCAGTTCGCTGTCTCGCACGGTTCGACACTAGGCGACACACACGGCCGCACCCGAAGCCGACCTGCCCGCGCGGATGCGCCGTAGCCTGGCCTCTATGGCGATCCCTCCCCTCGTCGAACCGATCGACGCACTCGATGACGCCGAGGCGTCGCGCACGGCGAGGCACCGCGTGCTCGTCGGCTTCGGTGACGTCGGGCAGAGACGACTCGCAGCGGCTCACGTCGCCGTCGTCGGCGCGGGCGGCCTCGGCTCTGCCATTCTGCTCGCCCTCGCGGGGGCCGGGGTGGGCGCGATCACGATCATCGACGACGACATCGTGGAGGCATCCAATCTGCAGCGGCAGACCATGCACCGCGTCATCGACGTCGGCGCACCGAAGGTGGATTCGGCCGTCCGTGTGGCGGCTGACCTGTCTCCGGCGACGCACGTGCGTGCCGTCCGCGAACGGCTGACGCCTGACAACGCCGCTGTCCTCCTCGCCGGAGCGCACGTCGTGGTCGACGGCACCGACACGTTCGGCACGCGCGAAGCCGTCGCCGCGGCATGCGAAGAGCTCGGCGTGCCCCTCGTGTGGGGCGTCGTACAGGAGTTCCACGCCCAGGTGACGGTCTTCTGGTCCCACCCGCCCGCGGGGATCACCCCGGTGCTGCTGGCCGACCTCTATCCGCCGGCATCGATGGGCGACGTGCCGTCGTGCGCACAGGTGGGCGTTCTGGCACCACTGTGCGCGCAGACGGGGAGCCTCATGGCGACCGAGACCGTCAAGCTGCTGACGGGCGTGGGTGAACCGTTGCTCGGTCGCGTCGCCGTCATCGACGCGCTGCGCGGTCGCGTCCATGAAGTGGCGCTCCGCGGTGGAGGACGCCACCCCGTGGAAGCCCCCGACGTCCGTGCCGCCGCGCCCTCCGTCCCCGCACGCATCCCACAAGTGGATCCCACCGAAGCGGCGTCGGCCCGGGATTCGGGAGCAACGCTCGTCGACGTGCGCGAGCCGCACGAGACCGCGACGGGCATCATCGACGGGAGCCTCCAGATCCCCCTTGGGAGGCTCCTCGCCGACCCGGCGCTCGCGGGACCGGGCCCGGTCGTCGTCGTCTGCCAGGCCGGCGTGCGTGCGCAGCGCGCCGCGCAGGCTCTCGTCGCGGCGGGGATCGACGCGTCGGTGCTCGCGGGCGGGATGGACGCGTGGAACCGCGCACGGGGTGAGTCGGAGTGAGGGAGCTCGCGTCCGTTGCCGAGCACCTGGAGCGCGTGCTCGCGGCAGTGACGCCGGTCGAGACCGAGACGCTTCCCGTGGCGCGCGCACACGGTTCGGTGCTGCGCTCCCCCGTACACGCCGCCGTCGACATCCCGGTCTTCGACAACTCCGCGATGGACGGCTTCGCGGTGCGCCACGACGACGTCGCCGGCGCGACGAGGGGTACCCCCGTCGCACTGCGCGTCGTCGCCGATCTTCCCGCCGGAACCGCTCTGGATCCCCCGCTGGGGCCGGGCGAGGCCGCACGCATCATGACGGGCTCCCCCGTTCCGACGGATGCCTCCGCGATCGTGCCGTTCGAGGACACCGAGGGCGGACTCGAGCACTCCCTCGGCGAGATCTCCGTGCTGGCCGCGCCCAAGGGGGTCGGGGCGCACATCCGTCGCCGCGGCGAAGACGCCGTCGCGGGCGATCAGCTGCTTCCCGCAGGACTGCGCGTCGGAGCGCTGCAGGCGGCCGCCGCGGCTGCAGCAGGGGTCGCGGCGGTCACCGTGAGCCGACGCCCCCGCGTCGGGGTCGTCTCGACCGGCTCCGAGCTCGTCGCACCCGGCACGGTGCTCGCCCGCGGACAGATCCCCGAGTCCAACAGTGAGCTGCTCGCAGGGCTCGCGGCCGAGGCCGGTGCACAGGTCGTGCTGCGCACGAGCGTGTCCGATGACGGCGATGGTCCGCGACGCGCGATCGCCGCCGCCGAGGCCCTCGGCGCCGACCTCGTCGTCTTCTCGGGCGGTGTGAGTGCGGGGGCGTACGAGGTCGTCAAGAACACGCTGGGCGATGTCATGACGTTCACGAAGCTCGCGATGCAGCCGGGCAAGCCTCAGGGTTTCGGCCGCACCCCCTCGAACGTCCTGCTGTTCGGCCTTCCCGGCAACCCCGTGAGCGCCGCCGTGTCGTTCGAGGCGTTCGTCCGGCCCGCACTGCTGGCCCTGCAGGGCGCGACCGATCTCACGCGCCCCGTCATCACGCTGCCCGCGGCGAGCGGATGGCGGACGCCCCCCGGGCGCACGCAGTACCTTCCCGTCGCGATCGACCGCGGGGATCCGAGGGCGTGGCGTGCCGTGCCGGTGACACGCGGTGGCTCGCACCTCGCCGGCGGCCTCGGCCGCGCAGAGGCCTACGCCGTGATCCCGGCCGACGTCGCGGCGGTCGAAGCCGGAGATCTCGTCGATGTCATGCTGATCTCATGAGCTTCACGCACCTGGATGCCGCGGGCCGCGCCCGCATGGTCGATGTCACCGAGAAGCAGCCGACCGTCCGCTCCGCGACGGCCCGCGGGTTCGTCCGGTGCGCGGCGCACGTCGTCGCCGCCCTGCGCGACGGCTCGGTCCCCAAGGGCGACGTGCTCGCCGTGGCGCGGATCTCCGGCATCAGCGCCGCCAAGCGCACTCCCGATCTGCTGCCCCTCGCCCATGTCATCGGCGTGCACGGCGCGACGGTCGATCTCGACATCGCCGACGACGGCGTCGCGATCGAGGCCACCGTGCGTACGGCCGACCGCACCGGCGTCGAGATGGAAGCGCTCACGGCGGTCACGGTCGCCGCGCTCGCGATCGTCGACATGGTGAAGGCCCTCGACAAGGGCACGTCGATCGACGCTGTGCGCATCGTGCGCAAGACCGGCGGCAAGAGCGGTGACTGGGTGCGCGCGGGCGAAGAATGACCGGCTCGGAACGGCCCCCGGCCCGTGACCGCGAGCCGCGGGCCGGCGGCCAGAGACCGCCGCTCTCGGTGGGTGCCGTGCTGCTCGCCGGCGGGCGCGCATCGCGCGTGGGCGGTGCGGTGAAGCCCCTGTTCGACGTGGGCGGTCGCACGCTCCTCGCCACCGCCGTCGACGCCGTGCGCGCGATCGGTGCCGACCCCGTCACGATCGTCGCCCCAGTGCTCGATGCCGATCTCCCCGTCGCCTGGGTGCGCGAGACCCCCCCCTTCGGCGGACCCGCGGCCGCCATCATCGCGGCGCTCGCCACCTGGCCGGCGCACCACGATCCCGAGTGGACCGTGCTGCTGGCGTGCGATCTCCCCTCCGCCCACGCGGCGGTGCATCGGCTCGTGGCCGACATGATGCTCCTCCCCGCCGACATCGACGGCGTGTGCCTCGCGGACACCTCATCACGCCCGCAGTGGCTCATCGGCATCTACCGCACGACGAGGCTGCGCGCGGCGGCATCCGACCTCGCCGACCGCGGACGCGACGCACCCGTCCGCGCGCTCATCGACGGGCTCGCCCTCGCGGTCATCTCCGTGGATGATGCCCTCACCCGCGACGTGGATACGTGGGAGGATCTTGCCCGAGCCCGATCCGAGCACCGGCCGACCGAGGAGGCACCGTGAGCGATTCCCGCAGTCTTCCCCCCGAGGCCCTCGACGAGTGGGCGGCGGCCCTGCGCGAGCGCTTCGATCTGGCACCCGAAGACCTTCCGATCTCGCTCATCCTCGATCTCGCGCGCGACGTCGCCGTCGGTGTCGCGCGGCCTGCCGCTCCGTTCAGCGCGTTCGTCGCGGGACTCGTCGCGGGCCGCGCGGGCGGCACCCCCGAGGACACCCGCGCCGCCGTCGAGACCATCACGGCCCTCGCCGCGGACTGGACGGCGTGATGGCACGCGTCCGCTACTTCGCCGCCGCCGAGGAGATGGCCGGTCGCGCCGAAGAAACCCGCGTCGAGACGACTCTCGGCGACCTGCGCACGGCGCTCGCGCATGAGCGGCCCGGACTCGGTGGCATCCTGCCCCGCTGCGCCGTGCTCGTCGGCGGTGTCCGCGTGGGCGATGACACTCCGCTCGGCGCCGACGACCTCGTCGACGTCCTGCCGCCGTTCGCGGGCGGCTGACGGGGCACGGCGCGATGCCGCGGCGCGCGGTGTCAGCCGCCGATGCCCTTCCACGCGGTCGTGCCGTCGGATTCGACCTGACGCTTCCACACCGGAAGGTCGCGCTTGATCGCCTCGATCACGTCGCGGCACACGGCGAACGCCTCGGCTCGGTGGGGCGAGGCGACGGCGATCACCACCGCCAGGTCGCCGACCTCCAGCCGGCCCACCCGGTGCGACACGGCCACGATCGCCCCCGTCGACCCGATGCACGACGACGCGATGTCATGCAGCCTCGCCTCGGCATCGGGATGGGCGCTGTATTCGAGGGCGACGACGGCGGTCGCGGCATCCGGATCATGATCGCGGACCCGCCCGATGAACGACGCCACTGCCCCCGCGCGGGCGTCATCGACCGCGTCGAGGTGCGCAGCGATGTCGAGCGGTTCGTCGGTGATGCGCGCGAGGCGAAGGCCGCTCATGAGTGGTCTTCGCCTCGGAGCTGGTCGGTGACGTGCCGCGCGACAGACAGCACGAGGGGCATTCCGGATGCCACGGCCCGGGGCGACCCCGGAAGATTCACGATCAGCGCCCCCGCCGCCACGCCCGCGAGTCCGCGCGAGAGCATGCCCGCAGGCATCTCGGCGGCGCCCCGGCGGCGCAGTTCCTCGGCGATCCCCGGCACGGTCCGCTCGATGACGCGCGCGGTTCCCTCCGGCGTCTCGTCGCGGGGAGACACGCCCGTTCCCCCCGTGGTCACCACGAGACGGGCACCCGCGTCGATCGCGCTTCGCAGCGCACGCTCGACGCTGTCGGCCCCGTCAGGCACGATCACTGCTCCGTCGCAGGCGAACCCGGCCTCGCGCAGCGCGTCGACAGCGACCGGCCCGCTCGCGTCGTCGCGCTCACCCGCGGCGGAGCGATCGGACACGGTGATCACGGCGGCGCGCAACATGGCTCCAGCCTAGGAGTCGCGCCGTTCCAGCCGCACGATGACCGACTTCGACGTCGGCGTACCGCTCACATCGGCGACCGAGTCCAGCGGCACGAGCACGTTCGTCTCGGGATAGTAGGCCGCTGCGTTGCCGCGGGGCGTCGGGTAGGCGACGATGCGGAAGGCCTCGGCGGTGCGCTCCTCGGTCCGGCCTGCGGCGTTCGTCCACTCGGACACGAGGTCGACGACCTCACCGTCGGCGAAGCCCAGGTCGCGGATATCGTCGGCGTGCACGAGCACGACGCGGCGCCCCCCGCTGATGCCGCGGTAGCGATCGTCGGCGCCGTAGACGGTGGTGTTGTACTGGTCGTGCGAGCGCAGCGTCTGCAGCAGCAGGCGGCCGTGCGGGATGCGGGGGTACTCGAGCGGATTGACCGTGAACCGTGCACGCCCGTCGACCGTGTCGAACCGGCGGGAGTCGCGCGGACCGTTCGGCAGCCGCAGGGTCGCCCCCTTCGCGATGCGTGCTTCGTAGTCGTCGAAGCCGGGCACGACGCGCTGGATGTGCGCGCGGATGCGCGCGTAGTCCGTCTCGAGGGCGGCCCAGTCCGCGCGGGGCGCGTTGGCACGCGCGGGCCGGGCCGTGGCACCCGGCGACGAGAACAGCAGCCCGCACAGCCGGGCGACGATCGCGACCTCGCTCAGCATGTCGCCCGTCGGCGGGGCGAGGCGTCCGCGCGATGCGTGCACGGCGCCCATCGAGTCCTCGACGGTCACGCGCTGCTCGCGCCCGGCCCGCACATCACGGTCGGTGCGACCGAGGGTCGGCAGGATGATCGCCCGGCGGCCCGTCACGACATGGGAGCGGTTCAGCTTCGTCGAGACCTGCACCGTGAGGTCGACGCGAGCCACGGCCGCCTCGACGACCGCGGTGTCGGGCGTCGCCGAGATGAAGTTGCCGCCCATCGCCATGAAGAACCGCACGCGTGAGTCGCGCATCGCCCGGATCGCCTCGACCGTGTCGTACCCGTGCTCGCGCGGAGCATGGAAGCCGAACTCCGCATCGAGGGCATCGAGGAAGCCCGCCGAGGGCTTCTCGTAGATGCCGACCGTGCGGTCGCCCTGAACGTTGGAGTGACCGCGCACGGGGCACACTCCCGCGCCCGGGCGGCCGATGTTGCCCTGTAGCAGCAGAACGCTGAGGACATCACGCAGGATGGGCACCGAGTGCTTGTGCTGCGTGAGTCCCATCGCCCAGCACACGATCGTCGCTTTCGAGCCGCGCACGACCTCGGCGATGCGCCGCAGCTCGCCTTCGGACAGCCCCGTCGCCGCGACCAGGTCGGGCCACGCGGCATCTGCCATCGCCTGTCGGTACGCGTCGAACCCGCTCGTGTACCGAGCGATGAACTCGTGGTCCAGCGCATCGGTGGCGGGGACCGCCGAGGCCTCGAGCAGGTGCTTGCCGATCGCCTGGAAGAGCGCCTGGTCGCCGCCGAGACGAATCTGCACGAACTCGTCGGCGAGTTCGGTGCCGCCGAGGATCATCCCCTTCAGCGTCTGAGGGTTCTCGAACCGCACGAGCCCGGCTTCGGGCAGCGGGTTGACCGCGAGGATCCTCGCCCCGTGCTTCTTGGCCTTCTCGAGCGCCGAGAGCATGCGCGGGTGGTTCGTGCCCGGGTTCTGCCCCGCGACGATCAGCAGGTCGGCTTCGTGGATGTCCTCGATCGAGACCGTGCCCTTGCCGATGCCGATCGTCTCGGTGAGAGCCGAGCCCGACGACTCGTGGCACATGTTCGAGCAGTCCGGCAGGTTGTTCGTCCCGATTCCGCGCACGAGCAGCTGATACAGGAACGCCGCCTCGTTCGACGTCCGGCCCGACGTGTAGAACGCCGCCTCGTCAGGGTCGTCGAGCGCCGAGATCGCAGCGGCGATCTCGCGCAGCGCGTCATCCCACTCGATCGGCCGATAGTGCGTCGCACCCTCGTCGAGGATCATCGGATGCGTCAGCCGTCCCTGCTGCCCGAGCCACCAGTCGTCGTGCCCCGCGAGCTCGTCGATCGAGTGCGCCGCGAAGAACTCCGGCCCCGCGCGGCGCAGAGTCGCCTCTTCGGCGACGGCCTTCGCGCCGTTCTCGCAGAACTCCGCGACGTGACGCTTGTCCTCCTCGGGCCACGCACAGCCGGGGCAGTCGAAGCCGTCCTTCTGATTCATCCGCAGAAGCGTTTGCGCCGACCGCACGAGACCCATCTGGTCGACCGAGACCTGCAGCGCGTGCAACACCGCGGGAATGCCGGCGGCCGCGCGCTTGGGCTCCGTGACACGCAGGTGCGATTCGTCGATATCGGATGCCGGGGGCTTCGTCGCCATGCCCCCAGGCTATGACCTGCGAGGGTCAGCGGCGGCCTGTGCCGAAGATCCCGCGGATGACGCCGTTCAGCACGGTCCGCGTCGACGTCGATCCGAGGATCTGCTCGAGCCCGGACTTCGGTGCACGGCTGGATGTGCGCGACGAACCGCTCGTCTTCTTGAGGAGCCGCTCGTACTCCTTCTGGGCTTTGCGGTCGGCATCCGCCTGTGCCTTGTCGATCGCGGCCTGCTGCGTGGCGAGCTCGGCGGCGATCTTCGCCCGGTCGAGTTCGGCCTGCCGGGCGGCCTGGGCCTCGTCGGCGGCGCGCATCTTGGCGGTGAGGATCTCGCGCGCCGATTCGCGGTCGATCGGGGTGCCGTAGGCCGCCAGCAGGGGCGAGGCTTTCACGGTCGCCTCGATCGCGGGATCGGATGTCGGGGACATGAGTCCCTGCGGTGCGCGCAGCCGGGTCCAGGCGACGGGGGTCGGCGCGCCCTTCTCACTCATCACCGTCACGATCGCCTCGCCCGTGCCGAGCTCCTGCAGCACGCGTTCGAGGTCGTAGCCGGACTTCGGGTAGGTGCCGACGGTGGCGCGGAGCGCCTTGGCGTCATCGGGCGTGAAGGCCCGCAGGGCGTGCTGGATGCGCGAGCCCAGTTGTGCGAGCACGGCGGCCGGCACATCCTTGGGGGTCTGCGTCACGAAGAAGACGCCGACGCCCTTCGATCGGATGAGCCGGACGGTCTGGGTGATCGCGGCGACGAAATCCTTCGACGCACCCGTGAAGAGCAGATGAGCCTCGTCGAAGAAGAACACGAGCTTCGGCTTATCGAGGTCGCCGACCTCGGGGAGAATCTCGAAGAGCTCGGCGAGCAGGTACATCAGGAACGTCGAGAACAGAGCGGGCTTGTCGATGACGCCGGGCACCTCGAGCAGGCTGATCACGCCGCGTCCGTCGGCAGCGGTGCGCAGGAAGTCGCGCACATCGAACTCGGGCTCGCCGAAGAAGACGTCGGCGCCGTCGTCCGCGAACGTGATGAGCTCGCGCAGGATGACACCCGCCGTCGCCGCAGACAGACCGCCGAGCTCCTTGAGCTCGGCCTTGCCCTCGTCGCTCGTGAGGTAGGTGAGCACAGCCCTCAGATCCGACAGGTCGACCAGGGCGAGGCCGTTGTGGTCCGCGTAGTGGAAGACGAGGCCGAGGCTGGACTCCTGGGTCTGGTTGAGACCGAGTACCTTGCTCAGCAGCAGGGGACCGAATCCGCTCACGGTCGCGCGCACCGGCACGCCCTTGCCGATGCCGCCGAGCGCGAAGTACTCCGTGACCGAGGCCGCGGGCGTCCAGTCCTGACCGATCGCGCGCGTGCGCTCGAGGAGATTGTCGTTCGCCTCGCCCGGCGTCGCGACTCCCGACAGGTCGCCTTTGATGTCTGCGGCGAAGACGGGAACCCCCTTCGCCGCGAGCTGTTCGGCGAGCACCTGGAGCGTGCGGGTCTTGCCCGTGCCGGTCGCGCCGGCGACGAGGCCGTGGCGGTTCGTCATGGCGATCGGGATCCGGATCTGCGCCGACGCGACGGGATCGGTGTTGACGAGCGCGCCGAGGTCGAGCGTCTCGGCGTCGAAGGTGTAGCCCTTCACGATCGCGGCGACGGCGGCCTCATCGAGGGGACCGGTGCCTGTCGGTTGCGGCGACTCACCGTCGACGGCGGCGGAAGACTCGGGCGAGGCGGTCGGCACCTCGGGCTCGTTCGTCGCCGCTCCTTCCTGATCGCCGCGCGCGGGCGGCGGGGCGGGAATGCCCGCTCGCGCCTTCGCCGCCTGGGCCTCAGCCGCGGCGAGCGCGGCTTTGGCCTGGGCGACCTTGAGCTGGGCTTCGGCGGCTTCTGCCTCGGCCCGCAGACGTGCGAGTTCGGCTTCGGCGACGGCGTCCGGCTCGGTCATGCGCACAGCCTAGCGACGCCCCCGCAGCCTCTACAGACCGGAGGCGAGGCGCTGCTCGGGCCTTTCGCGAGCGAGGACCCGACTCATCGCGCCGGCGACCAGGAGCGCCGCTCCTACGCCGATGAGCGCACCGCCGGCGGTGTCACTGAGCCAGTGCGCGTGCAGCACCGTCCGGCTGAGCGCCATGAGCAGCACCCACACCACGCCGAGAACCAGAACAGCCACCCGCGGGAAGATCACGACGAGCACCGTCGCGAGCGTCGCGGCACCGGCCACGTGGCCCGACGGGAACGAGCCGAAGTCGGTGATGATGATGATGTCCTCGGGCCGCGCGCGACCGAACGTCCGTTTGAGCACCTGCACGATCCCCGCCGACACGGCTTGAGCGAAGAGGAAGTACGCCGCCGACCACGGTCGTCGCACCAGCACGAGCACCAGCGCGCCGCCGAGCGGCACGACGAAGATCCCGAACCACCCCCCACCGAGAAACGCCATCACGAGCGAAAACCCCGACAGCGTCGAGCCCCCGAGGTCAGCCAGCACGCCGTTCCACCACGTGTCCACGGCGAAGGGGCCGTTGCCCTGCGCGAGCACCCACCCCCCGAGCGCGCACGCAAGAGCCACGAGCACGAAACCCCAGACGAGGAGCGGCACCGTGCCTGGGACGACGAGCTTCCGTTGCGGCATCCCCCCATTGTGCCCGCAGGCGCTGCACCCTCGGCGTCGGCGCGCACGAGCCACCGCTCATTCATCCGGCCGCCGCCATCACGGTCAGGGCCGAGGGGTGAGCGTGCTGCGGGGCGCTACGGCGCGAGCGGACCGACCGTGCGCGGGCGCACGATGAACCACAGCGCGAGCACGGCGATCACCGAGCAGCCGACCATGACACCTGCCATCGTCGTGGCGGTGATGCCGGCGTCACTGGCGATCCACCCCACGAGCGGCGAGACGAGTCCGGCCACACCGAAGTTGGTCGCCCCGATGATCGACTGCGCCGTTCCGGCGGCCTTGCCGTGCCGGTCCAGTGCGAGCACCTGCACGCAGGGAAAGGTGAAGCCGCACGCGGTCATGAAGACGAACAGCGGCACGACCGTGCCCCAGAGCCCGAGTCCGAGCTGATCGGTGATCACGATGGCCGATGCCGATACGACGAGCACGACGGTCGACCACGCCATGACCCACTGCGGGCCGAAGCGCGCGGCGAGACGTGAGGCCGCCTGCACGCCCACCACGACGCCGATCGAGTTGGCGGCGAAGAGCAGGCCGTACTGCTGCGGGTCGAAGCCGTACGTCCCCTGGAACAGGAAGGACGACGCCGACAGGTACGAGAAGAGCCCGCTGAAGGTCATGCCGCCGATCACGAGGACGCCGAGGAACACCCGGTCGCCCAGCACGCTCCGGTAGCGCTGCCACACGGTCGTCGTGCCCTGTTCGCTGCGCCGAGCGGGAGGGAGCGTCTCGGGGATGAACACGACCGCCGAGATCAGCATGAGCGCGCCGTAGACGGCGAGCACGATGAAGATACCGCGCCAGGGCATCACGAGCAGCAGCGCGGAACCGACAAGCGGCGCGAGCACCGGCGCGACGCCCGAAACGAGCGCGAGGCGGGACAGCATGACGACGAGGCGGCGTCCGCCGAACAGGTCACGCACGACAGCGGCGGCGACGACGCCGCCCGCCGCAGCGCCCGCACCCATCAGCACGCGCGTCACCGAGAGCAGCTCGAGCGTGGGGGCGAAGGCGGCCGCCGAGCTGGCGACGACGTGGAGGGCGGTGACGGCCAGCAGCGGGATCCGGCGCCCCACCTTGTCGCTGAGCGGCCCGACGATGAGCTGGCCCAGCGCGAAGCCGATCATCGTTCCCGTGAGGGTGAGCTGGATGGCGGTCGACGTCGTCTGGAAATCGGCCTCGAGCGCGGGGAACGCCGGCAGGTACAGGTCGATGGTGAACGGGCCGAGCGCGGTGAGGGCGCCGAGCAGGATGATGTAGAGCACGCGGCGGCGCGTCGAGAGCGCATCGCCCGGGTGCAGGACGATCGGTGCGGTGGCCGGGTTGGCTCCGAGCGTGCGGATGGCCCCGGTCGAGGGCGCCGAGGTCGAGGGGACGACCGGGACGGAAGCGGTATCGCGCAAGATTGTGTTCGTTTCAGAGGCGGCGGCGCGCAACTGCCGGAAAGGCCGACAGGGCGTGAAGAAGTCGGCGGTCGACCGTCCCACCAATGGGGACGACGTCGATCGAATCGATTCGAGAAGCTATGTTATCGGATGCTGCTCACGGGCCGTGTGCCGCACGGCAGGCGTGACCCGAGTTCAGGGGATGCGCGGCCGGTTCCCAGGACATCCATCGCATGCACCCGCATAGTATTGACCCGTCCGCACCCCGCGCCCGATTCGGCGCCGAGCCGAGAGCACCCGAATGTCCCCGACTCCTCCGTCCCCCTCCGACAAGCGCACAAGCGGCAACCCCGCGACGCAGGCGAAGCTCGATCTGACGATCAAGCAGCAGCGTGAGCAGAAGCGGCAGGAGAAGCTCGCCGAGTACCAGAAGCAGCTCGCCAAGCGCAAGCGCGGCAAGCTCGTGTGGTGGACGGTCGGCTCCGTCGGCGCGATCGTCGTGATCGGTGCGATCGTGGCTTCCTTCGTGTTCGCTCCCGCGCCCCCCGCGTCGTACACGGCCGGCAGCGAGGGCGTTGAGATCGAGGGCGTCGAGACCTTCACGAACACCACGACCCACGTCGAGGGTGTCGTCGAGTACGAGCAGACCCCGCCGACCGGCGGGCCGCACAACTCTGTCTGGCTGAACTGCGGCATCTACAGCGAGCCGCAGCAGAACGAGAACGCGGTGCACTCGCTCGAACACGGCGCCGTGTGGATCACGTACGACGCCGACGCCGTGCAGAGCGAGGACCTCGACCTGCTCAAGAGCAAGCTGCCGTCGAGCTACGTGATCCTTTCGCCGTTCGAGGGGCTCGACACGCCCATCGCGCTCAGCGCGTGGAACCAGCAGCTCAAGGTCGATGATGCAGCCGACCCCCGCATCGAGGAGTTCCTCGAGGAGTACTGGCGCTCCGACCTCGTCCCCGAGCCGGGCGCCCTGTGCTCCGGCGCGATTGACGGCCCCGGCAAGCAGTAGTCGTGACAGAGCCGGCGGGGTCCGCCTCGGGAGCAAGGCGCTGGGCGCTCATCGCGCTCGCCGCTCTCGCGATCGCGGCCCTCGCCTTCGCGATCGGTCGATTCTCGACCTTCGGGCAGTCAGCGTCCGTCGCGCTTCCCGGCACCACCTCGCCCGAGGCGGGCTTCGCCCGCGACATGCAGGCTCATCACACGCAGGCGATCGAGATGGCGATGGAGATCTATCGCAAGACCGACGACGACGAGGTGCGCATCCTCTCGTACGACATCGCGACGACGCAGTCGGGCCAGCGTGGCGAGATGTACGACTGGCTCGTGAAGTGGGGCCTGCCGCAATCCGACGGCACGATGATGGCCTGGATGGCGCCCCTCGGCGAGGGCCACGCTCACGGCGACGGGTCGCCGCTCACCCCGCAAGAAGCCGAGGCCGCCATGGGGATGGCGACGCCCGAGCAGCTCTCAGCCCTGCGTGACGCGACCGGCCGCGAGGCCGACTGCCTCTTCCTCGAGCTGATGATCCGCCACCACGAGGGCGCCATACCGATGGCACAGGCACTCCTCGACCTCGGCTCCGAACCACGCGCCCTCGCCGTCGCACAGAGCATGAAGGACGGCCAGACCGCCGAACTCGACGCCATGCGCTCGATCCAGACGCGCTTGGGCTGCTCTTCCTGACGCACTCCTTCTCTTACTTCTGCGAGCCGGCGAGGAGCGCCTGCACGAAGTAGCGCTGGAAGGCGAAGAAGACGATGAGCGGCACGATCATCGACAGGAACGCCCCCGAGCTCAGCACGTCGATGTTCGCACCGAACTGACGCAGCTGGGACTGAATCGCGACCGTCAGCGGCTGCGACTGGGAGTTCGTGAAGATGAGGGCGACGAGCATGTCGTTCCACGTCCACAGGAACTGAAAGATCGCGAGCGAGGCGATCGCGGGCAGGCCCAGCGGCAGGATGAGCTGGAAGAAGATCCGCCAGTCCCCCGCACCGTCGATGCGCGCGGCCTCGAGCAGTTCCGCGGGCACCTGCGTGAAGAAGTTGCGCAGCAGGAAGATCGCGAACGGCAGCCCGAACGCCACGTGGAAGAGGATGACTCCCAGCACGCTGCCGAAGATCCCGAGCGTGCCGAACAGACGTGCGAGCGGGATCAGCGCCACCTGCAGCGGTACGGCGAGCAGGATGATGACGACGATGAGCAGCCAGTCGCGGCCGGGGAACTGCATCCACGCGAACGCATACGCGGCGCACGCGCCGAGCAGCACGACCAGCACGGTCGTGGGCACCGCGATCACGATCGTGTTCCAGAACGAGCCGGTGATCGTGGGGTTCGAGAGCAGGTTGGCGTAGTTCTCGATCGTCAGCTCGGCGGGCTTCGTGAAGACCGTCCACCAGCCCGACCCTGCGTTGTCGCCCGCACTGCGCAGCGACGTGAGGAACAGCCCGACCGTCGGAACGAGCCAGAAGACCGCGACGATCGCGAGGATGATGTTGACGATGCTCGAGGTGAAGACACCGACGATCCTCTGCGCGACGGTCTTCTTTCCGCGGACGATGCTGAGGTCCGCTGACGCCGCGCTCATCGGCTGCGCTCCTCGCGGAAGCGGCGCACGTTGATGATCATCGACGGCAGCACGAGGATGAGCAGCAGGAGCGCCAGTGCCGAGCCGAGGCCCTGGTTGCTTCCCCCGCCGAACGAGACGGTCCACATCTCGACGGCGATCACGTTCGCCGCCGGTTTCGAGACTCCCGGCGGTATGACGTAGACGAGGTCGAAGATCTTCAGCACGTTGATGATGAGGGTGACGATCACCACGACGAGCACGGGGGCCAGAAGCGGCGCGGTGATCCTCGTGAACACCTGCCACTCATTGGCCCCGTCCATGCGCGAGGCCTCTTGGAGCGATCGGTCCATCGCCGACAGCCCCGAGGCGATCATGACCATCGCGAACCCCGCCCAGATCCAGATGTAGGACAGGATGATGACGGCGTTGATGAGCGACGGGCCGAGCCACGAGACGCCCTGGAAGCCCTCGTCGAAGTTCGTCGCGGGCAGGGCGACACGATAGGTCTCGCCCTCCGTGAGTCCCTCGATGAGGTAGGTGCCGTCGGCGCCGGTCGTGGCATATCCGCGAATCGAGCCGTCCGGTGCTACGGCATCCACCCGCACGCCGGGCAGCCCGCTCTTGCCGTCCTCGATCTCACCGTTGACTCCCCCACCGCCTGAGACGACGTCGAGGAACACCGTCCCGGCGATCTCGGTGGCACCCGGCGTCGAGGCCTCGGCGGCTTGGGTCGCATCGGGCGGCAGGTTCGACTGACGGATGCCGGCGAGCGGGAAGTCCTGGACGCTGCCGGGTGCGAGTTCGTCCTCGGATGCGATCGTGCCGCGGTCGGCGATGATGCCGAAGCCCTCGCGCGGGGTAGCCCCGGGATACCCCGCCTCGTTCGAGAACGCCTTGTCGACACCCACGATGACCGCGTTCACGACGCCGAGGTTGGGGTCCTCCTGGAACATGCCGCGAAAGATGACCCCGGCGGCGAGCATCGAGATCGCCATCGGCATGAAGATGATGAGCTTGAACGCCGTCTTCCACTTCAGCTTCTCGAGGAGGACGGCGAAGATCAGGCCGAGGATCGTGCAGGCCAGCGGCGCCACGATCACCCACATGACGTTGTTGCGGATCGCGGTGAACGTGCTCTCGTTCGTGAACATCGTCACGTAGTTTTCCCAGCCGACGAACGCATCGCCGCGCTGGTTGTAGAACGACCGGATGAGGGTGTAGACGATCGGATACACCACGAGCGCGCCGAGGACGACGAGTGCGGGCCCGAGGAACGACGCGACGATGAGGGCGCGGCGCAGGCGGCCCTTGCCGGGGGGCCGAGCGGTCGGCTCGGCCCCCCGGTTCGGGTCCGCTGCGGTCTCGACGAGAGCGGTCACGGTGTGTCCGATCCTGAGTGGCGGAGTGTCAGTACGCCGAAACGGCTGCCGCTTCCAGGGCTTCCATCGTGCCCTGGATGTCGGTGGGATCGGCGTAGAAGTCGATCATGATCTGCCAGAACCCGGTCCCGGCCGTGCCTCCGAAAGCGCTCGGCGTGAGGTCGGACATGTCGAATCGGAACGTCTCGGCACCCGTCAGCGCCTCGGCGATCTTTCGTGCCGTGTCATCGGGGTACAGCGACGTGTCGACATTGCGGTTCGGCGAGGTCAGGCCACCGTTGGGCACCCAGATCTCGGCCGCCGCGGGCGATGCGAGGTACTGCATGAGCGCATCGGTCGCCTCGTCGTCGACGAACTGGATCGCGACGTCGCCGCCGCCGACGACGGCGGGCGCCGAGCCGTTGATCGACGGGAAGTCATAGAACAGCGCGTTCTCGCCGACGACGGAGTTGCCGTCGTCGGTGATGTTGCCGGCGACGAAGTCCCCCTCGTACACGGTGCCCGCTTGCGGGTCTGCGCCGAACACGGCCGTGACGCTCTCGGGGAACGTGCGCTGCGCACCTCCGGGCTGCAGCACATCGCTCGACCACAGCGTCGCCATGACCTCGAGCGCCTCGGCGACCGAGGGATCCGTCCAGGGGATCTCGTGTTTTGTGAGCTGGTCGTACTTCTCGGCCCCCGCCGTGCGGAGGTAGACGTTCTCGAACCAGTCGGTGAGCGGCCAGCCGACGTCGGCGCCGACCGAGATGCCGGAGTAGCCGGAGTCCTGAACCAGCTGCAGCTGCTCGAGGAAGCCGTCCCAGTCCTCGGGGGCGGACGCTCCCGCTTCGTCGTAGATGTCGGCGTTGTACCAGACCGTCGACTTGTTGGCGGCCTTGAACCACACGCCGTACAGCTCACCATCGACCGAACCGAGATCGATCCAGCTGTCGGAGTAGTTCTCTTCGACGGCGCTGCGGGTCGCGTCGCTCAGCGGAATGAGGTCACCGGCGGCAGCGAGCGACTGCATGAGCGCCGGCTGCCCGATGACCGCGACGTTGGGCGGCGAGCCTCCTTCGAGCTGTCCCTGCAGGAACGTCGGTCCGTTGTCACCGAAGCTCGTGTAGTCGACCTGGGCGCCGGTGTCCTCCGAGAACTTCTGCAGCACCGCTTCGAAGTTGGACTGTTCGGCTCCTGACCAGGCCGCGGCGACCTTGAGGGTCTGGCCTGAGAAGTCTCCCTCGACGGTCTCTCCGCCGCCGTCTCCCCCACCGCCGGCGCATCCGGCGATGAGCAGACCGGCGGCTCCGAGTGCAGCGATGGAAGCGGCACTGCGCCTATGAGTGCGTGCGTTCATTGCGATCCCCTTCGGTGTTGCGGTGCACGGTGTACGTGCGCGCTGTGTCGTGGGAGCGATGCGGAATCGCTTCCACGTTGGTCACCGTAGGACCCCACGTCCCGCGCGGCAACCCCCCTTCTGCCGTGCGACCGCATCGGTATACTCGCCCGCTCCCGACCGCGGAATGCACGAAGACCCCCGGGTGAACCCGGGGGTCTTCGGCGTCACGTCAGAAGACGTGGAGATCGCTGATCGCGATTACTTGAGGGTGACGGTCGCGCCGGCCTCTTCGAGCGCAGCCTTGGCCTTCTCGGCGGCTTCCTTGCTCGCGCCCTCGAGGACGGCCTTGGGTGCACCGTCGACGACGGCCTTGGCCTCGCCGAGACCGAGCGAGGTGAGCTCGCGGACGGTCTTGATGACCTGGATCTTCTTGTCGCCGGCAGCCTCGAGGATGACGTCGAACGAGTCCTTCTCCTCCTCGGCAGCGGCCTCGCCACCCGCGCCAGCGGCGCCGGCAACGGCGACGGGAGCAGCAGCGGTGACGTCGAACTTCTCCTCGAACGCCTTGACGAACTCGCTGAGCTCGACGAGGGTCAGATCGGCGAACTGCTGCAGCAGTTCCTCAGTGTTGAGCTTGGCCATGATGTATCTCCTAGATTGATGGGGTTTGTGAGACGAGATCGCCAGTCGCTTACGCGGCTTCGGCGGTCTCCAGCTTTTCGCGAAGCGCGTCGATGGTCGCGGCAGCCTTGCCCATCGTCGCCTTCATCATGCCCGCAGCCTTTGCAAGCAGAACCTCACGGCTCTCGAGCGCGGCGTACTTGTTGACCTCGTCGGCGGTGAGGGGGTTTCCCTCGAAAACGCCACCCTTGATCACGAGCATCGGGTTGGCCTTGGCGAAGTCACGCAGAGCCTTCGCAGTGGCGACGAAGTCGCCGTGCACGAATGCGATGGCCGACGGGCCCTTGAGGCCCTCGTCCATCGAGGTGATCCCCGCGTTGTTCGCGGCGATCTTGGTCAGCGTGTTCTTCACCACGGCGTATTCCGCGTCCTGACGGATGTTGTTGCGCAGCTCCTTGAGCTGAGCAACCGTCAGACCGCGGTACTCGGTCAGCAGAACGGCAGTCGAGTCCTCGAAGTTCTTCGTGAGCTCGGCGACCGATGCATCCTTCTGCGCCATGGTCACTCCTTATGTGTGTGAGATGCTCCGCGATGGCGGAGCGTCAGCCGCAGGCATCCGGTTCTTCCGTCTGGACATCAAAAAAGCTCCGGCGCAAGCGCACGGAGCTTTGGAAGAAGTTCGTGACACCTGCGCGGGCCCCTGCATGTCGCAGAGCTTCGATCGATGTGCGCTCACACGCACGCCGATGACCGGCGGTCTTTGGCTTCACCCAGGGTACGTCACACCGCGCTGCGCACCAAATCGCGCGCCCCTCGGAACGCACGCCGTGTCGCAGCGCCCGTCCGGCCGTCAGGCGATCCGGTCACGGGGCCGCCAGAACCGCGGGTCGACCTCGGAGACGCGCGTGGGCCGATCCTCTCCGGTGAGCCCATACGGGTCGATACCGCGGAACAGCTCACCCATGTCGACCTCGAGCACGCCGGCGATCTTCAGAACCGTCACCAGTTGCGGGTTCGACCCGGCCTCGATCTTTCGGATGTTCGACACGTCGAGGTCGGCGACGGCCGCGAGCCCCTCTGCGGTCAGCTTCCGCGCCAACCGCTGGGCCGCAAGACGACGACCGAGTTCGACTCGGGGGTCGGTGTTCTTGGAGGGCATTCTCCAGTGTGTACCTAGGGGCGCGGGCAAAGGCTACAGATCGAGGGCGCGCGGTTATAACCATCACGAACCGCGCGTGCCGCGCCGTGCCGTCCGGTGGGGCGGCGTAGGGTCGAAGCCGTGACACCCGAACTCGCTGCGCGAATCGTCGCGGACTCCCGCGACCGGGTGGCGTGGGTGCGGGCACGCTCACGGGGGATCACGGCGACGGACGTCGCCTCGCTCACCTCGGAGCGGGCGATCCCTCGTGCCGCAGACGCCAAGCTGCTGGGCTCCGGCTTTTCAGGCAATGCCTACACGGCGCACGGCCGGCGCCGCGAACCCGAGATCGCCGCGTGGGTCGCCGCGACGCACGGCATCCAGCCCTCGTCCGCGCTGTTCCACGCGACGGTCGAGAAGCGCCATCTGGCCACCCCCGACGGCGTCACCGTCGACAGCCAGGGGCGCGTGACCCTCGCCGAGATCAAGACGACGAACAAGGCCTGGCGCAGCATCCCGCGCACGTACCTTCGGCAGATCTTCTGGCAGCAGCACGTGCTCGGCGCCGAGCGCACACTCGTGGCGTGGGAGCAGCACGACGACTTCGTGCCCGTGGGCGACGAGCCGCGCTGCGCGTGGGTCGACCGCGACGAAGCCGAGATCGCCAAGCTCGTGCACCTCGCGACGTCACTCATCGACGAACTGCACCGCCGGCACCTGCGCGCCGTGCGTCCTGCCGAGCAGACTCCCCCGCCCGTACGCGCTCCCTTCCGCGCCCTCGCGCTCGCCGACTGACCTCGACCCGGCCCCTCGCGGGACTCGACGCCTGCCGTCGTGCCTCGTCGCCATGGGATGGTTGACGCACATCAACTAACGACCTATAGTTGACCCTTGTCAACTTTCGCGCCGAGGGCGTCGCGGTACCCGATCCTGTAAGGAAGCCATGGCATCGTCCGCTGCCCCTCTCACCGAATCCGGCATGACCCGTCGGCAGGTCCTCGAGGCCCTCTCCGGGCTGCTGCTCGGCATGTTCGTGTCGATGCTCGCTTCGACCGTCGTCTCGACATCGCTCCCGGTCATCGTGCACGACCTCGGCGGGGACCAGTCGGCATTCACCTGGGTCATCACCGCGACGCTGCTCACGACGGCGATCTCGACGCCCATCTGGGGCAAGCTCGCCGATCTGTTCAACCGCAAGCTGCTGATCCAGATCGCCCTGGTGCTCTTCGTGCTCGCAACCGCCGCGGCCGGGTTCGCCCAGGATCCCGGCACGCTCATCGCCTTCCGCGCCGCACAGGGAGTGGGCGCCGGTGGCCTCGCCGCTCTCAGCCAGATCATCATGGCCGACATCATCAGCCCCCGCGAACGCGGACGCTACATGGGCCTGTTCGGCGCCGTCATGGCGCTCGCGACCATCGGCGGTCCGCTGCTGGGCGGTGTCATCACCGACGCCTTCGGCTGGCGCTGGAACTTCTTCATCGCGATTCCCTTCGCGATCGCCGCGCTCTTCCTGCTGCAGCGGACGCTGGGCATCTCGAACCGCACGCGCAAGGCGAGCATCGACTATCTCGGCATCGTGCTGCTGACAGCCGCCGTCTCGCTGCTGCTCATCTGGATCACCGGCGCCGGAACGACGTATGACTGGTGGAGCCTCGAGACCCTGTTGATGGCCGGCGGTTCTGCCCTCGCGACGGCGCTGTTCATCGTCGTCGAGCTGCGCTCGCGCGAACCGCTCATTCCGCTGCGCATGTTCCGCAACCGCACGTTCACCCTCTCTGTGCTCGCTTCGATCGCCACGGGCATCGCCATGTTCGGGTCGTCGGTCTTCCTCAGCCAGTACATGCAGATGGCGCGGGGCGCGACGCCGACCGAAGCCGGGCTCATGACGCTGCCGATGATCGGTGGACTGCTGGTCTCGTCGATCGTCGTCGGCCAGCTGATCAGCCGCTTCGGCGCATGGAAGAGCTACCTCGTCGTGGGCTCGATCCTGCTCATCGCCGGCCTGGGCATGCTCACGACGCTGCGCTACGACACCAACTTCGTGCTCGTCTCGATCTACATGTTCCTGATGGGTGCAGGCGTCGGCATGACCATGCAGAACCTCGTGCTCGTCGTGCAGAACACCGCGCGCCCCGATGAGATGGGCGCCGCCTCATCGGGAGTGACCTTCTTCCGCAGCGTGGGCGGCACGATCGGCGTCTCGGTCATGGGCGCCGCGCTGGCTGCGAGCGTCACCGATCTGTTCGTGTCGAGCAAAGAGGCCATCGGCGCGGCGGCGGCAGGCCTGGGAGCCGAGGGTGCCGCCATCACGCAGCAGCTGTTCGCCGGCACGATGCCCGCCGTGTACACGCTGCCCGAGAGCATCCGACTCATCGTCGAGGACATCTACGCGCAGGGCATCTCACAGGCCTTCCTCATCGCCGCACCGTTCGCGGTGCTGAGCCTGATCGCCATCATCTTCCTGCCGAACGTGCCGCTCACGCGTATGACGACGCGGGAGCGCCTCGAGGCCGGTGAAGCGGATCTCGCCACGATCGGCTCGGAAGCGGGCATGGCCGCCATCACCGCCACCGGGCCGATTCCGACGGTCGAGTCCGATGCCGCCCCCCGGCGCCGCCGTCGCGGGGGCCGGTCATGACGACCCCGATGACCGGGCACAGCGCCGAGCACAAGGACGCCGTGCGCGCGTTGGAAGCCGAGTTCAGCGAGCTGTTCGACCTCGTGCGCCGCCAGTTCGCCGTCAATGCCGAGCGGATGAGCCCGGGCATGCTCCCCGGCGCCTACAAGGTCTTCACGACCATCGTTCGGCGCGAGCGTGTGACGCCCTCAGAGCTCGCCGAGGCGCTCGCCGCCGACAAGGGCCAGGTCAGCCGGACTGTCCGCGAGCTGGAACAGCTGGGGTTCGTCGACCGCACCCGCGACCCCGACGACGGCCGCTCGAGCCTCATCGCACCGACCGCGCTCGGTCTCGAGCGCCTCGCGGTGGCCCGGGCACCGCACGAGACCGGTCTGGCCGAGACCCTCGGCGGCTGGGACCTCGACGACATCCGTCGCCTGACGCATCTGCTTCACACGCTCCGGGATGGCGCGACACCGAGCACCTGACGCGCCCGCTCGCGACGGAATCCGGTTGACTGGATGCTGCGCCTCACTCACGCCCGAAAGGATCCCGTCATGACCGTCACCCCTGTTCCCGCCCCGCCCGAGCACATGCGGGCGATCGTGTTCGATAGGCCGGGTGACCCCTCCGTCCTGCGCGAGGCGACGCTCCCCCTGCCGGCGCCCGCACTCAGCGAGCTGCTCGTGCGTGTCGTCGCCGCCGGAATCAACCCGATCGACGCGAAGACGCGCGGCGGCACAGGCGTCTCCGGGCTCATCGGGTCGTTCCCCTCGACGCTCGGCTACGACGTCAGCGGCATCGTCGTACGCGCGCCGTACGAGTCGCACCCCCTGCAGCCGGGCACGCCCGTCTTCGGAATGGTGCCCTTCCCGCGCTCGGGCGGCACGTACGCCGAGTACGTCGTGCTCCCCTCGCTGTCCGCTGCCCGCAAGCCCGCGTCGCTGTCGCACGCCGAGGCCGCCGGTGTTCCGCTCGCGGCACTCACGGCGTGGGGGCTCGTCGTCGACGCCGCCCGGGCGAACGAAGGTCAGCGCATCCTCATCCACGCCGGCGCGGGCGGCGTGGGCCATTTCGCCGTGCAGCTGGCCGCGCACTTCGGGGCGCACGTGACGGCGACAGGCTCGGAGCGCAATCTCGCGTGGCTGCGCGATCTGGGTGCATCCGAGGTCATCGACTACCGCAGGACGCGCTTCGAAGACATCGTGAGCGACGTCGATGTCGTGATCGACCCCATCGGCAACGTGCACGACGACACCGGCACGCGTTCGCTGGGCGTCCTGCGCCCCGACGGCCTCTACATCCCCGTCGCGACAGGGTCCTGGCCCGGCTACGCCGCAGCGGCCCAGGCGGCGGGGGTGCGTGCGACGTCGTACAAGGTCATCCCCGACGGGCGTGCACTCGCGGCGATGGCCGATCTGATCGACACCGGTGCGCTGAGGATCCACGTCGACGAGGTCTTCGACCTGTCAGATGCCCCCGCGGCACACGCACTCCTGGAGCAGGGGCACACGCGCGGCAAGATCGTCCTTCGCGTCAGCGACGACTGACCCGGCGTCAGGACGGGCGGTAGGCCGAGACCATCGGGCAGTCGAACGGGTCGCGTGCGGCCAGTCCCACCCGGTTGAGGTAGTCGATCACGATGCCGTAGGACTGCAGGATCGTCGTCTCGGTGTACGGGACGTTGAGCGTCCGACACTGCTCCATGACGATCTCGCGCGTCTTGGCGAGGTGCGTGCGAGGCATGCTCGGGAACAGGTGGTGCTCGATCTGGTAGTTGAGTCCGCCCATGAGCCACGTCGCCCACCAGCCGCCCGAGACGTTGCGCGAGGTGCGTACCTGCTTCGTGAAGAAGTCGAGCTTCGCGTCCGGCGCGATGACGGGCATTCCCTTGTGGTTGGGAGCGAACGACGCACCCATGTAGACGCCGAAGACGGCGAGCTGCACACCGAGGAAGGCGAACGCCATTCCGAGCGGGAGGAAGACGAAGACGGGACCGACGAAGACCGCGAAACGCAGGAGGACGAGGGTGAGCTCGCGCCAGCGGTGCTTGACGGGGCCACGGCTCAGCAGGTGCTTCATGCCGAGGTAATGCAGGTTGAGGCCCTCGAGCGTCAAGAGCGGGAAGAACAGCCAGCCCTGCTTGCGGGTGATCAGGCGACGCAGACCGCGCGCCGAGGCCGCGTCCTCTTCGATGAACGAGATCGTGTCGATCTCGATGTCCGGGTCCTTGCCGACCCGGTTGGGGTTCGCGTGGTGACGCGTGTGCTTCGTCGTCCACCACGACAGGCTGATGCCGACGATGCCGTTCGCGAGCAGGCGGGCGAGCCGGTCGTTGGCCGGGCCCGATGACAGGATCTGGCGGTGGGCCGCTTCGTGCGCCAGGAAGGCGACCTGCGTGAACAGGATGCCGAGAGCAGCCGCGATCAGCAGCTGGAACCAGCTATCGCCGAGCAGGATGAATCCGGTGATGGCGCCGCCGAAGCCGAGTGCGATCATGACGCCGACGAAGGCGTAGAACCACGGTGCCCGGCGCAGCAGGCCGCTTTCGCGCACCACCTGAGCCACATCCGTGTAGGCCCGCGCCATGGGCGGAAAGTCCTCCGTAGACGCGTAGGTCTGCCGGACGGGACCGAGCCGAGGCTCGAGGGTGGTAGCGGTCATAACGCACCTGCGCTTCCGATCGGGGACCATGGGGCCGCGGAGCCAACGGCGTCCGCCGATCGCTGGTCTATACGCTACGCGGCCCACATGTCGCGAACGGAATGTTGGGGCCCTATCACACGCTGGCGAGGACCCTGCGCCCCTCAGCGACGATCTCATCGGCGATCGCCCCGAGGAGCGGAGAGCGCAGGTTCCACTGCTGCCAGTGCAACGTCACATCGACGGGCGGCCCACCGAGCGGCACGAGGTCGCCGGCGGCCAGGGGGCCTTGCGACTGGAACGTGGGCAGCAGGGCCCACCCGAGTCCGAGCAGCGTCGCCGACGCGAAGTCGTTCGACGCCGGTACGTAGTGACGAGGCGGCGCGGTGGCGGCGACGCTCTGAGCGGAGAGCCATTGCCCCTGCAGATCGTCTCGGCGGTCGAAGTCGATGCGTGGTGCGGCGGCCAGGGCCGCGGCATCCGGACCGCGGGGAAACCACCGCGCGACGTAGGCCGGAGTCGCGACCGCCGTATACCGCATCGCTCCGAGCGTCGAGACGCGGCATCCCGCGACGGGCTCCGCGCGCGACGTGACGGCGCCCATGACGGTGCCCGATTCGAGCAGGCCAGCCGTGAAATCCTGATCGTCGCGGTGCAGATCGAACACGACGGGATGCCGATGGGCGAGCCGTGCGAGCGGTTCGAGGAACCACGTCGCGAGCGAATCGGCGTTGACGGCGAGTGCGACCGAGGTGCGCAGTCCCCCGTCGGGATCAGCACCGAGCTCGGCGAGAGTGTCGTGCTCGAGGAGCGCCGCCTGACGCGCCAAGCGCACCACGGCCGCGCCGGCTGCGGTTGTCCGCACCGGCTTCGACCGCACGAGCACGGTGCGCCCGAGCAGCTCTTCGAGGGTCTTGACGCGTTGACTCACCGCCGAGGGGGTGATGTGCAGGTGTCGCGCCGCGGCATCGAGGGTGCCCTCGTCGACGACGACGGCGACGGTCTCGGCGAGTTCGAACGGGATGCGCATCATCAGCCATGCTAATGGGCATGAAGAATCATGAGCTGGAATGGACCGACGGCAGACTCTAGCCTCGAATCGTGCTCGTCTCTCTTCTCGCCGGCCTCGGTCTCGGCCTCTCACTCATCATCGCGATCGGCGCGCAGAATCTCTTCGTGCTGCGACAGGGCCTGCGTCGCGAGCACGTCGTCGCCGTCGCGGCCGTGTGCGCCGTCTCGGATGCGACACTCATCGTGCTGGGCGTCTCGGGCATCGGGCTCGTCCTGCAGGCCGTTCCGTGGCTCGTCGACGTCGTTCGCTGGGCGGGCGCGGCCTTCCTCGTCGGGTACGGGCTCCTCGCCGCCAAGCGGGCATGGCGCCCCGGCGGCGAGACACTCCGTGCGACGGGTGAGCCCGAGGCCCCCGCCGCCGGGGCCGCCACGCGCACGCGGCTCGCGCCGGTGCTTCTCACGACGCTCGCACTCACGTGGCTCAATCCGCACGTGTACCTCGACACGGTGTTCCTTCTCGGCTCGGTGGCCAGCACGCACGGCGACACGCGCTGGTGGTTCGCCGCTGGCGCCGTCACCGCGAGCTTCGTGTGGTTCTTCGGGCTCGCCCTCGGCGCCCGGTTCCTCAGCCGGTGGCTGGCCACACCGAGGGCGTGGCGCGTGCTCGACGCCGTCATCGCCGTCGTCATGATCGGACTGGGCCTCTCGCTCGTGCTGATGCGCTGAGACCGGTTGAGTCTGCCCCCGGTCCGCGCCACGATGGGGAGATGAAGCGCGTGCATGTCGTCGTCCGCGGCGCTGTGCAGGGCGTCGGCTACCGCTACACGATGCGCAGCATCGCCGACGATGCCGGCGTGTCGGGCTGGGTCCGCAACCGCCGCGACGGCAGCGTCGAGGCCGAGATCGAGGGAACCGGGGCCCAGGTCGACCGGGTGCTGGCATGGATGGCCGAGGGCCCGCCCGGCTCACGGGTCGACGAGGTGATCGTGACCGATGCCGCCCCCACGGACTCCTACGGGTTCGAGGTTCGTGCGACGGAGTGCCCTCCCCCCGTCAACGACGAAGGACCCCACCCGTAGGTGAGGTCCTTCGTGGTGTGGCTCAGATGACGTTGACGTCCAGCGGGATGCCGGGGCCGAACGTGGTCGACACGGCACCCTTCTGGATGTAGCGACCCTTTGCACTCGACGGCTTCAGACGCACGATCTCTTCGAGAGCAGCGTTGAGGTTCTCATCGAGCTGCTCGGCCGTAAACGAGGCCTTGCCGACGATGAAGTGCACGTTGGCGTGCTTGTCGACGCGGAACTCGATCTTGCCGCCCTTGATCTCCTCGACGGCCTTGGCCGCGTTGGGGGTGACAGTGCCGGTCTTCGGGTTCGGCATGAGGCCGCGGGGACCGAGGACCTTACCGAGACGACCGACCTGGCCCATGAGCTCGGGGGTCGACACGGCTGCGTCGAAGTCGGTCCAGCCGTCGGCGACCTTGGCGATGAGCTCGGCGCCGCCGACCTCATCGGCGCCCGCGGCGATGGCGGCTTCAGCAGCCGGACCCGTCGCGAACACGATGACGCGGGCGGTCTTGCCCGTGCCGTGCGGCAGCATGACGGTGCCACGCACCATCTGGTCGGCCTTACGCGGGTCGACGGCGAGCTTGAGCGCGACCTCGACGGTCGAGTCGAACTTCGACGAACCGGTCTCCTTCGCCAGGGCGACGGCCTCGGTCGGCGTGTAGAACGTGTCGGCGGCGATCTTCGCCGCAGCGGCCTTGTAGGCCTTGGACTTGTGTGCCATGTCTATTCCCCTCAGCCCTCGACCGTGATGCCCATGGAGCGGGCCGTGCCGGCGATGATCTTCGCCGCAGCGTCGATGTCGTTCGCGTTCAGGTCAGGCTGCTTGGTCTCGGCGATCTGGCGAACCTGATCCTTCGTGAGCTTGCCCACCTTGGTGGTGTGCGGCGTGGCCGATCCCTTGCCCACTCCGGCGGCCTTCTTGATCAGCTCGGCGGCGGGCGGGGTCTTCAGGATGAACGTGAAGCTGCGGTCCTCGTAGACGGTGATCTCCACGGGGATGACGTTGCCGCGCTGCGACTCGGTCGCGGCGTTGTACGCCTTGCAGAACTCCATGATGTTGACGCCATGCTGACCGAGCGCGGGCCCGATCGGCGGCGCCGGGTTGGCTGCACCGGCCTTGATCTGAAGCTTGATCAGGCCGGTCACCTTCTTCTTCGGTGCCATTCCTTTTTCCTTTCATCGAATCGGATGCGAGTGCATCCGGTTCTCCCGCGCATCCGGCATTTCCGGATCGCGGTTTCCCCCTCGGTGCTTCGACGAGCTCAGCGACCGCGGGGAAGTCTGATTACAGCTTGGTGACCTGGTCGAACGACAGCTCGACGGGGGTCTCGCGCTCGAAGAGCGAGACGAGGACCGTGAGCTTGCCGCTCTCGGGCTTGATCTCGCTGATCGTGCCGGGAAGACCCGCGAACGAGCCCTCCTTGATCGTGATCGTCTCGCCGACCTCGAAGTCGATCTCGGCGGGGATGACGCGCGACGCGGCGACGGAACCCTGCTTGGAGGCGGCTCCGCCCTTCGAGGGGGCGACCTCCTTGATCTCGACGAGGCTCTTCAGCATGTTGAAGGCCTCTTCGAAGCGCAGCGGCGTCGGGTTGTGCGCGTTGCCCACGAAGCCTGTGACGCCGGGCGTGTGACGCACGACCGACCAGGTGTCTTCGTTGAGGTCCATGCGCACGAGCACGTAGCCCGGGATCCGGACGCGCGTGACCATCTTGCGCTGGCCGTTCTTGATCTCGACGACGTCCTCCATGGGGACCTCGATCTGGAAGATGTCGTCCTCGACCTCGAGCGTCGACTTGCGCTGCTCGATGTTGGCCTTCACCTTGCGCTCGAAGCCGGCGTAGGAGTGGATGACGTACCACTTGCCCGGCAGGCTGCGCAGCTCGGCGCGGAATGCCTCGTACGGGTCTTCGTCTTCGACTTCGTCGTCGTCGGACTCGTCCGCGGCCTCAGTGGCCTCGACCTCGTCGGCGGCCTCGGGCGCGTCCTCTTCGCCGTTGACGTCGGGGCCGTCGTAGGGCTCCACGTCATCGGCGAGGTCGGCCTCGAACTCCGCAACCTCGTCGGCGATGGACTCGTTGAGGACCTCTGCGGCAGCCTCGGCCTCTGCGGCCTCGTCGATGTTCAGGGCGTCGTTCACGATCGCGTCAGCCTCCGGGTCGTCGATGTCGATCTCGTCGTTGTCGGAGAGGTTCTGGGTGTTCGCGTCGTCGACGATATGCAACGCAGCGTGCTCGGCCGGCTCGACCGAGCGCTCCTCCGCGGCAAGGATGTTGCCCTCCTGGGCTTCGTCGTCCTCTGAGGACTGCTCTGCGGCTGTCGCCCAGTCCACGTCGTCGTTAAATCTCTCAGACACTTCGTTAACTTCCATTCGTGGGCGGAAACGATCCGCCCGCGTCGTGAATCAGCTCAGGCGGGGATACCGAAGACGACCGTCGTGACCCACACGAACAGCAGGTCGAGGCCGTAGACGATCGCCATCATGACGACGACGAAGCCGAGCACCACCGCGGTGTACTTCACCAGCTCCTGGCGCGTCGGCGTGACGACCTTGCGAAGTTCGGCGAAGACCTGGCGGATGAACAGCACGATGCGAGCGAAGGGGTTGAGCTTCTTCTCGCGCGTTGCGCCGCTCGAAGCGACGACGTCGCCGCCCGGCTCGTCCTGCATCATCGATGTCACCTGATTTACCTTCCGTGGATCAGTGCGTGTCGGCGTGAGTGCCGACGGCCCTGACGCGCAGGGCGGACAGGAATCGAACCTGCAACCTGCGGTTTTGGAGACCGCTGCTCTGCCAATTGAGCTACCGCCCTAGAGATCCTTCGGATCCCAGGATGCTGCACTCGCTCGCCGCGACCGTGTTTCAAGAAGAACCCAAAGCGCGGGCACGGCGAAAGAATGCAGACTTCAACTGCACTGACCAGTGTACGGCATGCCTTCGACGCCTGCGAACCGGCTCAGTACTGCTGGATGCCGTACCGGTCCGGTTCTTCGTCGCGCTCGAACGCGCGCCCCGTGAGGGACGTCGCCTGCACGCGCACGTAGGCGTACTTGAGCGTCGGGATCCAGGGCACGAGTCCCAGCCCATCGGCCCGTTCGACCTCGGCCGAGGTGTCGAGCACGTGCGCGCGGCCGCGCAGCACGACGCTCCACGCGTCGGTCTCGGTGTGGTCGTCGACCTCGAACAGCACCTCGTCGTTGGCCGTCAGCTCGAACAGCTTGCTGCCCTCGGCCGTGCGGAACAGCACGGCGTCGCCGTCGACGACGTAGTTGACCGGAAAGATGTCGATGACCTGTCCCACGCGGGTGACGAGCCGCCCGAGCTCCTGTCCGCGCAGGCGCTCCCAGCACTGTTCATCGCTCAGGCGGACGACGGGGTCCCGCGGTGCATCCATGCACCCATCCTGCCCCTTTCTCGCGCCCTGCGACACCTCTGCCTCGCCCAGCGCGGGGCAGAGGTGCCGCGGCGGTCAGGGGCCGACGCGGATGAGCTTCTTGTTCACGAACTCGTCGGCGGCGAGCAGGCCCATTTCGCGCGACGTTCCGGACCGCTTGACACCGCCGAACGGCAGTCCGGCTTCGTCGGCCAGCACGAGGTTGACGTAGACCATGCCCGCCTCGATCTTGTCGGCGATGCGTTCCGCCTGCTCGCGGTCGGTCGTGAAAACATACGAGCCGAGCCCGTACGGGGTGTCGTTCGCGAGGGTGACGGCCTCGTCTTCGCCCGAGACCTTGTAGACGATGCCGACCGGGCCGAAGAACTCCTCGCGGTACGCGTCCATCTCGGGAGTGACGCCGGTCAGAACGGTGCCGGGATAGTACGCGCCGTCGCGCGTGCCACCCGTCACGAGCGTCGCGCCCTGCGCGACGGCCCGATCCACCTGCTCGGCAAGCCGCTCGGCTGCCGTGCGCGACGAGAGGGGGCCGAGGACGGTGTCCTCCGCGAAAGGATCGCCGACGGTCGCGCTGCTCATCCGCTCGACGAACTTCTCGAGGAACGCGTCGTAGAGCTCGTGGTCGACGATGAACCGCTTCGCCGCGTTGCAGGACTGGCCGGTGTTGTCCAAGCGCGCTTGGACGGCGGCATCGACCGTCGCGTCGAGATCGTCGGTCGAGAGCACGATGAACGGATCGGAGCCGCCGAGTTCCAGCGCGACCTTCTTGAGGTTGCGCCCCGCGATCTCGGCGACGGCCGAGCCGGCGCGCTCCGAGCCGGTCACCGAGACGCCCTGCACGCGGCGGTCGGCGATCACGGTCGCCGCCTGATCGTTCGTCGCGTAGATGTTGGTGTACACGCCCTCGCCCATGCCCGCATCCGCATAGATCTGCGCGATCGCAGCGGCCGACTCGGGGCACTGCGACGCGTGCTTGAGGATGATCGTGTTGCCCACGGCGATGTTCGGCGCCGCGAAGCGGGCCACCTGGTAGTAGGGGAAGTTCCACGGCATGATGCCCAGCAGGACTCCGAGGGGCGTACGGCGGATGACGGCGGTGCCCTCGCCCTCGATGTCGATCGGCTGGTCACCCGTGATCTCGTCGATGTGGTCGGCGTAGTACTCGGTGATGTCGGCGGCGAAGTCGACCTCGCCCTCGGCTGCGGCGAGCGGCTTGCCCATCTCACGCACGATGATCGCGGCGAGTTCGTCACGGCGTTCGCGGTGAAGTTCGGCGACACGACGGATGCGCGCAGCTCGCTCGGCGACGGGAACCTCTCGCCAGGCGCGGTAGGCCGCGTCCGCCTGCGCGATGGCGGCATCCAACGCATCATCGGTGATCGTCGGGTAGGTGGCGAGGGTCTCACCGGTTGCGGGGTTGACGACGGCGTAGTCGGTCATGGCTCTCTCCGATCGGGTGGGTGGTCACAGTCTGCCGGTCAGCGGCGCGAACGGCGAAGGCTTGCGGGAGCGTCGAGACTGAGGGTCTCTCCGCGGAAGAAGGCGGGTCGCCGCACGCGCTGCCAGATCATGACGACCAGGCCCAGGCCGATGATCACGACGCCGAGCACGAAGACGCTGCCGACGCCGAACCATGCCGTTCCGCTGCCGTAGTCGGGGTCGAGGCTCTCGACGAGCGTGATGACGAACAGCACCAGCAGCACGATGCCGCCCACGAGCGGGAAGAGCAGCGTGAAGAAGAAGCTGCGCACCGAGTCGACCCACTGCTTGCGGAAGTACCAGACGCACGCGAACGCCGTGATGCCGTAGTAGAAGCAGATCATCATGCCGAGCGTCGTGATGGTGTCCCACAGCACGTTCTCGTTGACGAATCGCATGATGGCGTAGAAGACGGATGCCACCACGGCAGAGACGATCGTGGCGTAACCGGGCGTGAAGAACCGGGGCGACACTTTGGCGAACGCAGGCGGCAGCGCACCGTAGTGGCCCATCGCGAGCAGCGTGCGGGCCGGCCCGACGAAGGTCGACTGCAGCGACGACGCCGAACTGGTGAGCACGGCGAGCGAGACGAGGAAGGCGAGCGGGCCGAGGATCGGCCCCGACAGATAGAAGAAGACGTTGGCCTGGATCTCGGGGTTGCCCAGCCCGAGACCCTCGGAGCCGGTTCCGGCGAACGCGAGCAGCGCGACCGAGATGAGCAGGTACAGCACCACGATCGTGATCACCGTGACGGTCGCGGCCCGCCCCGGCGTGCGTTCGGGGTCTTTCGTCTCCTCGTTCATGGTGAGGGTGACATCCCACCCCCAGAAGATGAAGATCGACAGCGACAGACCCGCGACGATCGCGATCGCCGGTGTGACGGCGAACGGGTTGAACCAGGACAGGTCGACCGCGCTGGCATCGAACGCGGTTCCGCCGGCGACATGCACGAACGCCGTGATGGAGAACACCAGGAGCACGAGCACCTGGAAGGTCACGAGGACGTACTGCAGCTTCTGCGTCGTCTGCATGTCCCGGTACGACACCAGGGTGGCTCCGAGCATGAACACGAGGCAGACGGCGACGTTGATGAACGGATTGAAGGCCCATTCGGCGATCGTTCCCGAGCCGCCGGCTATCTGGTCGATGAGCAGGAAGAGGAACTCGACCGCGATCCCGGCGAGGTTTGACAGCACGAGGATCGTCGCCGCAACGAGCCCCCACCCCGCCATCCACCCCACGTAAGGGCCGAACGCCCGGGCAGCCCACGTAAACGACGTGCCCGAGTCGGGCATCCGCCGGTTCAGCTCGCGATAGCCGAACGCGACGAGCAGCATGGGGATGAAACCGAGCAGGATGATCCCCGGCACGTGGAACCCGGCCTCCGAGACGGTCGGTCCGAGTGCGGCGGTCAGCGTGTAGGCCGGTGCGATGCAGGAGATCCCGATGACGACGGCGCCGATCAGGCCCACTGTTCCCGCACTGAGCCCTTTGGCCGACAGCCCGGTGTCTTTCGCCGGCCTCGTGGTGACTCCGTTGTCACCGCTGGGTGTGCTCATTCCTGCCCCCTAGTCCTTGTTCTTCTTGCGCGTGCGGGGAACGACCACCATCGGCACCGGCAGCTCGCGCAGCATCTTGGCCGCCGTGGACCCGAGGAAGAGCCGTCGCGGCCTCGCGAGGCGGCTGGAGCCGACGACGGCGAGTTCTCCGGGCTCCCAGCTGAGATGAGCGACCGCCTCTTCGATGCTGTCGCCGAGGCCCACGACGGCTTCGGCGACGACCCCCTTGGGCAGTGTGCCGCGAGCGTGGACGAGCACTTCGTCCGCGTGGTACGCGGCTGATTCGTTGCCGGCGATCCCGGCAGGCAGGTCGATCGCAACGAGCGAGACCAGACGAAGCTCGGACCTCGTCGCCGCCGCGAGCGCGAGGCTCTCCTCGAGGAGGACGTCGGCACCGGGACGCAGCCCGATGGCCGCCGTGATTCGCGAGATCCCGAGCGCGTGGTCGACGCGCCGGGCACCCTCGGGTGCGAGCATGACCGGGACGTCGGCGAAGTGAAGCAGTTCGGTCGCGACGCTTCCGAGGCGGTGCCGGCCGCGCCGCCCGCCATTGGCGGCGCCGACGACGATCTGCCCGGCCCCGAGCTCATGAGCCGCCTCGACCAGTCCGGCGGCGAACGACTCGGCGAAACGCACGTGGCCCGCGTGCTCCACCCCCGCGGGAACCCGCTCGGATGCCGCCGAAAGCCACTCCTCGGCCTGTTTCTGCAGGTGACGGCTGTAACTGGCGGCGGGGGGCGTGATGACGCTGCGACTCTCGTCGGGGAGCACGACGACGAGGTCGAGCCTCGCCCCCGTCGCCGCCGCGAAGCGCGCGCCGAGCGCGAGGGCGTCTGCGCCCGCGTTCGTGGCGGTGTACCCGACGACGATCCGGCTCATGCGCGGGCCTCCTCGATGATCTCCGATGCCACGAGGTGACCCATCCGGATCGCCCCGTCCACGTGCTGATAGCCGGCGCCGGCCATATCCGAGCACGCGAAGAAGATGCGCCCGACCGGTGTCCGCAGATCGGGCCCGTAGCGCGAGAGTCCGCCCAGGTCGAAGCTGGCGGCATACGCACCGCGCGTCCACTCTTCGGCGCCCCAGTCGCTCTCGAAGTACACGAGCGGGTTTTTCGCCTCGGGCCCGAAATAGTGCGACAGCGACTCGAGGATGCGCTCGCGACGCTCGTCGGCCGAGACGCGGAAGAGGTCGTCGGCGTTGCGGTCTGAGACGAAGCCGACGAGCGTGCCTCGCTCGTCGCCGTGGTTGGTGTTGTCGTATGCCTCGTGGGACAACTCGTAGGGGCTGAATGCCGTGCCCGACAGCCCCTGCTCGCGCCAGAACGGACGGTCGTAGACGGCGTGCACCTTGATGACGAAACCCATCGACAGGTGCTGGTGAAGCTGCTGCTTGAGCCGAGGCAGAGGTGGGTCGAACTCGATCCACGGGTAGAGGATCGGCGCGTGCGCGAGAACGACGTAACGTGCGCGTACCCGCAGCCCCGTGTCGGTGACGACCGTCACGCCCTCGTCGCTCGTGTGGATCTCGGTCACCGGCTGCCCGAGCCGGACGTCGTCGCCGAGTCGCTCGGCGAGCAGGATCGGCACCTGCTGGAGGCCGCCGACGACCCGCTCGTCGAGGATGTAGTCAGCGTCGACCAGGTGGGTGAAGCTGCCCGCGCTGGCGGCCATCAGCAGCGCCTGCAGCGCCGAGAACGCATACGCGGGCTTGGTGAGCATCGCCCCCGCGATGAAGAGCCCGATGTTGTCGCGGGCCTCCTGATCGGGGGTCGCACGTTCGAGCCAGGCCTCGAACGAGATCCGGTCGAGGGCATCCGCGTCAGGGTGCTGCCACGGCGCATCCGGATCGATCTGGGCTGTGAGCGCGTCGAGTTCGTCGATGAGGCGGATCATCTCGCGCTCGGTCTCAGGAGGCACGGGGAAGATCTCGCCCGTGAACCGTGTGAGCTCACCGTCGGCGTTGACGTAGACCGAGTCGCCCTCGCGGTAGCGCGGATACGTCTGGAGGCCGAGTTCGGCGATCGTCTGTTTCAGCGCCTCTTGGTCTGGCGACACCCACTGCCCGCCGATCTCGAGCGTCGCCCCGTCGACGACGTCGGTCCACAGCCGCCCGCCGACACGGTCTCGCGCCTCGAGCACCATCACCGAAAGCCCCGCCCTGCGCAGGTCGTTCGCCGCGGTGAGGCCGGCTGCGCCGGCTCCGACGACGACGACATCTCGCGTGATCTCAGTCATCTCGCTCCTTCAGCGGGTGAGGGTTCGCCTCGGGACGATCAGGCTGCGGCGAGCGCCGCGGCCAGCACGTCGATTCCCTCGTTCAACAGATCATCGGGGATGGACAGCGGCGGAAGGAAGCGGATGACGTTGCCGTAGGTGCCGCACGTCAGCACGATGACGCCGTCGGCGATGCACGCCTTCGCGACCGCTGCTGTGAGGGCGGCGTCCGGAGCACCGGTCACGGGGTCGACGAACTCGGCGGCGATCATCGCTCCGAAGCCGCGCACATCACCGATCCGCGGGTCGGCGGCCTGCAGGTCGCGCAGCCGGCGCGTGAGGATCGTCTCGATCTCGCGGGCGCGGCCGGGCATGTCATCGGACTCGAAGACGTCGATCGCGGCGAGTGCGGCCGCGCACGCGACGGGATTGCCGCCGTACGTTCCGCCGAGACCGCCCGCGTGGGCGGCGTCCATGATCGTGGCCCGGCCTGTCACAGCGGCCAGGGGCAGCCCACCGGCAATCCCCTTCGCCGTTGTGATCAGGTCGGGCACGACCCCGAACCGGTCACACGCGAACATCTCCCCCGTGCGCGCGAAGCCGGTCTGGATCTCGTCGGCGATGAAGACGACGTCGTTGGCGTGACACCACTCGACGATCGCCTGCAAGAACCCGTCGGCGGGAACGATGAACCCGCCCTCGCCCTGGATGGGCTCGATGATGACGGCGGCGAGGTTCTCGGCGCCGATCTGCTTCTCGATGAGCGTGATGGCACGCTCAGCGGCGTCGATGCCGGAGAGCCCGTCACGGTACGGGTACGACATGGGCGCGCGGTACACCTCGCCGGCGAACGGGCCGAACCCGCTCTTGTATGGCATCGACTTGGCGGTGAGCGCCATCGTGAGGTTGGTGCGGCCGTGGTAGCCGTGATCGAACGCGACGACGGCAGTCTTGTTGGTGTGCTTGCGGGCGATCTTGACGGCGTTCTCGACGGCTTCGGCGCCCGAGTTGAACAGGGCGCTCTTCTTCTCGTGGTCACCGGGCGTGACGCGGTTGAGCGCCTCGGCGACCGAGACGTACGAGTCGTACGGCGAAATCATGAAGCACGTGTGACTGAACCGGGCGATCTGCTCCTGCACGGCGGCGACGATCTTCGGATGCGCGTTGCCCACGGTCGTGACGGCGATGCCCGATCCGAGATCGATGAGCGAGTTGCCGTCGGCGTCGACGACGACGCCCCCGCCCGCCGCGACGGCTTCGATCGGCACGGTGTGACCGACCCCTGCTGCGACGGCGGCCGCCTTGCGTTCGAGCAGCTGCTGCGAGCGCGGACCCGGGATGCTGGTGACGAGCCGGCGCTCCTGGGCGAGGGAGGGACCGCCGAGAGGCAGGGTGGACGTGTCGATCATGCTCGCGAGCGTACGGTGGCCCCCGGACGGGCGCACCCACCTGCGTGTACATTCTGAAGCCTGGCCTGTACGACCGGTACACGAGGAGAACTCATCGCCACCGCCGCCCCCGCGCCGACCCTGCGCGCCCTTCTCGCGCGCCGCGATCTGCGCCTGCGACTCGAGAGCGAAGGCCTGAACCCCGAAACGCTCGACCGAGAGATCCGGTGGGTGCATTCGAGCGATCTCGCCGACCCGACACCGTTCCTCTCGGAGGGACTCGTGCTGCTCACGACGGGCACGCAGTTCCAGGGCGAGTCGGCTACGCCCGCCGACGCGTACGTCGACCGCCTGTATGCGCAGGGCGTCGCAGCGCTCGGGTTCGGCACCGAGGTCGTGCGCGAGGGGATCCCGCCCGACCTCGTCGATGCGTGTCGGCGCACGGGCATGCCGCTGTTCGAAGTGCCCTATCGCACGCCGTTCCTCGCGATCGCGCGCGCTGGCGCCGAGGCGATCGCGGCGCAGGCCTATGCGCGGCGCAGCTGGGCGCTCGCAGCGCAGCGCGCCATCTCGCTCGCGGCGCTGCGGCCCGACGGGCTCGGCGCGACGCTCGCCGAGCTCGCACGACAACTCGGCACGTGGGTGGGGCTGTTCGATGCGGCGGGCGAGCTCGTCCGCGAGAATCCGTCGCCGTTGGATCCCGAAACCGTGACGTCGCTGCGCACCGAGGTCGACGGCGTTCTGCGGCGCGGCGCACGGGCGGCCTCGGCGCTGCGGATCGGCGACCTGCCCTTCACCCTGCAGACACTCGGCCGCGGCGGACATCTGCGCGGCGTCATCGCGATCGCCGCGGGCGACCTCGACCGCGAAGGCCGCGGCGTCGTGACCGCCGTCATCGCGATGGCCGGCCTCGCCCTCGAACAGAACGACGGACTCGCGCGGGCCCGAAACGCCCTGCGCTCGGGCCTCGTGCAGATGCTGCTGTCGGGGGACACGGCCCTCGCGCGGCGCATCGCGCGCGAGCTCGGGGGCTCTCTGCCGCCCGCGCCCGTCGTCGTCGCGATGACCGATGCCACCGGCATCCGCGCCGCCGCGATCGCCGAACTGCTCGAACTTCGAGCCGACGAGCGGCGGGGCACACTCTTCTTCGGAGCGGGCGACGACGGCCTGGTCATCGTCGTACCCGCCGACGACCCGCGCGTGCTGCACGAAGTCGTCGACAGATTCGAGGTGCGGCTCGGTGTGTCCGACCCGGCTGGCTACGACGGGTTCCGCGCAGCCGTCGACCAGGCGCGCGTTGCGCGGGACCGCGGGGGCGCAGCCGTGACGGCGTTCGCCGACATCGCGCGGTCCGGGGTGCTGTCAGCCCTTTCGGCCGACGCGCAGGCCCTGGCCCGCGCTGAACTCAGCCCGCTCATCGAGCATGACGACGCACAGGGTTCGCGGCTCGTCGAGACGCTCGCCGCCTGGCTCGACAACGACTGCTCCCATGAGGCATCCGCCCGCGCACTGGGGGTGCACCGGCACACCGTCCGCACGCGCCTCGCGCACGTCGCGCGCCTGCTCGATCGCGACCTCGCCTCGTTCGCCACCCGCGCCGAGCTCTGGGCGGCCCTGCAGGTGCTCCCTCCCCGCGCCTGACCCCCCGGAACCGGGCGATGTGTCCGGACGACGCGCGCGGCATGATGGGTGCATGCGCAACGGAGCGGTGTCGTGGTGGTGGCGCGATCTCGGGGGCACTCCCCCGCCGCGCCCAGCGCTGCCGGGGGACATCGAGGTCGATGTCGCCATCGTCGGAGCCGGGTACACGGGCCTGTGGACGGCGTATTACCTCGCGACCCGGCAACCCGATCTGCGCATCGCCGTCGTCGAGCAGCGGTTCGCGGGGTTCGGAGCCTCGGGCCGCAACGGCGGCTGGCTCACGAACTCCGTCACGGGCGCGCGCGAACGCTACGGCCGTGACGGCGGCGCGCGGCAGCAGCGGGCCCTCACCGAGACCGTCGACGAGGTCATCGCGGTGACCGTGCGCGAGGGCATCGACGCCGACATCGTCAAGGGCGGCGAGCTCACCGTCGCCCGCACGCCCGCACAGCTCGCCCGTCTGCGCACGGCGGCGGCCGCAGAGCAGGCCTGGCCGCACACCGACGTCACGATGATGGATGCCGCTGCTGCGGCCTCGCGCGTGCGCGTCTCGGGTGCGCTCGGAGGCATGTGGCATCCGCACTGCGCCCGCCTGCACCCCGCCAAGCTCGTGGCCGGCCTCGCTGGGGCGGTCGAACGACACGGCGTCGCGATCTACGAGCACACCCGCGTCGAGCGGATCGAGCCCGGCCGCGCCGTGACCGACCGCGGCACCGTGCGGGCCGCGCACGTGCTGCGCGCGACCGAGGGGTTCACGGCGGATCTGCACGGCGAGCACCGCACCTGGCTGCCGATGAACTCGTCGATGATCGTGACCGATCCCCTGCCCGCGGCGGTGTGGAACCAGATCGGTTGGACGGGCCGCGAGACGCTCGGCGACCTCGCGCACGTGTACATGTACGCCCAGCGCACGGCCGATGACCGCATCGCGTTCGGCGGCCGCGGCGTGCCGTACCGCTACGGGTCGCGCGTCGACACCGACGGCACGACGCAGGAGCGCACGATCGCCTCGCTCACGGCGCTGCTTCACGATTTCTTCCCGGATGCCGCCGGTGTGCCGATTGCGCACGCGTGGGCCGGCGTGCTCGGTGTGCCGCGCGACTGGGCGGCCACCGTCGGCCTCGACCGCCGCACGGGCCTCGGCTGGGCGGGGGGCTACGTGGGCACCGGGGTCACAGCGACGAACCTCGCCGGCCGCACGCTCGCCGACCTCGTGCTCGAGCGCGACACCGACCTGACGCGGCTGCCCTGGGTCGGCCGCCGCGCGAAGAAGTGGGAGCCCGAGCCCTTGCGATGGCTCGCCGTCAACGCCATCTACACGGCGTATCGCGCAGCCGACCGGGCCGAGGCATCCGGGGCGTCGACGGGCACGTCGGGGTTCGCGCGAGCCGCCGACCTCATCGCGGGCCGCTGATCGATCTCAACGCGGCGCGTGCGCCTCGAGGAACTCGTACACATCGGTCGTGTCGACGCCGGGGAACGCACCCGTCGGCAGCGTCGCGAGCAGTGTCCGGGGGGTGCGGACGTTGGGCCACGAATGCTCGCGCCAGGCCGACTCGAGCTCGGCGGGGGCACGGCGGCAGCACGCTTCGACGGAGTGCGTCGACGTGCCACGGTGGGCCGTGTCCCGCCCGATGAACCACTTCGTGTCGTCGAAGCGCACACCCACCGACACGGAGTGCGCACCCTCGCTCGACAGCTCTACGCGGGCGGTGCACCAATACGTGCCGTTGCCGGTGTCGGTGTACTGGTAGTACGGGTTGAAGTGGTCGTCCTCGTCGAAGACGACGCGCGACGTCCACTTGCGGCAGCACATCTGCCCCTCGATCGAGCCGAGGCGGTCGGTCGGGAAGTTGACGTCGTCGTTCTCGTAGGCCTTCGTGATGGTGCCCGATTCGTGCACCTTGAGGAAGTGCACGGCGATGTCCAGGTGCATCGTCGCGAGGTTCGTGAAGCGGTGCGCGGCCGTCTCGTACGACACCGAATAGGCATCGCGCAGGTCTTCGATCGAGATCGCGCGGTCCTTCTTGGCTTCGCGCAGTGCGGGCACGACGTGCGCTTCGGGGATCAGCAGCGCCCCTGTCAGGTAGTTCGTCTCGACGCGCTGGCGCAGGAACTCGGCGTACGACGTCGGCTCCCGATGTCCGAGGATGCGACTGGACAGAGCCTGCAGCACGGCGGTGCGCGGATCGCCCTTGGACGCGAGGCGGCTCGAGAGGTAGAGCCTGCCGTTCTTGATGTCGGCGACGCTGCGGGTGGTCTGCGGAAGATCGGGGACGTAGTGGAGCGTGAACCCGAGGTGCGCCGCGATGTTCGACGCGGTGCGCTGCGTGAGCGGACCGCCGGGATGGTCGACGGCGTCGAGGATGCGCCGTGCGTGAGCCTCGAGGTCGGCGAAGTAGTTGTTCTGCGTGCGCATGAGCTTGCGCAGCGCGACGTTGGCACGGCGCGCCTCTTCGGGAGTCGCGGCACGTTCATCGCGCAGCCGTTCGATCTCGCCCTGCAGCGCGATCATCGCCGAGAGCGCCTCGGTGGGGACCGACTTGCCGATGCGGAACGGCTCGATGCCCAGCGCCTGGAATGTCGACCCGCGCATGGCGCGCTCGAGGGAGATCTCTAGCGTGGCGCGCTCGTCGAGGGGCTCCGATTCGAGCAGCGCATCCAGCGTCGAGCCGAGCGCGCGGGCGATCGCGCGCAGCAGCGTGAGCTTGGGCTCGCGGCGACCGTTCTCGATCATCGACAGCTGACTGGGAGCGCGGTCAACGGCCGTCGCCAGCTCGTCCAGCGTCATCCCGCGCTGCGTGCGCAGCTGCCGGATACGGCGACCGATCGTGAGGGCGTCCACGTCTTCGGTCATGTCGACGATCCCGTCCATACCGACTCCTTCTGCGCGTGGCGATGACCGGATTCTGTCACGAACGCAGAAGATCGCGCAAAGTTCACAGCTACATTCGCATGGCGTGCCCCGAAAGTTCACCCAAAGTGGATGCCACGACACACCGCCCGGCTTTCGCACAACGAACCGCCATCCGTCCCCCACCTTCCACGTTCCGCACAGAGAGGCCAGGACCCATGACACCTGCGACCGCGACGCCGATGCGCACCCACACCGCTGCGATCCCCGCCCACACCCACGAACCGCAGATCGAGATCCTCGGCGCGGTCCGCCCGCGCTACGACGAGATCCTCACCCCCGAGGCGATCGCCTTCCTCACCGAGCTGCACCTCCGCTTCAGCGGACGCCGCCACGACCGGCTGGCCGACCGCCTGCGCCGTCGGTTCGAGATCGGCAACGGACACGACCCACAGTTCCGCGATGACACGCGGCACATCCGTGAGGACACCGAGTGGCAGGTCGCCGGCGCAGGACCGGGCCTCGAGGACCGCCGCGTCGAGATCACCGGGCCGACCGACCCGAAGATGACGATCAACGCGCTGAACTCCGGCGCGAAGGTCTGGCTCGCCGACCAGGAGGACGCCACCAGCCCGACGTGGCGCAACGTGATCGAGGGTCAGCTGTCGCTGCGCGACGCGATTCGCGGCGAGCTGTCGTTCACGAGCCCCGAGGGCAAGGTCTACGAGGTCACCGCCGAGCAGACACCCACCATCGTGATGCGTCCGCGCGGCTGGCATCTCACCGAGAAGCACATCTCGTTCACCGACCGCACCGGCCGTGCCCTGGCGGCGTCGGGGTCGCTCGTCGACTTCGGACTGTACTTCTTCCACAACGCCCAGGCCCTCATCGACAGCGGCCGGGGCCCCTACTTCTACATCGCCAAGCTCGAGTCGAGCGAAGAGGCGAAGCTGTGGGACGACGTGTTCACCTTCAGCGAGCAGTACATGGGCATCGCGCACGGCACGATCCGTGCGACGGTGCTGATCGAGACGCTGCCGGCTGCGTTCGAGATGGAGGAGATCCTCTTCGAGCTGCGCGATCACATCGCGGGGCTCAACGCGGGTCGATGGGACTACATCTTCTCGATGATCAAGAACTACCGCGGTCGCGGAGCGCGATTCGTCCTCCCCGACCGCAGCCAGGTCACGATGACGGTGCCGTTCATGCGGGCATACACCGAGCTGCTGGTGAAGACCTGCCACCAGCGCGGAGCATTCGCGATCGGCGGCATGAGCGCGTTCATCCCGAACCGCCGCGACCCGGAGGTGACGGCGCAGGCGTTCGAGAAGGTCTCCGCCGACAAGAAGCGCGAGGCCGGCGACGGCTTCGACGGCACCTGGGTGGCCCACCCCGACCTGATTCCCGTCGCGATGGCCGAGTTCGATGCCGTGCTCGGCGACCGCCCCAACCAGGTCGACCGCCGGCGCGACGACGTCGAGGTGCGTGCGAGCGACCTGATCGACGTGCACATCGGCCGGCCGGTCACGGCGGCGGGCGTGTACGGCAACGTCTCTGTCGCCATCCGCTATCTCGAAGCATGGCTGCGCGGCCTCGGCGCCGTCGCGATCGACAACCTGATGGAGGATGCCGCCACCGCCGAGATCTCACGCTCACAGGTGTGGCAGTGGATCCACCAGGACCGCACGACCGATGACGGCACGCCGATCACGCGCGAATACATCGAGGGCCTCATCACGCGGGTGCTGGGCGAGGTCGACCGACGCGACGGGGACCGCTTCGACGACGCCGCAGCGATCTTCCGCGAGGTCGCTCTCGGCATCGACTTCCCGGCTTTCCTCACGCTCCCCGCGTACGCGAAGTACCTCAGCGACAGCGAGTGAACCGCTTCCTTCGGCTCCTTCGAGCCCTCGGCACAGAGACCAAGGATTGACATGACCGCTTATAGGAACGACATCGCCGCCATCCAGGCGCTGAAAGACCAGAACGGGCCCAGCTGGGATGCCGTCAACCCCGAGTACGTCGCCCGCATGCGCGCGCAGAACCGGTTCAAGACGGGCCTCGACATCGCGCAGTACACGGCCGATATCATGCGGAGGGACATGGCCGAGTACGACGCCGATGCGTCGCTCTACACCCAGTCCCTCGGCGTCTGGCACGGCTTCATCGGGCAGCAGAAGCTCATCTCGATCAAGAAGCACCTGAAGACCACGAACAAGCGCTACCTCTACCTGTCGGGCTGGATGGTCGCGGCGCTCCGGTCGGAGTTCGGGCCTCTCCCCGACCAGTCGATGCACGAGAAGACCTCTGTGCCGGCGCTCATCGAGGAGCTCTATACCTTCCTCCGCCAAGCCGATGCCCGCGAACTCGACCTGCTCTTCACGAGGCTCGACGAAGCCCGCGTCGCCGGGGACGAGACCGCGACGGAGTTCATCCAGTCGCAGATCGACAACTACGAGACCCACGTCGTGCCGATCATCGCCGACATCGACGCCGGCTTCGGCAACCCCGAGGCGACCTACCTGCTGGCGAAGAAGATGATCGAGGCGGGCGCCTGTGCCATCCAGATCGAGAATCAGGTGTCGGACGAGAAGCAGTGCGGCCACCAGGACGGCAAGGTCACCGTGCCGCACGACGACTTCATCGCGAAGCTCAACGCCGTGCGCTACGCGTTTCTCGAGCTCGGTATCGACAACGGCGTCATCGTCGCCCGCACCGACTCGCTCGGCGCGGGTCTCACCCAGAAGCTCGCCGTCTCGCACGCGCCGGGCGATCTCGGCGACCAGTACAACGCGTTCCTCGATGTCGAAGAGATCGCCGCCGACGACCTCGGCGACGGCGACGTCGTCATCAAGCGCGACGGCACGCTGCTGCGCCCGAAGCGCCTCGCCAGCAACCTGTACCAGTTCCGCTCCGGCACGGGAGAGGCGCGGTGCGTGCTGGATTGCATCACGTCGATCCAGCACGGCGCCGACCTGCTGTGGATCGAGACCGAGAAGCCTCACGTCGATCAGATCGGCGCGATGGTCGATGAGATCCGCAAGGTGATCCCGAACGCGAAGCTCGTCTACAACAACAGCCCGTCGTTCAACTGGACGCTCAACTTCCGCCAGCAGGCATACGACCAGCTCGTGGAGCAGGGCGCCAACGTTTCCGCGTACGACCGCGCCGACCTCATGAACGTCTCGTACGACGACACCGAGCTCGCCCGCCTCGCCGACGACAAGATCCGCACCTTCCAGAAGGACGGCTCGGCCCGCGCCGGCATCTTCCACCACCTCATCACGCTGCCGACCTACCACACGGCCGCCCTGTCGACCGATGACCTGGCGAAGGGCTACTTCGGCGACGAGGGCATGCTCGCCTACGTGAAGGGGGTGCAGCGGCGCGAGATCCGCGAGGGCATCGCCACCGTCAAGCACCAGAACATGGCCGGCAGCGACATCGGCGACAACCACAAGGAGTACTTCGCCGGAGACGCGGCCCTCAAAGCCGGCGGCACGAACAACACGATGAACCAGTTCGGCTGAACTGATCGCTGACGAAGGCCCGGGTCCGCGAGATCCGGGCCTTCGTCGTGTCGGGATGCCGCGGTCGAAATTCATCTCCCGGTGGGAATACCGGCCGACTACGCTCGTAGGCGTGACCGAACGCGCTCCCCTGTCCCGCAAGCTCACCGCCATCGCCGAGTCGGCGACCCTCAAGGTCGACGCCAAGGCCAAGAGCCTCCAGGCCGCCGGACGGCCCGTGATCTCATACGCCGCCGGCGAGCCCGACTTCTCGACGCCGTCGTTCGTCGTGGAAGCCGCCGAGAACGCACTGCAGGATCCCGCGAACTACCGGTACACCCCGGCGGTGGGCCTTCCCGTTCTGCGCGAAGCCATCGCGGGAAAGACCCTGCGCGACTCGGGCCTCGAGGTCTCCCCGTCGCAGGTCGTCGTCACCAACGGCGGCAAGCAGGCGGTCTACCAGGCTTTCCAGGCGGTCGTGAACCAGGGCGACGAGGTGCTGCTGCCGGCGCCGTACTGGACGACGTACCCCGAAGTGATCGCTCTCGCCGGGGGCACCCCGGTCGAGGTCTTCGCGGGGGCCGACCAGGAGTACAAGGTCACCGTCGAGCAGCTTGAAGCGGCCCGCACCGACAAGACGACAGCGCTCGTGTTCGTCTCGCCGTCCAACCCGACCGGCTCGGTCTACACGGCAGAAGAGACCAAGGCGATCGCCGAGTGGGCGCTCGAGCACGGCATCTGGATCATCGCAGACGAGATCTATCAGAACCTCGTCTACGAGGGCGTCCGCGCCGTCTCGGTCGTCGAGGCCGTGCCCGAGGTCGCCGGTCAGACGATCCTCGTCAACGGCGTCGCGAAGACCTACGCGATGACCGGCTGGCGCGTGGGCTGGATGGTCGGCCCCGCCGACGCCATCAAGCTCGCTGCGAACCTGCAGTCACACCTCTCGTCGAACGTCAACAACATCGCGCAGCGTGCGGCGCTCGCCGCCCTGACGGGTCCGCAGACCGAGGCAGAGGAATTCCGCCTCGCCTTCGATCGGCGCCGCAAGCTCATCGTGTCCGAACTCGCCGCGATCGACGGTGTCACGGTGCCGACCCCACTCGGGGCGTTCTACGTCTACCCCGACGTGCGCGGTCTGCTGGGCCGTGAGTGGCGCGGCACGCGCATCGACACGACGCTCGAGCTCGCCGATTTCATCCTCGAGCAGGCCGAGGTCGCCGTCGTGCCCGGCGAGGCATTCGGCCCGTCCGGCTATCTGCGACTGTCGTACGCTCTCGGCGACGACGCGCTCCTCGAGGGCGTGCGGCGCCTGCAGGACCTCTTCAGCGAATAGTCACGCCGCTCCGCCACCTTCCCGTCCACGGTCCAGAGGAGCACGGCATGACCTCCGATGTCTGCGCCCTCACCCGCGTGCGCCGCGCGAGCCTGCTCATCACTGCCACGCTGCTTCTCGCGGGGTGCATGGGCGCCGGTGCGTCGCCGACATCGACCTATACGGATGCCGCGGGCCAGTCGATCGTCATCGACTGGGCGGACTATCCCGCCCATGCCGGGATCGACGGCGAAGCCCTGCTCGGCGCTCCCGATCAGGCCGAACTCGAACAGCCCGCCCGAGAGCTCGTCGAGCGGATCCGCACGGCCGTCGAGGCGGAGTCGGGCATCGCCCTCGCAGCGGGCGAGCCCGAGCGGTCCTGGTTCGGCGACGACCAGTGGCACCCGCAGGCCGGCAACGGCTACGGCGGGGACTCGATGCTGACCACGGTCAACTGCTGCGAACTGCAGTCCGACACGGTCCCGCCGCGCGCCCAGTGGGATGCCGTCATCGCCGCGGCGAGCCGCGCGGCCTCCGACGCGGGCGTGGGCGAGTTCACCCGCGACGGCGATCCAGCCGACGCGGAGTACCGCGACAGGTACTGCACGGCTCCCGACGGCGAATGCTGGCACGTCTCGGCAACCCTCTTCGACGGGTATCAGTGGCTCTTTCTCACGATCCAGGACACGTCGCTGGATCCTTCGGGGCACGCCCTACGCGAGGCTGAGGAGTTCGGCTGGCCGCTGGCCAGCATCGCCATCGGGTACGGCGCGACGGTCGTCCGCGCGGGCGACTCGGCCGCCTACGCGCGGGAGATCGAGCCGTTCCTCGGTCTCGAACGCCCCGACGGGACGACGTCAGACTGACTCAGGCGCTCGCACCATCGCGGTGCGCGGCATCCATCTCGGCCGACTGCAGCTGCAGGATCGCGAGCGCTTCGTGTACGGCCCCGGTGCTCGTGTCGATGTCGCCGAAGTGGTGCAGGAAGCCGTTCGAGTCGCGGACGGAGACCGTGACGAGCGCACGCCCGTGGCGTGGGAGAGCCTTCGATTTCGTTGAGCGCGCGGCCATGTTCGCGGTTCCTTCCGTGCTCTGCGAACATATCGGCAGCCAGGCCGAGCGCCGCGGAAACACGCCGGTCGGGAAGGGTCAGAGCTCGACGCCGATGAGCACGGGCTCGGGCTGCAGCAGGAGCCCGAACTCGGACTGCACGCGGGCTTGGATGAAGCGCGCGAGCTGCGCGAGCTCGGCCGCTGTCGCCCCGCCCCGATTCGTCAGCGCGAGCGCGTGCTTGCTCGACAGCGCCGCGCGCGACCTGCCGATGCGGTAGCCCTTGCCCAAGCCCGCGTTCTCGATCAGCCAGGCGGCGCTCACCTTGACCTCGGACTCCCGCGCGGCCGGCGGCGGCACGTATCCGTCGAAACTCGCCAGCGGAATGACCAGCACCGAGTCGAGGTCGGGTGTCATCTCCCAGCGCGGGCATTCCGGCGGCAGCGTGCGCGCGACCGAGGCCGACACGATCGCGTTCTGGAAGAACGAACCCGCGCTGTGCGTGTCGGGGTCGGCGTCGGCGAGCACCATGCCCTTGCGTGCGCGTGTGGCCAGCACGTGGTCGCGGATCCAGGCGAGGGAGACTGCCTGACCCTCGTCGAGACCGAGGGCCGAGCGCAGCTGCGCCCCCGGGATGGGGCGTTCCGCAGACCCGACCTCGGCCAGCTCCAGCGTCACCGAGAGGATGACCGCAGAGCGAGCGGGAACCGAGCCGTAGTGCTTCTTCAGCACCGATGTCCGAAACCCGAGGCCGAGATCGGCGGCGGGAACGGTCCGCACCTCGCCGTCGGCCTCGTCGATGAGGTCGACCTCGACGAGCGTCTGCACGATCTCCTGGCCGTACGCGCCGATGTTCTGCACGGGCGCCGCGCCGACCGTGCCGGGGATCCCCGACATCGCCTCGATCCCGGCGAGACCGTGCTCGACGGCATACGCGACGAGGGCGTCCCAGTCGTGCCCTGCCTGCACCCGCAGTCGCACGTGACCCGGGCGCGGCGACGGCAGCTGTTCGATGCCTCGAGTGCGCACGCGCACCACCGTGCCCTCGATCGGCTCGTCGCCGACGAACATGTTCGATCCCCCGCCGAGCACGAGCCAGGGCTCATCGTGCGCCCATAGTTCGCGCAGGGCCGAGACGAGCTCGTCGGTCGTGTCGGCGTCGATCATGCGCTCGGGCGCTCCACCGGTGCGCAGCGTCGTGAGCTGCGCCAGGGGTATGGGGGTGATCTCGGGCATGGCGTCAGGCGAGGCGCACGCGCACCTGCGCCTTGCCCAGAACGGTCGTCCCGGCGTGCGTCACGGTGAGGTCGATACGCGCGGTCTCGTCGTCGACGGCGCCGATCTTGGCGACGATCGTGAGGTCGGCCCCCGTCTCGGGATCGACCACGACGGGTCGTGTGAAGCGCACGCCGTAGTCGAGGATGCGGCCGGGGTCGCCGAGCCAGCCCGTGATCGTCTGCACGGCGATGCCCATCGTGAGCATGCCGTGTGCGAGCACGCCCGGAAGACCCACAGAGGCGGCCACGTCGTCACGGTAGTGGATGGGGTTGAAGTCTCCGGATGCCCCCGCATAGCGCACGAGAGATTCACGGGTCAGGTGCACCGAGCGCTCGGCGATGACGTCGCCCACGATCAGCGCGCTCACGCGTCGCCCCCCACCAGCAGCACGGATGTGGCCGTCACGACATGGGCTCCGTCGGCATCGGTGATGGTCGCATCGCTCGTGACCATGGCGTTGCCACCGAGGGTGCGGATGCCGGTGATCGCGAGCTGCGCCGTCAGCTCATCGCCCGCGACGATGGGCCGCGTGTACGCGAACCGCTGCTCGGCGTGCAGGACGCGCGACAGCTCGATGCCCGAGTCGGGCTCGGCGAGCAGCTGCTGCAGCGTGAGGTCCTGCACGACCATGGCGAACGTGGGCGGCGCGATGACGTCCGAGTACCCGAGGGCCCGCGCGGCGTCCGGATCGACATACGGCGCGTCGTCGGCGAAGACCGCGCGCGCGAACTCGCGCACCTTCTCACGGCCCACGAGATACGGAGGGGTCGGAGGGAACTCTCGACCGACGAGCTCGGGGTTCACTGGCACCGTCACATCCTACCGAGCGGGTCGCTCAGCCCCGGCGACCGCGGATCGCCTTGACCGCCATCTGCACGGCGATCACGGTGAGGAAGGCCGCGAACAGGAGGTTCGCCGTGAGCGGGTCGATGATCGTGGCGAGCCACGCGCCCAGTGCCGTGGTCGTGCACGCTGCCCCGCCCACGAGCAGCGCCGCGACGAGGTCGACGTTGGATCGGCGGATGTTGCCGATCGTGCCCGACAGGGCGGTCGGAATCATCATGAGCAGCGACGTGCCCTTCGCTACGAGGTCGCTCGCCCCGAACAGCAGCATCAGCACGGGTACGACGATGACACCGCCGCCGACTCCCAGCAGTCCCGCGAGCACGCCCGTGATGAGGCCCAGTGCGACGAGGCCGAGCACCGTGACGACGGTGATCGGCAGACCCGCATCTCTCGAGGGGATGACGAGGAACAGGCCCACGATGACGACCGCGAGGAATCCCACGAAACCCCAGCGCAGCACGGTCACGGGCATCCGCGGCAGCAGCCAGGTGCCGATCTGGGCGCCGATGACGGCGCCGACGGCGAGGATGAGCGCCGGGATCCACGCGACCGAATCGCTCACCGCGTACGACACGACCCCCACGGCAGCGGTCGGCACGATCGCACCGAGCGATGTTCCGGCGGCGAGCCGCTGATTGAATCCGAGGATGAGGACGAGCAACGGAACGATGACCGTGCCGCCCCCGACCCCGAACAGTCCGGACAGGAGCCCCGACGCGAGGCCGATGCCGATACACGTCAGCACGTAGCGAAGGTCACGCGGGCGAGCCGCGGCATCCGACCTCATCCGATTCCGATTCCGCCCCCGACCGGAAGCGCCGTCGCGGCGCCCAGGAAGAGCAGCGGGATCGCCACGGCGAAGGCGATCACGACGGCGAGCAGCAGCACGCCGAGCACGACCCACACGATCCACGGCCCCGAGCGGCGGTCGCCGGTCGCGGCGCTGAACGCCCCCGATGTGTCGTCGTCGTCATCGGCGAGCCCGGCAAGCTCAGGGGGCAGAGCGTCGATCCCGTCGTCGCCTGGCGCAGAGTCGGGCACGGCGATATGCGGGGTCCAGCTCGAGCCGTCCCACCAGCGCATCGCGCCACGGCCGTCGTCGTACCAGCCCGGGGGCTTCGAGGTCATCCGGCCACGATACCCCTGCGCCCCGTCGCCGGACGGTCGCACACCCGGACTACGCGACGTTCGGACGCGCGTGGAAGGGCTTGCGGTGCGGGATGGGCGCGGGCTTCGTCGACGGATGGCGGTCGTCCACCGAGAAGATCGCGGTCGCCGTGCGGATGATGGCATCCCGCGTTTCGAACAGCTGGACGCCGTGCGCCCCCGCGATCCAGACCACCTCGTACCCCAGCGCGATGCGCTCCACGTAGGCGACGAGCTCACCGGCGTGGCGGTTATGGAGTCGCCACGCACCGTCTCCCGAGGGGACGAGATCGAAGACGGGCGCCGCAGTCATGATCGCTCCTGCTCTCCCGCACACGATGGCGAGTTCTTTCAAGGGTCGGTCGGGAAACCGGAAACAGCCAGGGGGTTGCGCCGGACGACCTGCGGCGCTAGTCACTCGGAGATAGCGGGCGGCGGACTCCTGCGCAACCGGGTCGATGATCCGGGCGCACCCCGCGAGGCTGAAACCGGAAAGGAGCACGACATGAACACCACTCCGGATGCACCGCAGGAGGACCTGCAGCCGCTCGGCGACCGCGACGGCTCGGTCGAGTCGGACCCCGCAGAGGACCCGGCCCAGGCTGAGTGGGAGGGCAGGAGAGCCGACGACGACGAACGGGCCGTCGATGACAGCGAGATCCCCGCGTCCGATCTTCCGGATGCCGCGGAACAGCCCGAGACGCAGGGCATGAGCCCGCTCCTGGCCGAACTCGGCGAAGAGGGCAACGGCGACCTCGCCCCCGAAGACCTCTGACTCAGGCGATGGCGGAGTCGCCCGGCGGTGAGACGCGCATCCACCGGAATCCGTAGGGGTCGAGCGCGAACTCGACCCTCCCCCGATCGTCGATCGTGAGATGGTCGGGTCCGAGCAGATCCCGCAGCACCGTACCGTCGTCGACTGTTCCGACATCGACGGTCACGCGCACGGGGACGGCGGTGAAGTTGTGCAGCGCGATCACGCGCCCGACCTCGGCCGTGACGGCGTGGACCATGACGCCGTCCGCGTCGTGGTCGAGGAACTCGAGTTCACCCCAGCCCAGTTCGACGCACGCGCGGTAGCGCGCGATGAGGGCCCGCACGAACATGAGCAGCGAGTCATCGTCGTTGCGCTGCTGACGGACGTTGACGTGCTCGGGTGCGTAGCCGTCGCCGGGGAGCGGGGCGGTGAGCCGGCTCGGCGCGGCATCCGAGAAACCGCCGTTCTTGCCGTCGGTCCACTGCATGGGGGTTCGCACCGACTCACGACCCGGCACGGCGGGATTCTCTCCCATGCCGATCTCTTCCCCGTAGAAGAGCACGGGTGTGCCCGGCAGCGAGAACATCAGGCTGTAAACCATCCGGATGCGCCGTGGATCGCCCGACAGCATGGGCGGCAGGCGTCGCGTGATCCCTCGCCCGTACACGCGCTGTGCGGGATCGGGCGCGAGCGCGGCGAACACCTCGTCGCGCTCGGACTCGGTGAGTTTGTCGAGGGTGAGTTCGTCGTGGTTGCGCACGAAGTTGGCCCACCCCGCCTCGGACGGAATCGCGGGGCGCGCCGAGAGGGACTCGATGAGAGGCGCGGGATCGTTGCGCACGAGCGACAGGTACAGCGACTGCATCGAGACGAAGTCGAACTGCAGGTCGAGCTCACCGCCCCGCTCGCCGCCGAAGAAGCGCAGCTGCTCATCGAAGGGAAGGTTCACTTCGCCCAGGAGCGCGGCATCACCCGCGCGACGCTGCAGGAACCGCTTCACATCGCGCAAGAACCCGTGCGGATCCGCGAGATCGGCGTCGCCGGGCACGTCGAGAAGGTGCGGCACGGCGTCGAGCCGGAAGCCCGAAACACCCAGCGCCAGCCAGAATCCGATGGTCTTGACGATCTCGTCGCGCACGCGCGGGTTGGCGATGTTGAGGTCGGGCTGATGCTTGTAGAACACGTGCTGGAAGTACTGCTCGGTGCGCTCGTCGTACTCCCACACGCTCGCCTCTTCACCGGGGAAGACCGTCTCCTGCTGCGTCGCGGGCGGTTCGTCACGCCAGATGTAGAAGTCCCGGTACGGCGAGGAGCGGCTGCGTCGCGCCGCGATGAACCACGGGTGACGATCGGAGGTGTGGTTCACGACGAGATCGACGATCACCCGGATGCCGCGGTCGTGGGCCGTTCGCAGCACCTCGACGAAGTCACCGTGGTTACCCAGCCGCGGATCGATGCCGTACAGGTCGCTGACGTCGTATCCGTCGTCGCGGCCCGGCGACGGGTAGAACGGCATGAGCCAGAGGCAGGTGATGCCGAGGTCGGCGAGATAGTCGATGCGCTGCGCGAGGCCGGCGAAGTCGCCCGTGCCGTCACCGTCGCTGTCCATGTAGGTCTCGACGTCGAGGCAGTAGATGACGGCGTGCTTCCACCACAGGTCGCTCGTGTCGCTGATCTTCACATCAGCCTCCTCAGCGCCGGGAGCAATTCGTCTTCGGCTCGGGAGAGGAAGTGCTCCTGGTCCTTCCCCACCCCGTGCAGGTAGACGCGGTCGAAACCGAGGGCGGCGTGCTGCAGGATGCGCGACGCCAGCTCGTCCGCATCGTCGGCGATGAGCACACCCGCCCGCAGATCGTCATCGCTCGGATCGACCGCCCGCGCGTCGAACTCCTCGGGCTGCTCGATGTCCCACAGCGAGTCGTCGATCACGCTGTGCCGCCACTGGTCGCGCGCCACGGCGAGCGCCTCGTCGATCGAATCCTCGAGCGAGACGTGCATCTGCAGGACGCGCGGGCCAGACCCGCCGGCATCCGCGAAGGCGGTGAGCACCTCGTCGAGGACGGCGGGCGACTGCGCGACCGTCGCCAGGCCGTCGGCCCATCCCGCGACCCACGCGGCGGTCTCGGCACTGACAGCGGCCCCGAGAAGGGGCGGCGGCTCGGCGGGGCGCGACCACACGCGCGCCCGGTGCACGTCGATGGCGCCCGTGCGCGAGACCTCCTCGCCCGACAAGAGGCGCCGGATGACATCGACGGATGCCGCGAGTCGCTCTTCTCGCTGAGGCTTCGGTGGCCAGGGGTCGCCCGTGACGTGCTCGTTGACGGCCTCGCCGCTGCCCAGCGCCGCCCAGAATCGACCCGGGAACATCTGCTCGAGCGTTGCGATGGCCTGTGCCGCGATGACGGGGTGGTAGCGCTGTCCGGGCGCCGTGACGACACCGAGCGAGAACCGCGTCGAGGCGAGCGCCGCGCCGAGCCAGCTGAAGGCATGCCCCGATTCCCCCTGCGCGAGTCCCCACGGCGCCAGGTGATCCGAGCACATCGCGCCGTCGAACCCGGCAGCCTCGGCGCGCACGACGGCGCTCAGCAGGGCACTCGGATCGACCTGTTCGTGAGATGCGTGGTACCCGATGAAAACCATGCCGGCGAGTCTTTCCCGCGTCGCGGCTGCGCGGCAAGGCCTTGCGCGCCGCCCCGCGGGCCGGGTACACCGGGGTCAGGAGACGACGGGTGGCCCGCTCAGCGCAAGGGGTCGAACGGGGCGATGGCGGGGTCGACGCGACCCGTCACGATCTGCTGGGCGAGCAGTTTGCCGGTCGCGGGACCGAGGACGATCCCCCACATGCCATGACCGCCCGCAACGAAGACGCCCGGCGCCCGGGTGGCGCCCACGAGGGGCAGCCCGTCGGGGGTGACGGGGCGCGAGCCGACCCACTCGTCGTGCCGGTCGTCGAGGTCCATACCGGTGAAGAGGGAGCGCGCCTGATTGACGATCGCCTGGATGCGTCGCGGCTGCGGAGCCTCATCGGGGCGGCGGAATTCCATCGTGCCCGCGATGCGGAAGCGGCCCTGGTAGGGCGTGCAGGCGATGCGCTGGAACGGCATGTACACGGGGTGATCGATGGGCTCGTCGGTGTCGACCGTGAACGAGTATCCGCGCCCCGCCTGCACGCGCACCTTGACCCCGAGAGGACGAGCGAGCTGGGGCATCCATGCGCCCGTCGCGACGACGACGGAGTCGGCGTCGAGTCGCTCGCCGTTCGCGAGGGTAACGCTCGGGCGTCCGGATGAGCCGACGGCCGTGACCGTGGCATCGGTGCGGATCATGCCCCCGCGTGCGCGGACGGCGTCGGCGAGCGCTTCGACGTAGGGGCCGGGCTCGAGGAATCGCTGCTCATCGAGGCGATAGGCGACCGTCACGGCGTCGGAGAGCTGGGGCACGAGGGCCCGGGGGTCGGAGAGTCGCTCGAATGGCACGTCCTGGCCGTGGCGGATGACCCCCTCGACCTCGCGCAGAAAGCCCTTCGAGTGCGGCTCGTCGGTGAAGCCGACGATGAAAGGGCCCTTCTTCGTCCAGGCGTCGACTCCCCCGTCGGCGAGCTCGTCGAACGCGGCGAGCGCCATCTTGTCGATGGGCGTGAGCGAGGCCATCGTGCGGTTCCACGCGCGCATCGTGCCGTTCGAGGCGAAGCGGGCGAGGAAGGACCACAGTCCGATGTCGGCCCGGAAGGGCACGTGCAGCGCCGCATCGGGGTCGAGCAGAGCCTTGGGACCGTACGTCCACAGACTGGGATCGGCGAGCGGGATGGTCTTGCCCGGGGTCAACCAGCCCGCGTTGCCCCACGAAGACCCGGCCGCAACGCCCGCACGGTCGAGCACCGTGACCTCGACGCCGTGCTCCTGCAGATGCCAGGCGGTCGCGAGACCCACCATCCCCGCACCGATGACGATCGAACGCGCCACAAGACCCTCCTCGATTGGGCTACCTGTCGATAAGTATGCAGAATCACGCGCCTTGCATGCATCCGCGGGCAGATTCCTTGTGTTCGGCGCTATATCCCGGAAGAATCCTTCTCAGATGACGGGGAGGGCTGATGCCGACAGAGGAATCTTCGCGGACGTTCGACGTCGACGACGTCGACCTGTCGCTCCTTCGCGAACTGGAGCGCAACGGCCGGATCTCGAACAGCGAACTCGCGGCTCGCGTGGGCATCGCCGAGTCGACCTGCCACAAGCGCGTACGCCGCCTCGTGGCATCCGGCGCGATCCGGGGCGTGCACGCCGACGTCGACCCCGCTGCGGCAGGCCTCGACCTCGAAGCGCTCATCGGCATCCGGCTGCACGCGCACGCACGCGGAGACCTGCGGCGGTTCCAGACCTATCTCGAGCGGCTGCCGGCGACGCGGCACGTCTACTTCGTCGCGGGCGACCTCGACTTTCTGCTGCACGTCGCCGTGCGCGACGCCGCCGCGATGCGAGAACTCGTCAGCGACACCCTGAGCCTGCGCGAAGAAGTGGCCGCGACGAACACGAGCCTCATCTTCGACCACGCGGCGGGCCGTCGCTAGCCGCACCGCACGAGTGCGCACGGTGCGCGATATCGTCGGCAGGAATCCATCACCCGAAGGAGTCCGCATGCTCGACGTCGCCGCCATCCGCGCACAGTTCCCCTCGCTCACCTCGGGCATCGCCCACTTCGACGGGCCCGGCGGAACGCAGACCCCGAGCGTCGTCGGCGATGCCGTCGCGCGCACCCTGACGGGACCGCTGTCGAACCGGGGCACCAGCACGCGCAGCGAGCAGAACGCGGAAGATGCCGTCGCGGCCTTCCGCCAGGCGTTCGCCGACCTGCTCGGGGCGGCACCCGAGGGCATCGTCTACGGTCGCAGCGCGACACAGCTGACGTACGACTTCTCTCGGCACCTGGCCAAGGCCTGGGATCCGGGCCACCAGATCGTCGTGACCGAACTGGATCACGATTCCAACGTGCGCCCGTGGGTACAGGCCGCTGCGCGGGCGGGCGTGACGGTGAAGTGGCTCGAACTCGATCCTGCGACGGGCGACCTGCGCCTCGACGACCTCGATGAGGTGATCAACCCGCTCACGCGCCTCGTGGCCGTCACGGGCGCTTCCAACCTCATCGGCACGAAGCCGCAGATCGCGCGGATCGCGCAGCGCGCGCACGAAGTCGGCGCACTCGTGTACGTCGACGGCGTGCACTACACCGCGCACTCCCTGGTCGATATGCAGGCGCTCGGGGCCGATCTCTTCGTGTGCTCGCCGTACAAGTTCTTCGGTCCGCACTGCGCGGCGCTCGCGGCCTCCCCCGACCTGCTCGACCAACTCAGCCCCGACAAGCTGCTGCCTTCGACCGACACCGTGCCCGAGCGCTTCGAGTTCGGCACGCTGCCGTACGAGCTCATGGCCGGCGCCACGGCCGCGGTCGACTTCATGGCGAGCCTCGCTCCCGCCGAGGGCGCGCGCCGCGAACGGCTCGCCGCCGCCGCACAGCTGACCCACGAGCACGAGATGCGACTGCGGCACCGGGTCGAAGACGCACTCGCCGCGCACGGCGACCGTCTGGTCGTGCACTCGGTCGCCGCCGATCGCACACCGACGCTGTTCTTCACGTTCAACGATCGGGATGCCGCCGAAGCAGGCCGCTTCCTCGCGTCGCGCGACATCGCCGCCCCGGCGGGGAGCTTCTACGCGCACGAGCCCTTCCGTGCGCTGAACACGGGCAAAGAGGCGGGCGTGCGCGTCGGCCTCGCGCCCTACAACGACGACGCCGAGATCGACCGGCTCATCGAGGCGCTCGGCGACTTCCTGCGCTGACCGCCCCGAGCGTCCGCGAGGTCAGGCTTCGACGGGCACCGCGGGCTTGCGCACGAACACCGCGAGGACGACTGCGGCAGAGGCGATGAGGGCGCCGATGAGGAAGGCGCTGTGCACACCCGCTGCGGTGGATGCCACGGCACCGGCGCCGTCCTGGGCTGCAGCCGCCGCCGACACGGCCATCAGGGTGATGAACAGCGCCGTGCCGGCTGCACCGGCCACCTGCTGCATCGTGCCGACGATCGCGCTGCCGTGCGGGTAGAGCGATCGCGGCAGCGACCCGAGGGCCGAGGTCAGCAGCGGGGTGAACACGAAGCCGAGACCGAGGTTGAGGGCCATGTGCACCGCGACGATCCAGGCGATCGAGGCCTGTGCGTCGAATGTCGTCATGCCCCACAGGGCAGCCGCCGCGACGATCATGCCGGGCAGCACGAGCGGCCTCGGGCCGAACCGGTCGAAGAGCGACCCGACGATGGGAGCGATGACACCCATCGTGATACCGCCGGGCAGCAGCATGAGCCCGACCGTGAGGGTGTCGAGCCCGAGCACCTGCTGCAGGTAGATCGGCAACAGGATGAGCGAGCCGAAGAGGGCTCCCATCACGATGACGACCAGCGCGATCGCCAGCGAGAACGACCGCGACATGAACGTCCGCAGGTCAAGCAGCGCAGCATCCGTCTTCTGCAGCTGCACCTGACGCAGCACGAACAGCACGAGCGAGGCAGCACCGACGGCGAGCGGGATCCACACGGGCACGGGGGTGCGTCCTGACGCGGCTTCGCCGATCGAGCTCAGACCGTAGATGAGGCCGCCGAAACCGAAGGCCGACAGCACGAGCGAGAGCACGTCGAACCGCGCGTCGCGCGTCGCGGTGACGTTGCGCACCCAGAGGGCGCCGAGAAGGAGCGCGAGAAGGGCGATCGGCAGCACGATCCAGAACATCCAGCGCCAGTCCAGCGACGACAGGATGATCCCCGACACGGTCGGGCCGACGGCGGGAGCGACCGCGATGACGATGGAGATGACGCCCATCATGCGTCCGCGGTGCGTGGCGGGTACGACGTTGAGCACGGTCGTGAACAGCAACGGCATCATGATCGCCGTGCCGGATGCCTGCACGATGCGTCCGGCGAGCAGCAGGTCGAATCCCGGTGCGACCGCACAGATGAGGGTGCCCGCTGAGAAGAGCGTCATCGCGGCGAAGAAGATGTTCCGCAGCGGAAAGCGCTCGAGCAGATACCCGGTGAGGGGGATCACGACGGCCATCGTGAGCAGGAATCCGGTCGTCAGCCACTGTGCTGTGCTGGCCGTGATGTCGAGGTCGACCATGAGGCGGGGCAGAGCGACACTCATGATGGTCTCGTTGAGGATCACGACGAACGCCGAGGCCACCAACAGCGCGATCACAGGGCCGGTGCGCGGCGCGGGGGCCGATGTGCCGACGGGTGCCGTGGACGGTTGCTTCTCGAGGGTCACGAGGCTCTTTTCGGGTGGTGACGGAGGACGCACCGCGCAAACGGGCGAAGAACGAGCTTACGCGAGCGACGCCTGGACGAAGGCCACTCGCCCGCTTCGGCGTCTGCCCTGCGGCTGGATAGTTTTGACCCGTGACTCCTCTTCCGCGCTACCCGGGCACGATCGCCGCACCGGTCGAGCACGAGCTGATCATCAAGAAGTCGCGCTTTCTGACGTACGCCTTCCCCCTCGTGGCCCCGGAGGACGCCGACGGGCTCATCGCTGCGACCCGCAAGCGGCATTGGGACGCGAACCACAACTGCCTCGCCCTCGTCACGGGGGTCTCCGGAGAGCACGCCCGCTCCTCAGACGACGGCGAACCGTCGGGCACAGCCGGCGCCCCGATCCTCGATGTGCTGCGCCGACGGGACCTCACCGATGTCCTCGTGATCGTGACGCGCTATTTCGGCGGAGTGAAGCTCGGCGCCGGCGGGCTCGTGCGTGCCTACTCGTCGGCGGCCTCCGAGGCGCTGGACCGTGCGTCGCTGGTGCGGCGCGAAGTGCTGACGCAGGCCACGCTCGCCGTCGGCCACGCCGACGCCGGCCGGATCGATCACCTGCTTCGTGACTGGGCCGCGCGACACGACGCCCGCCTCGGCGACACGGACTACGCGCACGAGACGACCTTCGAGATCTGGGTGGCGCCGCACCTCGTCGAGACCTTCACGGCGGACATCGCGGCGGCATCGGGCGGCGAGCTCGTGCCCCGCTACGGAACGCAGCGCATCGTCGATGTGCCCGCGTGACGGGATCCGTGGGACGCACCGGTCTCGGCGTTCGAGCGAAAGCAAAAACCCCCGATAAATCGGGGGTTTTCATCTGTAGCAGGAGCGGGGTTCGAACCCGCGACCTCACGATTATGAGTCGTGCGCTCTCACCAACTGAGCTACCCTGCCGCGTGCATCCGATCGTCGCCGAGAGGATGTTGCGAGCCCCGAGTCAGGATTGAACTGACGACCCCTTCCTTACCATGGAAGTGCTCTGCCACTGAGCTATCGGGGCGTGCCACCCGTCACCGGGCAACTAGACGAGAATACCAGAGCCGAGGCATCCGTCTGAATCGTGATCAGCCTCCCGCGTGCTCGCGCAGCCAGGGAAGCGGATCGATGTGCGTCGTTCCGTTGAGAAGCAGTTCGAAGTGCAGGTGCGCCCCGAACGAACGGCCGGTGTTTCCGGTGCGGCCGATAACGGTTCCGACCTCGACTTTCTGGCCCGGAACGACCTGAATCGAGTCGACGATCATGTGCGCGTAGTGGCTCGAGATCATCTGGCCGTCGATCTCGTGATCGATCACGACATGCACGCCGTATCCGCCACCCGCGTTAGAAGCGACGCGCACTGTGCCGTCGGCGATCGCCTGGATCGGCGCTCCGGCGCCGGGGGTGAAGTCGACACCCTGGTGCATGCTGCCCGAGCGGGGACCGTAGCCGTAGCTGATCGGCACGCCAACGGCGAAGGGCCACTGGATGGCCGAGTTGGCGTCGTTGACGAAGAAGTCCGAGATGTTCTTGATGCCGGACTGGTACGCCAGTTCAGCCATCGTGATCGTCGAGTAGCTCTCTTCGCGGGTCACGTCGGCGTGCAGCACACTCGACGGGGCGACGTAGGCCTGGATCTCGGTGGCGGGCTCGTCTTCGGCCGGCTCGGCCGGAGTGCGCACCGACATCGCCGCGGCGCTGCTGCCACCGGCCGCGATGACGGCTTCGGCCGGGGTCGTGAGTCCGATCGTGAGCAGTCCGACGACGCCCATGACGCCTGCCGAGAACGACGTCGCGGCGACGCGCGAGAGGACGGCGCGGCGGCGGCGTGCGCCGCGGGGCGCCGCGTGCGTGGCGCCGGGCTCGGCCTCGGCGGGCTCGGGCTCGGGCTCGGGCTCGGGCTCGTCGACGGTCATCACCGGGGTCTCACCCGTGAACGAGAAGAGCCGCGCGGCGATTTCGAACTCGTCATCGGCTGCGGTCTCGACCCGCTCATCGAGCGGAGGGACCTCGTCGACCTCGTCCTCAGCGACGGGCGGCTCGATGAGCTCGAAGACGTCGGATACGACAGTGGCCCGAGTGGCGCGCAGCGCGCGCCGAGAGAGGGGCGCGGCCTGATCGACGTCGGTGCCGGGGGTGGCGACATCCGTCGCCGCGGTCGACACGCTCCACACCAGCGCGGCTGCTACCGAACGGCGCTGAGCCTCATCGCGTGGGTCCGCCGCGGTCGCTTCGGCCGTGGGGCCGGACGTCAACGTGGAGCGGTTCGACCGGCGCGTGGACGCAGGCAGAGCCAAGGGCGTGTCGGGCTGCAACAGAGTCGGGGACTTTCGGATCGTGTCGCCTCGGGTAAGGCGGCGGAACGGGCTTCATGCACCCCCGCCCGCGAACGCGCGAAGGTAACGATCGGGTAAACACTACCCCCCGCCGCCTGGGAATGCCATGGACGGGTTTGCCGCTCACCCCCGCGCGCGCTCGAGAAGAGGCCCGAACAGCCCCGGTCCGGCCGCGACGAACAGGTGCCGATCGAACGGATCGACATCGTCGTATCCGCCCACGAGGCCCCCGGCCTCCTGCACGAGAAGCGCGCCGGCGGCGTGGTCCCATGGCTGCAGTCCGCGCTCGAAATAGCCGTCGTAGCGACCGGCGGCGACATAGGCGAAGTCGAGCGACGCAGCCCCCGCACGGCGCAGGTCGCGGGCGATCGGCATGACGCGGTCCACCCGCGCGAGGTCCCCGACGTGCGTTTCGGGGTTGTAGCCGAAACCGGTGGCGAGAAGTGCTCCTGCGGAGGGCGGGTCGGCGACGACCGCGAGTCGCACGTCGCCAAGCCACGCCCCCTCTCCCCGCGCGGCGCGGAAGAGCTCGCGACCGGCCGGGTTGTAGACGACGCCGGCGAGGGCGCTCCACGAGGCGGGGTCGGGTTCGCCCTGGACCGCGGCGATGCTGACGGCGTAGGTCGGCACGCCATAGGCGTAGTTGACCGTGCCGTCGATCGGATCGACGATCCAGGTGATCCCCGACGTGCCGGACTCGACGCCCGACTCCTCTCCGAAGAACCCGTCGTCGGGCCGGGCTTCGGCCAGGCGACGCCGAATGAGCGCCTCGACTTCGCGGTCGGCGTGGGTGACGATGTCGGCGAGCGCCGACTTCGTCGCGGCGATCGCGACCCCTTCACTACGGCGGAGTCGAGCAAGCTCCCCCGCCTCCTGGGCGATCGCGATGGCGAGGTCTTGGAGTTCGATGACCGAGGGCATCCCTCCACGCTACCCGGCGCGTGCGGGCCGATAGCGTGGAGGGATGGCCGATGCAGTCCACTCCTTCACGCACGACGTCGCGATCGTCGGCGGGGGCCACAATGCCCTCGTCGCCGCCGCCTACCTCGCGCGGGCAGGTCACAGCGTCGTCGTCCTCGAGCGCCTGGAGGGTGTCGGCGGTGCCGCCGTCTCGGAACGCCCGTGGGCCGGGGTCGATGCCCGCCTGTCGCGCTACTCGTACCTGGTCAGCCTGCTGCCACCGCGCGTCATCGCCGACCTCGGCCTCTCGATCGAGCTGCGCCGGCGACGCTACTCGTCGTACACGCCGGTTCCCGACGACCCGGCACGCGGCATCCTGATCGACAACGGCGATGCCGGGGCGACCGTCGCATCGTTCCTGCGGGCCACGGGCGACGCCGTCGAGGCCGAACGCTACGGCGCCCTCATGAGCCGCATCGAACCCTTCGCCCGCAGGATCTTCCCGACCGTTCTCAAGCCGCTCGCCCGGCGTGCGGACGCCCGCCGCCTCATCAGCGACGACGATCTGTGGGCGGCGCTCGTCGACACCCCGCTCGGCACACTGCTGCGCGATTCGCTCCAGACCGACATCACCCGCGGCATCGCCCTGACCGACGCCCTGATCGGCACGTTCGCAAGCGCCGACGACGAGAGCCTCCGCCAGAACCGCTGCTTTCTGTACCACGTCATCGGCGGGGGCACGGGCGACTGGGACGTCCCGGTCGGCGGCATGGGGCGCGTCAGCGCTGAACTCGAGCGCGCGGCGCGCGACGCGGGCGCCGACATCCGCACGAACGCCGATGTCGTCTCCGTCTCGCCCGATGGCGAGGTCGACGTGGACATGAGCGGTGTGCGGCAGAGCCTGCGCGGCCGGCTCGTGCTGAGCGGCGTCGGCCCCGCCGTGCTCGACCGCCTGCTCGCCGCCGGCGGCGCCGAGCTGCTCCGCCCCGTTTCGCCCGCGCAGCCCGAGGGGGCGCAGATCAAAGTCAACATGCTGCTGCGCCGGCTGCCGCGACTGCGTGACGACTATGTCTCGCCCGAGGCCGCGTTCGCCGGCACGTTCCACATCAACGAGACGATGAGCCAGCTGGATGCCGCGCACACGGCAGCGCTGGGCGGACGCATCCCCCATCCTCTTCCCGCCGAGATCTACTGCCACTCCCTCACCGACCCGAGCATCCTGGGCGCCGAGCTGCGCGAATCGGGCGCACACACCCTGACGCTGTTCGGGCTGCAGGTGCCGCATCGCATCATCGACGACGCCGATCGCGACACCGCTCGGACCGAGCTTCTGGACGCCGCGACCCGCTCGCTCGACTCGGTGCTGGCCGAGCCGATCTCCGACCTCGTCTACGAAGCGCCCGACGGCACGCCGTGCGTCGAGGCCAAGACCACGGCCGATCTCGAGGATGCACTGGGCATGACCGGCGGCGACATCTTCCACGGGCCGCTGTCCTGGCCGTGGGCAGGCGATGACGAACCCCTTGACACGCCCGCGCAGCGCTGGGGCGTCGCGACGCCACACCCCGCCGTGCTGTTGTGCGGTTCGGGGGCGCGACGCGGCGGTGCCGTCAGCGGCATCGGCGGCCACAACGCCGCGATGGCCGCCCTGGAGCTTCTCGCGCGCTGACGACGGATGCCGCGGGCGTCAGCCGCGCGGAGGCAGCGGCGGGGGCGGCGGAAAGCCCTCGTAGCCGGCAGGCGGGGCCTGCGGCGCAGCGGGCTCGGGAGCCGGCGCGGGGTGTCCCACGATGTGCGCCCCCGGCGAGGGGTACCCCGAGTAGTAGGCACCCCAGTCGGGCTGCCCGTCGGGCATGATCGGCAGCGGCGTGACGCCGTCGATGAACGTCGGCCACGGCAGCTGCGGGGGCTGGCCCTGCGGCTGCTGCTCGCCGTACCCGGGCGCGGGCGGGAGCTGCGCGGGGTGGTGGGCCGGCGAGCCATAGACGTCGTGCGCGGGCGCCTTCTTGGGAGCGAAGAGCACGTTGACCAGCGGCACGAGCGCAGTGCCGACGGCGGCGAGGATCGCGACGGCCACGATGACGCGCCAGTACAGATCGGTGAAGGTGACGTACTCCCACAGCACGAGCGGTACCGACAGCAGCGCCGCGAGGCCGACCACGAGCGAGATGGTGATGACCGTGACGACCTGCGTGAAGCCCGTCACGTAGCGGCGGGATGCCTTCATATAGAGGCGGATGTGCAGCAGGGCGAGCTGCACGATGAGCACGATGACGAGGTACTGCACGAACCGGCCGATCCCCGAGTACGCGTAGCGCTCGGGCATCCAGATCATGACGGCGCCCACGAGCAGCAGCACGACCCAACCGACCATGCTGGAAAGCGCGAACCATGCGGGGCGGCGCTCGGCGAGGTGTGCGTCGAGGATCGCGACGCCGGCGAAGCCGACCAGCAGCAGGATCGTGAGGAACGCGCGCCCCACGATGCCGTTCTGCTCGCCGAGGAAGATCCACACGACGCACACGATCGCGGCGGCGATGAGTGCGCCGATGGCGACCCAGATCGCGGCGCGGAGAAGCGATGAAGGCGAACCGGAACGCGTCGGCTCTTCGGTCGGATACCCGGACACGGTCATCGTCGCTCCTGTCTTCTCACGGGCGGGGCCCGCCCCCATCCTGGCACGCACCACCCATCGGCGCGGTGGGGAGTTTCGCCCATCCCCCGCCCCGCGGCATCCGGATCGAAGAAGATCTGATGGGATGGACACACCGCATCGCGAGGAGGACCTGATGGCCGAGATCGAGAGCTTCACCCTGGACCACACCGCCGTGAAGGCGCCGTACGTGCGTCGGATCGGGGTCGAGCACGGCCCCTCGGGCGGCACGATCACGAACTTCGACGTGCGCTTCGTGCAGCCCAACGCGGGAGAGATCCCGACGGCGGGGCTTCACACGCTCGAGCACATGCTCGCGGGGCTGCTGCGAGACCGCATCGACGGCGTGATCGACATCTCTCCGTTCGGCTGCCGCACCGGCTTCCACCTGCTCATGTGGGGCGAGCCGGCTGTCGCCGACGTCGTCGCGGCCCTCACGAGTGCCCTGCGATTCATCGCCGACGAGGCCGTCGAATCCGATGTGCCGGCCGTCTCAGCGATCGAATGCGGCAACTACCGGGATCACTCGCTGCACTCGGCACGCGAGTGGGCCAAGGTCGTCCTCGACGACGGCATCAGCCTCGACGCGTTCGAACGCGTCGGCGTCTAAGCGTCGAGGTCCGGCAGTGGGTTCGCTGCTCGGCCCTCGGTACTGAGCAGCAGCACCGTCGCCTCGGCCGTGAGGGGCGTGGTCTCGCCGGGCGCGAAAGATGCAGCGGCGAGCGCGCGTGCGCCCGCGAGGGTCGCGGCACCGCACGGCCCCGCATCGACCCCGAGCGCCTCGAGGTCGCGCACGGCGCGCGCGGCGGCGGCATCCGTCACCGTCACGGCCGCATCAAGGCCGGCGTGCAGAACGGGCCAGCCACCGGTCGTGGGAGTGCCGCAGTTGAGCCCCGCCATGATCGTCGACGCCGTCTCGACCGTCACGGGGCGCCCCGCACGCAGCGACTCGAGGATCGTCGGCGCCGCCGTCGGCTCGACGCTGAGCACCGTGGGAGCCGTCTGACCCGAGCGGTAGTGGCGCACGACGGCCTCGGCGAGCGAGCCCACGCCGACGGGCACGACGACGACATCTGCGCGGGCTCCCACAGCTGCGAGCTGCGCGTCGGCTTCGGTGACGAGTGTCGAATACCCCTCGACGATCCAGTGCGGAACCTGCTCGTAGCCCGGCCACGACGTGTCCTGGATGAGCACGTCAGCATCGCCCACGGATGCCGCGGCTGCGGCGACGACGTCGTCGTAGGGTGCATCCCGCTCGATGCGCTGCGCCCCTTCGGACTCGATCGCCCCCTTCGCCGCCGGTGAGATGTCGGCCGGCGTGTGGATGCGGGCGGGGATACCGAGCAGGCGTGCCATGTGGGCGACCGCGCGGCCGTGGTTGCCGTCGGTCGCAGCGACAAGGCGCACAGGCCCCGACGCCCGCAGGCGCTGCTCGAGGTCGGCGAGAGGCAGCGCCCCTCGCTCTCCGACCCGCTCGGTCAGCGCCCGGGACACGGCGTACGAGGCCCCCAGGATCTTGAACGCGGGAAGCCCCAGGCGTGAGGCCTCCTCTTTGATGAAGACGCGCGCCACGCCGAGCTCACGCGCGAGGTCGGGCACCTCGACGAGCCTCGTGACGGCGTACCCCGGGAGCGAGGCGTGGAAGCCGCGGATGTCGGGCGAGCGTTCGGTCCGCCAGTGACGGGCGACGGGGTTCAGATAGGTATCGACGCTCATGACGCGAGCCTACGCACCTAGCCCGCACGCAGCAGGTCGCGCAACCTCTCTTCCAGGGCGGGCACGCGCGGGTCGGTGACGAACCCTTCGCCACGCGGGATGTCCCGCGTCACGACCGTCTCACCGACGATCCGCGCAGGGCGGCGTGACATGACGTACACGCGGTCGGACAGCCGAACCGCCTCGCGGATGTCGTGGGTCACGAGCAGAACGCTCCACCGGTGGGTCGCCCACACCGCCAGCAGCCATTCCTGCATCTCGTCCCGGGTGATCGCATCCAGCGCGCCGAAGGGCTCGTCGAGCAGCAGCAGCGGTTGGCCCTGCACCACGGTGCGCGCGAGCGACACCCGCTGCCGCATGCCGCCCGACAGCTGCCGGGGATAGCGCCGCTCGCTGCCGGACAGCCCGAAGGCGTCGAACAGCTCACCGGCGCGACGCCTCGCTTCGCGCCGCCCGACGCCTGCCACCTCGAGACCGATCGCGGCGTTGTCCAGAGCGCGCCGCCACGGCAGCAGGGCATCTCGCTGCGGCATGAAAGCGAACGGTCGCTCCCCCGCCGACACGGGAGCGCCGTCGAAGAGGATGAGGCCGGAATCGGCGGCGAGCTCCCCCGTCAGAAGCGAGAGGAGCGTCGACTTGCCGCTGCCGCTCGGGCCGATGAGGCTCACGATCTCGTCGGGCGCGACCGACACGGTCAGATCATCGAGAACCGGCACCCCGTCGAAGCTCTTGCGGATGCCGGTGAGCTCCAGGCCGCCGGCACTCATCGCGCTGCTCCCTTCTCGACGCGCAGCCACGGCAGCACGAGGCGCTCGATGAGCCCGACGAGACCGTAGAGAAGCAGGGTCAGCACGGAGCTGACCGCGACAGCGGCGAGCACGAGGTCGGTGCGGAACACGTTCTTGGCACTCTGCATGTAGACGCCCAAGCCCGCGACTGCGCCGGCGTACTCCGCGAAGATCGCCCCTACGACGGCGTACGTGATCGAGATGCGCAGCGACGAGAAGAACGACGGCATCGCCGACGGCAGTCGGACCATGCGGAAAACGGTGCGCTTGCCCGCCCCCATCGATCGCAGCAGGTGCTCGGCGTCGGGATCGGCTGATGCGAAACCGCGCATGAGTCCCACCACCATCGGGAAGAACGTGACGAACGCGACGAGCAGCACCTTCGGAAGCAGGCCGAACCCGAACCACAGCACGACCAGTGGTGCGAGCGCGATGAGCGGCAGGGTCTGGCTCACGATGAGCAGCGGCATCGCCGCTCGGCGCCCCAGCACGAAGAAGTCCAGGGTGGTCGCGGTGACGACGGCGAGCGTGATCGACAGCGTGAACCCCAGCGCCGTGGCTGTGAGGGTGGGAAGAGTGTGCCGCAGCAGCACGTCGCGCTCGCCGAACCCCTGCTCGAGGATCCGGAGCGGCGACGGAAGCACTCCACCCGCGACGAGGCCGGCGTTCGCGACGGACTGCCACACGATCAGGATCGCCAGGGCGGCGATGACCGGCGGAAGAACGACGGCGGCCGAGCCGCGGATTCTGCTCACTCGAGGTAGTCGGTGGAGTAGTACTCCGACCAGTCGGGCGCCTCGGTCACGGTCTCACCCGATGCGTCCGTGAGGATGCCGTTGTCGAGGAGGAACGCGCCGAAGTCCTCCCACTTCTCGGGCACGACTTCGCCGATAGCCACGCCTTCGGCGACGAAGTACTGCTCTGCGAGCAGCTTCGCGCTGCGGGTGACGAGCTCTTCGGCGGCCGCGAGCGTGTCCGAATTGGCCTCGATCAGGATGCGGGCCGCCTTCTCGGGCTCGGCGGCGGCGTACGAGTACCCGCGCTGCAGGGCTGCGACGAACGCCCGGGCGGTCTCGGGGTTCGCCTCCAGGTAGGCGTCGCTGGAGATGATCCCGGTCGAGTGCAGATCGGGTACGCCGTAGTCCTGGTACCGGAACGCGCGATACGGGTGTCCGTCGATGTCCGCTTGAATGTCCTCCCACGTCGAGACCGAGAGCGTGAAATCGATGCGGTTCTGGCTCAACGCCTCGTAGGCACCGGTGTCGAGCACGACCTCTTCGAAGTCGCCGTCGCCGCCGTCGCCCTGGATCACGGCGCGCGCCAATGCGCCGTAGAGCGGCGAGCCGAAGCCGCCGAACACTCCGCCGTCGAGATCCGCGGGTCGCTCGACGTCGTCGCGGTCACCGAGGATCACGAGCCGACCCGTGTCGGACTGCGTCACCTGAAAGACCGACACGACGTCGCGGCCGGCGGTGCGAGCGAGCTGCACGCCCGCCTGACCTGCCAGCCCGAAGTCCGCCGAACCGGCAGAGACGAGTTCGGGCACCGAGGTCGAGGCATAGGGCAGGATCTCGACGTCGAGGCCCGCGTCGTCGAAGTAACCGAGCGCGTCGGCGACGTAGACCCCGATGTGGTTCGTGTTCGGCGCCCAGTCGAGCGCGAACGTGACCTTCTCGGGGTCATCGGGCGAGGCAGCCGACCCGGTGGCGCACCCGGCGAGGCCGAGCGCGAGCGCGAGGGTGGATGCCACGAAGGCGTGGTGTTTCCGCATGGGTGTGCCCCTCTGATCGGGCACGGGTGAAGAAGAGATGCCTCCCTGCGCTGGCATTACCCAGATCAGGTTCGACGGTCGAAGGTTGGAGCCTTCCTCTCAGCCCGGCTTACCGAGCTCCCGTGTCACGACGAGCGTAGCCGATTCCCGGCAGCGGCTATGGTGGTGCGTCATGCCCCCCACGACGGATCAGAACCCGCTCACTCCGACCGAGTACGGGGTGGGCGCGCGCTTCACCCTCTCGGTCTACGACTCCGCCTATGTCGACGTGATCCTCGGGGCGCTCTCCGTAGCCGACGCGAGCGCCGTGACCGTCGAAACGAACGACATCTCGACCTTCGTGGGCGGTGCTGAGGCCGATGTGCTGCGCTATCTGCGCGACGTCATCGCCGCCGCGGCCTCTGGCGGAGCACACGTCTCGGCGGCGATCCTGCTCTCCCGAGGCTGCCCGGGCGAACTGCAGTGCGAGCTGCCGGCGGGTGTGGATGCGCTCGGCGCGGAGCCCGTGCAGCTCGAGGCCACCGGCATCCGTGCGCGCGCCCACTGGTCGCTGTATCCCCTGCTCGACGGGGGCACCGACGGCGACCACATGACGGCGATCTACGACGCGATCGAGCAGGCGAAGCAGGTGGGCGTGTACTCGGGTTCAGACCACTACGCGACGCGTCTGGACGGCGATCTCGCCGACGTGCTGACGACCGTCGCGAACGCCTGGATCGCGGTGGGACGCACCGTGCAGCATGTGACGACCCACGTCACCATCTCGCTCAACAGTCCGACGCTCGCGGCGAGCTGACGTGTCCAGGCGCATGCACCTCGTCGCGATGGTGAATCCGCCGACGAGCCAGTACGCCGAGAACTGGCGCAATCCGCTCGGAAGAGCCGACTGGCTACGAGGCGAATTCTTCGCTGATCTGGGCCGGATGCTCGAACGCGGCCGGTTCGACATGATCTTCTTCGCCGATGCTCTGGCGGTCCCCGAAGACGCAGACGGCAGGGTCGACACGACCCTGGCGACCGGCGGGAAGGGCAGCATCTACCTCGACCCGATCTCGCTCATCTCGCTCGTGGCGGGAGTGACGAGTCGGATCGGACTCGGAGCCACCGTGTCCACGAGCTTCGCGCCCCCGTACACGATCGCCCGCCAGCTCTTGACCGTCGACCAGCTCTCGGGCGGACGCGCTGCGTGGAACATCGTGACATCCACGACGGATGCCGAGGCCCGCAATCATGGGCGCGATTCCATCGCGGGGTCGGCCGCTCGCTACGACAACGCCGACCGCGTCACTGCAACGGTCATCGACTTGTGGAACAGCTGGGATCCGGATGCCCTCGTGCTCGATCGCGAAGCACGCAGGTTCGCGGATGCGCAGCGCGTACACCGCGTGCCGCCGCGGGGCGCCGACCTGGCGCGCGGGCCGCTCACGGTGCCCGCGAGTCCCCAGCGCCGCCCCGTGCTCATGCAGGCGGGCGCCTCACCGCGCGGGCGCGATTTCGCGGCGCGCTGGGCGGAGGTCGTTTTCGCGATCGGGGACTCCGAAGAGCAGATGCGGGCCTTCCGCGAAGAGCTGCGCGGTCGCGCCGAGCGGGATCACGGCCGCGATCCCGACGCCATCCGCGTCCTGCAGGGCGTGCAGCCCGTACTCGGATGGACCGATGCCGATGCCCGGACCAATCTCGCTGGGCTCCGCGCACAGATCTCGCTCGACGACGCCCTGGTCAAGCTCGCGCGGTTGCTCCACGCCGAGTCACTCGATCCCACGGCATCCGCCCTCGAAGTGCTGAGGGCGCATCGGGGAGCGACAGGAAGCGTCGCGTTCGAGGACATGCTCGCCGCGGTCAGCGCCGAGCGCGGCTACACCGTCGCTGATCTCGCCATCGAGCAGGCCATGAACCAGCTGCATCCTCAGCTCGTGGGCTCACCCGAGAGCGTCGCGAGCGAACTTGAGCACTTGTTCCGCAGCGGTGCCGCCGACGGATTCATCGTCATGCCCGCGCTCTATCACTCGTCGTTCGAAGACTTCGTGAACGGTGTGGTGCCCGAGCTTCAGCGACGAGGTGTCTTCCGTACCGAGTATTCGGGACCGACGCTCCGCGACCACCTGCACCCCTGAGCGGGACCAGCCGCGCGGCGCGAAGCGCTCTCCGGCTGCGACAACTGGCCGGTGGCGCAGACAGAAGAACCCCGGGCGCTGGGATTCTCCAGTGCTCCGAGCCTTCTTGATGTGGAGCTTGCTGAGGTTGTGCCCGAACTTCTTGCGGATGTGCTCGGTGCTCTGAGCGTTGGACAGTTCCGGGGTGGCACCTTCTACGTACCTTTCGAGGGAAGTCGAAGGCGAGAGATTCGAAGGCAAGCTGGACAACATCCGGCAGTGTGGATTCACCTGCACGCCGGTGCGAAGATCAAGTTCTCGAGCAGCCACATCATCGACTATCAGTACGCGGACGAGATGAACGCGCCCGCCCAGAAAGAGATCGCAGCCTGAGCGTCGCTCGGACTAGGCGGGGCGATACTCTCCGCTGAGCGGGTCCCTATCCAGACGGTCCCGCAACACCTGGTGGCTGCATCCGAGCTTTGAGGCGAGCCAATATCTGAGCATCAAAGCGTTCTCGCGATACGCGTTTGCGATCGTCAGGATGTCCGGAGTCGGGTTGTCGGCGTGCTTCACGCCCATGTAGCTCAGTCTCGATCTCGTCTTCCATGCCTCCACATCTGGCACGGGGACGACGGACATGTCCGCGACTATGACATCCATCGCGTCGTTGTAACTGATCTGTCCTCGTGAGTTCAACCCAGAAGGCGTCTGCTCGCTGGCGAGTTGAAAGCCCAAGGCCTCCACGGCAATCCCGGTCTGCATTACGCGGGTCTCCGCAAACATCCCTCGCTGGTCGATGACGCCGGTAAGAGGGAGCATCGAGCGCTCGTACTCCCGCCGAATCCGTATCCAGCGCTCTACACCAGCTGACCCAATGTCATCAAATGTGAACAGGAATCGTGGTTCCGACTTCCACGGCTCGTGCAGCCGTAGACGATGTGTCACGACCTCGTTCCATTCCATGTCGGAGCCTGGAGCAACCCTCCTGTTGGTGTCGGGATCGAGCGGCCGAACCTTTCCAACCTCGATTCGCGAGTACCCAAATTGCCTCCAGGCGGACAGCGAGAGCAGATCCTGCACGGCGCGATGCGGTGCCAGATGGTTTTCCCAAGGCTCTGCTCGCACCGTCTCGGTAACGAGTTGAATGACGTCGTGTGTTGCGATCGTTCCGGGAGTCGGCACTGACGTCCGCCACGATGGTTGCAAGGAGAGATTCTTGGCTCTAGCTAGGCGTGTTGCGTCTGGGGAGCGCAGAGTGATGTTGTACTCGCGCGACCGACTCACAGCGTCAGTCTTGACCTCGGTCGTCGTGCTGCTGATGCTGGTCCACGCGGCCAGTCCCGGCATCTCGGTCCGCACGCCGTTGATCTTGTCGATGTCCATTTGGCGCTGGCCGAGAACTGCATAGTTGGCCACGACCCGTCCGAACCCGGCTCCGTTCGAGTTAGATGAGGATGCCGTCGGTCTGCATCCGACCAATACGACCGAGCCCAGGTGGTCGTAGAACAAGATGTTGGGCGGTGGCGCATAGCGATACTTGGTTTGTTCCGGATCGTCGCCGTACATTACGCCGCTGCCAAACCACCTGGCGTAGGGGTCATCTCGGCCGAACAGCCCCTTGGTCGCGATTGTGAGCTGAACGGATTCCTCGGTTAGTTCTAGCATGACGGCGATCTCAGGCGTATCGGGGTCGCCGTCGATCATCCACCCGATGCGTGGCTTGCCCTCGACAAGCACGTTCTTGCTCATACGGCCATGATCACGCGTATCACCACGAATGTCGCAACCGACACTGCCGCGAGAGGGTTTCCGGAGGGGACGGCCTGATCATCCTCCATCAACGCCAGAGGCCCGGACTCGCAAACTTCTGCGAGATTCCGGGCCTTCTTGATGTGGTGGCGAGTGAGGGATTCGAACCCCCGAATGCTGAGCAGTCTGATTTACAGTCAGATCCCTTTGGCCGCTTGGGTAACTCGCCGGGTGCGCACCCGCCCGGCTTTATCAGGCGAACGGAGGCGCGATCCATAATCTTACGCGCATCTTGCCGGTGTTCGAAATCGACTCGCTCAGGTGCCGATACAGCTGAGATCCATGCCGCCCAGAGCGCTCGGCGTGCGCAGCATCGCGCCCGCGCATCGGCAGGTGGCAGCGGCGACATCCACCGCATCGCGAAGGAGCGCATCCCACTTCTCGGCGGCCGTCACCGACGTGAGCCCGCCGTCTCGAGCACTCGGGCGACAAAGGACTCGACCCGCGCGCGGGTGCCGTCGATCCGGCGATCCACACTCGCGCGGATCTCGCTCGGCGCGAGCGGCGCCGCCAGCCGCACGTTCTCGTGGCACGACAGGTCGGAGCAGATGTAGGTGCCGATGCTGTCGCCGTGCTCGCCCGCATCGCCCGCTTTGCGGGCCGTGAAGAGCGCCACCTGATCGGCCGGCTGCATCGTGTGGCAGAGGTTGCACATGGCCGACCGCGCGAGGGAGGACCCCTCGGCGGCGCGCAGCACCACTCCGTGCGGCTGCCCGTCGATCTCGGCGACGATGTAGCCACGCGAGCGCGTGCGGGGATCCCGCCACGCATAGAAGTCGAGGTGGTCCCAGTCGGCGATGACGAAGTCTGCCGGCACCGTGAGCAGCCGCAGGTCATCGTGCGATGCGTTGGCCATCGCGGCTCGAAGTCCGACTTCTGTGAGCGGGCGCATCCCCTCAGTCTACGAACGCCGCTCCGCTAGGGGCCATGAGACGGCAACGGGGCCCAGCGGCGGCATCCGCCCGGTCGCGACCCGGTGTCACGCGTTCTGCACGCGGGCACCCGCCTCGCTCCGCCGCTCAGGCGGGAACGCGCACGCCGGGCAGCGACCACGCGGCGAACGCGGGACCCTCGGCCGAGAGCGCGACGGAGCCGTCCGCCGCCCGTGCGAGCGTCGCCTCGCCGACGAGCAGCGACGCGGCGGCGTCGGGCACGGCGCCGGGAGCGAGCTCGACATCGGCGTCGCCGCGCGTCGCGAGCACGACGACCGTCTCGTCGGCCGACTCACGGGCGAACACGACGGTCTCGTCGTCGACGTGCAGCCATCGCAGCCCGCCCGTGCCGAGCACGGGGTGCGCGCGCCGCAGCGCGATGTGCGAACGGTACAGCGCGAGCCGCTCGGCGACGGCGGGTTCGTCTTCGCTCCCCCACGGCATCGGTGTGCGGCTCGACTCGCCATCGACCCCGACGAGCCCGTACTCGTCGCCCGCGAACACGACGGGCAGTCCCGGCAGGGTCATCGACAGCCCGACGGCGACGGGGACCGTGCCCGGCGCCGCATTCGTCGCGAACCGCGCGGTGTCGTGCGTATCCAGCGGCTGCATGTTGCCCAGGCGAACGCGCCACGGGACTCCCGCAGTGAAGCGCACGACGGCGTCGACGAACTGGCGCGCGGTGTAGCGCGGGATCCCCCCCAGCGGCTGCGTGAAGAACCACGGCTCGGTGCACTCCGCACCCTCGGCCGTGAGATAGGACTGCCCCGTCGGCTCGGACAGCCACCCCCACAGCGGCCGCGTGAACGACGGGTACGTCATCGCCCCGTGCCATCCGTCGCCATGGAGGTCGCTCGCGGCGTCATTGGTCGATTCGCCGAGCAGGATCGCGTCGGGGTTGATCTCGCGCATCGTCGCCTGCAGCAGCTGGCGCACCTCGGCGTTGAGGTCGATGTCTCGCAGGCGCCCCGTCATGTTCGCAACGTCGATGCGCCATCCGTCCGTCGAGTACGGCGGCTTGAGCCATCGCGCGACGACCGAGTCCGGTCCGTCGACGAACGCTTCCCGCAGCTTGGGCGACGCCCAGTTGAACTTCGGCAGGCTCGCAACGCCCAGCCACGACTCGTACCGGGTGTTGCCGTCACGGAAGTAGTAGAAGTCTTCGGTCTCGGCGCCGGGGTGGCCGAAGGCCGAGGTGAACCACTCGTGACGGTCACCGGAGTGGTTGCTCGTGAGGTCGCCGATGACCCGGATGCCGCGGGCGTGCGCCGCGTCGATGAGCCGGATGTACGCCTCATCCCCGCCCAGCAGCGGGTCGACCGAGAGAAAGCTCGACGCGTCGTAGCGATGATTGGATGCCGCGGGGAAGACCGGGGTGAGATACAGGACGTTCACCCCGAGCTCGACGAGGTGGTCGAGCTTCTCGGTGATCCCGTCGAGGTCGCCGCCGTAGAACTGCTGCGAGCGGCCCGGCGAGACGGGGTCGACGGGGTCGTCCCACGCGGCCGGCTGCGCCCACTCCGGCACGGCACGGGCATCCGCCTGCGCCGACCGCGCGAACCGGTCGGGGAACACCTGGTACATGACCGCGTCGTAGAGCCACGCGGGCGGGGCGGGATAGGCGACCAGTGCGAAGTCGTCGGCGTCGAGCGTCTCGATCTCGTGCAGGCCGGTCTGGTTGAGCCACTGCACCCGTCCGTCTTCGTGCACGAAGACCCAGCGGTAGCCGTGGCGCGGGTTGTGCACCGTGACGGGTGCCTCCCACCAGTCCCAGCCGTCGGATGAGCCGATGAAGGCGGCAACCGTCCAGCTCGGTTCGTGATCGGGGTTCGACCGCGTGCGCACGGCCCGCAGCGGCCCGTACCCGTGCGGCACGCGAACGCGCACCTGCACGGTCTCGCCGAGTTGCGGTGTGCCGTTCGAGACGTAGAGCGGTGAACCGTCGTGGTGGGGCTGAAGGGTCATGATCGCCAGCCTGCCTCAGATCCGCGGCATCGCCGGCTACTTGACAGCGCCCGCGGTGAGTCCACCGACGATGTACTTCTGCAGGATCAGGAAGAGCGCCATGACCGGCAGGGCGGCCATCACCGCTCCCGCCGAGAACGCACTCCAATCCGCGTAGCGGGGATTGGAGACCATCTTCGTCAGACCCACGGCGAGGGTCTGCTTCTCGGGTTCGATGAGGATGACGCTCGCGATGACGAATTCGCTGAACGACGCGATGAACGACAGCAGCGCGACGACCGCGAGGATCGGGGCAGCCAGGCGCAGGATGATCGTGAAGAAGATGCGCGCGTGACCGGCGCCGTCGATCTTGGCCGCTTCGTCGATCGAGGCGGGGATCGTGTTGAAGAACCCGTACATGAGGTACGTGTTCACGCCGAGGGCACCGCCGAGGTAGACCATGATCAGGCCGAGGTGGGTGTCGAGCCCCAGCGCGGGGAACCAGTCGCCGATCGCCGACATGAGAAGGAACAGCGCCACCACGGCGAGCAGCTGCGGGAACATCTGCACGATGACGATCGACACGAGGCCGATCCGTCGCCCCGTGAAGCGCATGCGCGAGAAGGAGTATGCCGCGAGGCCACCCAGGAACACCGTGCCGACGGCCGTGACGCTGGCCACGACGAGCGTGTTGAAGAACCAGTTCACGTACGGGTTGTTGGGGTCGCTCAGCATCCGCATGTAGCTCTCGAAGCCGACCGTCGAGAAGAGCGCGTTGGAGCCGGTGAGCGTGCCGCGGGGGTTGAGCGATGACGACAGCACGAACAGCAGCGGGAACGTCGAGAAGATGATCATCGCGATGCCGACGAGGTGCCGCCAGCCGGTCGCGCGGAACCACTGCCCGAATGTCTTGGGGCGTTCGTAGAAGTCGGCGTCGGCGCGGCGCCGGGATCGACGACCGCGGCGGCGGTCTTCGTGCAGGGCCTGCGCCTCGCCGGCCAAGAGGCCGCTGGTGCTGCCGGGGAAGGATTCGGGCATCAGTTCAGCTCCTCCAGCGCCTTGGTGCGTCGGAAGCTGATGATCGAGATCACCGCGACGACGATGAAGATGAGGATCGTGAAGGCGGATGCGAGACCGTAATCACGGTTCTGACCCGTGAAGGCCACCTTGTAGACCATCGAGATCAGGATGTCGGTGTGACCGACGTTGATCGCGGCGGACGAGTCGCGAGGCCCGCCGTTTGTGAGCATGTAGATCAGGTTGAAGTTGTTGAAGTTGAACGCGAACGACGCGATCAGAAGCGGTGCGACCGTCACCAGCAGGAGCGGCAGTTTGATGAGCCGGAAGATCCCCCACGATCGCGCGCCGTCCATCTTGGCGGCTTCGACGACATCGTCGGGGATGGACTGCAGCGCCCCCATGCACACGAGGAACATGTACGGATAGCCGAGCCAGAGGTTGACCAGAAGCACCGAGACCTTCGCCAGCGTGGGGTCGGTGAGCCAGGGCACCGCGGCCCCGCCGAGCAGCACCTGGTTGATGAACCCGAAGCTCTCGTTCATCATGCCCGCCCACACGAGCGCCGAGAGGAACGATGGGAACGCGTACGGCAGGATCATCAGGATGCGATAGAACTTGCGTCCCCGCATCCGCATGTCGTTGAACACGATCGCGAGGAAGAGCCCCAGGAAGAAGGTCGTGGCCACCGACACGATCGCGAAGACGAACGTCCACAGCGTCACGTAGAACAGCGGTCCGCGGATGCTCTCATCCGTCACGGCGCGGGCGAAGTTGTCGAACCCGACGACGATCGTCCAGCCCGGCATGAGCTGCGAGCCGTCTTCTGCGGTGAACGCGCCGACGCCCGTGTCGGTGTAGACCGTGCCGTTGCGGGTGTCGGTCATCGTGCCGGCATCCGCGTCGTAGATCAGCGCCGAGGTGTAGAGGTAGCCGCGCTGCCCGTCGGGCGTGAGGAGCCGGCCGTCGTTCTCGTCGTCCGAGACGGGAACGGCGAGTTCCTCGATCACGCTCTGGTTGGCCAGCACATCGGCGAAGGTGAGCGACGTCCAACCATCGAGCGCCACGGCCTTGCCGCCGTCGAACTGTGCTCCGGACGCCGGCTCGAGGGGCTGCTCGTTCGTGCCGAAGAACGCCTCGCCGTCCGGGTCGGTCACGAGGACGCCGTACTGGCCGAGCTGCGACACGACGGTGACGTCGTAGGTCGGCGAGTCCGGCACGCGCTCGAGCGCCGAGGCCATGAGCGAGGACACCGCCTGCTCTTTGGAGCCGTTGTGTCCCGTGCCGTAGTTGGTGAAGCCGATGTAGCCGGTGTAGACGAGCGCGAAGACCTGGAAGATGAGCAGGAAGATGACGCCGGGCGCCAGATACTTCGCCGGCAGCTTGCGACGCGACAGGTAGATCCAGTTGAGCAGTGCCGCGGTGACCGCGACGAGCCCGGCCACGAGCCACTCGCGGTTGCTCAGCAGCACGAAGAGCGCGAACACGGCGAGCGCGTCGAGGATCCCCAGCAGGACGATCTTGACGATCCATCCCTTGACACCCAGCGACGCGGCATCCGCGATGCGAGCGGCCTGCTTCGATCGCTTCATGCGTCGCGGGTCGGCCGCGGGGTCCGTCGTGCGTTCTTCGAGCGAGTTGCTCGTCACTCGCAGCCTCCGTTGCGTACGGGCAGTCCGATGTGGCGACTCTGCCGATAATGCGTGATCGTAGCGGGATGCCGGGGCTCAGTCCTCGTATGAAGACCGAGCCCCGGCATACGCAAGACGTCAGCCGATGGCAGCCGTCACATCGTCGACGAGCTTCTGCCACGTCGCCGCGGGGTCAGCACCGTTGATGATCTCGGCCTGGGCGATGCCCCAGTACTCCCACACGGAGCCCATCTGCGCGATCGCCGGCATGGCCACGGCCTCTTCGCCGACCGCGGCGAAGCCGCCCACGATCGGGTCAGCGGATGCCGTGTCGGCGGCGGCCGTCAGAGCGGGGAGCACATTGCCCGACTCGAACAGCTTCAGCTGGACTTCTTCGGTGCCGAGGTAGTTCACGAGGAAGTCGTTCGCGGCGACCTTGTTCTCGGATTCGGCGCTGAGGTAGAAGCCCTTGACCCCCGCGAACGGAGCAGCGGGCTCGGCGGTCGGGCTGGGGATGGTGTCGATCGCGACGTTGATGCCCGCGTCGACGGCCGTGCCGACGTTCCAAGGGCCCGTGAGCCAGAAGGCCGCGGTTCCGTCGAGGAACGACTGCTTGGCGATGTCACCGTCGATGTCGGTGTTGAAGACACCGGTGCCGTTCGCACCCTGACCCGAGAGCCACGTGGCGAACTCGAAGCCGCCGGGGCTGCCGAGCTCGAGCTTGGCGGGGTCGTAGTTGCCCTCGGCGTCGAGCCCGAAGACGGGTGCACCGAACGCCGTCTGGAACGGGTACAGGTGGTAGGGGTTGCCCTCAGCGCCCTGTTCGACGACGAACGGCTGGTCAAGGCCCGCGGCCTGACCCTTCGCGATCATGTCGTCGAAGCTCGTCGCCGCGTCGGGCACGAGGTCGGCGTTGCGCAGCACGGCGATGTTCTCGACGGCGTACGGCAGGAGGTAGGTGGTGCCCTCGTACGTGGAGGCCTGGATCGCGACGGGCAGGTAGCCCTCTGCGGTGTCGCCGAGCTCGATCGGGGCGACGACGCCGTTCGTCGACAGCTCGCCGACCCAGTCGTGCGCACCCATCGCGATGTCGGGGCCGCGGCCCGTCGGAACCTGCTGGATGAAGTCGTCCTTGATGGTGTCGGTGTCCTTGGACACCAGGTTCACCGTGACACCGGTCTTGTCGCTGTACTCGGAGGCGACATCCTTCAGAGCGTCGATGCGCTCAGCGTCGACCCAGACGGTCAGTTCGCCGGCCTTCGATTCGCCGCCGCCGGTCTCTTCGCCGCCGCCGCTGTCGCCCGAGCAGCCAGCGAGCAGCATGGCGCTGCCTGCGACGAGCGCGCCGAACGCGAGAACGCCCTTCTTCTTCACCGTCATCGGTGTGCCTCTCTCAAATGCTGTAGGGGTATGCCGGCTTCGCGGCGCGAAGCGCCGGGCGAGACCGGCTTTCCCGCTCACAAGAAATGTAAGCGCTTACATTGTCATCTCGATCGCCACGCCGTGCAACCTCGCGAAACGATCTCGATACACGTTCGTGACCTCCTACACGCAGGGAACGAGCATCATCGACCCGCCTCTTGCAAGCGTTTGCACCCGGGGTGCGCATCGCAAGCCGCGACTAGACTCGCGGCATGGCAGATTCCTCGTTCGACATCGTTTCGAAAATCGACCAGCAAGAGGCCGACAACGCCCTCAACCAGGCGCGCAAAGAGGTCGAGCAGCGCTACGACTTCAAAGGCACCGACGCGTCCATCGCGTGGAGCGGCGAGTCGATCCTCATCAAGGCGAACAGCGAAGAGCGCGCCAAGGCCGTGCTCGATGTCTTCCAGTCCAAGCTCATCAAGCGCGGCATCTCGCTGAAGAGCCTCGAGACAGGCGAGCCGACGGCGAGCGGCAAGGAGTACCGCATCGTCTCGACGCTCAAAGAGGGCATCTCGTCCGAGAACGCCAAGAAGATCTCGAAGATCATCCGCGACGAGGGCCCCAAGTCGGTCAAGTCACAGATCCAGGGCGACGAGCTGCGCGTGCAGTCCAAGAGCCGCGACGACCTTCAGGAGGTCCAGCGTCTGCTGAAGGCCGCCGATCTCGACGTCGACCTGCAGTACGTCAACTACCGCTAAAGCGAGGCTGTCAGTCCGATTCGGGCTCAGGCACGAGCCGCAGACCCGCCGTGCTGTTGGCCGACATGGCGAGGGCTTCGAGCCACTTCCTGTTCATGGTGTGATCGCGATCGCCGTCGAAGCTGAAGTACAGCGAGGTGCTCTTCGAGATCCACACGGTGCCGTGAAGACCCGCACCGGGGATCGCGTCGTCGCCGTCGACCGGACCCTCGTCATCCCAGTTGAAGCTGAAGCTCTCGTCTCGCCGCAACTTCGTCACCATCACCACACGCAGGTGATCCAGCGCCCGATCCTCGATGCGGATGGCCGGCGCAACCCCGTAGATCAAATGCCCCATTGTGGACCTCCTGCTCAGGATGGAAGACGACTCAGCGTAGGCCATAAGTGCTGAGCGGAAGAAGCGGGATCACGAAGGCGACAACGATCGAGCCTTCCTCGTACGACATCGCGCCTGCACGCTAACGCGCCCGCCCACGCCGGTCGTCACCCGGCGGGGGTGATGGTCGATGCAACGGGCGTACCGCCCGCACCGCTCGGGGTCGAGCGCGGGGTCAGCGGCGGGAGAGCATCGCCGTCGCCCACCGGTCGAGTCGGGCGTAGGCCTCGGCGCGTGCCTCACGTCGCGAGAGGAACACGTCGTGCAGGGCTCCGTCGATCCGCTCGACGGTCACCGACTGCCCGAGCTTGAGCGACGCGCGCGCGATGTCGTCGACGATGAGCACGGTGTCGGCGCTCGTGAGGTCTTCGCCCCACCTCGTCGGGATCGCGGTGCGCGCCGACAGCAGGACGCAGATGGGAGCCGCGATCGCGAGCCCCGCAGCCACCTTCGTGTGCCCCGCGATGACCGCGTGCATCCATCCGACGTGCACCGGCATCGTCTGGTCGGGGCGCCACGCAGCCTCGATCGTCACGGGGTCATCGGGGTCCGCGACTTCGCGCTGCGCGCGGGCATAGAAACCGGCATCCATCTGCGGCCACAGGTCGAACGGACGGAGTTTGGAGTGCAGGCCCAGCACGGGGGCGATCGCGGCACGCGTCACGGCACTCAGCTGGAATTCGAGCCACGGGCTGTTCAGGATGACCGCGGCGGCGATGCCGGGGTTGCGGCTCGCCCAGAGACTCAGCGTGAGTCCGCCCGTCGAGTGTCCGAAGAGCACGAGGCGTCGCTCCCCTGACCCGTCGGCGCTGCGCCCCATCGCCTCGAACGCCGCCGCGATGTCGGCGTCGTACGCGGTGAGATCGGCGATGTAACCCGGGGTCTGCCCCTCGCGGATGCTGCGCCCGTACTTGCGCAGGTCCAGCGCATAGAAGTTCGCCCCGTGATCGGCCCAATAACGGGCGAGCCGCGTCTGGAAGAAGTAATCCGACCAGCCGTGCACGTAGAGCACATCGACGTCCGCGAACCGGCGGCGATCGCCGAACAGACCGCCCAGCACCGGACTCTTCGCCCGCAGCCGCACGAGGGTTGCGACGACGGGGCCTTCCTCATCGTCGCCGAGCGGCAGCGTCACCTGCTCGAAGGGCTCCCCCAGGACATCGGGGAGCCATTCGTGCGATGCGCGCTCAGCCACCGATGCTCTTTCACTCGCCCCGCGAGACCCGGACCATCTCGTCGCGCGCGACGACCTTGATGCGCGCGCGTTCGTGGGGAGCGCCGAGAGCGATCTCGTGCTCGTCGAGGCGGTGCCAGCCGTCGAGGTCGGTCCACTGCACGCCGCGTTCCGCGAGGAGCGCCGGGATCGCCTCGTCGGAGGGATCCGCCGGGTCCCACCACGAGCCCTGGTCGTTGATGAGGTGGCGCACCGTCTCCATCGCATCGGACTTCGTGTGCCCGATGAGCCCGACGGGACCGCGCTTGATCCAGCCCGTGGCGTAGACGCCCGGCACCCGCTCGTTGGAGTCTTTGTGCAGCACCTGACCCTCGTGGTTCGGAATGACGCCGTGGCGCTTGTCGAAGGGCACGCCGGCAAGCGGAGATCCGAAGTATCCGACGGCGCGGTACAGCGCCTGGATCGGCAGCTCGCGCATCTCGCCCGTGCCCTCGACGCCGCCCTCACCGTCGGGGCGCGTGCGCTCGTAGACGAGCGCGGCCACAGCACCGTCGGCGTCCTTGCGAACTTCGACCGGACGCGCATAGAAGTGCAGGTGCAGGCGCCGCGATGCCTCGCCGCCGGCGTTGTTGGCCGAGGGGCGCTGGCGCCACGACTGCAGCACGCGGTCGATCACCATGACCTGCTTGTTGCTCGCGATGGCCGCCCGCGACGCATCGTCGTAGTCGAAGTCCTCGTCGTAGACGACGATGTCGACGTCACGCAGCTCGCCGAGTTCGCGCAGCTCGAGCGGCGTGAACTTCACCTGCGCCGGTCCACGGCGTCCGAACACGTGGACATCGGTGACGGGCGAGGCCTTCAGCCCCTGGTAGACGTTGTCGGGGATCTCGGTCGACAGCAAGTCCTCGGGGTGCTTCGCGAGGATGCGCGACACATCGAGCGCGACGTTGCCGTTTCCGAGCACGGCAATGGATTCCGCCTCGAGCGGCCACTCGCGCGGCACATCGGGATGCCCGTCGAACCAGCTGACGAAATCCGCCGCGCCGTACGAGCCCTTCGCGTCGACGCCGGGGATGTCGAGGTCGGTGTCACGGGTCGCGCCCGTGGCGAAGATGACGGCGTGGTAGTGGCGCTTGAGGTCGTCGAGGGTGATGTCCTCACCGAAGCGCACATTGCCGAAGATGCGGATGTCGCCCCGGTCCAGCACGTCGCGCAGCGCCGTGATGATGCCCTTGATCCGCGGGTGGTCGGGAGCGACGCCGTAGCGCACGAGCCCATAGGGGGCGGGCAGCTGCTCGAACAGGTCGATCGAGACGTCGAACTTGCGCTCGGCCTTCAGGAGGATGTCCGCGGCGTAGATGCCCGCGGGCCCGGCGCCGACGATGGCGAGGCGGAGCTTGGTCATGGGGGTTCCTTCCGGGACGTCGGTGTGGGACGCCGCAGCGTCAGTTGGAGCGGTCGGCGACGGCTTTCGCGAAGCGCGTGAGCGCCTCGCGCACGGGGCCGTCGGGCACGGGAGCGAGTGCTTCGATCGCTTCGCGCGACCACGTGTTCGCGAGGTCGAGGGTGGCCTGCGTCGCTTCGTGCTCGCGCAGCCGCCTCAGCGGCTCGTCGAGAATCGACGAATCGTCGCCCGCGGCGATGCGCTCGACGCCGTCATCGATCGCAGCCTGAAGCGCGCGCGACTCGGCGTCGTCGCGCTGGGTGAGCAGCAGGTACGGCATCGTCGGCACACCCGCGCGCAGGTCGGTGCCGGGGACTTTGCCGGTCTCTTCGGGGTCATCCGACAGGTCGATGACGTCATCGAGCAGCTGGAAGGCGACGCCGCTCTTCTCACCGAAGAGGACCATCGCCTGCTTCAGTTCGGCGGGGCCGTTCGAGAACACGACGCCCGCTTGCGCGGCCGCGGCGATGAGTGACCCGGTCTTGTCGGAGAGCACCTGCAGGTAGAACGCGACAGGATCGTCGTCTTCACCCGGGCCGATGGTCTCGTGCATCTGCCCGAGCACGAGGCGCTCGAACGTGTCGGCCTGCAGCTGGATCGCCTCTTCGCCGTAGCGGGCCATGATCTGGCTCGCTCGCGAGAACAGCAGGTCACCCGTGAGGATCGCGACGCTGTTGCCCCAGACCGCGTGGGCGCTCGGCACTCCGCGGCGCTTGTCAGCGGCATCCATGACGTCGTCGTGGTAGAGCGAGCCGAGGTGCGTCAGCTCGAGGGCGCTCGCCGCGTTCACGACCTCGTCGGTCGCTCCATCACCCAGCTGAGCGGTGAGCAGCGCGAGCATGGGGCGCAGACGCTTGCCGCCCGCCTCGTAGAGGTATCGACTCGCGGCGTCGACGAGAGGGTCGGCCATGTGCAGTTCGACGGCCAGAACCTCGTCGACGCGCTGGAGCCCCCTCTCGACTTCGGCGAGCAGACGGCGCGAACGCGCGCCGCCGAAGATACGGTCGGTGAGGCCCAGCTTGCCCGCCAGGCGCGAGCCCGATGCTGAGGGATTCACAGATCAAGCCTACCCGTCGGACGAGGTGCGCTCGTGGCGCTCAGCGTGGCTTGACCGCGCGATGCAGCGCCACGATCCCCATCGACAGATTCCGGTGCGCGACGTCGGTCCATCCCGCCTCACGGATCCACGTCGCCAGGCGCGCCTGATCAGGCCAATCGCGGATCGATTCGTTGAGGTAGTCGTACGCTTCGGCGTTCGAGCTCATGGCACGGGCGATGACGGGCAGCACGCGGTCGTTGTAGAACCGGTACAGGCCCGCGAACGCGCGCGAGGGCGGGTGCGAGAACTCGCAGACGACGAGGCGACCACCGGGCTTGGTGACCCGCAGCAGCTCGCGCAGCGCCTTCTGCGGGTCGTTGACGTTACGCAGTCCGAACGACATCGTGACGGTGTCGAACGCGTCGTCATCGAACGGCAGATCCGTCGCGTCCGCTTCGCGGAACGTCAGATTGCGGATGCCGCCGTGCCGGCGCCGCCCTTCGGCGATCATGCCCGGCGAGAAGTCGGCCGCGACGACGTCGGCACCGCTGCGCGCGAGGGCCACGCTCGACGCCCCTGTTCCGGCAGCGAGATCGAGGATGCGCTGGCCGGGGCGAGGAGCGACGGCCCGGGTCGTCGCGACGCGCCACAGCCGGTCGTTGCCGAGGCTCAGGACGTCATTCGTGAGGTCGTAGCGCTGTGCGACCTGGTCGAACATCCCGCTCACCCGGGCGGGGTCCTTGTGCAGATCCGCGCGGTTGCGCTCGTTGTCGCTCACCCGACGAGTCTAAGCGCGCGCGAGCGCGGCGAGCCGCGTGAGCCAGGCATCGGCGGTCGCATCGTCGAACGGCGCGACGCGCTGTGAGACGCGGCGCTCCAGGTCGACCGCGAGACTCTCGAGCCGCGCGACGATGTCGAGCGGGTAGCCGTACGCGACACGGTGCTCGTCCCATTCGTCGCGGTCGTCGATCCACACGCCGCGCTGGTCGATCGCGCGCACGACGTCGAGATCCATGTCGATGCCCTCGGGCTCGCCGCCGTCCCACCGGACGTCCCACGCGAGATCGATGTAGACGCGATAGCTCGCGGGCGGAGCAACGTTGACCGTGAGTGCGTAGTCGCCGCTCGGGGGCATCAGAGTGACGTTGGGCGCTGTCGTGATGATCTCGCGACCGGGGCGGGCGCTGCGCGAACCGACGGGCTGGCCGAACCACTCTCCCCATGCGTCGGCGCCGAGGTAGATGCACTCGTGCACCCAGTGCGGGTCGCCGTTCCACTTGCGCCAGCGAAACTGCAGAGGCGTGCCGGGCACGGGACGCGAAGTGGCCATGCAGCGAGTCTAGAGTTGAGTCGTGACACCTGTCCCTCGCCCGCTCACGTTGGTGGTCGAGACCCGAGAGATCGACGCGATCGATGATCTCGTGCCGTTCGCCGACCCGCGCAATCCGCTTGCGTGGCTGCGGCGCGGTGACGGGCTCATCGGCCTCGGGCAGGTCGTGGGCTTCGAGCACGGACGACAGACTCCCGCCGACGCCCCCTCCCCCGCCGATGCCTGGCGGCGCATCGCGGCAGCGACCGAGATCGACGACCCTGTGGGCGTGCCCGGTACGGGCCTCGTCGCTTTCGGCACCCTCGTCTTCGACGCCCGGTCGCAGGCGACGAGCGTGCTCACCGTGCCCGAGATCGTCGTCGGCCGCCGCGACGGACGAGCGTGGGTCACCCGCATCCGAGTCGATGGCGACGACGTCGTCGAGCGCACGCCTCAGCCGATCCCCTATGGCCCGCACTGGTCGGCGACCCTCGGCCCAGGCTCTCTCGACCGCGCCGGCTACCAGGCCGCCGTGCGTGCGGGGCTGGATGCCATCTCTGCCGGCGAGGTCGACAAGGTCGTGCTCGCGCGCGACCTCGTGGGCACGGTGCCGGCGGGCGCGGATCTGCGGCGTCTCGTGCGCGCCCTGGCCACGGACTATCCCGACACCTGGACCTTTGCCGTCGACGGCATGATCGGCGCGAGTCCAGAGACCCTCGTGACCGTGTCGGGCGGCACCGTGACGGCGCGTGTCCTGGCCGGCACGACGCCGCGGGGGGCCGATGCGACCGAGGATGCCGCGGCCCGCGACGCCCTGGCGGCGAGCGCGAAAGACCTCGACGAGCACCGCTACGCCGTACGCAGCGTGCTCGAGACGCTCGCACCCCATACGTCGGCGCTGCGATCGGACCCCGAACCGTTCACGCTCGAACTGCCCAACCTGTGGCATCTGGCGACGGATGTCGCGGGCGAGATCACCGACCACGCATCCGCTCTCGATCTCGTCGCGGCGCTTCACCCCACGGCTGCCGTGGCAGGAACCCCGACGGATGCCGCCCTCGACGCCATCCACCGCATCGAGCCGTTCGACCGGGGGCGCTACGCCGGCCCTGTCGGCTGGGTCGACGGGAACGGCGACGGCGAGTGGGCGATCGCGCTGCGCTGCGCGCAGATCGGATCGGCCCCCGATCGCCGCTTCGCTGCGGGCGGCGACACCCTGCCCATCGTCGCGTACGCGGGAGCGGGCATCGTCGCGGGCAGCGATCCCGAGGCCGAACTACTCGAGACCCGGGTGAAGTTCCGCCCCATCGTCGACGCCCTCGCCTGACGCGGGTCAGGCTCGGTTCAGCGCGACAGCGGAACCTCGATGAGCTGGCGCCCGCCCACCGGCGCCGTGAGCGCCTGATCGAGGGCCGAGCGGGTCGTGACCCGCTGATACTCCCAGCCGTACGCGAGCGCGAGGTGGTCGAGTCGCGCCGTGTGCGGCGTGTAGAGCACGCGGTTCATCACGCCCGGTGATGCGGTCTGCGCAACCTCGAGATGGTCGAAGATCGTTCCCCCGCCGTCGTTGCCGACGATGACCTGGATGCGGGGCTCGTCCTCTTCCGGCGGCAGCAGGAGCGCGCCCACGTCGTGCAGCATCGCGAGGTCACCCAGCAGCACGCGCGTGACACCGGTCGCGCCCGCGTCCTGGCTCGCCAGAGCGATGCCCGTCGCCGTCGCGATCGTCCCGTCGATGCCGGCGAGCCCGCGGTTGGCGTGCACGGGAACGCGTTTGCCGCCGAGTACCGCGTCGGCGACGCGCACGAGCCGCGACGACCCGAACATGAGCCGGTCGTGCGGCCATGTCGCGCGCCACACCGCGTCGACGAGCGCTTCGCGGTCGACCGGGGTGCGGATGACCTCGAGCTCGGCCGCGATCGCCCCGAGCCGTGACGCGGGTTCGACCGAGGCGAGGCCCTCGGCGTCGGGCGCGGGCGGGCTCAGGTCGACGGATGCCGCCCGAGAAGCCCGCATCCACGCGCCGAGCCACTCACGGTCGCGCTCGCCGGGTGCGACAGTGACCCCGTCGACCGCAGCGGTGACGCCATTGAGGTCGAGATGTTCGCCGGGCCCGCGCACGGCGAACACGTCGACATCGGTTCGGGACAGCAGCGCCCCGACCTCGCGCGACAGCGTCGGGTGGCCGAAGACGATGACGCGCTCGATGCGGCCCCCGAGCTCGGGGTCGGCAAGGAGCGCGCGGTAACCGTGCACGAGGTGGCGTCCGAACCGCGCACCGCTGACGATCTCGGCGACGAGCGGCCATCCGCCCTCGTGCGCGAGCTGCTCGGCGTCGGGTCCGGCGTCGGCGCCCGCGACGACGATCGTGCGAGGACCGTGCTCGATGACCCGCGGCTCGCTCGCGGGCAGTTCGATCGGCTCCGCGACCGCACCCACCGGACCGGGCGCATCGACCCACGCGGGCAGGGCTCCGGAGAGGGGCTCGCGGTACGGCAGATTCAGGTGCACCGGGCCGGCGGACTGCTCCCCCACCCCCCGCGCGGCGGTCACGGCCTCTGTCGCGACGGCCCGCAGCATGATGCTCTGCGGGGCGTCGCCGACGGGGTCGAGCGCGTCGGGCGTCGGAAGATCGGCGTCGAAGCGCACGTGGGGGGCGAACATCCCGGGTTGACGCGTCGTCTGGTTGGCACCGATACCGCGCAGCTCAGGCGGCCGGTCGGCCGTGAGCAGAAGCAGGGGCACGCCCGCGTGATGGGCTTCGAGGACGGCCGGCAGCAGGTTCGCGACCGCGGTGCCCGACGTGCAGATGACGGCCGCCGGCGTGCCGGTCTCGCGCCCGATCCCGAGCGCCGTGAAGCCCGCGACGCGCTCGTCGATCCGCACGTGCAGCCGGATGACGCCGCGCTGCTCGAACTCAGCGGCGACGAGGGCGAGGGACTGCGATCGCGAGCCCGGGCTCAGCACCACATGGCGCACGCCCTGCTCGATCAGTCCGCACAGCAATGCCGCTGCGGCATCCATCGCACAAGACGCCACAGGCGTCTTGTCGCCCGGTGCCACGGTCAGCCGACCGCCCCGCGCTGACCGAGCGAGTCATCGTCCGGGTCAGAGGACGCGGGCGGCTCAGCCGCCGGATCCGGCGCATCGCCGTTCGTCGTCGGCTGCTGCTGCTGGTGCGGCTGCTGCCAACGAGGATCGTCGTCTTCGGAATCGAGCAGAGCGAGTTCTTCTTCGAGACGGCGGATGCGCTCGTCCTGGTCGCTGGTCGCGCCGATGCTGCCGAGGAAGTCGGGATCGTCATCGGGCGCCTGATACACGTGCACCGCGGAACGGCGGACGCGACCGACGACCAGCCAGAGGATGCCTCCGAGCACGGGGATCAGCACGACGATCGCGATCCACACGGGCTTGGTCACTCCGCGGTGGCGACTCGGGGGCTGGACAGCGCAGTCCACGATGGTGAAGATCCAGAAGGCCGCCACCACCGGGATGAGAATGAACAATGCCCGGACCACGCCTCCATCCTAGGCGTGCTCACTGGAGGTGGGCTGGACATGGCCTCGCATACGATGGAACACGTGAAAGCACGGTCGCTCGTCCTCTACACGATGCTCAGGCTGCTCGCCTTCCTCGTGCCCTTCGGCCTGCTCATGCTGATTCCGCTGTTCCGCGAGTACTACTGGCTCGCGGCCATCTTCGCGGCGCTCATCGGCCTGAGTCTGTCGATCCTGTTCCTGCGCCGTCCGCTGGCCGATGTGTCCACGGGTCTCGCGCAGCGGCGTGCCGAACGACAGCGCAGCGCGACCGACGAAGCGGTCGAAGACGCCGCGACCGACGAAACCGAGCGCTGAGGCTCAGCCCAGGAACGCCCACAGCAGGAAGGCTCCGTAGCCGACCGAGGTGAGCGAGGTGAGTCCGAGAGCGACGACGAGTTCGCGCGGGTCGCGGTACGTCCACACGATGAGGATCGCGGGCAACGCCGCGAGCAGGGCCAGCAGAGAAAGCCACGCGATCGGATAGAACAGCGCGAGGAACGCCGCGATCACGAACGGCGCGAGGACGAAGAGCGTGAACAGCACGCGCGTCGCCGTGCGGCCGATCAGCACCGTGAGCGTCCGCTTGCCGGCGGCGCGATCCTGGTCGATGTCGCGCAGATTGTTCGCCAGCAGCACGGCGCACGCGAGAAGCCCCGCCGCGACCGCACCGAACCACGCCTCCTGCGGCAGCGCGAAGGCCTGCACCCATGTCGTGCCGAGCGTCGCGACGAGCCCGAAGAAGACGAAGACGAAGAGCTCACCCAGTCCCGCGTAGCCGTACGGGCGCTTTCCACCCGTATAGAACCACGCCGCGACGATGCACGCCGCACCGACGGCGAGGAACCACCACTGCTGCGTGCGGATCGTCACCGCCAGCCCCGCGATCGCGGCGATCGCGAAGAAGACGAGCGCGACGGTGAGCACGGCGCGCGGCGAGGCCTTGCCGGCAGCGGTCAGTCGGGCCGGACCGACGCGGTGATCGTCGGTGCCGCGGATCCCGTCGCTGTAGTCGTTGGCGTAGTTCACGCCGATCTGCAGCGAGACGGCGATGATGAGGCAGCACAGGGCGATGACCCAGTGGAACTCGTCGACGACGAGCATCGCCGCGCCGGTGCCGATCAGGATCGGGGTGATCGCGAGGGGCAGCGTGCGCAACCGCGCCGCGCCGATCCAGTCACGCAGCGTCGCCGGTTCGACCTTGCGCGGATCGCCCTGCTCCCGCGACTTCTGCGGATTGCCGCGCACGTTCTGCTTCTTGGACGCCGGACGGTTGCGCTTCTTGCTCGAGGTACCTGCCACGACTGGCCATCCTAGTCACCCGGGCAGGGCCACCGCGCGGCGGATCGCTTCACGGTCGGGCTTGCCGGAGCGCAGCAGCGGCAGCTCATCGACGAGCACGAGCCGGGACGGTCGCGCGTGCGCGCCGATCTCGTCGGCGACGGCCGCGCGCGCCTCGTCGAGCTGCGCCGACTCACTGCGCTGCAGCGCACCGCTGCGCGCGGCGACGATGACGGATGCCTCACCCCAGCGCTCGTCGGGGACACCGACGACGACGGCCGAGGCGAGCCCGGGGACGCCGCGCACCACGCGCTCGACCCGGTCGAGCGAGATGTTCACGCCGCCCGAGACGATGACGTTGTCGATGCGACCGCGCACACGCAGCACGCCGTCATCGAGCACGCCGGCGTCGCCCGTGCGATACCACCGCGTGCCGTCGGCGTCCTTCACGAAGACGGCGGCGGTGAGCTCGGCGTCGCCGAGGTATCCGTCGGCCAGGGTCGGCCCGGCGATCTGCACCTCGCCGTGTTCGATGCGCAGCGACACACCCCGCAGGCGCCGGCCGTCGTACACGCATCCGCCGCTCGTCTCGGTCGAGCCGTACGTGCGTGTGATCCGCACGCCCGCCGTCTCGGCACGCTCGAGCGTGACCGGCGGAAGCGCCTGCCCTCCGACGAGGATGCGCTCGAACGAGCGCAGTGCCGAGAGCACATCCGCGTCGTGCTCGGCCGCGTCGAGCAGTGTCGTCAGCTGCGCGGGCACGAGTGACGTGAACCGCGGCACGCGCCGGCCTCGCTCGGTCGACACCATCGTGCCGGCGACATCGGCGAACGCGCGCGGCGAGAAGGGGCCCGCCAGAATCGCGGGTTCGCGGTCGGCGATGATCGAGCGCACGAGCACCTGCAGGCCCGCGACGTATCCCGCCGGAAGCGCCAGCAGCCACGTCCCGTCGCCGATGCGGTCGGCGGTCGCGAGCGCGCTCGCCGTGAGAGCGTCGCGGCTCAGCGCGACGCTCTTGGGAAAGCCTGTCGAGCCCGACGTCGTCACGACGACGGCCGTGCCCGCCCGCACATCGCCGGGCATCGCGCCGACGTGGCCGAGCCCGAGCGCGGGTCCCGCCCCGTGCAGCGCGACCCGCAGCGCCCGCATGATCTCGCGCGGGTCGTCGCCCGTGACGGGTTCGAGACGCATCAGTAGTGGTACGGGAACGGCGACCAGTCGGGGTCGCGCTTCTCGAGGAACGCGTCGCGTCCCTCAGCTCCCTCGTCCGTGCCGTACGCGAAGCGCGTCGTCTCACCGGCGAACAGCTGCTGCCCGACGAGGCCGTCATCGGGCAGATTGAAGGCGTACTTGAGCATGCGGATCGCCGTGGGCGACTTCGACAGGATCGTGCGCGCCATCGCGATCGCCTCGCGCTCGAGCTCGGCGTGCGGCACGACGCGGTTGACGGCGCCCATCTCGTAGGCGCGCTCGGCGGAGTACTCCTCGGCGAGGAAGAACACCTCGCGCGCGACCTTCTGCCCCACCTGGCGCGCCATGTACGCCGAGCCGTAGCCGGCGTCGAACGAACCCACATCGGCGTCGGTCTGCTTGAAGCGGCCGTGCTCGGCCGAGGCGATCGACAGGTCGCACACGATGTGCAGGGAGTGCCCGCCCCCGGCAGCCCACCCCGGGATCACGGCGATGACGACCTTCGGCATGAAGCGGATGAGACGCTGCACCTCGAGGATGTGCAGGCGCCCCGCGCGGCCCGGGTCGGCGACGGCGGTCTCGTCGTCGGAGTACTTGTACCCGTCCTTGCCGCGGATGCGCTGATCGCCGCCCGAGCAGAACGCCCACCCGCCGTCCTTCGGGCTCGGCCCGTTGCCGGTGAGCAGCACGGCCCCGATGCGCGGATCCTGCCGTGCGATGTCGAGCGCCCGGTACATCTCGTCGACCGTGTGCGGTCGGAAGGCGTTGCGCACTTCGGGGCGGTTGAAGGCGATCCGCGCGATGCGACCGTCTTTCGACACGTGTGCGGTGACATCGGTGTAAGCGTCGGCGCCGGGTGCCGGCATCCATTCGCTCTCGTCGAACAGCTCAGAGACCATGGGTTTCACCTTAGGCCGACCGATGCCGCCGCTCACGCGCCGTTCTTGGCGTCACGCCAGCGCAGCCAGGAGCGGACGAGGTCGAAATCGTAATCGGGGCCGGAGAACCCGAGCGTGAACAGACGCGTGCCGGCGGCGTAGAGCTCTTCGGCGACGGTTTCGTCGCGGCGCTGCAGTTCGTTCGAGACGACGAGGCCCGACGTGTCACGGCCCTCTTTGTCGGCCCAGCGCTGGATGACCTCCAGCTTGTGCGGCAGCTCTTCGGCGGTGACGAAGCTGTGCCAGATATCGGCGTGGCGCGCGACGAGGCGCAGCGTCTTCTGCTCGCCCTTGCCGCCGATCAGGATCGGAATCCGGCGCGTCGGGGCGGGGTTGAGCTTCGCCCAGCGAGCCTCGATCCGCGCGAGTCCGTCGGCGAGGTCGTCCAGGCGCGATCCGGCCGTGCCGAACTCGTAGCCGTACTCGTCGTAGTCTCGCTCGAACCAGCCCGAGCCCGTGCCGAAGATGAAGCGACCCTCGCCGCCCTTGGCGGAGATGTGATCGACAGTGCGGGCCATGTCCGCCTGCAGGTCGGGGTTGCGGTAGCTGTTGCAGTTCACGAGCGACCCGAACTCGACGCGCTCGGTCTGCTCGGCCCACGCGCCGAGCATCGTCCATGCCTCGAAGTGCGCCCCGTCGGGGTCGCCGTACAGGGGGAAGAAGTGATCCCAGTTGAAGAGGATGTCCACCCCCATGTCCTCGAGGCGGCGAACGACGTCGCGGATGTCGGAATAGGTCACGTGCTGCGGCTGCAGCTGCACGCCGAGCCGAACGGGGGTGTCCACAAGCATGTGCGCCAGCCTACGTCCGCCGCCTCCCGAGGGCGAGGTCAACGCGTGCGGCGGGTTTTGAGGAAAGCGTCGATCGAGTCCCACACCGCTACGCCGACGATGCCGAATCCGAAGATGACGGCGATGACCGTCGTGACGAGCGGGCCGTCGCCGGGGATGAACGCCGGGAAGAACTCGGGATTGAGCAGGCGGTCGGTGAGCAGCAGCCACACCGCCGGCACGACGATCGCGAGGTTCAGGACGACGTTGAGCGTCGCCAGGCGGGGGTTCCATCCGCCCCGCGCGTACACCGCGATCGCCAGCAGCGCTTCGAACACGAGCAGCACCAGGAGCACCGCGATCCACCCCGGCCAGAGGGCGGGCGCGAGGAACGACATCCATCCCCCACCGGCCGCGAAGTAGACGAGGCCGAAGAAGTGATCCCACAGCACGGCGCCGACGGTGGCGGCGAGCAGCACGAGCGAAGCGACGAGGTCGCTCAGCTTCGCGCCGTCCGCGCGCACCTCCGGCAGACGGTCGAGGGTCCACGCGCCGATCAATCCGACGTCGGCGCCGCGCGCATTGCGCTCGATGAGGTGGAAGACGAGGGTCGTCCAGAACGCGACGTTCACGACGGTGCTCACGAGCACGACCCACGCCGTGCGGGCGATCTCGCCGATCGGCTCCTGCCCGAGCGACATGCCGAGCACGGTGCCGACCACCGCGCACGCGGGCACGATCGCGAACAGCAGCCTGAGTAGGCGCCACCAGGCGAGGTAGTACCGCGGCCCGATGAGGAAGAGCGGACGATCGGTGTAGTCGGCGGCGAGCTTGTCGGGGTCGCCGAGCTCGGTGAGCACGACGCGCTCGGCGTCGGCGCGCGCGAGACCTTCCGCGAGGCGGGCGTCGATCTGGTCATCGATCGACCCGCGCAGCTCGGCCGCGAGGTCGGCACGCTGCTTCTCGGGCACCGTGCGCATCGCGGCGTCGACGTAGCGGTCGGTCAGGGTCGCAGCGTTCATGAGTCCTCCTGAAGGAGTCCGTCGATCGCGGCGGCGATCGCGCGGAAATCATCGGTGAGTGTGCCGAGCAGGCGCCTGCCGGCATCGCTCGTGCGGTAGAACTTGCGGGGCCGCGCCTCGTCGGTGTTCCACTCGCTCGTCAGGTGTCCCTGCTTCTCCAGTCGGCGCAGGAGCGGGTACAGCGTGTTCGCGTCGGTGTCGAAGCCGCGGGCCTGGAGCTGCTCGAGCAGCCCGTAGCCGTAGCCCGGGTGCTCGAGCAGGCGCAGGCAGGCGAGAACGACGGTGCCGCGCCGCAGCTCTTGCCGGTGTGTTTCGAGGGCCTCGGTTTCGCTCACGCCTGACACTGTACTGTGCGACGCACACTATAGGCAAGGGCACATTATGGGCCGGGCGGTGTCCCTGCCGGGGTGTCGACAACTCCGGACGAATTGCGTCTCTGGGCCACCCAGACCACGAAGTCGTCCGAACCTCCGGAGTTGTCGACGCTCCGCGCGGCAGGATGGGGGGCATGACCCTGCCTCCCCTCGCCGACGTCCTCGTGAACGCGCACGTCGTCTCCCTGCCGCTCGCGACGCGCTTCCGCGGGATCGACGTGCGTGAGGCCGTCGTCCTCGAGGGCCCCGAGGGGTGGACGGAGTTCTCGCCGTTCGCCGAGTACGACGACGCCGAGGCGGCGACATGGCTCGCCGCGACGCTCGACTACGGGTGGCACCCGCAGCCCGCACCCCGGCGCGACGCCGTGCCGGTCAACGCCACGGTGCCCGCTGTGCCCGCCGAGTCGGTCGCCCGCGTGCTCGCCCGCTTCGACGGCTGCCGCACCGCCAAGGTCAAGGTCGGCGGAGAAAGCACGCTGGCCGACGACGTCGCTCGGGTCGCGGCGGCGCGAGAGACGCTGGGGGTCGTGGGGCGCATCCGCGTCGATGCGAACGGCTCGTGGACCATCGACGAGGCCGAGCGCGCGATCCACGCCTTCGCCGAGTACGACCTCGAATACGCCGAGCAGCCGTGCGCGACGGTCGATGAGCTCGCCGAGCTGCGCCGGCGCGTCGCGTACATGGACATCCCGATCGCCGCCGACGAGAGCGTGCGCAAAGCCGACGACCCGCTCGCGGTCGCCCGCGCGGGCGCCGCCGACCTGCTCGTCGTCAAGGCGCAGCCCCTCGGCGGCGTGAGACGCGCCCTGGACATCGTCGACGCCGCGGGGCTCCCCGCCGTCGTGTCGAGCGCCCTGGACACCTCGATCGGACTCGCGATGGGCGTTGCCCTCGCCGCGGCGCTGCCCGAACTGGACTATGACTGCGGCCTCGGCACGGCGTCACTCCTCACGGCCGACGTCGTCGCCGTTCCGCTCACCGCGCGCGGCGGCTTCCTTCCGGTCGGGCGCGTGAGCGCCGACCCGGACCTGCTCGCCAAGCACGCCGCATCCGCCGACCGCCGGGCGTGGTGGCTCGATCGGGTCGAGCGCTGCTACGCCCTGCTCGCCGCCCGTTGACCGCCCGCGTCAGGCGGGGTCGACGAGCGCGGTGGCCAGGTTCGCCGTGCGCTCGTTGACGAGCGCACACATCGCCGTGAAGTCCAAGCCCGCCATGACGGCGTAGGCGGCGCTGTCCTCCCACTGCTGCAGGATCAGCTGGGCGAACTCGCGCTCGGGCAGCCGCAGCGACAGGGTGTATCGGGCGCTCAGCTCGGCGATGACGGCGGCGACGCGCTCGACGAGCCCGGCCTGCCACGCGAGGTAGGCCTGCGCGAGCGCGTCATCGCGCAGCGCGCGCGTGCGGATCTCGCTCGTGAGCAGGATGCCCATCTTCTCGTCGATCGCGACATCGAGTACTCGCTGCACGATGCCGGCGGGCGTGAACTGCTCGCCGGTCTCACCGAGGCGCCGGATGCGGTCGGTGACGAGTTCGATCTTCCGCTCGGCGACCCGCTCGGTGAGCGCGAGCATGAGCTCGTCCTTCGTCTCGAAGTTGGAGTAGAAGGCGCCGCGCGTGAAGCCCGCGCGCTCGCAGATCACCTCGACGGACGCCCCGTCCACGCCGACCTCGGCGAAGACCTGCGCGGCGGCGTCGAGGAGCTTCTGCCGGGTCGCCTCACGGCGCCGAGTGACCGTCACATCGCTCATTCGTCCTCCTCCGGGTGATCTTCACACGCGCTGCCCAGGTTGAAAGTCCCGGCACGCTCTACGATACATTCGTGTATCCGATACAGCGCTGTATCCGTCTTACCTGAACCCACGAAGCCGGAGACACCGTGTCGACTCTTCTCTACTCGCTCGGCCGCTGGTCGTACCGGCACCCCTGGCGCGTCCTCGTCGCATGGATCCTGCTGCTCGCCCTCGCCGGCGGCGGGGCGCTGGCCTTCAGCAAGGGCACCGACAACGCCTTCACGATCCCGGGAACCGAGTCCCAAGCCGGTCTCGAACAGCTCGAGCGCACCTTTCCGCAGGTGAGCGGAACGAGCGCGCAGCTGGTCGTCGTCGCCGCAGAGGGCGACCGGGTCGTCGACGACGAGTACGCCGGCCCGATCACCGACACCGTCGCCGAGTTCGCGACCGTCGACGATGTGCTGGGCGTCACCGACCCGTTCGACCAGATGGTGTCCGGGCTCGTGAACGACGACGACAGCGCCGCGATCATCCGCCTGCAGTTCGACGGTCAGTCCACCGATGTCTCAGAGGCGACCACGACCGCGCTGAACGATGTCGCCGACGCGCTCGCGGCATCGCTCCCCGACGGCGCCGAGGTCGCCCTCGGCGGCGACCTGTTCGCCGTGTCTGTGCCCGGAGTCACCATCACCGAGCTCATCGGCGTGCTGATCGCGCTCCTCGTGCTGATGGTGACGTTCCGCTCATTCCTCGTCGCCGGCCTGCCGCTGGCGACCGCGCTCATCGGCGTCGGTCTGTCGATGGCGCTCATCCTGCTCGCGACGGCGGTCGCATCGATCTCGTCGACGACTCCGCTTCTGGCCCTCATGCTGGGCCTCGCGGTCGGCATCGACTACGCACTCTTCATCGCCGCACGACATCAAGACCAGGTGCGCGCAGGAATCGACCCCGAGGAGTCCATCGCGCGCGCGACCGGCACGGCCGGCTCCGCCGTCGTCTTCGCCGGAGTCACGGTGCTGATCGCGCTCGTGGGGCTGAGCTTCGCGAACATCCCCTTCCTCACGACGATGGGCATCGCGGCATCCGTCGCCGTAGCCATCTCCGTCGCCGTGGCCGTCACCCTCACGCCCGCCCTGCTGGGCTTCGTCAAGGGTCGCGTCATCGGGCGGACGCCGCGGCGCAAGCCCGCACGCCCGTCACGGCCGCGCCGGGGCTTCGCGAACCGGTGGGTGACCGGTGTCACGCGGCATCCGGTCGTGACGACCATCGCCGTCGTCGTCGGGCTCGGCGTGCTCGCGATCCCCGCGGGAAGCCTCGCCCTCGCTCTGCCGAACGCCGGCGTGCAGCCGGTCGCCTCGCAGGCGCGGCAGAGCTACGATCTCGCGGCCGAGCAGTTCGGGCCGGGCTTCAACGGCCCGCTCATCCTGACCGGCACGATCGTCACCTCGACCGATCCCCTCGGCCTCATGGAAGACCTCGCCGCCGAGATCGAGAACGTGCCCGGAGTCGCCGAGATCGCCCTTGCGACGCCCAACGAGACGGCGGACACGGGCATCATCCAGGTCGTCCCCGAGACGGCGCCCGACGCTCCCGAGACGGCACAGCTCGTGCGCGACCTGCGCGTCGAGGCTGAGCGCCTGTACGACGAGTACGGGATCGAGCTGACGGTGACAGGCTTCACCGCCGTCGCGATCGACATCTCGGACCGCCTCGGTGGGGCGCTGCTGCCGTTCGGGCTCTTCGTCGTGGGACTGTCGTTCATCCTGCTCATGATCGTGTTCCGCTCGATCGCCGTGCCGCTGACGGCGACCCTCGGCTACCTGCTGTCGGTCGTGGCCGCCTTCGGCGTCGTCGCAGCCGTGTTCGAATGGGGCTGGTTCGCCGAGCTGCTGCACGTCGCGCGCGTCGGCCCGGTCATCAGCTTCATGCCGATCGTGCTGATGGGCGTGCTGTTCGGGCTCGCGATGGACTACCAGGTCTTCCTCGTCTCGCGCATGCGCGAAGACTTCGTGCACGCCTCGCGCGCTCGCGGCGGGCGCGCCGACCGGCTCACCGCCGTCGGGGCGGTGCGGTCGGGCTTCACCGCCTCGGCGCGCGTGGTCACCGCGGCCGCATTCATCATGTTCGCCGTCTTCGCGGCGTTCGTGCCCGAGGGGGACTCCTCGATCAAACCCATCGCCCTGGGACTCGCCGTGGGCATCGCGGTCGATGCGTTCCTCGTGCGGATGACGCTGATCCCCGCGCTCATGTCGATCCTCGGCGACAAAGCCTGGTGGATGCCGCGCTGGCTCGACCGGCTGCTGCCGCACTTCGACATCGAGGGCGAAGCCGTGCAGCGCGAGCTCGCGCTCGCGGACTGGCCCGAACCGCGCTCGAGCGCCGTCGTCGCGGCCGAAGGCCTCGTCGTCCGCGCCGAAGCCGAGCGGGCGGGCGACGTCACACTGTTCGACGAGGCGACGTTCCGCGTCGACCCCGGCGAGACGCTCATCGCGACGGGCGACCCGCGCGCGGCAGGCGCGTTCGCGCTCGCGGTGTCAGGGCGCCTGACACCCAGCGACGGGTTGCTTCGAGTCGCGGGTCACCTGCTGCCCGGACGCGCGGCGTGGGTGCGCGCCCATGTCGGGCTCGCCCTGCTGGCCGACTCCGATGAGCCGCTGCGCGACCTCGAACGCGCGCTGCGCGGGCGCACCCGCCTCGTCGTGATCGACGGGATCGACGGCCTCGACCCCGCCCAGCGCGATCAGGCCGCCGCGCTCCTGCGCGACGCCGACGCGCGCCTGCGCGACCGCACCGGCGACCCCCTCACCGTCGTGACGACGGCACAGCACGAGGGTGCCGTGCTGGCCGTGCTCGCAGATGCCCGCCGCTCGGGCATCCGATCTCTTTCCCTGCGCGCCGACGCGCGCTCGTCCTCCACCGCCGAGGTGATCTCATGACTCTGCACTCCCCCGCACTCGAACGTGCACGCTCGCGGCGCCCCGTCACGTGGGTCACGCTCATCGGCGTGCTGCTGCTGCCCGTGCTCATCGGCGGGATCCTCGTCGCCGCGCTGTACAACCCCGTCGAGCGACTCGACGCCATGAGCGCCGCGATCGTGAACGAAGACGAGGCTGTCACCGTCGACGGGCAGCTCGTACCGCTCGGGCGCCAGCTGACGGCCGGCCTCGTCGAAGGGTCTGACGACTTCGACAGCAACCTGTCGTGGACGATCTCGAACGCCGACGACGCCCGTGACGGCCTCGCCGACGGCACGTACGCCGCCATCATCACGATCCCCGAGAACTTCTCCGCCGCTGCGCTCTCGACGCGGCCCGGCGAGACGCCCGAGCGCGCGATGCTCCAGGTGCAGACGCCGCCCGACAGCCTCATCGTCGACGACGCCATCACGGCGCAGGTCGCTTCGGCTGCGGCATCCGTCATGGGCACGGAACTGTCGTCGGTGTACCTCGAGAACGTCTTCCTCGGCTTCACGACGCTCGGCGACGAGCTCGGCACGGCCGCCGAGGGCGCCGCGGGACTCGCCGACGGGGCCCAGGGCGCGGCCGACGGAGCCACGGCCCTCGCGGAGGGCTTCCCCCAGCTGACGGATGGCACGGCGGCACTCTCTTCGGGCGCCTCCGCGCTGCAGTCGGGACTCGGCGGGCTCGCGGGCGGTGCGGATGACGCCGCCGCCGGAGCGCGCGGGCTGCAGTCGGGGCTCACGCGGCTCGCAGACGGCGCACGCGGTGCCGCCGCTGGCGCCACGCAGCTCGCCGCCGGGGTGAACCAGGGCGCCGATGAGCTCGAAGCGGCCGGCATCGTTCCCGGGCAGTTGACAGATGCGGCCAACGGTGCCGCGGCCGCGGCGAACGGCGTGTACGGCCTCGCGCAGGAGTGCGCCGCCAAGAGCACGGACGCAGCATGGTGTGCGCAGCTTCTGGCTCTCGCCGAGATCTCCTCGGATGCGGCGGGGGGAACGGCTGCAGGGCTCGACGGGCTCGCACAGCAGGCTCCCGTCGAGCTCGCGGGGCAGCTGCGCGAGATCGCCGGAAACGTCGACTCACTCGCGGGTGGTGTCTCGCAGATCGCCGGCGGCCTCGACGAGTCGGCGGCAGGAGCCGGATCGCTCGCGGGCGGCGTCTCGCAGATCGCGAACGGCGCCCGGCAGTCCTCGTCCGGCGCGGGCGCCCTCGCGTCCGGCGCGTCCCAGCTGACAGCCGGACTCGATCAGGCCGGCGTCGGGGCGACGACGCTCGCTGACGGTGTGCGTCAGCTGGCCGACGGCTCGGGCGAACTCGCCACGGGCCTGGCCACCGCCGTCGACGCCGTGCCGACCTACACCGATGACGAGGCCGCGAGCCTGGCATCCGTCGTCGCGAACCCCGTCGAGACCGAGGGCGTCGGCACGTCGCTCTTCGGTGCCTCGGCGGTGCCCTTGCTGGCGATGCTGGCGCTGTGGTTCGGCGGCCTCGGGACGTTCATCGCCCTGCAGGCCGTGTCGCGCCGCGCTCTCACGGCGCGCGAGCCGTCGGCGCTCCTGGCGCTGCGCGGCTTCGCGCCGGCCGCCGGAATCGGCGCTGCACAGGGCCTTCTGGTGGCGGGCGTCGTGCAACTGGCCGCATCGTACGACTGGGGTCAGTGGTGGGCCTTCGTGGGCATCGCCGTCGTCGCCGGCATCGCCTTCGCCGCGGTCAACCAAGCGCTCGTCGCGGTGTTCGGCGGCGCGGGCCGCTGGGTCTCTGCGCTCGTCGGCGTCGTCGCTGTCGCGACGGGGGTCGTCTCGACGGTGCCCGGCGTGCTGTCCGGCGTCGCGGGACTGCTGCCTACGTCGCCGGCCTATCACGGCATGGTCGCGGCCCTGACCTCGGCGGCGGGCCTCGGCGCGGGTGTCGTCGGGCTCGTGGTGTGGACGCTCCTGGCCTTCGGTGCGACGGTGATCGCGGTCGCGGCCCGCCGCACGACGACGGCGCGCGCGCTGCTCAAGGCATCCCCCGCGGCAGCGTGAGGCATGCGGCGGCGGGCGGGCGCCGCATCCCGTCTCTGTGATCGCCCGTGTCGCTTGCCCCAAAGTGCGCTCGCGCACCGACCTGACGAGCAAACTGAGGCAACCGAACCGGACACGGGCGCACCCCAGCTCACATGCCCCAAAACGCACCCAACCCCCGGTCGCACGAGCAAACCGAGGCAAACGAACCAAACACACCGCGCGGCCCGGGCCGGGCCTCGCACTGCCGAGTGGCGCTGATCGGAGAGCAGAGCGCGTCAGGCGGCGACGCAGCCGGGCCGTCCGCGCACCCGGCGCGACCGGACCCGAACTCAGCTGAGGCCGGAGTAGGAGTGCAGGCCCTTGAAGAACATGTTCACGATCGTGAAGTTGAACAGCACGGCGGTGAAGCCGATGATCGACAGCCACGCCGACCGAGAGCCGCGCCAGCCGCGCGTCGCACGCGCGTGGATGTAGCCCGCGTAGAGCACCCAGATGACGAAGGTCCAGACTTCCTTCGTATCGAAGCCCCAGTAACGGCCCCATGCGTCGTTGGCCCAGATCGAGCCGGCGATGAGGGTGAAGGTCCACAGAATGAACCCGAGGATGGCGAAGCGGTACGCAAGCGCCTCGAGCGTGTCAGCGTTCGGCAGCGTGCGCAGGACCCCGCCACGAGTCTCGGATGCCGCCCGTCGCTCGCGCCGCGCCTGCATGAGCTGCACGACGGACAGCCCGAAGGCGAGGGCGAACAGCGCGGTCGCCAACGACGCGACGAACACGTGGATGACCAGCCAGACCGACTTGAGCGGCTCCATGAGCGGCACGACCTCGACGTAGAACGCGAGGGTGGAACCGCCGAGCAGCACGACGACGAGGCCCGTGATGAACGTTCCGAGGAACCGCAGGTCGTACTTCAGAAGCGAGACGAGGTAGACCCCGACGATGAGGCACGTGCCCGTCAGGGCGAACTCGTACATGTTGGCCCACGGCACCCGCTCGGCCGCGATTCCGCGCGTCACGGTGCCCGCCGCCTGGAAGAGGAAACCCAGCACCGTGAGCGACGTGCCTATGCGCGCCAGCAGCATGCGGTCCCGCTTCGGCTCGGCGGCCGGCGGCTGGGGCGTGGACACCGCACCCGCACCCGCACCGACGAGTTCACGCATCGACTCCTTCGACGAGACCGTCGAGGACGAACGGCGCGCAAGGTCGACAGCGTAGGCGATGAACGCGAGGGCGTAGATCGCGATGGCCGTCCAGACCAGGAGCACCGAAACCGAATCAAGGCTGAGCATGGAGTCGGACATACCTTTTATCCTACGTGCGGGGTGGATGCCGCAGCCCGGCCGACCCCTTGTTCGGCCAGCGCCGCGGCGTGGCGTTGGGCGACCTGTTCGACCGCGGTGAAGAGGGTCGGATCTTCCCCGCGGGCGAGACCCGCGTATTCGACGCGCAGCGTCTCGCCGTCGGGGTGCACCTTGACCCAGACGCGGCGGCGCGGCACGAACAGCGCCGTGAGCAGACCGGCCGTCGCCAGCAGGGCGAACACCAGCACCCACGCCGCCGAGGCGTCACGATGGATCGACAGCGACACGTAGCGCAGGACCGATCCCTCGTAGCCCTCCGCGCCCTCGGGCGCGGCGTTCTCGAACGTGAGGGTGCCGAGCCCGTTCGGAAGGTCGACGGTCTCACCGGGCGCGATCTCGAGCGAATCGCCGTTCGTGCGCCCCGCGAGCTCCTCCATCTCGGAGGTGTCCAGCGTGTACACCGACCTCGGGACGCCGTCGTTGATCCCGAGGTCTCCCTGGTACACCTCGAGCGTCACGACGGGGTTGATCAGCGCGGGGTAGCTCGAGGTGAACGCCCCCGACAGCATCTCGACCTGGGTCGGATAGAAGAAGCCGACGAGGCCGATCTGCTCGGGCAGTCCGTCCGGCACCTTGATGACGCCGAGCGAGGTCATGGCGGCATCCTGCGGCAGGAACGGCACGGACTCCGAGAAGATGACGTCGCCGTCGGCGTTGCGGATCGTCAGGGCAGGCGCGTAGCCGTTGCCCATGAGGTAGATCCGGTCCCCCTCCATGTTGAGGGGGTGGTTGACGCGCACCTCGGCGGGGTAGGTCTCTCCGTCGATCTGCTGCGCCGTCAGGTTCGCGACGAAGTCGCCCGCCTGACCGCCGCCCGGCTCGTCCGAGGGCACGTAGGTCACATCGAACCGGTCGAGCGTGAGCGCGTACGGCGTGAGGTCGTCGGCGTCGACGAAGCGTCCCGGGTTGAACGAGGTGTAGTCCAGCAGGGTGTTGACGAACGTGCGCCCCTCGATGATGACGGTCTGCCCCGTGTAGGTGAAGCCGCCGCCGATGCCGACGGCCAGCAGCACACCGACGAGCGACGAGTGGAACACGAGGTTGCCGGTCTCACGCAGGTAGCCGCGTTCGGCCGAGACCGACTGGGTGCCGCGCGCGTCGTAGCGGGCGACGCGGTAGCCGCTCTTGCGCAGCTGCTCCTCGGCGATGTCGACGGCGGCGGATGCTGCCCCCGCGGCATCCGTTCCCGCATCGAGGTCGACCGTGGTCGTCTGGTAACCCGCGAGCCGCTCGAGCCGCGCGGGCGTGCGCGGCGGGCGGGAGCGCATCGCCTTCCAGTGGTGCTTCGTGCGGGGGATCACGCAGCCGATGAGCGACACGAACAGCAGAAGGTAGATCGCCGAGAACCAGGGCGACGCGTAGACGTCGAACATGCTCAGGCTGTCGAGGATCGGCGCGAGATCGGGGTTGTCGGTGTAGTACTGCGTGACGCCGTTCGGGTCTGCGCTGCGCTGCGGCACGAGCGACCCCGGCACGGCGGCGATCGCGAGCAGCAGCAGCAGCACGAGGGCCGTGCGCATCGAGGTGAGCTGGCGCCAGATCCAGCGCACCCAGCCCACGAAGCCGAGGGACGGCTGCTGGATGTCCGAACCCGAGGCATCCGCATGGTCCGGTGGGCGCAGCGTCCCCTCGACCGGCGGATCCGACACGTCAGAGGATCGTCGGGACACTCTGGAACACCCCCTGGAGCTGAGCCATCCACATCGACCAGACGCCCGTCACCATCAGCAGCCCGACCAGGATGAGCAGGGCGCCGCCGATGATGTTGACCGTACGGATGTGGTGGCGCAGGAACGAGACCGAGCGCGTCGCCCAGCCGAAACCGAGCGTGAGCAGCACGAACGGGATGCCGAGGCCGAGCGAGTACGCGAGGCCGAGAAGCGCTCCGCGTCCGGCCGATGCGGCATCGAAGGACATGTTGAGGATGACCGCGAGCGTCGGGCCGATGCACGGCGCCCAGCCGATCCCGAGCGCGAGCCCGAGCAGTGGCGCACCGACGAGGCCGATGTTGCCGCGCACCTGCGGACGCGCGATGCGCTGCGCGAACCCGAAGACCCCGATGAACACCAGGCCGAGCCCGATCACGACGACACCCAGGATGCGCGTGATGACATCGGCGTACTGCAGGAAGAAGACCCCCACGGTGCCCGCGAAGAAGTTGAGCGCCATGAAGACGACGGCGAAGCCCGCGATGAACAGCAGAACGCCCACGAGAAGTCGGCCGCGTGAGGGCGTGGCGTCGGTCTCGGTCTCGACCGTCGTCTGGAGCGTGCCGTCTTCGACACCGTGCACCGGGCGCGGTCGACGCGGTGTCGCAGCGCCGGCGATGAAGCCGAGGTAGCCCGGCACGAGCGGCAGGACGCACGGAGACAGGAACGAGATGAGGCCCGCGAGGATCGCGATCGGCACAGCGACGAGCAACGAGCCGTCGGCGACGGCGGCCGCCGGGTTCACGCGTCTCCGAGGGTGTCGCGCAGGATCGAGCGCAGGATCGACTCTTCTTCGACGATGCCGACGATCCGCGCCGCGACACGGCCTTCACGGTCGAGCACGAGCGTCACCGGAACAGCGCTGAGCGGCGTCTGCCCGGCGAAGGCGAGTTTGATCGAGCCGTCCTCGGTCGTCAGGACACTGGGGTAGCTGACGCCGTAGGTCTCGGCGAAGGCGCGCGAAGCTTCGGCCCCGTCGTACAGGTTGATGCCGAGGAAGTCCACGCCTTCGGCCTGGAATTCCTCGTGCACGGCTTCGAGCACCGGCGCCTCGACCCGGCAGGGGGCGCACGCGGCGTACCAGAAGTTCACAACGAGCACGTCGCCGCGGTAGTCGTCGGACGTCGTCGTGCCGCCCGTGTCGAGCACGCCCTCGAAATCGATCGGTTCGGAGCGCTCGTCCTCGGGGATCACATCGACGCGGAAGTCCCCCGCGATGAACCCCTTGTTACTGCCCTCGCGGTACTGCTCGGCGAGGCTGTCCTGGTTGCTGCACGCGACGAGTGTGGCCGCGAGTGTCAGGGCCAGCAGAGCGGATGCCGCGGTCCGCAACCGTCCGCCGGGTCGGCGTGCCGAGTGATCGCGCATCACACCGCCCCCACGTCGATCGCGCCCGCCGTCGTCGCCGGCTCCGCGTACGCGACCTGGGTCCACGTGCCCTCCTCGAGCTCGAACGACGTGACGCTCGACAGGGCGCAGCGTCGCGCGCGCGGGTCATGCCGCAGCGGCAGTCCCGCGACGGCGAGGTGGGTGATCCAGATGGGCAGCTGATGCGAGACGATCACGACATCTCCCGTGGGAACCGCGTTCCAGGCCTCGGTCATGGCCGCGTTCATGCGGTCGACGACTTCGTCGTAGGCCTCACCCCAACTGGGCTGGGCGGGCTTTCGCAGATGGCGCCAGTTCAACGGGTTGACCAGGGTCCGCGACATGCGCCTGCCCTCGAAGACGTTGGTCGGCTCGATGACCCGCTCGTCGATGACCGGTTCGATGCCGAACAGCTCGGTGAACGGCTCCGCCGACTCGCGCGTGCGCTGCAGCGGAGAGCAGATCAGCGCAGTGAGGGGGCGCTCGAGGCCCTTGACGTATTCAGCCGCTTGACGCGCCATGCGGCGTCCGTCAGCGCTCAGCCCGAAACCGGGAAGCCGACCGTACAGCACGCGGCGGGGGTTGTAGACCTCTCCGTGGCGCACGAGATGGAGGCGATCGGCGGGCACTCGACCAGTCTAAAGGGGCCGTGTCTGTGGGGCACCTGAGCGCGTCATTCGAGCTCGGCGTCGGTGGCCCGGCCGGCACTGCGCGCCGCGAGCAGCGAGCGGATGCGCACATAGAGGAACCACGCGACCCCGATGACGGCGGCGGCGATGACGATGTACTGCAGGATGTCCGCGTAGCGCTCGACGAGCGGCCATGCCTCACCGAGCAGGTAGCCGGCGAGCACGAAGATCGTGTTCCAGATGAGGCTGCCCGCGGCCGTCAGCAGACCGAACCGCCACAGCGGCATGCGCACGACCCCCGCGGGGATCGAGATGAGACTGCGGAAGATGGGGAGCATCCGCCCGAAGAACACGGCTTTGCCCCCGTGCTTGCGGAACCAGCCCACGGTGCGGTCGATGTCCTCGGGGTGCAGCAGCGGCACCTTGGTGGCGATCGCCCGCAGGCGGTCGATGCCGAGCCACGCGCCCAGGCCGTAGAGCATGAACGCGCCGACGATCGAGCCGGCGGTCGTCCAGAACAGCGCCTCGAACAGGGTGAACGCGCCGCGGTTTGCTGCAAGGCCCGCCATGGGCAGGATGATCTCGCTCGGCAGGGGCGGGAACAGGTTCTCGAGCGCGATAGCGACGCCGGCCCCGATCGGGCCGATGACGTCCATGAGGGAAACGGTCCACTCGCCGAGGGCGGTCAGCCACGAGCCGTCGTGTGCAGTGTCGGTCATCTCTTCGCCTGTTGTGGTGATGGGGATGCCGCGGCCCGGACGCGCACGACACCTCGACGGTACGGGATCAAGGTGGCCAAAGCCTGGATGCACACCCCCGCGCCGCGCGGGCGGGCAGCCCGGTCGCCGCTCGGTGTGCGGCATCCGCACACGTAGACTGAGGCCTCGTGACTGAACGCGTCCTCGTCTCCCAGCTGCTCTCCCGCCCCGACGGGCCTGTCTCTGTGTCCGGATGGGTCGAAACCGTCCGCGATCAGAAGAAGGTGCAGTTCGTCATCCTCCGCGATGAGACCGGCGCCGTGCAGCTGGTCAACCCGGCGACGCGCCCGATCGACCCCGCGGCCGGCTCCGAGGCCGGCGAGCAGGATGCGGCGGCGCTCGCGCTGACCGACACGATCTCGAACCTCGCAACGGGCACGTTCCTCACGGTGCACGGCGAACTCAAGCACGATGAGCGCGTCAAGCTCGGCGGTGTCGAGATCAAGATCGGCTCGCTCGACATCAGTGCGGCGGCTCTGCCCGAGACGCCGATCGCCGCCGACAGCGGGCTCGACAAGCGCATGGACTGGCGCTTCCTCGACCTGCGTCAGCGCCGCAACAACCTGATCTTCCGCGTGCAGACGACGCTCGAGCACGCGTTCCGCACGTACTGGATCGAGCGCGACTACATCGAGATCCACTCGCCCAAGCTGATGGCGTCGGCTTCGGAGTCCAACGCCGAGCTGTTCTCGCTCGAGTACTTCGACGACAAGACCGCGTATCTCGCCCAGTCGCCCCAGTTCTTCAAGCAGATGGCCCAGGTCGCCGGCTTCGGCAAGATCTTCGAGATCGCGCCCGCCTTCCGGGCCGACCCGTCGTTCACGTCGCGTCACGCGACGGAGTTCACGTCGGTCGATGCCGAGATCAGCTGGATCGAGTCGCACGAAGACGTCGCCCGGATGCAGGAAGAGCTGCTGCAGTTCGCGATCCAGGCCGTCAAGGACAAGCACGGCGACGAGATCGAGCAGCTGTTCGGGCTCGAGATCGCGGTGCCGACGGTTCCCTTCCCGCGCATCCCCCTCGCCGAGGCGCGCGACATCGTCGCGGCTCGCGGTTATGAGATCCCGCGCACCGACGGCGACCTCGACCCCGAGGGCGAGCGTCAGATCGCGGCCCACGTGCAGGAGACGTACGGACACCAGTTCGTCTTCATCACCGACTACCACCCCGAGATCCGCGCTTTCTACCACATGCGCGACGAGGAGACCGGGCTCACCAAGTCGTACGACCTCCTCTTCAACGGCGTCGAGATCACGACGGGCGCACAGCGCGAACACCGCGTCGACGTGCTGATCGAACAGGCCAAGGAGAAGGGGCTCGAGCCCGAGCACCTCGAGTTCTACTTCGACTTCTTCCGGTACGGCGCCCCGCCGCACGGTGGCTTCGGCATGGGCCTCGCCCGCGTTCTCATGCTGCTGCTGGGCCAGGACTCGATCCGCGAGGTGACCTATCTGTTCCGCGGGCCGACGCGTCTGGAACCCTGACGCTCGACTCGTAGGCCGTCGTCCCCGGCGGCGCGGCCGGGTGCCCGCGCCCCGGTCAGGGTGTGAGGGCTGCGCGCAGGCGGTCGGGGGCGATGCGCCAATGGCCGAGCATGGCACCGTCCACGAGCACGACGGGGATCTTCTCCCACCACAGCTCGTACAGCGCCGCGTCGTCGAGGATCGAGTGCTCTTCGACCTCGACGGTGTCGGCGACGGCGTCAGGCAGCTCGGCCAGCACGCTCTCGACGACCTCGCGCGCGACGTCGCACAGGTGGCAGTCCGGCTTGCCGATGAGGGTGAGGGTGGTCACCGCAGTCCTTCGTCGGTGGGGTACCCCGCCTCGACCCAGCCATCCGTGCCGCCCTCGACGTTCGCGGCGTCGTAGCCGCGGGCTTCGAGCACCTCGACGGCCTGTCCCGAGCGCACGCCCGACTTGCAGATGACGTCGAAGCCCTCGGCGGGCAGTTCGTCGAGGCGGCCGCCGAGAGTGGACATCGGCATGTTGATCGCACCGGGCACGCGTACGGCTTCGTACTCCCACGCTTCGCGGACGTCGATCAGCGGACGGTCGGTGCGGTTCTTGAGCTCGTGGACGTCGATCGTGTGCATGGGGGTGCCCTTCGGTCGGTCGGCGAGACACGAAGCGCCCCTTCGGCAGGCGGAAGCCTGCCCGGGGGCGCTTAGTGTCGAAGCCGCTTACTTCTTGTTGCGGCGCTGGTGGCGAGTCTTGCGAAGCAGCTTGCGGTGCTTCTTCTTCGCCATGCGCTTGCGGCGCTTCTTGATGACAGAACCCACGGAAACCTCACTAGATCGGGGTCTGGACGCAGATTCGCCTGCGCCCAGGAACGGGCAGTGTTAAAAAATGCCTCGTGACAGCTTACCCGACGTCAGCGATAGGACGTTGCAGGGCCGCTGTCACGGCGGACTCGGGGACGCGATAGCTGCGACCGAAGCGCACAGCAGGAAGCTCTCCGGCGTGTACAAGCCGGTAGACCGTCATCTTCGAGACGCGCATCAACTCCGCAACCTCCGCGACGGTCAAGAACCGCACATCAGGCAGCTCTGCCATTGGCCGCCCCTCCTCATCGCTTTCCCCAGTGTTCCTGCACACTCTAGGGTCACGAGCATACGCGTGTAAACCCGCGTGACCCGTGTGAACGGTGGGGCGGGAGTGCTCGCGGGTTCCCGCGCGAACACTCGGACGAACGTCCGGCCTAGCGGCCGGGCAGGCGCTTGAACGCGTTCGCGACGGCGTGCCGAGCCGATGCCGCGGCCCGGCCGACGACGTCCGCCGCATGCGCGGCGGATTCGGGCAGCGTCGAGGTCCCCACGAAGGCGTACTCGGTGCCGTCGCTGAGGAACGGCATGAGCCAGTCGTCGATCTCATCGAGCGGTTCGGGCGCGAGGCTGTAGAAGCGGTGCTGCCCCTCTTCGCGCACCGACACGAGATGGGCCTCACGCAGCACCTTGAGGTGCTTCGAGACGGTCGGCTGGCTCGCTCCGAGTTCTTGGACGATCTGCGACACGCTCGTACCGCGCTCGCTCTCAGCCGAGCGGTCGAGAAGGAGTCGGAGGATGTCGCGGCGGGTGCCGTCCGCGATCACGTCGAAGATGTCCGCCATGTGCTTCAGATTAGCCGGGCGTCCCGCGGAGTACCATGAGGCCCTACCGTGGGACGGTGATGAGGAGGGCGCGAATGGCCGACGCGACGCGCGCGTCCGGCAGGTCGGGCATCCAACGACTGCGACACGATGTTGTGGAGTTCTTCCGCGATCTGACGCAGCGCTCCCCCGCCCGGTTCGCGATCCTCATCTACCTGATGCTGATCATGCTGTTCACAGCGCTGTTCTCGCTGCCCATCGCGGCAGCCGACGGGCAGGTGACGTCGTTCTCCGACGCTTTCTTCACGGCCGTGTCGACGATCTGCGTCACGGGGCTCGCGACGGTCGACATGGCTACGCACTGGTCGCCGTTCGGTCAGGTGCTGGTGTTCCTGGGCGTGCAGATCGGCGCGCTCGGCGTACTCACGCTCGCCTCGATCCTGGGGCTCGTCATCTCGCGCCGCCTGGGCCTGCGCGCCAAGCTGATGGCCGCGAGCGATTCGAACCCGCTGCGCAGCCACGGCGGCCCGGTCAACGAAGGGCAGACTGTCCAGCTCGGCCAGATCGGCAGCCTGCTCGTAACGGTCGCGCTGTCGACGCTCGTCATCGAGGCCGCGGTGGCGGTCCTGCTCTACCCGGGGCTTCTCCTCGCCGGCATCCCGTGGCACACCGCGATCTGGGAAGCCCTGTTCTTCGCGGCCATGGCCTTCACGAACACGGGGTTCGCCCCCAATGCCGAGGGCCTGGCGCCCTTCGCGAACGACTACGTCTTCCTCACGGCGCTCATGGCCGGCGTCTTCCTCGGCTCGATCGGCTTCCCGGTCATCTATACGTTGCGAAAGCACCTGTGGCACGTGCGGCGGTGGTCGCTGCACACGAAGCTCACCCTCATCACGACCGTCGCACTGTTCTTCGCGGGGGGCGTCGTCTTCCTCATCCTCGAGTACGACAACCTGCTGACACTCGGGGCCGAGGACGCGTTCGACACGACATTCCAGGCGTTCTTCCTCTCTGCCATGACACGGTCGGGCGGCTTCGCGCTGCTCGACATCGGCGAGCTGAACCAGTCCAGCCTTCTGGTCGCGTGCATGCTCATGTTCGTCGGCGGGGGGTCGGCCTCGACGGCAGGCGGCATCAAGGTGACGACACTCGCCGTCATCGCCCTCGCCGTGTGGTCCGAGGCCAAGGGACGTGCATCCAATCAGGTGTTCGGCCGCCGGATCCCCAGCGACGTGCTGCGCGTCGCGCTGTCGGTCGTCGCGTGGGGCGCCACGATCGTCGCGCTGTCGACGATCGTCATCACCCAGATCACGAAGGCCGAGCTCGGCGATGTGCTGTTCGAGGTCATCTCGGGCTTCGCGACGGTGGGGCTGTCGACGGGTCTCACCGCCGAGTTGCCCGACTCGGCGTCTTTCGTGCTGGCGGTCACGATCCTGATGGGGCGCGTTGGTACAGTGACTCTCGCCGCGGCGGTGGCCGTGACGAGCCGTTCGCAGCTGTACTCGCTGCCCGTCGAGAGGCCCATCGTTGGTTGAGAAGATCCGCAGCGATGCGCCCGTCCTCGTCATCGGTCTCGGGCGCTTCGGCGCCGCGTGTGCCGGAGAGCTCGACCGGCTCGATCGAGAGGTGCTCGCGATCGACGCGAGCCAGGACCTCGTGCAGAAGTGGTCCGAGCGCGTGACGCACACGGTGCAGGCCGATGCACGCAACATCGATGCGCTGACGCAGGTGGGGGCACAGGACTTCCAGATCGCCGTCGTCGCGGTCGGCACGTCGATCGAGGCGTCGGTGCTCATCACGGCGAACCTCGTCGACCTCAAGATCCCCCAGATCTGGGCGAAGGCGGTTTCACAGTCGCACGGCAAGATCCTCGCGCGGGTCGGCGCGAATCACGTCGTGTACCCCGAGCGCGAGGCCGGCGAGCGCGTCGCACACCTCGTGAGCGGGCGGATGCTCGACTTCATCCGCTTCGACGACGACTTCGCCCTGGCGAAGATGTATCCGCCGAAGCTCATCCGCGGCGTCGCACTGAGCGAATCGGGCGTGCGCACGAAGTACCGGGTGACGGTTGTGGGCGTGAAGAGCCCCGGCAAGCCCTTCCACTACGCCGAGGCCGACACCGTCGTGACCAACCACGACCTCGTCATCGTCTCGGGGACGAACTCCGACATCGAGCGCTTCGCGTCGCTCGACCGCTGACCGGGGCGGCCTCCGCTACGCTCCAGCGGCGAGTTCGCGGGCGCGGGCGAGGGCGGCATCGGTCGCCGTCTCGAAGATGACGTCCAGACGCGCGGCCTGCAGGACGCCGATGGCTCGCTCGGTCGTGCCGTTGGGGCTCGTGACCCGACGACGCAGCTCGGCGGGATCTTCACCGGATGCCGCCAGCAGTGCGGCTGCCCCGATGAAGGTCTGCTCGGCCATCAGGCGCGCCTGGCCCTCGTCGAACCCCTTGCCACGCGCGGCCTTGGTCAGCTCCTCGATGAGCAGGAACACATAGGCCGGGCCCGACCCCGAAATGGTCGAGAGCGCATCGATCTGCGATTCGGCGACCTCGATCACCGCGCCGCACGTCTCGAACAGGCGGCGCACGATCGCGACGTCGGCGGGCGAGGCTGTCCTGCCCGCGGCGAGCCCCGTCACGGCCTGTCCGACGACGGCGGGCGTGTTCGGCATCGATCGCAGCACGGGGATCGACGGGCCGAGGATCGCCTCGAACGTCGCGATCGTGACGCCCGCCGCAAGACTCACCACGATCGTGCCGGGGCGCAGAGACGGAGCGATCTCGCGCAGCAGATCGGGGACCATGACGGGCTTGACGCCCACCAAGACGATGTCGGCTGCTGCCGCGGCATCCGTGTTCCCCGTCGGCTGCTCGGCGAGCGCGATGCTCGTCACCCCGTCGAGACCGGCGAGGTCAGCGGCCTTCTCGGCGGTGCGGTTGGTCGCGACGACCTCCGCAGCGAGCCCCGAGCGCGCGACACCCTGCAGGATCGCACCGCCCATCGAGCCGGCGCCGAGGATCGCGATGGGCGGGAGGACGGTCGTATCGGAAGCCATTCCGCCATCCTATGAACCTCATCCGGATGCCGCCTCTCGAGCCCCGGATGGCACCCCGCCGCCGGATATAGTCGAAGCACGACGGGGGCCGCGACGCCTCCGCGCGGTCAGTACTCCGGAGGCACGCTCATGACCCTCTTCGACGGCATCACCTCACGCGTCATCGAAACGCCGAGACTCGACGTGCAGATTCTCGAACGCGCGGGAGACAGCGCGAGCACTCCCCCCGATCAGACCGTGGTCTTCGTGCATGGCAACGTCTCGTCGAGCCTGTTCTGGCAGGAGATCATGCAGGACCTGCCGAGCGACCTGCGCGTCATCGCGATCGATCTACGCGGCTTCGGCGGCACGGAGCACGCCCCCGTCGACGCGACGCGCGGCGTGCGCGACTTCAGCGACGACCTTCGCGCGACCCTCGAGGTGCTCGGAATCCCCACGGCCCACTTCGTCGGCTGGGGCATGGGAGGCGGCGTCGTGATGCAGTACGCACTCGACCACCCCGCGCTGAGCCTCACGCTGCAGTCGCCCGTCTCGCCCTACGGGTTCGGAGGCACGCGCCGCGACGGGTCGCACCTCACCGCCGACGACGCGGGCACCGGTGCCGGCGTCGCCAGCGCCGACTTCATCCGACGGCTCGCCGAGGGCGACCGCAGCGACGAGGCTCAGACCTCGCCGCGCACCGTGTTCCGCTCGAGCTATGTCTCTGCTGACTACCGCAGCGAGCACGAGGACGTCTGGGTCGAATCGATGCTGACGACGTCGACGGCCGAGGGCAACTACCCGGGCGACAGCGTGCCGAGTGAGAATTGGCCCGGGTTCGCGGCGGGTCCGCTGGGCGTCCTCAACGCGATGGCGCCGAAGCACTTCAATGTGTCGGGGATCGTCGATCTCGCGAAGAAGCCGCCCATCCTGTGGATCCACGGTACGGCGGATGCGATCATCTCGGACGCCTCGTTCTCGGACATCAATTACCTCGGCCAGCTCGGCATCGTCGCGGACTGGCCCGGAGAAGACGTCGCCCCGGCCCAGGAGATGGTGGCACAGACGCGCGACGTGCTGGGCGCATACGCCCAGGCCGGCGGAGATGTCACCGAGATCGGTCTCGAGGGAATCGGGCACGCGCTGCATCTCGAGCGCCCGGCGGAGTTCCGCCACGCGCTGCTGCGACGCATCGGCTACGTCGGGGCCCCCGCCAATCCCGCACCGCCCACCGAGGCGATCATCCTGCGCTCGGCAGACTGACACCGCCGGGCATCCGGGCATAGGCTTCAGGCCATGAGCGCGTCCGGAGGCGGGAAGGCGATCATCGCGGCGTTCCTGGCCAACCTCGGCATCGCCGTGGCCAAGTTCGTCGCGTGGTTCATCTCGGGCTCGGCGTCGATGCTCGCTGAGGCGATCCACTCCGTCGCCGACTCGGGCAATCAGCTGCTGCTCCTGCTCGGCGGCCGTCGCGCACGACGCGCCGCTGACCGCGATCACCCGTTCGGGCACGGGCGCGAGCGGTACGTGTACGCCTTCGTCGTCGCCATCATCCTGTTCTCGGTCGGCGGACTGTTCTCGATCTACGAGGGCGTCGACAAACTCACCCACCCGCACGAACTCGACCACGTCTGGGTGCCGCTTGTCGTGCTCGTCATCGCGATCGGGCTCGAGTCGTTCTCGCTGCGCACCGCCGTGCGCGAGAGCAACCTGGTGCGCCCGAAAGGGCAGTCCTGGGTGGCGTTCGTGCGTCACGCCAAAGCACCGGAGTTGCCGGTCGTCCTGCTCGAAGACATCGCCGCGCTCACGGGACTCGTCTTCGCGCTGATCGGCGTGGGACTGTCCGCCATTACCCACAACCCGGTCTTCGATGCGATCGGCACGCTCATGATCGGCGCGCTCCTGCTCGTCGTGGCCATCACCCTCGGCATCGAGACGAAGAGTCTGCTCGTGGGCGAAGGGGCGACGCAGACCGACCATGACCTCATCGTGGCCGCGATCGAGTCGGGGCCCGAAGTGCAGCGGCTCATCCACATCAAGACGCTCTACCTCGGCCCCGACGAACTGCTCGTGGCGGCCAAGATCGCACTGCCGTCGGACAAGCCGCTCGCCGACGCCGCGCACGACATCGACATCGTCGAGGAACGAATCCGGGCGGCGGTCCCGGCAGCACGGGTCATCTACCTCGAGCCCGATGTCTACCGCCCGAGCGCCGACCCGCATCCCCCGACCGAGGATTTCGTCATCCGCTCGGTCGATTGAGCCGCCTGCCAGACTGGCGGCATGGAGTACACGATCTTCACCGAACCGCAGCAGGGGTTCTCGTACGACGACCAGCTGGCCTTCGCACTGGCGGCGGAGCGCCTCGGATTCGACGCCTTCTTCCGCTCCGACCACTACATGCGGATGGGCGCGGGCGACCCGCTGCCCGGACCCACCGACGCATGGACGACCCTCGCCGGCCTCGCCCGTGAGACGAGCACGATCCGTCTGGGAACGCTCGTCTCCTCGGCGACGCATCGGGTGCCCGCGATTCTCGCGATCCAGGTCGCACAGGTCGACGCCATGTCGGGCGGACGCGTCGAGTTCGGCCTCGGTACGGGCTGGTTCGAAGAGGAGCATCGGGCTTACGGCATCCCGTTCCCGGCGAAGCGGTTCGGTCCGTTCGAGGAGCAACTCGCCGTCATCACGGGGCTCTGGCAGACCCCGGTCGGCGAGACCTTCTCGTTCGACGGCGAGCACTACACCCTCCTCGACGCACCTGCGCTGCCCAAGCCGGTGCAGGAGCGCATGCCGGTCATCGTCGGCGGAGGAGGACCGCGCCGTACACCCGCGATCGCTGCGCGTTACGCGACCGAGTTCAACATCGGGTTCCAGCACGACGACGTCGTCGCCGAGAAGTTCGCCGGAGTCCGCGCGGCGTGCGAGCGCATCGGGCGTGATCCCGCGACCCTCAAGCTCTCGGTCGCGCTGCCGACTCTCGCCGGCGCGACGCCCGCCGATCTCGAACGGCGTGCCGCCAACGTGGGCACCACCGTGCAGGCCGCGCGCGAGCGCGCGGGCTTCGTCGGCGGACCCGACGAGATCGCCGCCTCCGTCGCTCGACTGCGCGACCTCGGAGCCGACCGCGTGCACTTTCAGCTCATGGACCTGCGCGACCTCGACCACGTCGCGTTCCTCGGCGAAGAGGTGCTCCCTCTCCTCCCCCGCTGATACCGGGAGCGGCAGACGTCAACGACGGGCGTCGAAGAAGGAGCGCAGCAGAGCAGATGCCGCCTCTTCGGCGACGCCCCCGACCACTTCGGCGCGATACGGCAGCCTCCGGTCGCGCACGACGTCGTACATCGAGCCGGCCGCGCCGGCCTTGTCGTCCCACGCGCCGAAGACGAGGCGCGAGATGCGGGACTGCAGCACGGCGCCCGCGCACATGAGACACGGCTCGAGGGTCACGACGAGCGTGCAGCCCTCGAGGTTCCAGGTGCCGACGGATGCCGCAGCCTCGCGCAGCGCAACGATCTCGGCGTGCGCCGTGGGGTCGCCCGTCGCCTCGCGAAGGTTGCGGCCTTCGCCGATGATCGTGCCCGTGCCATCGGTCACGACGGCCCCGACGGGCACGTCGCCCGCCGCGGCGGCCTCGGCCGCACGCGCGAGGGCGCGCTGCATCGCGGCGGTGTCTCGCGGGTCGAAGGTCACGACACGAGCGTACGGTGCGGGCCCACCCCAGCGACTACCCTTGCCCTATGCGCTTGCACGTCGCCGACCACCCGCTCATCACGCACAAGCTCACGGTCCTGCGCGACGAGCGCACGCCGTCGCCGGTGTTCCGCCAGCTGACCGAAGAACTCGTGACGCTGCTCGCCTATGAGGCGACGCGGAACGTACAGGTCGAGCCGGTCGAGATCCGGACCCCCGTGACCACGACGACGGGCGTCAAGATCGGCGAGCCGCGCCCGCTCGTCGTGCCGATCCTGCGCGCGGGTCTGGGCATGCTCGAGGGCATGGTCAAGCTGCTGCCGACCGCCGAGGTGGGCTTCCTCGGGATGGCCCGCAACGAAGAGACGCTCGAGCCGGCGACGTACGCCGAACGGCTGCCCGACGATCTCAGCGACCGCCAGTGCTTCGTGCTGGACCCCATGCTCGCGACGGGCGGGTCGCTCGGCGCCGCGATCGAGTTCCTCTTCGACCGCGGCGCGCAGGACGTCACCGCGATCTGCATCCTCGCCGCGCCCGAAGGGCTCGCAGCGATCGAGAAGCAGGTCCGGGGCCGCGACGTCACGCTCGTCCTCGGCGCCGTCGATGAGCGACTCGATGAGCACGCGTACATCGTGCCGGGGCTCGGCGACGCCGGCGACCGTCTCTACGGCACCGTCTGACTCAGCGCGCCGGTTCGGTCGGCGGGCTCTTGCCCGTCTCCTGCTCCCAGAACTCGAGCTGCTGCGTGAGGGCCTTCGCGAGCTCGAACACCTGCTCCGGAGGAATCCGGATGCGGCCCACGACGCGCGCCGGCACCACGGTGCGGCGCTCGCCCGTCGCCTGATCGACCTCTTCGTGCGGCGGCTGGGCGAGGGTCAGGAAGTCCATCACGAACACGGTCTGCGTGTGCCAGACGTTCGCGAAATCGGCGTACGATCCGGGGATCTGCTCGGGGGGAAGATCGATCTCGAACTGTCGTGGGGCGTCGTCGGCCACGGGTACCTCCGTCGGATTTCGGGTGTCCGGCGAGTCTACGCGTCGCCCCGGCCGACGAGCCGCGCGAAGGCGCTCAGCCGGGCCACGCCCTCGGGTGTGCGCGGCAGATCGTCGAGCAGCTCCGGGGAGTGCACGAGGTAGGCCGTGTGCATGGCGCGTGAGATCGCGACGTTGAGCCGGTTGCGCAGCAACAGGAAGTCGACCCCTCGCGGAGCATCGCGCCCCGACGAGGCGGCGAGCGACACGATGGCCACCGCTGCCTCCTGACCCTGGAAGCGGTCGACCGTGCCTACGGGCACCTCGGCGAAGCCCGCCGCGGCGAGCGCTTCTTCGACCATGACCTGCTGCGCGTTGTATGGCGTCACAACGATGATGTCGCGCTGGTCGAGCGGGCGTGGATCGCACGTGCCCGCCCCATCGCCCTCTTCGAACCGGATGTCGTGCCACTGCCCGCCGATGAGACCGCGCACGATCGCGACGACGGCCTCGGCCTCTTCGGGTGACTGCGTCGTATTGCCCCGGTGCCGCACGGGCACGGGGCGCAGGCCCGGCTCGACCCCGTCGAGCACGCGCATGGCCGTTGCAGGGTGTGCCGCCAGCTCGCCGTCATACGACAGCACCGATACGGGCGCGGCGACCTCGGGCCGCATACGGCGCGTGCGCGCGAGGAAGTAGCCGAGCTCGGCCGGGATCACATCGGATCCGTCCATCACCCACCCGAGCGCCGACGTGTCGACGGGCTCGGGGTGCGTGCCCTGGCTCACCTGCGGCAGCTGCTGCGGGTCGCCCAGCAGCAGCAGCCGCGGCGCGGCCAGCGAGACCGCGATCGTCGACGCGAGCGAGAACTGCCCGGCCTCGTCGATCACGAGCAGATCGAGACTCCCCCGCGGGATACGACCCTCGTGCGCGAAGTCCCACGCCGTGCCCCCCACGACGAATCCGGATGCCGCATTCTCGGCGGTGAACGCCGCGACACCGTTCTTCCGGATCGCGGTGAAGACGGTCTCCGCGTCGGCGTTCTTGGGCGCCTTGGCCACCTGCGCGGCGGGGACCCCGGCCGCGATGATCCGCTCGAGCATGTTCTCGACGACGGCGTGAGACTGCGCGACGACGCCGATCTTCCAGCCGCGCTCGCGCACGAGCCGCTCGATGACGTGCGACCCGACGTACGTCTTGCCCGTGCCGGGCGGGCCTTGCACGCACAGGGCGCTGTGATCGAGCGCCTGCAGGGCGTGCACGATCGTTTCGACGTCGTCTCCGTTCGACAGCGGCAGGGCTCCCCCGCTCACGCGGGGCGGCCGTCGCCGAAGGATGTCGGTTGCGGGGCCGTCGGGCAGCGCGGGCGACGCCGCGATGACGGCATCCGCCCACGCGTCGATCGCGGACTGCTGATTGCCTGCGTGCGGCGGTGCCGCCGGAGTCAGGGCGAGCGGCAGCCCGCTCCACGTGACGCCGTCCACGGCGGTCTCTTCGACGACGACCCCGTCATCGAGCACCTCGACGACCCGGACGGGCCGGGCCGAGTGGATCCAGCGGGGCTTCGCCTCGAACGGATAGGGCGCCGGGAGCTCATACAGCGCGAACGGATTCGATCCGACATTGAGCCGCGTACCCGGCGCGACCTCGCCGCGCAGTTCGACGATGCGCCGCTCGGCGCCGCGCCCGCTCTCGGCGACGTGCCAGTCGTCGATGACACGGCACCGGTCGGGGTCGATCACGACGACGTCGCGCGTTTCTTCCCACAGCGACACCGGTTCGCGCAGCCGCAGGAAGTGCGTCGCCCAGAACGACTTCACTTCGCGCGGGTAGTAGTCGATCGCCGCCGCGCCCAGGCGCAGCGCGACGGCTTCGGCTGACTCGTCGGGATGCTCCGCCGCGAGGCGGGTCAGCGCGAGAGCGCGGGGCGACGGCTCGTACACGTACTCGTCGGGCTCGGGGTTGGGGGTCGGCCGCAGGCCCGCCTCGCGGGCGCGGTCGACGAGCCAGTCGCGCAGGCGGCGGGTCGAGACGCAGTCGTAGCGGTTGTAGTCGGCGAGGTCATCGAGGATCTGCGCGGCCGCGGCGGGATCATCGGCGGCCAGATCCCGCGCCTCGACGTATTTGACGATCGAATCGTCGCCCTTCTGCACGTCACTCGTGCGCACCTCGTCGCCCATGTAGAGCGGCTCGAGCTTCTTGATCGAATACGAGCGCGACCCCACCCGCAGCGCGCGTCGGACGATCGGATAGAGGTCGACGAACACCGCGTCTCGCAGCAGGCGGTCGACGTCGGCCTCTCGCACGCCATACCGCGCAGCCATCGCGAGCAGGTGCGTCGGCTCGTAGGGCGCGTAGTGGTAGATGTGCATGTCGGGGTACTGCGCGCGGCGCAGTGCGATGATGTCGAGGAACGTCTCGAGCGCGCGCTTCTCTTCGTCGAACGAGTGCGCCCACAGTGCGGTGTAGCGCTCCTGGTCATCGACCCAGCCGAAGAGGTAGTCCAGGCCCCACCGCCGGGCGGCGCCGTCGGCTTCTTCGCTGTACAGCGGGTCGCCCTCGAAATCGAAGAACAGGTCGCCGTCGTCGGGGCGCGGCAGTGCCGCGATCGCCTTCGGCTGGACGACCTCGAACGTCGGCACGAGCGGTGCGTCGCCGCTCGGAGCCTCGCCGACCCCACCCGCGGGACTCGTGAGCTGCAGACGGGCCTGGGTCTGCAGCATCCGGAACGTGTCGGCGTTCATGCGCGGTGGAACCTCGCCCGCCGACGCCAGGTCGTCGATCGTCAGGATGCCGGTAGTGCGCAGCCGTTCGCGCTGGGTCGGTCGCATACCCGCGACGAGCAGCAGGTCGCGCGCCGCTGTCGTCTCGGCGTCGCACGTCGCGCACCGCCCGCACGCCACGACGCGCAGGTCACCGCGGTCATCGCCCCACCGGATCGGGTCGCCGGCGGCACCGAGCTCGATGCGGCGGTCGGCGATGAGGGCCGCGAGTCGCGCGCGGCGCAGGCGGAAGACGGGCAGCAGGTCGTCGATGTCGTGCGTGCTCGTCGTGCCGTCGCCCAGCAGCAGCTCGACGCGGTCGCCGCGCGGCACACCGAGGCGATCGAGCTGATCGACGTAGGCGGCGAGCTGCATGAGGGCCGTGACGCGCGCGCGCCGGGCCAGCTTGGTGTCCTGCACGATCCAGGCCCCGCCCCCCGACTCCGAGCCTGCCGACGGGTCGCGCACGAGAAAGTCGGCGAACCCGACGAACTCGTCGGTCGCGAAGGCGGCCTGGTACACGACGGCGGCGTCAGAGGCCAGCGCCGCGTCGGTCAGTGCGACCGCGTGCGCAAGAGCCGCGGCATCGGTCGACCGGGTCTCGGGGATCTCGATGACCCGATCACGGCCGAACCGCTCGATGTACTCGTCGAGCACGCGCCGCTCGTGCGCCGTGCCGAGGCGGCCGGCGCGCTTGAGGGTCTCATCTTCGGGTTCGACGACCGCGGCGATCCGCCCGAGCTTCGCGTCGATCGCACGCACCCAGGCGAACTCGCATTCGGCCGCCGCCTTCAGATCGCTCGCGCTCCAGACGATCCGATTCTCACCCTCGATGTACCGCATGCCTCCCTTTCCTCCACGACCCTAACCGCGCCCTCCGACACCGGCCGTCGCGCACGGTCTGCGGCGCCCCCACGCCGTGGTCGCCGCGCGTTGCGTCCGCGGCGATCCCCGACCCCATCGCGCAAACCGCCCCGCGCACCTTCGCCACACCACCCGCCCGGTGCCACACTGGAGCGATGAGCCTGCCGTTCGAAAGCGCCTACCGCCACGGCTTCGCCCGCGTCGCCGCCTGCACGATCCCCGTCGCGATCGCCGACCCCGACACGAACGCCGACGCCGTGCTGGCCGAAGCCCGCGCGTGCCACGACGAGTCCGTCGCCGTCGCGGTCTTCCCCGAGCTGTGTCTCACGGGCTACGCGATCGAAGACCTCGTGATGCAGGATGCCGTGCTCGACGCCGTCGAAGCGGCGATCGAGCGGATCACCGTGGCATCCGAGGATCTTCTGCCCGTGATCATCGTGGGGGCGCCGCTGCGCCACCGCAACCGCCTCTACAACTGCGCCGTCGTCATCCACCGCGGGGCGGTGCTCGGCGTCGCACCGAAGTCGTACCTGCCCACCTACCGCGAGTTCTACGAGCGCCGCTGGTATGCGCCGGGCGAGCCGTGGTCCGGCGAGGGCATCCGCATCGGTGGAATCGAGACCGTGATCGGGACGAACCTGCTGTTCGACGTGCAGGATGTGCCGGGCCTCGTGCTGCACGCCGAAGTGTGCGAAGACGTGTGGGTGCCGATTCCGCCGTCGTCCAAGGCCGCGCTGGCCGGGGCGACGGTGCTCGTGAACCTCAGCGGCAGCCCCATCACGATCGCGCGCGCCGATGAGCGACGGGCCCTGTGCCTCTCGCAGTCGCTGCGCTGTCTCGCCGCGTACGTGTATGCGGCGGCAGGAACGGGCGAATCCACGAACGACGTCTCGTGGGACGGCCAGACCATGATCTACGAGAGCGGGATGCTGCTGGCCGAGACCGAGCGCTTCCCCGACGGGCCCCGGCGCAGTGTCGCCGATGTCGACCTCGACCGGCTGCGGCAGGATCGGCTGCGCCAGGGCACATTCGACGACAACCGCGCAGCGATCGAGCCGGAGTTCCTGCGCATCGAGACGCTCCTGGAGCCGCCGCACGAGGACATCGGGCTGCGGCGGCCGCTCGACCGGTTCCCGTTCGTGCCGGATGACCCGGCACGGCTCGCGCAGGACTGCTACGAAGCGTTCAACATCCAGGTCTCCGGTCTCATCCAGCGGCTGAGCGCGATCGGCGACCCCAAGCCCGTCATCGGGGTATCAGGCGGCCTGGACTCGACGCATGCTCTCCTCGTCGTGGCGCGCGCGATGGATCGGATGGGGCGCCCGCGCAGCGACATCCTCGCCTACACGATGCCGGGGTTCGCAACGAGCGACCACACGAAATCCAACGCCATCGCGCTCGCCGAAGCGATCGGCGCGTCCATCGAGACGATCGACATCCGCCCCGCCGCCACCGAGATCCTGCAGGGCATCGGGCATCCGTTCGCCGGCGGCGAGCCCCTGTACGACGTGACCTTCGAGAACGTGCAGGCGGGGGTGCGCACCGATTTCCTCTTTCGCCTCGCGAACCAGAACGGCGGCTTGGTGATCGGCACATCCGATCTGTCCGAGCTCGCCCTCGGATGGGCGACGTATGGCGTCGGCGACCAGATGAGCCACTACGCCGTCAACGCGGGGGTGCCGAAGACCCTCATCCAGCACGTCATCCGCTGGGTCATCGCACACCGCGAGGGCGTCGACGATGCCGCGGCCGACGTGCTGCAGTCCGTGCTCGACACCGAGATCTCGCCCGAGCTCGTACCGGCGGGTCAGGACGGCAAGCTGCAGTCCACCGAGGACCGCATCGGGCCGTACGCCCTGCACGACTTCGCGCTGTTCCACGTGCTGCGGTTCGGGATGCGCCCGTCGAAGATCGCGTTCCTCGCGACGCACGCGTGGGAGGACCCGGACGCCGGGGAATGGCCCCCCGGTTTCCCCGAGGCCGACCGCTACGCCTACGACCTGTCGACCGTCGCGCGGTGGCTGCGCGTCTTCCTGCAGCGGTACTTCGCGTTCGCCCAGTTCAAGCGCTCCGCGATCCCCAACGGTCCCAAGGTCTCGCCCGCGGGGTCGCTGTCACCACGCGGCGACTGGCGCGCACCGTCGGACGGCAACGCGCGCGCGTGGCTCGCCGAGCTCGACGCTGCGCTTCCCGCCTCGGCTCGCGCCGACTGAGCACGGGGTCTCGGCCGCCCGTGCCGTCCCGCGGGTGATCCTCAGGGGGTGGCGTAGGCGAGGGTGATGATCCACCCGTCGCGCGAGAGGTCGACGAGATCGTACTGGGCCCGACGGTCGGACACCCAGCCCTTCGTGAGTGTCCAGTTCAGCCGCACGTGCTCCGGCGCGACGCGCGTGCCCCGCGCGTCGGCGTCGCGGACAGCCTGCACGCGCGTCCAGTGCGCGAGCAGTGCGTTCAGATCGGACTCGTCGATCAGGTGCGAGTGCCGCTTCATCGTGTGGAGCTCGACCTCATCGGGGTGCGCGTCGCGCAGGTCTATCCCGACGGTGATATCCGGCTCGCAGACGGTGACCAGTGAGGCCGCGCGGACGTTCGCGTTGCGGATGCGCAGCGGCACCTCCTCTCCGTCGACGACGGCGAACAGCTGCGTGTGGACACCGAACGTCGTGGGCGCCTCACGCTCGACGCGGACGTCTTTCTCATCGACGCCGAGGCGCGCGGCGACGAGCTCCCTCGCGAGGGCGCGCTTGCGGTCGTGCTCGCTCATCCGGGGGTCCCATCCCAAGCGAGCCGAGATTCCGGCGGGGGTGTCAAGCAGAACGGATTCCATCGGTGCGCCCTTCGTCGTGCGCGCGCGCGGCGGCGCCGCTCTCTCATCTTGGCCCCGTCGGGCCGCCCTCGGAAGGGACGATGATCATCCGTCCGGGCGGGGCGAAGAGACCGGTGCCGGCGTCGGGCTCGCGCGGTGCTGCGACGGTCCTCAGTGCCGCGCGGGGCCGCGTCCGCCCGCGCGGCGGCGGTCGGTGAGGTCGAGGATCGAGACGAGGAAGGCGAGACCGAGGAACACCGCGATCGAGATCATGGCGTACGCGTAGGCGTCCTGATAGACCACGAGGTCATCGTGGATCCCTGTCTCACGGTAGATCGTCGCGTAGAAGAGCGAAAGGGCGACCGCCATGCCGACCGCCGTGCCGATGCGCTGGCCCAGCTGACCGACCGAGCCCGCCACGCCGCCCTGCGACACGGGGACATCGGCGAGCGTGAGCGTCTGGTTGGGGGCGATCACGAACCCGCCGCCGGCACCGCCGACGATCATGACGGCGGCCATGATGTACGGCGTCAAGAGCGGGTCGGCGAACAGGGCAGTGATCACGAGGCCCCCCGCGCTGAGGAGCATCGCGACGAGCCCCCACAGCACGATGGGGCGACCGAACCTATTGACGAGGTTGCCGCCGATCCACGACGTCACGGCGCTGGCGAGGGCGAAGCCGATGGAGACCATGCCGGCGTAGACCGGCTCGACGCCGAGCCCCAGCTGAAGAAAGAGCGTCGTCGTGAGGAACATCGCCGGCATCGCTGTGAAGTAGGCCGTCTGCAGCAGGGTGCCGTTGCGATAGGAGGAGATGCCGAACAACGGCAGAGGTACGAGCGGCGTGCCACCCTTCGCCGAATAACGGCGCTCCCAGGCGATGAAGGCCGCCGTGAACAGCACGAAGCCGACGAGCAGCCACCAGCGCGCAGGGTTGTCGTCGGGGGCGCCCGTCGTGAAGAGGAAGGGCCACATGAAGCAGATGACGGATGCCGCGAACAGCACGAGCCCGACGGGATCGAGTCGCACGCGCCGCGCCGAACGCGTTCGCGTAGCCGGCAGCAGCCACAGCACGAGGGCGATCGCGATGAGGCAGAGCGGCACATTCATCCAGAACGTGAGCCGCCAGCCGTCCTCAGGGCCGCCGATCGCGATCAGCAAGCCGCCGAGGGTCGGGCCGAAGGCCGTCGCGAGACCGATGGTCGCGCCGAAGAGCCCGAAGGCGCGGCCGCGCTCCTTGCCCTGGAAGAGCTCTTGCGCCATTCCGAGCACCTGCGGCATCTGGATGCCGGCGGCAACTCCCTGGGCGAGCCGTGCGATCAGCAGGATCGTCGCGTTCGGCGCCAGGGCGCACATGATGCTCGTCAACGTGTACAGCGACAGCCCGATGACGAAGAGCATGCGACGAGAGCGCTGGTCGCCGAGCCTGCCGAACGGCACGAGCGCGAGCCCGAACGTGAGCACGAAACCCGAGACGACCAGCTGCAGCTCGGTGGAGTTGGCGTCGAGGACCTCGCCGATCGACGGGAGTGCAACGTTGACCTTCGTCAGGTCGAGGATCGTGATAGCCGCGACAGAGACGCAGATCCAGAACGCGCGCCAGCGGGCAGCGGAGGAGAGCGGGATCGCGGCGGTCGCCGGCTGCGACGGGGAAGAAGTCGACATCGCGTCCAGGCTAGTCGCCCGACGAGGGACAATGGACGGGTGAAACTCCTCGTCGCGGCCCTGGACGCCGAACTCGTCGCTTTTCCCGCTGAGCTTCCGGGCTTCGACCGGCTCGTTACCGGCCCCGGCAAGATGATGGCGACATTCGCCCTGACCCGCGCGCTCGATGCGCACGACTACGACGAGATCGTCGTGGTCGGCACGGCGGGTGCGATCGACCCGCGCCTCGAGTCGACGGTGTACGAGGTGACCTCGGCCGTGCAGCACGATGTCGCGAGCTTCGACGGCATCGTCGGCGAGCACGTCTCTCTGCCCACGCGCGTCGACCTCGAGCGCGAAGGCCTCACGATCGCGACCGGCGACTCGTTCGTCGATGACGCGGTCGCACTCGAGTCGATCCGCCCGCTCGGAGCGAGCCTCGTCGACATGGAGGTGTACGCGTACATCTGGGTCGCGCAGCAGTTCGGCGTGCCGATCCGGGTGCTGAAGTCCGTGTCCGACCGTGCACAGGACGACGCCCGCACCGACTGGCGAGAGACCGTCGCCGCCTGCAGCGTGCAGTTGCGCGACACGATCCGCGCCGATTACGGCGTCTGAAGCCGCCCGCGCGCTGCGGCCTGCGGATCAGTCACGGCGCGAGAATGCGGCGCGCAGCGCGATGAAGACGATGAGCGCGACGACGGCGACGACGACGAGCTTGCCGACGAACCACAGCAGCGAGAAGAGGACGTTCACGATCACCCATGCGATGACCACGGCGACGATGACGCCGAGGATGGTCCAGATTGTGCCCTTGTTCATAACGACTAGCCTAGGTAGGCCAGCGCTGTTGCTCCGCTCGCGATAGCGATCCGGTGGCGATTTCACACGACCACGACTCGGATCGAGGAATCATGTCGAACCCCAACGACCCGTCGCAGCCCACGGGCGACGACGACCGCTCACCCGGCGAGACCCACCCGGCCTCCGACGAATCGCCCACGCAGGCTTACCCGGACTATTCCCCGAGCGACGCGCAGCCGACCGAGGTCTACCCGCCCGCCGGCTACGGGCAGGCTCCCTCCGGCCCGCCCGCCGCGGCATACGGGCAGCCGCCCGCCTACGGACAGCAGCCCGCCTACGGCCAGCCCGCGTATGGCCAGCCCGCCTACGGCCAGCCGCCCGCGTACGGCAACGCCCCCACGACGACCGACACGCGCCCCAGGCGCCTCGCCGGGGCCGCATTGGGCACGGCGATCGGCGGTCTCGTGCTCGTGCTCATCGCGTTCATTCCGCTGCTGTGGGTTTCCCTCGTTCTCACGATCATCGGCGGCATCCTGCTGTTCGTCGGGCTGGTGCTCGGCATCGTCGCCCTGGCCAGCAAGAAGCAGGGCGGCAAGGGCTTGGGAATCGGCGCGATCATCGTGTCGGTCCTCGGTGGCGCCGCCTGGGTCGGAGCGCTCGTCTGGGGACTCGTGCTCGTCGGTCTTTCGACGGCGGATGCCGGAAGCGAATTCGTGCCCTCGCCGCCGGCCGCGGTCGAGACCGAGGCCCCCGCTCCGGGCGATGACACGACCGACACCGACAGCGACACCGATGACGGCGATGTCGTCACGAGCGAGGACGAAGCCGCCTACCTCGCCGAGGTGCGGCCCGTGCTCACCGAGATCATGCAAGAGGCCCAGCCCGGCGTGACCCAGGAGATGATCGACGGCGCCTTCTCGGATGAGATCCTCATCACCCTCGGAGAGACGACCCTCATGGGCGGCGACGTCGCGCGCGACGCGATGATCTCGTCGTTCTCGGCCGCGACGGGCGGACTGTTCACCGAAGAGCAGGCGACGCGCCTGATCGACACCGTGATCACCGCGGCAGAGGCGCACCTCGCCGGCTGATCGGCAGACAGATCGGAGGCGGCACCCGTGTACGGGTGCCGCCTCGGTCGTTCATGCCGCCGGAACCGCGGTCTCTTGCAGGATGACGCTCGGCCCCTGCGGCGTCGCCTCGACCCGCAGCTGTGCGGGCAGCTGCTCTTTCATCGCCGCGACGTGACTGATGAGCCCCACTGTGCGCCCGCCTTGGCGCAGCTCGTCGAGCGTGCGCATGGCGAGATCGAGCGTCTCGTCGTCGAGCGACCCGAATCCTTCGTCGATGAAGAGGGTGTCCAGCCGCACACCCCCGCTGCGCGCCGTCACGACCTCGGCGAGGCCGAGCGCGAGCGCGAGTGACGCGAGGAACGTCTCGCCGCCTGACAGCGACGTCGTCGGCCGCGACTGTCCCGTGTAGGCGTCGAACACCGCGAGCCCGAGTCCGGATGCCGCGCGATGGCGGCCGACCGCGTCGGAGTGCTCGAGACGGTAGCGCCCCGACGACATGACGTCGAGCCTCAGGTTGGCGGCGTCGACGATCTGCTCGAGCTCGGCGGCGAGCACGAACGTCTCGAGGTCCATCCGCGTGTCGGTGCGGCCCGCGAGCGCGTCGGCGAGGCCCGCGATGATCTCGTGCTCGGCATCGCGCTCGGCCGATGCAGCATGCGCGCGGGTCGCCTGCTCAGCAGCCTCGCCGAGCCGTGCGGCGACCTCGGCATCGCGCGCGGCTTCGGTGACGGCGGCGTTCCACGCGTCGCGTGCGACGGATGCCGCCTCAGCGGCGGGGGCGAGATCGACCGGTTCGTCGGGGGCTCCGGCCAGCTCGGTCTCGAGGACGAGCAGCCGTTCGCGCTCGGTGGCGACGTCGACGTCGTAGCGATGCAGCTCGGAGGCGAGCCGTTCCCGTGCCCCGGCGTCGAGGAGCGCCGCATCGACGGATGCCGCGTCGTCGAACGCCGATTCGGCGAGCCGTTCGTCGAGATCGCGCTGCGCGTCGGCGGCCGTCTGCTCGGCGCGCACACGGTCGTCGATCGCTGCGGCGAGGGCGCGGGATGCGTCGCGCACCCGGCTCGCCTCGTCGATGCGTGCCGCGACCGAGGGGTGGTCGCCGCGCGCGGCCGCGACAGCCTGGGTCGCCGCGGCGAGTCGCTCGGACTGCGCGGCGCGGTCTTCTTTTGCGGCCGCGAGTCGGGTCGCCAGCTCGGTGCGCTCGGCGACGGCTGCTGCCTCGGCTGCGCGCAGATCGCGCAGGTCGGACTTCAGCGTCGCGATCGCCGTCACGGCTTCTTCGGCCTCGGTCAGCAGCGCTCGGGCGGCGTCGTGGGCGCTCACGAGCTCATCGAGGGACACTCCGCCCGCACGCGCAACAGCGTCGTGGTGTGCCGTGCGCGCCGCTCGGGAGGCAGCGGAAGCGGTCGCCGCCGCCGCCGTCGCACGTTCGACAGCGGCTTCGGCTTCGGCGATCGCTTCGTCGGTGACGGGCTCACCGTCAGAACGCGCCGGTCGCGGGTGTTCGAGCGAACCGCAGACAGCGCACGGCGCATCGTCGACGAGAGCGGCGGCGAGCTCGCCGGCGTATCCGTCGAGGCGGCGTTGCAGCAGGGCTCGGACGTCGGAGGTGCACTGCTGGAGCGTCTGCATCGCTCCCAGGTGCTCGGCCTCGGCCGTGTGCGCGAGTGGTGCAAGTCGCGCGGCGTCGCGTGCGGCCTCGAGCTGCGCCGCGACCGTCGCGAGGGCGTCGCGCGCCGGATCGACGGCGGGCGCCGCCGCCTCAAGCGCTTCGATCTCGGGCTCGAGCTGCGCGATACGCGCCTGGCGAAGCGTGCCCCGCTCACTCGCGCGGGCCAGGTCGTCGTCGAGCCGCTCGATCTCGGAGTCTGCGCGACGCACGGCGTCGGCGAGCTCAGGCAGGGCGGTCTCGCGCTCGGCGGCCGAGGCCCATACCGCGAGGTCACCGGAGAGCGCGTCGGCGATAGCGGCGAGCGCGGCGGCGTCGTCGGGCACAGCGACCCCGTCTGCATCGGCGTCGACCCACGCCGTCCGCGCCGCTGCTTCGTGCGCGACCGCGCGGTCGACCGCAGCCACCGCCCGTCGTGCTGCGGCGAGGAGTGGACGCAGACCCTCTGCCGCTGCCGCTCGGGCGAGCCGGGCACGGTCGTCGCTCACCTGGGGCGCACGCTCATCGAGCGCGGCGAGGGCACGCCGCGCGGCGAGGCGCTGCTCTTGGCGATCGCGAAGGGCCTTCTGCGCGCTGTATGCGGTGAGAGCGGCGTCGTGCGTCGCCTGCGCGTCGTCGCGGCGCCGGGCTGATTCGTCGGCACGGTAGCGGGCGCGCGGCACGGCGCGGTGCACCGCCTCGATGCGCTCGAGAGTCGGCGGCACGGCAGCGTCATCGGACTCGGATGCCGCTCCCTCGAGCCCGTGGTCGCGTACGAGTGCCTCGGCGTGCGCGAGATGCGCGTCCAGCGTCGCACTGTCGCCCTGAAGCGCGGCGCGCGCGTCGCGACGCAGGCGCTCGACCTCGCGCTGGTACTCCTCGTAGCGCAGTGATCCGAACAGGGTGCGCAACAGCGCCTGTCGTTCGTCGTTCTTGGCGAGGAGGAACTCGGCGAACCGGTTCTGAGCGAGCAGGATGACCTGCTGGAACTGGTCGCGGGTGAGTCCGAGGATCTCGTCGAGGATCTCGGCGGCCTCGCGGTACTTCGTCGCACGCCCGTGCCACTGATCGCCGGCGAGCTCTTCGACCAGGACGGTCGACTTCTGCACCGTCGTGCCTGTGCCGCGCGCCTTGGGTCGCTCGTACTCGGGAGTGCGCGTCACGCGCCAGCGTCGGGCGGCCGCCGTGAACTCCAGCCGCACCGCCGTAACCTCGTCGGGTTCGGCATAGTCGCTGCGCAGCCCCCGGTCGCCGCCGTCGTACCGGGGCGCCGTGCCGTACAGCGCGTAGCAGACACCGTCGAGGATGCTGGACTTGCCCGCACCCGTGCGACCCGTGATGAGGAACAATCCGTCGGTGTCGAACGCGTCGAAATCGACCGTCTGCCGATCGCGGAACGGCCCGAAACCCTCGAGCTCGATGCGGTGCAGCTTCATGTCGTGACCTTCGGCCGCTCGGCCGCGGGGACTGCCGACGCGTGCGCGGCGAGCACGTCTCGCACGATCTCGGCCTCTCGCGGTGTCGCCCCGACGCCGTTGCGCACATGCGCGAGGAACGTGTCGATGAGTTCGTGGTCGCTGTGGGCGGCGCGCACGCGCGCCGCGTACGTGCGCTGCGCGTCGGTGTGCCGCACGGTCGGTGCGTGCGTCACCTTCGCGCAGAACGGAAAGCGCTTCTGCAGGCGCCGCATGACGTCGCGCTGGGGAGCGGTATCGGTGTACTGCGCGTCGACCCACGCATCTTCGTGCTCCGCGAACGCGTCGGAGTTGAGCAGCTCGTCAAGCGACGCTGTGACCCGCACGAGCCGGCGCGGCACGGGCAGCGCGAGCCATTCGGCGCCCGCGAGTCCGTCGGCATCGAGGTCGATGAGCCACGACCCCCGCGGCTTGTCTCGTTCGCCGAAGCTGTAGTGCAGCGGCGCTCCCGCGTAGCGCACGCGCTCGGACAGCTGCTGGCGCCCGTGGATGTGGCCGAGAGCCATGTAGTCCGGGCCGTCGAACGTCGACAGCGGCACGACGTCGAGCCCGCCCTGCTGGATGTCGCGCTCGACGCCGGGGGTCGCCTCGACCCCCGCCGCGAAGCAGTGCGAGATCGCGACGGAGCGACCGCCGCGCTCTGCGAGATCGGCGCGGACGAGCGACATGGCGTGCGCGACGGCCTGGGCCTGCGAGCGGATCTCGACGCCGGGCCACACGGAGCGCACGAGCGCGGGCTCGAGATACGGAATGCCATAGAAGTGCACGGGCCCGTGCGCGTCGTCGATCGTGATCGGCTCGCCCACCGAGAGCGGGTCGGTGACGACGCGGATGTCGTCGCGCAGCAGCGCGGACTGGAAACCGAGGCGTGCGGCCGAGTCATGGTTGCCGCTCGTCACGATGACGCGGGCCCCCGCCTGGGCGAGATCGCGCAGGGTGTCGGAGAGGAGCGAATAGCAGGGCGCGGCCGGCACTGCGGAGTCGAACACGTCGCCCGCGACGATGATGACGTCGACGCCGTGCTCGCGCACCTGGTCGATCAGGGTCGCCAGCACGCCACGCAGCGCCTCGAGTGTCGAGTGCCCGTGGAACGACCGGCCGATGTGCCAGTCCGACGTGTGCAGGATGCGCATGTTTCGACGGTAGGCGACCCCTCCGACATCGCCCGCGAGGCGGATCGGCGCGTTCGGTGAGCGCCCAGCCGGAAGTGGCTACGCTCGACATATGCCGTTCGTGGAATCTTTCACCTCCTCCGGCGCGACGCTCATCGCCGAAACACACGAGGGCACCTCCACCGGGGGGCCCGCCTTCCTGCTCGTGCACGGCATCGGCATGGGCCGCAGCGCGTTCCGCGATCTCGCCGAACTCCTGAGCGCGGCGGGAACCGTCATCTGCGTCGATCTGCCCGGCTACGGCGAAGCCCCCGAACCGCCCCGCGTCCTCACGATGCAGCGCGCTGCCGACCTGCTCGCGGCATTCCTCCGGGCGCGCTCGGCTGGTCCGGTGGTCGTCGCGGGGCATTCCATGGGCGCCCAGATCGCCGTCGAGCTCGCGGCCCGGCATCCGAGCCTCGTAGACCGCGTCGTTCTGCTCGGTCCGGCCTGCGATCCCGACGCCCGGACCCCGCTGCGTCAGCTGTGGCGCCTCGCGCGCGACATCGCCGTGGAGAGCCCGAAGGTCATCGCGGTGGGCGCCCGTGAGTACGTGCGCGCGGGTCCACGGCTGCGTGCCAAATTCCGCGCCATGCTGCGCCACCGACCCGAAGACGTCTTTCCCGACGTCGCTGCGCCGACGCTCGTGATCCGGGGCGCGCTCGACATCGTCGCGCCCGAGTCATGGTGTCACGATGTCGTTCGCACGCTTCCGAACGGCCGGCTCGCCGAGATCGAAGGGCACGGTCACGAGACGATGATCCGGGATGCCGCCCCGTCAGCGCGACTGATCCTCGACTTCGCCGGTCGTTGACCCTGTCGCCGCGCCCGTGCCTGAGCCGGCGTCCCCTGTCGTGATCTGATTCGCGAGTTCGTCGACTTCGTCATCGGGAAGCGGGATGCCGGCCTGCTCGAGCCGCTGGTGCAGCACCTCGACGATGCGCTCGCGCGGCAGGTGCGAGACGTCGGACCGGGTCTGCGCGACGATGCCCGTCACCTTTTCGACGTCGGACGCGTTGTTCTGGTCCATCGCGGGCAGGTTCTGGGTCTGCTCGCTGCCGAGGGCGCCGCTCTCGCGTTGGGCTTCGCCCACCGTGAGGGTGTCGCGCGTGCCGTCCTGACCGTGGTGGTCGGTGCCGTCGGAAACGGCCCCGACGCCGACCGCAGTGTGCGTCGGCTCGTTCTGAGCTGGCACATCCTCACGCGTCGGCTCGCCGTCGGCGGGAGTCGCCTCCGCGCCGTCGGCATCCTTGCGATCGGGGTGGTTGATGCCCGGCTGCTCGAACTCGTTGCCCGTCGTGCTCATCACGGTTCCTCTCCTCGGTCCGCGCTGAGGTCCGGATCGGCGTTGCGGCGCACACGCTCGCCCGCGACAGGGTCGTCGGGCGGAGCGGGGGCGCCGGCGGGCCGACCGGCCCCGGCTGCGGACGTGTCATCCACGAGATCGGGCGATCCCTCGGCGGCGGCGTTCTGCTCGCTCGCTGCTCCGTCGGTTATCGGCGCACGGCCGAGCGACGGATTGGCGTCGTCGACGCCGTCGGGAAGATCGCGGTCCATCGTGGAGTCCTTTCGTCTCCCCCAGCGTCGCGCGCAGCGGGCGCACCGCGCACCCCGTTGACAGCGACGGGCAAGCGTGACTAGGCGCCGGCAGCGCGCGGCGTCTCATCCGTGCGGGAGCTCTGCTGTGCCGCTGCCCGGTCGCGCGCGACGGCTTCGCCGAGCAGTCGCCCCCCGCTCGTGAGCAGGGCGCGCCGCCACGGCAACACACCCTCGATCTCGATCTGGATCGACATCGAGAGCACCGTTCGGATGAGCACGATGAGTCCGAGGATCAGGGCGTCCTCGATCGACGGCTTCGATGTGATCGTGCGGATCAGATCGGCCGCGACGAGCACCTCCAGACCCAGCAGGATGGCCGAGCCGAGTGTCGTGCGGAGCACTTGGAAGGCCGTCCCGCCCCCTTCAGAACGGGCGAGCGAGCGGATGCCGAGCACGACGGCGATGACGAATCCGAGCACCATCGCGAGCGCGCCGATCACCTCGAAGACGACCGCGACGACCGTGAAGAGATGTTCCATGTCCACGGTCATGCCCTGTGGCGGGGCGCGACGATCCCGGCGCGGTCGGGGTTGGCGGCGAACCAGTCAGCGACGTACCAGCACACCGGAATGACGGTGCGATCGGCGCTCTGCTCGAGCAGGGTCACGGCGCGATCGACGATGACCGCCGCGTACCCGTTCCCACGGAACGTCGGCACGGTGTACGCCCGCGTCATCGCGACCGACCGGCCGTCGTCGTTGTAGTCGAGCACACTGACGAGGTCGTCGCCGCGGTGCAGCGTGTACCGCGAAGCATCCGGTTCGTGCGAGAAGCGCAACTCAGTCATGCGGCCAGGCTATCCCCGCGCGGGGGCGACGGCTCGGCACTGCGCACTCTGCGTCATTCGACCACGCCGCGGGGCCGCACGCCGAGCGATTTGACGCATTGCGACACGATCGGTCATAATCGGCGGCATGTCTGACAACGCACGCTCTCTGTCCGCCCTGGAGGCGAACGGAACTGCCGGCATGATGATGCCCGGCCGCGTTGCTCTGTGTTGTCGAATGTGCCGCTGACGCGCTGACCGCCGCAGACCCCCGCCGTTCGCGAAGAAACTCGCCGGCCGCGGGTCGCCCGCCGCTTCGGATCTGATCCGGATGCCGCGCACTCGGCCCTCTCGGGCCGCCTCGCCGCACACGCAGAACCCCGCGTGGGGTTCGCTTCCGCAAGGACACGCATCATCATGTCGAACACTGCTCTTCTCGAACGCCCAACCGTCGCACGCGCCCGTCACCTGCGCGCCGTCACGTCACCCGTCGCGATCGTTCCGCCCACCCCATCCCCCGCGGTTCCCACTCCACAGCGGCACCTGCCTGAGGGCACGGCTCCGCGCGGCTTCGCCCTCTACGTCGGCTTCGACGAGGCGAAGGTGGATGCTTCGGGAGTCTCGCTCGGCGTGCTCGTGGACGCCCTGCGCCGCACGCTCGCCGAACTCGCCCCCACCGCCGAGACGTACGCGACCGTCGCACTCGCCCCCGCCGGGGCCGGCGGGCGCGATGTCGATGTCGTCCGTCGCGCGCTGCATGAGCCGTCGGCCATTGCCCGCACGAAGCAGGAGGAGCCCGACGAGGACACCGCGGCACCCGGTGGCGTCGTCGTCGACATCTCGCGCAAGCGCGTGCTCATCGACGGCGAGTCGACCGCGTTCACGTTCAAGGAGTTCGAGCTGCTGCAATACCTCGTGCTGCGCGAGGGCCGTACGATCGAACGCGCCGAGCTCGTCTCGTCGCTGTGGCAGGCCGCGACCGACGATGAGACACCCGGCGAGCGGACGATCGACGTACACGTGCGCCGTCTGCGCGCGAAGCTCGGACGGCACGAGGACATCGTGCGCACGGTGCGCGGCGTCGGCTACCGCTTCGACCGCCACGCCGACGTCGTCATCCGCTTCGGCCACGGCACCCCGTCGCCCGACCGCTTCTGAGTCCGGTGTCAGACGCCCGACATAGGGTGAACGCGTGACGACTTCCTCGGCGATCCATGCGCGCACGCGCGGGCCGAGAGATGCCGCACAGCGATCCGATCGGCCGCTGCGCGCCCTGAACCCGCCGAAGCCTCGCCCACTCGATCCACGTCCTTCTCTCCCTGCCGCCGCGCACCTGGCGGCCCGGCCGCTCGAGACCCAGTACCGTCCCGGGCATCCGCTCGATCTGCGCCGCACGGTGCTGCACCAGCGCCACGGCGCGAACGACCCGGCCATGACGACCGCGGGGCACGTCGTCTGGCGCGCGACCCGCACTCCCCTCGGGGTCGCGACGCTCGCACTGCGGCAGTCGACCGACGGAGTCGTCCGCGGGGCTGCGTGGGGCCCGGGCGCCGAGTGGGCGCTGGACCAGCTGCCTGCGCTGTGCGGGGCGCGCGATGACTCCCGCGGCTTCGATGCGGCGCGGCATCCGCTCGTCGCCGATGCGCACCGCCGTCACCCCGGCCTGCGCCTCGGCCGCACCGATCTCGTCTTCGACGCCCTCGCGAGCGCGATCTTCGAGCAGAAGGTCACGGGTCTGCAGGCGTTCGGCGCGTGGCGGCGCATCGTCACGTGGCACGGCGAGCGCGCCCCCGGACCGACGCCACGGCCGATGTTCGCGCCGCCCGCGATCGAGCAGTGGAGACGCATCCCCTCGTGGGCGTGGCATCGCGCGGGGCTCGAGCCCCCGCAGTCGCGCACCGTGGTCGAGGCGGCGCGCCGCGGCGACGCTCTCGTCCGGGCCGCAACGGCGGCGGCGACGGGCCAAGAGCGGGACAGCGTCTTCACGGCGGTGCGCGGAGTCGGTCTGTGGACGAGCGCCGAAGCGCGCATCCGTGCCTTCGGCGACCCCGACGCCGTGAGCGTCTTCGACTACCACCTCGCCCACGAGGTCGGCTTCGCACTGACCGGTCGGCGCGTCGACGATGACGGCATGCTTCAGCTGCTCTCGGCGTGGCCGGGGCAGCGGCAGCGGGTCATCCGGCTCATTCGGGTCAGCGGCGCGAACGAGCCCCGACGCGGACCGCGGCTGCACCCCGAAGACCACCGGGCGCGCTGACTCGGTCACGATCGACGTGAGCCCCTAGGCTGGGCATCATGGCTAATCGACGACCAGGGTGGCAGCGCGGCCACACAGGATGGGCTTTCGGAACGGCGCTGGTGTTTGCGCTCGGCATCCTGTTCGGGATGGTGTGGGGCAACGTGTGGCTCGGGCTTCTGCTCGCCTTCGCCGTCTCGATCGGCTGGCTCATCGCATACGAGTCGTGGCGTGGCCGCGGCGTCGGCATCGAGAACCGCGACGACGACGGCGCGCGTATCTGACGCACGCCCACGGGCGCGCATCGACGCACGACGCGTCGTGCTCGGCAAGAGCACCCGACCGTAAGCTGGGGCCGCCAGTGCAGCGAAGAGACGAGGGCTCGCATGCGGATCGCGGTGGCCGGCGGCACGGGGCTCACCGGCGCGCACGTCGTCGACGTCGCCCGCGAGCGCGGGCATGACACCGTTGTGCTGGCGCGCAGCCGCGGCGTGGATCTGCTCTCCGGGGCCGGGCTCGCCCGCGTCCTCGCCGGCGTCCACACGGTCATCGACGTATCGAACGTGACGACCCTCAAGGCCGACGAGTCGATCTCGTTCTTCGCCGGCGCGACGCGGTCGCTGCTCGCCGCCGAGCGCTCCGCGGGCGTCGCCCACCACATCGCGCTGTCCATCGTCGGGGTCGGTGCCGCCCCCGAGGGCTACTACGCGGGCAAGCTCACGCAGGAGCGCCTCGTCGAGGCGGGGCCCGTGCCGTGGACCATCCAGCGCGCGACGCAGTTCCATGAGTTCGCGGCGCAGCTGTACGTGCGCGCCGCCATCGGACCGGTGCGGTTCGCCCTACGGGCGCGCACGCAGCCGATCGCCGCGCGCGAGGTGGCCGAGCATCTCGTCAGCCGCGCCGAAGCAGCGCCGGCAGGCCGAGCGACCGACCTCGGCGGCCCCCGCGAAGAGAGCCTCGCCGACATGATGCGGGCGTACGCGCGAGCGATCGGGCACCGGGGGTGGATGCCGCCCCTCAGCCTTCCCGGAGCGATGGGCCGCGCCCAGCGCAGCGGCGCGCTGCTGGCCGGACCCGACGCCGTGCGCGGCCGTCAGACGTTCCCGGAGTGGCTCGATGCACTCCCGGACGCGTGAGTCACATCTCTTCGTTCGTGTCGGGGTCGCCGCCCCAGAGTCGCCCCCGCTCCAGGGCGGAGATCGCCTCGATCTCGGCGTCGTCTAGTGAGAACCCGAAGACGTCGGCGTTCTCACGCTGACGGTCGGGATCGCTCGATTTCGGGATGGGCGTCGAATCGAGCTCGACGTGCCAGCGCAGCACGACCTGCGTCGGTGAGACACCGCGTGCGGCGGCGATGTCGGTGATGACCGGTTCGTGGAGCAGTTCCGTGCCTCGCGCGAGCGGGCTCCAGCTCTCGGTGCGGATGCCGTTGGCGGCGTGGAACGCGCGCAGAGATGCCTGGGGAAAGTAGGGGTGCAGCTCGATCTGGTTGACCGCCGGCGTCACACCGGTCTCGGCGATGAGCCGCTCGAGCATCGGGATCGTGAAATTCGAGACGCCGATCGACCGCACGAGCCCGCGCTCGCGTGCCGCGATGAGGCCGCGCCACGTATCGAGCCACTTGCCGACACTCGGGTTGGGCCAGTGGATGAGGTGCAGATCGATCCGCTCGAGTCCGAGCGCAGCGAGGGACCCCTCGACGCTCGCGATCGCTTCGTCGAATCCGTGGTGGCGACCGGGCAGCTTCGACTCGATGACGAGATCATCGCGATCCACGCCGCTGCGACGCGCGGCCGCGCCGACGGCCTCTTCGTTGCCGTAGTTGACGGCGGTGTCGAGCAGCCGGTAACCGCTGTCGATCGCGGCCACCATGGCGTCCACACCGGCGTCGCCCTCGAGTGTGTATGTCCCGAGGCCGAGCGCCGGTAAGCGGGTGCCGTCGTTGAGGACCACGTCAGGAATGTGCAGCATCCCCCCATCATCCCCTCGAGGCGGATGCTGCGCGAGAGGTCAGCCCTGTCGCACGAGCCCCTCGTCGACGATCTCCTGCGTGCCGACGAGCGTCGCATCGAGCGCCGCGAGCAGGTCATCGGCGAGGTCGTCGACGTGCTCGAGACCGATCGCGAGGCGCACGATGCCCGCACCGGGCTTCGCGTCTCCGACGACGGGCCGGTGGGTGAGCGACGCGGGGTGCTGGACGAGCGAGTCCACGCCACCGAGCGACACAGCGTGCGTCACGAGTTCGCACGCCTCGGTGAAGCGTGCCGCGGCGTCATAGCCGCCCGCGAGCTCGATCGCGATGATCGAGCCGGGCCCGGCGAGCTGGCGCCCGAGCAATCCCTGCGGATCCTGCCCGGGAAGACCGGGGTAGAAGACGCGGGCGACGGCGTCGTGCGCGCTCATGCGCTCGGCGAGGGCCTGAGCTGTCTCCTGCTGCGCACGCACGCGCACCGCGAGGGTGCGCAGGCCGCGGTGCAGCATGTAGGCACCCATCGGGTGCAGGATTCCGCCGGTCAGCGCCCGCACTTGGCGGAGCCGCTCGATCCACGCCGTGGGGCCGGCGACGACGCCGCCCATGGCGTCGCCGTGGCCGCCGAGGTACTTCGTCGCACTGTGCATCACGAGGGTCGCGCCATGCTCGATGGGCCGCTGCAGCACAGGGGTCGCGAACGTGTTGTCCACGAGCACCGGCACATCTCCGGCCGCCTCGACGATGACCGCGATGTCGAGCAGCTCGAGCGTCGGGTTGGCGGGGGTCTCGATGATGACCAGGCCCGTGTCGTCGCGGATGTGCGCGGCCACGTCGCCGGGAGCCGACCAGGTGACCTCGGTGCCGAGCAGTCCGCTCTCGAGCACGTGGTCGGTGCCGCCGTAGAGCGGGCGCACCGCCACGACGTGGGGCTTGCCGGCTGCGACCGTGGCGATGAGGCACGCCGTCAGCGCGGCCATGCCGCTCGCGAACGCGACGGCACCCTCGGCACCCTCGAGCCCCGCGAGGGCGTCTTCGAAGCGCGCGACGCCAGGCTGCCAGAGTCGCTGGTAGACGGCGCTGCGGCCGGGACCGAGATCATGACCGGTCGCGAGCTCTTCGTACGACAGGCCGCCGACCTCGACGTCGGGAAGCGGGTTCGTCGTGGACAGGTCGATGGAGGGAACGTGGGTGCCGGCTTCGCGGAGGCCCGCCGTGCCGCCGTGCACAGCACGGGTCTCCCACCGATGGTTCTCGGAATGCATGAGGCCAGAACAGCAGATTCCCGCGGCATCCTCAAGCTGGCTTGCAGCCTCGCCTAGAATCAACCGAACAGTCGCAGATTCTGCGAGAAATGAGCAGGGGGGATGCCTCAGTGTCACGGTCCTTCGACCTCGATTCCACCGACCGCGCGCTGCTGCGCGCGCTGAGCGCGAACGCCCGCGCATCGGGTGCCGCCCTGGCCGCCGAACTCGGCATCGCCGAGTCCACCGTGTCGCTGCGGCTGCGGCGCCTGCAGTCGCAGGGCGTTATCGCCGGGTACCGCGTCGAGTTCGACACCGATCGCCTCGGCGCCACCGTGCAGGCGCTCATCGCCGTGCGGCTGGTGAAGCACGCGCGCACCGAGATCGAGGCGTTCCGACGGGCCGCGACCGGTTTCCCCGGGGTCGTGCGTCTGTTCCACATGGCGGGTGCCGACGACTTCCTCCTGCACGTGCTCGCGCGCGATGCGGGCGAGCTCCGCGAGTTCGTGCTGACGTATCTCACAGGGCACCCCGCCGTCGCGCACACCGAGACGAACCTCGTCTTCGAGCACGCCGACGCCGACGGCTGGCAGCGCTTCCTCGACGAGCGCTAGGGCACGTGCGTCGCGAACGCGACGTCGAGGTAGGGAAGGTCCTCGCGCGGGATCACCGCGGTGAGCACTCCCCCGCCGGCGAGCTCGGCGCCGATCGCGTAGACGAAGGGGTCGGTGTCGATCTCGACGCCGACGACGGTCTCGCCGTCGATCACGACATCGACGCCGCGTCGGATCACGCGCTCGGACGTCAGCGCGGCTGAGTCCCAGTCGTGCAGCCCGACGACGTGCTCTTCACGGAACCGGTTCATCAGGATGTGGTTGGCGTGCTGCACGAGCAGGTACTCGACGGTCGTGAACTCGGATGCCTCGCGGTTCCATGTCGTCTGAACCGCCTCCCAGAGCGTGTGATACCGCATCCGCTCGATCTGCTCGGTCAGCCAGGCAGGCCGGGGCCGCGGCGGCGCCTCTTCGATCGAGCGTCGGGTCACCTCGTCGAGTTCGGCGAGATTGACGGGGTCGTCCTTGTCATCGGGGTTGCGCCACAGCGTCGATGTGACGCTCGCCGTCATGGTGTGGCACCCCGTGGCATCCGTGCCCGTGCCGACGCTGATGTCGGCGCCGTCGACCGCCGCTTGCGGCGCGAACACGATCACGGGGATCGGCATGCCCTCCAGCATGGCTGCCCGCTTGAGCCGCGGGTCGGAGGCGTCCTCGGGGACGCGGCCGGCGAACTCCATCACGACGCCGTGACGCCGAGGGCGTCGGCCATCGCCTTGAGGGCGTCGAGCGGATTCTCGCGCATGGGCAGAGACTGGATGCACACGTGGTCGGCCCCCGCGTCGAGGTGCGCACGGACGGCGGAGGCGATCGTCTCAGGCCTGCCCCACGGGGTGAGGGCGTCGATCACGGCATCGTCGGCCTCACCCTCGATCTGTGCGCGCTCGAAGTCGAACTTCACGAGGATGTCGGCATAGTTCGACATCTGCAGGTAGCTGCGCAGCGTGCCGCGCGCGATCTTGCGTGCGGTCTCGGGGCCATCGACCGCGACGAACATCTGCTCGGGCGCGAGGAAGGCGTCCGGCCCCATGACCTCGCGCGCGAAGCGGGTGTGCGCGGGAGTCGTGAGGTAGGGGTGCGCGCCGAGGGACCTCTCGGCCGCGAGCTGCAGGGTCTTGGGGCCCAGGGCGGCGAGGATGCGGCGGTGGGCCGGCACCCCCTCGGCATCCAGGACGTCGAGGTATTCGCGCATCGCCGCGAGCGGGCGCGTCCGCGCCGCGTCGGCCTCGCGGTGTCCGCTGCCGATCCCCAGCACGAGCCGGCCGGGGTGGCGCTTCTCGATGCGGTGGTACGAGGCGGCGAGCTCGGCAGCGTCGTCACGCCAGATGTTCACGACGCCCGTGGCGACCACGATGCTCTCGGTTGCCTCGATGAGCGCTTCGACGTCTTCGAGGTCTCCGGCAGGCGAGCCTCCGACCCAGAGGGTGCGGTATCCGAGCTTCTCGATGCCGCGCGCGAGTTCGGAGTCGAGCACGCGGGCCCCTCTCCACACACCGATCTCGCCGAACTCCATCGATTCGTCGCTCATCTGCACATCACCTCTCCGTCGGGGCAGGGTCCTCGTCGACTCTGCCACGATTCTCCGCCGGGTCGCGAGCCGGTGAGCCCGATCCGACGCGTGGCGGGCGATCCGAAAGCCGGCGATATTTTCCACCGAAAGCTAAATAGGCTGACGAAATGACAGACGCTCCCCGTCGCCGCTGGCTCGCCCTCGTCTTCATCAGCATCGCCGTGTCGTTGATCATCGTGGATTCCACGATCGTGAACGTCGCGATTCCTTCGATCGTGGATGACCTCGACCTCTCGTCGACCGGGGTGCAGTGGGTGCAAGAGGCCTACACCCTCGTCTTCGCGTCACTCCTGCTGCTGTTCGGAAGCCTGGCCGACCGCGTCGGCAGGCGCCGGCTGATGCTCATCGGCGTCGTGCTCTTCGTGGCGTCCTCGGTGCTGGCCGCCCTCGCGCCCACGGCCGGCCTGCTCATCGGTTCGCGTCTGGTGCAGGGCATCGGCGGGGCCATGATCCTGCCCTCCACGCTGTCGATCATCAATGCGACGTTCCGTGGCCGCGAGCGCGGGATCGCCTTTGCCGTGTGGGGTTCCACGATCGGCGGCATGGCCGCGGTCGGCCCGCTCCTGGGCGGCTGGCTCACGACGGCGTTCTCGTGGCGCTGGGCGTTCGGGATCAATGTGCCCCTCGGCATCATCATCTTCGTCGGCGTGATGCTGACGGTGCGTGAATCACGCGACACAGCGCAGCGCGGGCTCGATGTCGTCGGGGCGCTGCTGTCCGTGCTGCTGTTCGGAACGCTCGTGTTCGGCCTCATCGAAGGGCGCACGCTCGGATGGTGGCAGGCCGACGGCACGATCGAGATCGGGGCATTCACCTGGCCGTGGGCGATCTCACCCGTGGCGGTCGCGTTCGCGATCTCCGTCGTCTCGCTCACCGGCTTCCTGCTGTGGAGCCGCCACCGCGCGCGGGTGGACAGGCCGGCACTGCTGGAGCTGTCGCTGTTCCGCATCCCCAGCTTCCGCAACGGCAACATCGTCGCCCTCGTCGTATCGCTCGGTGAGTTCGGAATCATCCTGTCGCTGCCGCTGTGGCTGCAGTTCGTGCTCGGTTTCGACGCTTTGCAGACCGGCCTCGTCCTGGTCGCCCTCGCGCTCGGCTCCTTCCTCGCGAGCGGCTTCGCCGCCGGTCTCAGCGGACGCCTCGCGCCCGTGTGGGTCGTGCGGCTGGGAATCATCGCCGAGATCATCGGCGTCATATGGGTGGCCTTCGTCATCGCGCCGGACGCCGCGTGGGGCTGGCTGCTGCCCGCCCTGTTCCTCTACGGCTTCGGCGTGGGGCTCGCCACGGCCCAGCTGACCAGCGTGATCCTGCAGGACGTTCCCATCGAGCTGTCGGGGCAGGGGTCGGGCACGCAGTCCACGTCACGCCAGGTCGGCTCGGCGCTGGGCATCGCGATCCTCGGCACGATCCTCTTCACGAGCACCGCCGGCCTGCTCAACGCGAAGCTAGACGACCGCGGCGTGCCCGCCGAGGAGCGCGACACGGTCGTCTCAGCGGTCGTCGACAGTGCCGGCGGCGCGATCGCCGGGCTGGAGCAGTCCCCCGCCACCGCGGACGCCGCTGAGGACGCCAAGGCCGCGTTCTCGGAGGGTACGCGCCTAGCCGCCCTGTCCGCGGCGGGCTTCCTCGTGCTGGGACTCATCGCGACGACCTCGCTCGGCTCGGGCCGCGCGAGGGACCCCGGGGAGTCGGCGACCGGCGGGGCGGGCGAGGCGCGCAGCGGCGAGATGTGACGCGGGGCTCACTCGCCGCCGCTGGACTGCGCGAGCAGGTCGTCCCGCACGACGCGGCGCATCACCTTGCCGATCTGCGAGCGCGGCAGGTCCTCGACCTCGACGATGCGCTTGGGCACTTTGTACGCCGTGATGTGCGAGCGGCAGAAGTCGCGGAGTGCGCGAGAGTCGAAGACCGTCCCGGGCTTCATCACGACCGCGGCCGCGACTTCTTCTCCGCCGGCGGAGCGCGGCAGACCGACGACCGCCGCAGCCTCGACGTCCGGGTGCAGCAGAAGCGCCTGCTCGACTTCGGTCGGACTGACGTTGAACCCGCCCGTGATGATGAGCTCCTTCACGCGGTCGACGACGGTGACGAACCCGTCTTCGGACATCGTCACGATGTCCCCCGTCCGCAGCCAACCACCCGGCAGCAAGACCGCCGCCGTCTCGGTGGGCTGATTCCAATAACCCTGGAACACCTGAGGACCACGGATCAGCAGCTCTCCGGGCTCTCCCGGGGGTCGCTCGCTCGTGGGGTCGTCCGGGTCGACGACGCGGACGACCGTACTCGGGAACGGCACACCGACGGTCCCCGGTCGGCGCGAAGGCCCCATGGGGTTGCCGAGCGCGACGGGTGAAGTCTCGGTCATCCCGTAGCCCTCGACGAGCAGCCCTCCCGATGCTTCCTCCCAGCGCGTCACGGTCGGCACCGGCAGGCTCATGGCGCCCGAGATCGCGAAGCTCACACTGCGCAGATCGATCCTGCGTTGCGCGCTCGCACGCGAGAGGGCGTCATAGATCGGCGGCACAGCCGGCAGGAACGTGGGCGGCGACTGACGGGCAGCGGCGATGACGAGGTCGACGTCGAAGGTCGGAAAGAGCACGACCTTCGCCCCGATCGACATCGCGAAGGTGAGACACAGCGTGAGCCCGTACGCGTGGAACAGGGGCAGGACGGCGTAGACGACCTCCTCCCCCTCGCGCAGGCCCGGCACCCACGCGCGGCCCTGTGCAGCGTTGGAACGCAGGTTCGCGTGCGAGAGCATCGCCGCCTTCGGCTGACCCGTCGTGCCGCTCGTGAGCTGGAGCAGAGCGGTGTCACCCAGCTGCGGACGCGGGACGCGGCGCGAGATCCGCCGCGCCTTCGTCACGCGCGTCCACGGGATGATCCCCTTCGCGGTCGGCTGTGCCGTGAGCCGGTCACGCGATGCGCGCGCTCGAGCCAGTGGTAGCCGCAGAGCCAGACGCTTGCTGCGGGGCATCGCGTCGGTGAGCCGGACGGCGACGATGTTGGCGGGGCGGGCGTCGTCGGGCAGCGCGGCGATGACGTCGGCGACCTTGTCCCACACGATCGCCGCGACCGCGCCGTGCACCTCGAACTGGTGGCGCAGCTCACGCGACGTGTAGAGCGGGTTGTGCTCGACGACGATGGCTCCCAAGCGCAGCACGGCGTAGAACGCCACGACGTGCTGCGGGCAGTTCGGCAGCACGAGGGCGACCCGGTCGCCGGCTTTCACTCCCAGTTCACGAAGACCGGATGCCGCCCGCTCGACCTGCTCGCCGAGCTGGGCGTATGTCGTCCGGGCACCGAAGTACTCCAGGGCATCCCGCTTGCCGAAGCGCGCGACCGATGCATCGAGCAGATCGACGAGCGTCTCGGTGACGGGGGCGATATCGGCGGGCACCCCGTCGGCGTAGGCAGACAGCCACGGCCGCTCCCTGTCTTCGACGGCCTCACCGGTCTGCGGATGCTTCATGTCCGCCCCTCTCTCTCGCTCTGTCACTGCAAGCCTATGCAAGCTGATCGCGGCTCACTGCGCCGAGACGGCATCGCCCGCTGCCGTCTCGCGGGGCGAGCGCAGGTCACTCGCCGGGCGCGGAACCCATGTGCTTGGCGAGATTCGGGTAACCGGTGATCTCCCACCCGCCGTCGACGACGAGCGAGGTACCCGTGATGTACGACGCATCGTCGCTCGCGAGGAAGAGCATGGGCTTCGCGATCTCGACCGGGTCGGCGGCGCGGGCGAGCACGATGCTGTTGCGGAAGTCCTCCATCAGTCCGGGGTTCTCGGTCAGCGCCGTCGTGAGGGGGGTTTCAACGAGGCCGGGAAGCACCGCATTGACCCGGATGCCGCGCCCGGCGAGCTCGAGCGCCGCCGACTTCGTCAGCATCTCGGCTCCGGCCTTGCCCGATGAGTACGCCGCCCCGAACCACATCGGCACGTGGGAGTTGAGACTCGCGACGTTGACGATCGCGCCGCCGCCCGTCATCGCCCGCGCCTCGTGCTTGACAGAGAGGAAGACCCCTTTGAGGACGAGGTCGACGGTGAAGTCCCAGTCCTCCTCGGACTGGTCGATGATCATCCCCGCGCGCGACGCCCCGGCCACATTGAAGGCGACGTCGAGGCGTCCGAATCGGTCGACCGCCGTCGCCACCGCCGCCACGACGTCAGCCTCTTTCGTGACGTCGCAGACGACGGGAACGTAGTTCTCAGTCTCATCGCCCGGTCGGAGGTCGGCTCCGACGACTTTCGCCCCGTCCGCGAGCAGCAGGTCGACGGCGGCCTTGCCGATACCCGAACCCGAGCCTGTGACGAGGGCCACCTTGTTATCGAATCGCGCCATGACCGATCTCCTTCCGATGGTGGATGCCGTCAGGTTAGGCACCGTCCGTGACGCAGGGCAGACACTCGCGCTCCGCGACGGGCCGGACTACACTCCCACCCTCGCGGCGCGAGCTTGCACACGGGTGCGGGAGCGTCAACCCCTTGGCTGCTCCCGCGGTGACGGTGTGCGATGGAAGTACACGCGAGGAGATCCCCGCGCTGTCCGACACGAAGGAGACATCATGGGTCTGGACGACAAGATCTCGAATGCGGCCGAAGACATCAAGGGCAAGGCCAAGGAAAACGTCGGCAAGGCCACCGACAACAAGGACCTCGAGGCCGAAGGCCACATGGACCAGGCGAAAGCGAACCTGAAGAAGGCCGGCGAAGACGTCAAGGACGCCTTCAAGTAAGCCACCCCACGCGAAAGGCCGGGACGATTCGTCCCGGCCTTTCGCGTGTCCGGCGCCCGGGGCCCGGTGAGCCCCTCAGGAGAGTGCGGAGAGCACCCCGGTGATGATGAGAGCGATGGCCGTCGTCCACAGGATGATGGCGAGCCCCTGCCAGATCAGGATGCGAGCCTTGCCGACACCCGCCGCGGCGAGCAGCGTCGCCGTGAACTGCGTCGGCAGCAGCAGCGGACCGAGCAGGCTGACCCCGGGAACGCCGTAGCGCACGAGGGCACGCTGGAACTTCTCATGCCGGGGCGTCGCGGGCTCGTCGATGGTGACGGCGGCGAGGTCGACGGTTGACGTGGTGCCGCTGCCGCTGAGCACCGCCTCGCGCTTGCGCGCCTGGATTCGGCCCGAGACCGCGCGGTGCGCCCCGGAGCTGAGCAGCACGAGGACGAGCACGCACGCGAAGTTGCCGACGATCGCCGCGATCACCGCGATGACCGGGTTGATGCCACCGACGATCCCGATCGCCGCTGCCCCTTCGCCCTCGATGAACGGAATGGCGCCGGCGGCGGCGACGATGAGCGGCTGGAGGAGCTCAGGCACTCGCGAGACGAGGTCCTGGAAGAATTCGATGACGGTCATGGTGTCCTTCCGACACGGGGGATTCGGTATGGATCAAGTCCACCGCGGTTCCCCTCGCCCCAGAAGTGTCGTGCTGTCATCGATGTCCGGACACTTCTCACGCGGCATCCGTGACATTTGTCACCCGCCTACAGTGGACGGGTGATCACTGATCCCCTCCCGTTCATGCAGGCAGATCCGGCGGCGGATGCGCGCATGTCGGTGCAGATGTCACGGCGGATCACGGCGACCTGGTGGTACACGTTCGTGGGCGTCCTGGTCTTCGAAACGCTCATCGTCTTCCCGCTCGCGACCACGCTGATCACCCCGTTCGCGGGCCCCGCCGCCGTGGTCGCCGTCTGGCTCGCCGGTGCCGCTTGGGTGCTCTCGACCATCCCCGCGCTGCTGGACTATCGGAGCCTCGCGGGGGCGGCTGTCCCGACGAGATGGCGCCGTACGATCCCGGCGCTCGCTCTGGCGATCGCGTTCGGCGCTCTCGCCGGTCTGACGTCGGGCGTGTGGATGGTGGCGGTGGTGCCCGTGACCCAGACCCTCCTGCTGCTCAAATGGCCGCCCGGCATCCGCCTGCGCCTCGTGTGCGCGGTGACGCTCCTGCTCGCGGCGCTGTGGTTCATCGACGGCCAGTTCAGCGTTGCCGACGACGATGGCAGCTGGGGGTTCCTGGGGTTCGCGTTCACCGTGCTGCCTGCGATGACCGTCCTTACGCTCTGGTGGTGGGACATCGTGGTCGCCCTCGACCAGTCGCGCGCCGCCGAGGCGAGGCTGGGCGCGACGCAGGAACGCCTGCGCATGGCGACCGACGTGCATGATCTGCAGGGTCACCATCTGCAGGTGATCGCCCTGCAGCTCGAGCTTGCCGAACGGCTCATGGGTCAGGACCCGGATGCCGCGCTGGCACACGTCCGTGCGGCGCGCGCGAGCGTCGACGACGCACGGCAGGGCACACGAGATCTGGCTCTGCGCTTCCGCTCCGCCTCTCTGCACGATGAGCTGGCCAACGCCGTCGATCTGTTGCGTGCGGCCGGCATGAACGTCGAAGCCTCGATCTCGGCAGATGCTGACGCCGCCCCGGGCGACGTGCTGGCCCCGGTCGTGCGCGAGACGACGACCAATGTCCTGCGCCACGGCGGAGGCACGTGGGCACGGGTGATCCTGGCGGCCGACACGGAGGCGTGGCGCTTCGAGCTCACGAACGATCTCGGGGACGACCTCGCACCGTCAGCGGGCGGGTCCGGCGTGGACGGCATCCGTCGGCGAACGGCGGAGGCAGGCGGCACCGTCGAGGTGCGCCGGGACCGCGGCTCGTTCATGATCGTCGTGACCGTGCCGGCGAATACGGGGCTCAAGCGATGATCCGCGTGCTGATCGCCGACGACGAGGTCATGATCCGATCCGCGCTGGCGGCATTGCTCCGACTCGAAGCCGACATCGACGTCGTCGCGGAGTGCGCCGACGGACTCGAAGCCGTCGAGGTAGCCGCACGCGAACGCCCCGATGTGTGTCTGCTCGACCTCGAGATGCCGGGCCTGGACGGCGTCGAGGTGGCCGGGCGCGTGACTCGCACGCTGCCGACCCGCTGCGTCGTGGTCACGCGGCACGCACGACCCGGCGTGCTGCGGCGCGCCCTCGCGGCGGGCGTCTCCGGATTCCTGCCGAAGTCCTCCGGCGCGAGCGAGGTGGCCGACGTCATCCGACGGGTGGCCGCTGGCGGTCGATACATCGACCCCGAGGTCGCCGCCGATGCACTGAGCGACGCGCGGAGCCCCCTGACCGATCGCGAACTCGATGTTCTTCGGGCCGGGCGACGGGGCGAGACCACGGGACAGATCGCACGCGCGCTCTCACTCGCCCCGGGCACCGTGCGCAACCACGTCTCGGTGATCCTGGCGAAACTCGCCGTGCGTACCCGCCAGCAGGCCGTCCTGATGGCAGAGGAACGCGGCTGGATCTGACCGATGACGGGTCGGTCCCGGCGCTGTGTCCGACGAGAGATGACGTCGGTGACGAACGCGACGTGGCGAACCCGGACGACGCTGCGACGTAGGCCACGTCGCAGCAAAGACGCGCCAATCGGGTGGCCTGCGGGACCACAGGCGCCTCGACGGCGGGGAGGTTCGCTCCACGCACCTCGCGGTACTGCGGCAGGTCGGTGTAGAGCTCGTCGCGCAGCGGGTTGCGGTGCCGCGTGACGATCGTGAACAGCTGGTAGGCCGCGACGGCGATGTTGGCCGCGAGCGACAGGGCCGACACGACGAACAGCGCGGACTGCACGGCGAACGGCGACGACGCGATGAAGGTCGGGACCGCCATCGTGAACATCATCCACAGCGCCAGCGTGTGGGCACGGTGCTGCCCCGAAAGCGCTGATCCGCGGGGGCGGGCGGGCGCACGTGATGCTCTCGCGGCCGCACTGAAGGCGAGACTGCGGACCGCGCCGCTCGACAGGGTCACCGTGACGCAGCTCACACGGGACTGCGGACTGACGCGGCAGGCCTTCTACTACCACTTCCCCGACGTGCCGCACCTCGCGGTCTGGGTGCTCGAGACCGAGATCGCCGGCCAGGTGCGCGAGTTCACGGCAGAGCTGGGCTGGGCCGACGGGCTCGTCCGACTGATGCGGTACATGCGCGACAACCGGTCGTCGACGCTCGGGGTGCCGACTCGACGAGCGCGCCACGCCGCGACGGGGTCACGGCAGCAGATAGCGACGACGACTCTTCCCTTCCGTTACCTCGTCGTTATATAGTGACAGCGGTAGTTGTTTGCTGTGGCAGCTGCCGACATGTGATTGCAGGACACTCTTGGTGCAAGGGACAAGGGCCGGTCGGGAGCCTCTCCGACCGGCCCTTACTCTTGCCCTTGTGCCTCGCCGCCGCACCCGCTCCTCCCCAGCGTGATGACATCGAAGTTATTCACGGTTTCTCCCGCTGACCGGGCCTCCTTCGGACTCCGTCCCCTGCGACGCCCACACCGTCCGCTGTCAGGCGCAGGTCTGGGCGCTCGTCCTCGATTCCGACCGAGTGCTGCCCGACGACGAACGCGCGGCGCGCCGGCGCGGCGTGACGCTGGGCCGGGCGCGCAACGGACTGATCCCCATCACACGCTGATCGACGGCGCAGCAGCACCCGGTCCCGCCACGGGTCCTCGTTTCGCCGACTCCGGTGAGCCTGACGATGTCGCCGACGTCGATATGCGCACCCGCACGCAGAAACAGCACGACGCGCTCGCGTCGATCCTCGGGGTCGCCGCACGGTCGGCCGAGAGCCCGTCGATCGGCGGCGCGTCCCCGGCATTGCTCGTCGCGATCTCGGCCGCCGAGCCTGAGGCCGAGAACGGCTTCGCCTTCGTCGACGGCACGGATCACCACCTTCCGGCGACCGTCGCCCGCCGCCTCGCGTGCTCCCACGGCATCCAGCGTGTCGTCCTCTCAGACGATGGCCGCGTCATCGAGCTGGGATCACCGCAGCGGGTGTTCACAGGGCATCAGCGCCGCGCGATCACCGCGCGAGACGGCAACTGCGTCATTCCCGGATGCCACGTCGCAGCCGCATGGTGCGAAGTGCATCACGTCATCGAGCACGCACGCGGCGGGCCGACCCACGTCGACTTCGGCGTTCTGCTCTGCTGGCATCACCACCGCACCATCGAGACGAGCGGCTGGCAGGTTCGGATGATCGGTGGAATACCCGAGGTGAAGGCGCCCCGCCATATCGACCCGCTCCGGCGGCGGAGACCCGTGCGACGCTCCGCCGCGGTCGAGTTCGAACGGCGACGAAAGCAGGCGGGATGAGCACGTCACACGCCCCCGCCGCCACCTCCTCCGCCGCCCCCGCCGGCAGAGCCTCCGCCGCTCGAACCGCCCGACGTCGACGACGACACGGCGCTCGTCGAGAGAGTCGAGATGCCCGCCGAGAAAGAGGCCGCGTTGAATCCGGCTGCACCCGAGTACCAGCCGGGCGATTGATCGTCGCCGTAGAGCACGGCGAGCTGCTTCGCCCACTCCTTCTCCTGCCCGAACACGACGGCGTACGGCAGGAGCGTCTCGTACAGCTTCAGCATCTGCCGGGGGTCGTTCGTGTCGACGGCCACCCGCTCGGCGCCGGTGGGCGATTGCAGCATCCGGATCCGGTCCGCCTCAGCCCACTCGATGAACTGCTGCAGTCCTCGCAGGTGATCCCGCGCCTCGGCACCGCGCGAGGTCAACGGTTTGCGGGCGACGAGGGCGAACGTGACGAACACGGCCACCCCCGCCATGACGATCAGCGTGATCGGCACCCCCTCGTTCACCCCGTTGTCGAGCGCGATGAAGCCGAAGACGAACACGAGCACGGTCGCGACCAGGGCCACGAAGAGGGGCGCGTATCGAGACGGCGACACGCGCCGCCACATCCCCCGGGCAGTCAGCTGCGCGGTCGCGGCCGCGATGATCTTCTGCGCCGTCGACGAGAGCCGCGTGTCCGACTTGCCGAACTGGAACGTGTCCCCCGGCTGCCCGTCGGGAAAGAGCCCGTGCAGCAGCATGATTCCGTCGCCGTCCGCGCGCGATGGGTCGATGAGCTCGGCGGTGAGCGGTGTACTCGAAGAGAACCGCTTCGGTGCACCTTCGACGATCCGGATGCTGCCGACCACCGCCTGCTCGAGCACTTCGGCCGGAATCGCCTTCGACGTGCGCTGCAGCAGCACAGCGCTCTCGAGTGCATCCAGCCCCGGTGGTGGCGTGTACTCGGCGATGATCGTGGGCCGCCCCGGGTCATCGCGCAGTCGCCGACGCCGCACGACGGCAGCGCCGATGAGTGAACCGAGCACACCGAGCCCCGCCACTGCTTGCAGCCATCCCCACGACGAGGCGAGATACGAACCGTCGAACGCCGTGAAGGTGCCCGCTTCGAAAGCGACCGCGATCGTCATCGTCTCATGCGGGGCGAGGGGCCCCGCCGTCGCGACGATCGCGTCGGCGGCGGCATCCGTCTCGATGCGGCAGGTGTCGGTCGAGCCCGCGCCACCGACGTAGCACGACGCGTCGCCGGTCGTCGCGGCGAAGAGCGACGGGTCGAGGTTCAGCCGGGCGGTGACCCGCCCGAAGGGCTGCGCCCATTCCGTGCCGTTGACGTTCCAGTAGAACTCATCGACACCCGTGTCGTCGAAGAACCGCGTGACGTTCTCGAGCTCGTACGTGAAGACGTACGTCTGCCGACCGTGCACGTAGTCGTCGGCGCGCGACGTCATCGAGAACCACCCGTCTTCCGACGAGGTCTCCTCGGCGCGCGGGGCTCCCTCTTCATCCGTGATCGAGATGAGGTGAGGCAGCAGCGGGGCCCCGAGATACTCGTCGGGGATGATGCGGCGCATGCCGCGGTTCTGGTCGCGTTCGGGGAACAGCGCGACGAACGTCTCGGTCACCCGCAGACGGCTTGTTCCGTCGTCCGCACGTGACAGCGCGTAGTCGACGTCGAGGCTCTCGAACGAGAAGTCCTCGACGTCGGCGTCCGCCGCCGCGGGCGCCGCAGAGAAGAACACCACCGCCGCCGTGAGCATCGCGCAGACGATGAGGAGGATTCGAGCAAGAGAGGTGCCGACGGCTCGCGTCATGCCGACCAGCCTATGCGCGCAGGCGCAGGTCGTACTCTTGACGCCATGACAGATCGCCGGCTCGCCATCGCCGCCTGGGAAAGCCTGTTCCGCGCACAGCACGAGATCTTCAACGAGATCAGCAGCGACTTCGAGGACACCGGTCTCACGCAAGCGGAGTATGACGTGCTTCTCACCGTGACCCGCGGCAACGACCGCACGGCGCGCCTGCGTGACGTCACGGCGAACATGCTCATCAGCCAGCCGAGCGTGTCCCGCCTCGTCGACCGCATGGTCGCGCGAGGCCTCCTGTCGAAGGCGCCCGATCCCGAAGACGGACGGGGCTCGCTCGTGCGCGCGACCGATGAGGGTGCCGCGGCGTTCCGTCGGATCGCGACGACGCACGGATCTGCCATCGCGACGCGCATGTCGGTGCTCAGCGACGACGAGCTGACTCAGCTGCGCGCCATCACGACCAAGCTCCGCAGGCGCCCTCGCCGCTGACCGCCGGGCGCACGACTCACCAGCGGTTGTGCACCTCTTCGGCCCATCCGAGCACCCCGGCGAATGGGATCGACTCTCCGGCCTGCGTACGGAACGTACCGTCCCAGTACCCGAAGCACTGGTCGGTCGCGCTCGCGACGACCCCGAGATTCGTGCGCGTCACCTTGTTGTGGAAAGGGGTGAAGGATGCCGCCAGCCCACCGCCGACGATTCGCCAAGGGCGTCGCCAATCGGCGATGTCGTAGTCCCACACGAGCTCGTCGTGGATCTTGTGCAGCCGCCCGTCGATGACGATCGCGTTCTCGGTCGATCCCGTCCCCGCCGTCCACTTCGCGCCGACCTGGATGCCGATGAGGCGACCGTGTGAAAATCCCGACCCCGCGCCCCAGTTCCAGCGGATGTCGTACGGCCACCGGCCACGGCCGTGATCGAGAACGGCCCACGACTCCCCCGCGGGCACGTCGTACGTGACGCCTTCGATCGTCACCGACCCCGATGCGGGGCGCGCGACGTCCTTCACCGTGTACTGGAACCGGGTGTCGCTCCACGGAACCACGACCGCGAGGCGCTCATGTCCCGGCGGCAGCGCGGCCGTCACGTCGAAGCCCGCGCCGGCGATGCCTGCGCGCAGGCGCGTGCCCCCGGCATCCGCGGGGTCGATGTCGATCTCGAGGCCCTTGGCGCGAGCCCGCGCCGAGCCCTCGCCGAGCGATGGCGGCAGCGTGAAGCCGCGAGCGGGCAGCACCGTCGCTCCGTGACGCCACTGGCGCTCGGTCGCGCGGTCGAAGACCCACACCTCGTGCACGGCGGCGTAGTCGATCGAGGACACCGTGAGGGCGAGCAGGTGCGTCGGCGTCGTGATGCCCCAGTACTCCCACCGCTTGTTGCGCCCCCAGAACCCCGGGCCGATCCCGGCGGTGTCGACGACCGGCTGGCGCGCCCACCCCACAGCGGCGCGGTTGAGGCGGCCGTTGGGCAGCGTGAGCGGCACGCGCTCGGTCAGTTCCGGCAGCGGAATCGTGATCATGGCTTCTCCACCTCGTGGGACCGGGCAGCGACGCGCAGCCCGTGGTTGATGCGGCGCATCGCGTGTTCAGGCACTTTCACGAACCGCCGATCGTAGGTGACGAGCCCGTTGACTTCGTCCTCGACGTCGGACAGCTGCGTGTACACCGTCGCCGCGACTCCGCGTGCCATCGCGGGTTCGATCTCGCGCACGTGCAGACGCTCGAGAGCGGTGACGAAACGATCGCGCGAACGATAGCGGCGGTATCCGAACACGCGGTCGCTCGCCGTGTGCCCGGGGACGGCGAGGCTGTAGCCGCCGTACTCGGTGACGGCGAGAACGCGCGAGTCCGCCCGGCGAGGAGCCCGAACGGGGCGGAAGTACACGTGGAGGCTCCGCACGTCGCCTGCTCCCTGGTCGTGCCATCCGCTCGCGTGATCGATCGGGCGCGTCGGGTCCAGTCGTCGCACGTCCTCCGCGATCCGGGCGGCATCGAACTGTCCCCAGCCCTCGTTGAACGGCACCCACAGCGCGATGGACGGCACACTGCGCAGGTGTTCGATCATGTCGCGCAATTCGGTCTCGTAGTGGTCCCGACCCGAGGCATCCGCTCGCCCGAACCTCGCGTATCGGTGGTCGTCAAGCGCGGGGGCGCCGAAGACGGGCGCCGTGATGACAAGGGGGTTGTAGCGCTCGCCGCCGTTGACGGCGTCCTGCCACACGAGCATGCCGAGCCGGTCGCAATGGTGGTACCAGCGCAGCGGCTCGATCTTGATGTGCTTGCGGAGCATCGTGAAGCCCATGCGCTTCGCGAGCCGGATGTCGTATTCGAGCGCCGCGTCGGCGGGCGCCGTATACCCGCCGTCGGGCCAGTAGCCCTGATCGAGCAGCCCGACGTGCACGTACGGCTCGCCGTTCAGCAGAAGCCGCCGCGTGCCGAAGGCGTCCGCACCGACGCCGAACGAGCGCATCCCGACGTAGGACTCAACGCGGTCTCGGCCCAGCACGACACGCACGTCGTAGAGGAAGGGATCCTCGGGACTCCAGGCACGGATGCTTCCCGCCAGAGCGATGCGGACCGATTCGCCCACCGGGACGGATGCCGTCGCCACGAGCTCGTCCGCCGCTCTGACCTCGACGACGGCCCGATCCTCGGCTGCCGCGTGCATGCTGCCGACCCTCACGATGAGGTCACCGGCGGCCAGATCGGGGGTGAGGACGAGCGTGTCGACGGCGACCCGCGGCACGATCTCGGCCCACACGGTCTGCCAGATCCCTGACTGTGGCGAGTACCAGATCCCGCCTGGGCGGCCGGACTGCTTGCCGCGGGACAACCAGGCGGCATCCGTCACGTCACGCACCGCGACGACGAGCTCGTGCTCGCTCGTTTCGGCGAGCGCATCGGTCACATCGAGCGCGAACGGCAGATACCCGCCCGTGTGGGCACCGACCTCGACCCCGTCGACCGCGACACGACACGACTGATCGACGGCGCCGAAGTGCAGGATCACGCGCTCTCCCTCGGCGAGGGGGCGCGGCGGCGCGAAGGTCCGCCGATACCAGAGCGTCTCGTCTGCAGCGAGCACCCGCCCCACGCCGGAGAGCGCCGTCTCGGGTGAGAACGGCACGGTGATCTCGCCCTGCCACGCCGAGGGCGGCGCGGCAGGGTCGGCCACGGCCAGGGGGTCGGATGCCGCGAAGGGTGTGAACGCGTACTGCCAGCGCCCGTTGAGGTTGCGCCAGTCGCCCCGGATCAGCTGCGGGCGAGGGTACTCGGGCAGCGGCGCATCGGGGTCGAGGGCGTCCGCCCACGGTGTGCGCAGACTCATCCCGCGACCTCGGCATCCGCCGTGCGGACGCGTCGCAGCAGCAGCACGGGAACGACGACGACCACCGCGACGATGGCGGCCGCTGCGAAGATCCAGGGCGTGGGCACTTGCTTGACGACGCCCAGATCCGTGTAGGTCTCGTTCGCACCGATGATGACGGCCGCACCGACGAAGGGACCGATGACCATCGGCACGAGCACCGCGGCGATCATGCGGAGTCCCTGCACGACGCCGACCCGGTCACGCGGGGTCGCATCGCGCACGCTCGCGGCGATGGCGGCGACCGACAGCATGAAGCCGCTCATCATGACCGCCCCGACGACGATGACACTCACCATGTCGCGCGCGAACACCATCCCGATCAGACCCGCCACGAGGATCGCCGTCGCGGGCAGGATGGCGCGGACCTTGCCCACCCGGTCGATGACGCGCCCGCCCACGACGCTCGCGATCGAGGCGATGATGAGCACGCTGCCGAGCACGATCGCGTAGCCGTCGATGCGCAGATACCGCTGGATGTAGATGATCAGGTAGGGCACGAACACCTGCGTGCTCGTGCCGACGATCGCGTAGGCGAGCAGCAGCAGATACAGACGCGGATTCGCCCGCACCGACGAGGGGCGCAGCCCGTAGACGACCGAACGCAGATACCCGTCGGCGCTGGGTGCGATGTGCGCCGGATCGTGCACGAGGAACCAGGCGAGCGCGCCCACGGCCGCCGTCACGAGGCCGACGATCCCGAAGAACAGGCGCCACTCGCCCGCCTGGGTCAGTGCATCCAACGCGCCGAACACGAGGAGCATCGCCAGCAGCGGCATGATCGCGAGGACGCCGTCGACACGTCCGCGATTGCCGGGCTCGGTCGACTCGGTCACCCAGGCGTTGAAGGCCGCGTCGTTGGCTCCCGAGCCGAACACCGACATGAGGCAGTCGAGCGCGACGATGGCGACGACGGCCGCGCCGACCACGAGCGCGGCATCCGCTCCCGCCGCCGGCTGGACGAACCCGAACGTCGCCGTCGTGAGCCCCCACAGGATGTAGCCGACCGCGATGAACGGGCGACGCGTACGCGCACGGTCCGACCACGCCCCCACGAGCATCGTGGCGAGGGTCGCCGCGATCGCCGACGCCGCGACGAGGATCGCGATGACGGTCGGATCGGTCGAGATCGTGTCGTACACGAACACGTTGAGGTACATGTTCTCGACGGTCCACGCGAGCTGCCCGACGAGCCCCAGCAGGACGATCGTGAGCCAGACGCGACCGGACAGCGGCGCGAGGGACCGGGCGGGCGCGCCTGCGGGCGCAAGGGAATCTCGGGACATCGGCATCCTTGCTCACGTTCCGGCAGTGCGTCTGATCCTAGGGGTGGGATTCCCCCGAGCGCGTCAGCACTCGATGACGTTCACGGCGAGACCGCCCTCGCTCGTCTCTTTGTACTTCGTCGACATGTCGATTCCCGTCTGCCGCATCGTCTCGACGACGGTGTCGAGCGACACGAAGTGCGACCCATCGCCGCGCAGCGCGAGTCGCGCCGCGGTGACAGCCGTCGACGCGGCGATCGCGTTGCGCTCGATGCACGGGATCTGCACGAGCCCGCCGACGGGGTCGCACGTGAGACCGAGGTGGTGCTCCATCGCGATCTCGGCGGCGTTCTCGATCTGCCTGTTCGTGCCGCCCATCACGGCGGTCAGCCCACCGGCGGCCATGGCGCACGCCGACCCGACCTCGGCCTGGCACCCGCCCTCGGCGCCCGAAATCGACGCGTTCGCCTTGAACAGCGACCCGAGGGCCGTCGCGGTGAGCAGATAGCGCCGGATGCCGCGGCGTCTGTTCGCCTCGGCGAGCGCGGCCGGTGACCCCTCGACGAGTTCGGGAACGGGCGGATGGAACCCCATCAGCGCGCTGCCGACGAGTTCGCCGTACGGGGTGACGGCGTTGCCGGCGCCCAGGCCCGACCCCGCGAGGAAGCGCCACCAGTACATCGCGACAGCCGGCACGATCCCCGCCGCACCGTTCGTCGGTGCGGTCACGACGCGGCCGCCCGCTGCGTTCTCCTCGTTGACGGCCAGCGCGAACGCCCCGAGCCACTCACCGGGCAGTTCGCGGTTGCCGGCGGACTCCGCGTCGTCGAGCTGCGCCCGGATCACCGCTGCACGCCGCTTGACCTTCAGGATGCCCGGCAGCAGGCCCTCGGCGCTCAGTCCCTGCTCGACGCACCCGGCCATGGCGTCCCAGATCGCATCGAGCTTCGCCGCGACCTCGGTGTCGCTGCGCAGCGCCTGCTCGTTGATGCGCGCCGCCTCGGCGATCGTGATGCCGCGCTCGTCACACAGTGCGAGCAGTTCGTCGGCGCTCGAGAAGTCCAGCGGATACGCGTGTGTCTGCACGCGCGGCGGCTCACCGTCGCGGCGGATGAACCCGCCCCCGATGGAGTAGTACGTCTCGCGCAGCACGAGCCCCTCATCCGACACCGGCGCGGCCGGCAGCATGGCCGCCCCCGTCTCGCGGAAGACCGCACCCTCGGCCGTGATCGGCCCCGCCGTCGTGCGGGACCACGCCTCGAGCGTCATGCCGTTGGGGTGGCCGGGCAGACGCGTGCGCGGAGCGAAGACGACGTCGCCCTTCGCGAAGGACACGGGGCGCTCGCCCGCGAGCACGAGGTGAACGCCGTCGGCCCAATCGCTCCACGCCGACCGCACGGCATCCGGATCCGCCGTCTCCGGCTCGAGGCCCTGCAGCCCCGCGACGATCGCGTCGGGCGTGCCGTGGCCGATGCCCGTCGCTCCCAGCGACCCGTAGAGCGTGCACGTGATGCGCGCGACATCGCCGAGCAGGCCGAGCACACGCAGTCGGGTCGCGAAATCGAGGGCCGCCCGCATGGGGCCGACCGTATGGGAACTCGAGGGTCCTACTCCGATGGAGAACAACTCGAACGCCGAGACGTACGCGCTCACGTGACCAGGCTACGTGGTCGCATCACCGACGGGGTGTTTCCGCGCTGACGACGGTAGGCTCGAAACTTCATACATTCCCCTCGTGGAGGTTGCCGTGTCTGTTGCAGAAGAGCCGATCTGGCTGACGCAGGATGCTCTGAACCAGTTGCAGCAGGAGCTGGACGAACTCACCAAGAACCCCATCGCCGACGACCTCTCTTCGGCTCGCGCCGTCGAGCTGCGCGGCCTCATCCGCCGGGCGCAGGTCGGATCGATGCCCGACGACGGACTCGTCGAACCGGGCATGCGCGTCACGGTCGAGTTCGAATCCGACAAATCGCAGGAGACTTTCCTGCTCGGCGCCCGCGCTCTGCTGGGTCCCGTCGGCGACATGGCCGTGTACTCGCCGGAGTCCCCGATGGGTCAGGCGATCATCGGCTCGCACCCCGGCGACCGCCGCACCTATCGCGCGCCGAACGGCGTGGACATCACGGTGACCATCATCGCGGCAGTCCCCCACGCGTGATTTCGGCCGGCCCCGCGCGCGAGCGCGGGGCCGAGCCTGTAGGCGTCAGTCCGCGTCGACGGGTGCTGCCGCGCTGTGCTGGCGGATCGTGTTGATGATCCCCGAGAAGTCCTGGTTCGCACCGTCACCCTCGGCGAACGCGACGTAGATGTCGCGCGCGAGGGTGCCGAGCCGCGCGTCGACCCCCGTGAGGTCGATCGCCTGACCGGCGAGCGAAAGATCCTTCGCCATGAGGGTGCCTGCGAACCCCGGCTGGTAGTCGCGGTTGGCCGGGCTGGTCGGAACAGGGCCGGGCACGGGGCAGTTCGTCGTCAGCGCCCAGCACTGGCCCGACGCGTTGGATGACACGTCGAAGAGCGCCTGATGCGACAGCCCGAGTCGCTCACCGATGACGAAGGCCTCGGCGACGGCGATCTGCGAGATGCCGAGGATCATGTTGTTGCACACCTTGGCGGCCTGCCCGAGGCCGGAGCCTCCGCAGTGCACGATGCGCTTGCCCATCGCCTCGAGCACGGGCAGCGCCTCGGCGAAGTCGGCGTCTGAGCCGCCGACCATGAACGCGAGCGTCGCGTTCTCTGCCCCGACGACGCCGCCCGAGACGGGCGCGTCGAGCGCACGGTGCCCCGCGGCGATCGCGGCGTCGGCGGCGAGACGCGCTTCGTCGACGGCGATCGTCGACGAGTCGATGAAGAGCGTGCCGGGGCGCGCGGCGGCGAGCAGCCCGGGTGCGTCAGGCGTGCCGTAGACGGCGAGCACGTGCCGGCCGGCGGGAAGCATCGTGATGACGATGTCCGCCGCTGCGGCGGCATCGGTGCCCGCGTCGACGAGTTCGACGCCCGAGGCGGCGGCGGCCTCGCGGATCTCCGGCACCAGGTCGAACCCGAGCACACGGTGCCCTGCGGTCACGAGATTGGCGGCCATGGGACCGCCCATATGGCCGAGTCCGATGAATGCGATGGTGCTCATGGGGTTCCCTTCGTCGACGGTCATCGGCCCTGCTCAATCAGTGCTCGACCGACGATCAGCTGCATGATCTCATTCGTTCCCTCGAGGATCTGATGCACCCGCAGGTCGCGCACCACCCGCTCGATGCCGTACTCGTGCAGATAGCCGTATCCGCCGTGCAGCTGCAGCGCAGCGTTGGCGACGTCGAAGGCGGCATCCGTCGCGAAGCGCTTCGCGAGCGCGCACGCGACGGCGACGTCGGGTGCGGCGGCGTCCATCTTCTCGGCGGCCCGCTCGAGCAGTGCCCGAGCGGCCTGCAGATCCGTCTCCATCTGGGCGAGCCGGAAGACGACGGACTGGTTCGCCGTGAGAGGCATCCCGAACACGTGCCGGTCGTGCACGTATGCGACGGCGCGGTCCAGCGCCCACTGGGCACCGCCGAGCGAGCATGCGCCGATATTGACGCGACCGCCGTTGAGGCCCTTCATGGCGATGCCGAACCCGTCGCCCTCTTCGCCGAGTCGGTTCGCGACCGGCACGCGCACGTCCTCGAGGATCACCTGGCGGGTCGGCTGGGCGTTCCAGCCCATCTTCTTCTCATTCGGACCGAACGACAGACCGGGCGTATCGGCGGGAACGACGATGGCGCTGATGCCCCGGGATCCGGGCCCGTTCGTGCGAGCCATCACGAGGTAGACGGCCGATGAGCCGGCACCCGAGATGAACTGCTTCACCCCGTTGAGGACGTACTCGTCGCCCTCGCGCCGGGCGCTGGTCGTGATGGCGGCCGCATCCGATCCGGCACCCGGTTCGGTGAGGCAGTAGCTGCCGAGGTCGTCCATCGTCGAGAGCCCGGGGACCCACCGCGCACGCTGCTCGGGGGTGCCGAACGTGTCGATCATCCACACCACCATGTTGTGGATCGAGATGTAGGCGGCGATCGTCGTGTCGCCCTTGGCGAGCTCTTCGAAGATCGCCAAGGCGTCCTGCCGGGACAGGCCCGACCCGCCGAACTCCTCGCTGGCGTAGATGCCGCCCAGGCCCATCTGCCCGGCTTGTCGCAGCGTGTCGACCGGGAAATGCTTGTCCGCATCCCACGTGCCCGCGTGCGGGGCGAGTGCTGCCTCGGCGAAATCGCGGACCGCCTCGACGAGGGCGGCGCGCTCCTCTGTCATTGCCATGCTCATGATCAGTGCATCGTCGGGATGACGAAGCTCGCGCCTTCCTTGAGATCGTGTGACAGCCAGCGGCTCGTCACGGTCTTCGTCTTCGTGTAGAAGCGGAACGCGTCGGGTCCGTGCTGATTGAGGTCGCCGAACCCGGACTTCTTCCAGCCGCCGAACGTGTGGTACGCGATCGGAACGGGAATCGGCACGTTGACGCCCACCATGCCGGTGTTGACGCGAGCGGCGAAGTCGCGGGCCGCGTCGCCGTCGCGCGTGAAGATCGACACTCCGTTGCCGTATTCGTGCTCCGACGGAAGGCGCAGTGCCTCTTCGTAGTCGTCGGCGCGCACGATGATCAGCACGGGCCCGAAGATCTCCTCGCGGTAGATCGTGTGCTCGGGCGTCACGTGATCGAACAGTGTCGGGCCGAGGTAGAAGCCGTTCTCGTAGCCGGGAACCTCGTAGCCGCGCCCGTCGGCGAGCAGGGTCGCACCCTCATCGACACCCACCTGGATGTAGTGCTCGACGCGCTTTTTCGCCTCGGCGGTCACGAGAGGTCCGTAGTCGTTGCTCTCGTCGAGGGCGGGGCCGACCTTCAGGGTCTTCACCCGCTCGGCGAGCTTCGCCGCGAGCGCGTCGCCGGTTGCCTTGCCGACCGGCACGGCGACCGAGATCGCCATGCAGCGTTCGCCTGCCGACCCGTAGCCGGCGCCGATGAGCGCATCGGCGACCTGGTCGAGGTCGGCATCCGGCATGACGATCATGTGGTTCTTCGCACCGCCGAAGCACTGCGCCCGCTTGCCGTTGGCGGCGGCGGTCTCGTAGATGTACTGCGCGATCGGGGTCGATCCCACGAACCCGACGGCCTTGACGCGGTCGTCGTGCAGGATCGCGTCGACGGCCTCCTTGTCGCCGTTGACGACGTTGAGCACGCCCTCGGGCAGACCCGCCTCGAGGAAGAGCTCGGCCAACCGCAGCGGAACCGAGGGGTCGCGCTCGCTGGGCTTGAGGATGAACGCGTTACCGGCAGCCAGAGCCGGGCCGGCCTTCCACAGCGGGATCATGGCGGGGAAGTTGAACGGTGTGATCCCCGCGACGACGCCGAGCGGCTGACGCATCGAGTACACGTCGATTCCCGTGCCGGCGCCGCTGGAGTACTCGCCCTTCAGCAGGTGGGGTGCACCCGCGGCGAACTCGATGACCTCGACGCCGCGCTGGATGTCTCCGATCGCATCGGGGACGGTCTTGCCGTGCTCGCTCGACAGCAACCGCGCGAGGGATGGGGTGTCCTTCGCGACGAGGTCGAGGAACTTCAGCAGGACGCGCGCCCGCTTCTGCGGATTCTGCGCCGCCCACTCGACCTGCGCCGCCTCGGCGTTGCCGATCGCCGCCTGCACCTCTGCCGTCGTCGCTAGCGGCACCCGAGCCTGCACCTCACCCGTGCTCGGATCGAAGACGTCGCCGAAGCGGCCGGAGGTGCCGGCGACGTGGGCGCCGCCGATGAAGTGGGTGAGTTCTCGCGTCATGAAAGTACTATGACATTCAACTATCTGATCTGCAATCAAAAGATCGGTACGGTGAGGTGCCAGAGAGGAGCCCCGCCCGTGACCCCGAAGCCGTTGCACGTCGACCCCATCGCCGAAGCGCGCCGCCAGTGGATCGCGCACGGCTGGGGCGAGGCGGCGGACGGCATGGCGGCCGTGACATCGGTCATGCGCGCGCACCAGCTGATGCTCGCCGAGGTCGAGAAGACCCTGCGGCCGTTCTCGCTGTCGTTCGCGCGGTTCGAGATGCTGCGCCTGCTGGCGTTCAGCAAAGAGGGCACGATGCCGATGGCCAGCGCCACGGCGCGGCTTCAGGTGCACCCCGCGAGTGTGACCAACACGGTCGCCCGCCTGGAACGCGACGGACTCGTGCGTCGCGACCCGCACCCCCGCGACGGCCGAGCCGCACTGCTGACCATCACGCCCGCCGGACACGAGATCACCGAGGCGGCCACGGCCGCTCTCAACGAGCAGGTCTTCGCGCGGGTCCGCGAAGAAGTGATCCCGCCTCTGACGCAGTCGATCGCGAAGCTCCGACTCGAAGCCGGCGACTTCTCGCCGCCGGCACCCGCTCCCGAGCCTCTGACCTGAGCCGCGCCGCCCGCGCGTAGCATCCCTCACCCCCGGGTCGAAAGGGGGCAGACAGCGCCACGCCGCGCTCCTTACTCTGAGGGTCGAATCCCGCGAGTGAAGGAGCACACCATGTCTGAAGCACCCGTCGCGAAGCACGCCCAGTCGCTCGCCGATGACGAAGGGGGCATGCCCGAGCAGCAGCAGACCCCTCCCGGGCTGACCGGGCCGATGCATCCCCGTCCGGACCACGGAGAGGAGTCCTGGCAGGGCCGCGGGCGCCTCGAAGGGCTGAAGGCATTCATCACGGGCGGCGACTCGGGAATCGGTCGAGCCATCGCGATCGCGTTCGCCCGGGAGGGCGCCGATGTCGCGATCAACTACCTGGCCGAAGAAGAAGAGGATGCACGCGAAGTGGCGGACTGGATCGAGAAGGCCGGCCGTACGGCGGTGCTCGTGCCCGGCGACCTTCGCGAAGAGCAGACCTGCCGCGACGTCGTCGCGCGTGCCGCGGAGGAGCTCGGCGGGCTGAACATCGTCGTCAACAACGCCGGCTTCCACTGGGCGCGCGGCCAAGAGGGCCTCAAGGGACTCGCAGCCGAAGACCTGCGCCGCGCCGTCGAGACGAACCTGTACGCGACCCTCTGGATCAGCCAGGCGGCGCTGGAGCATCTCGGCCGGGGCGACAGCATCATCAACACGAGTTCCGTGCAGGCCTACGATCCCTCGGTCACGATGGTCGACTACGCCGCCACGAAAGCGGCCATCAACAACCTCACGGTGAATCTCGCGCGCGAACTCGGACCGGACGGCATCCGCGTAAACGCCGTCGCTCCGGGACCCGTGTGGACGCCCCTGCAGCCGGCCACGAAAGAACCCGAAGCCGTCGCGAACATGGGCAAGGACACGCCGCTGGGCCGCATCGGGCAACCCGCCGAACTGGCCGGCGCCTATGTCTTCCTCGCGTCGCCCGACGAAGCGAGCTACGTCAGCGGCACGGTCGTCGGCGTGACGGGCGGGCTGCCGGTCTTCTGACGCGCCGCCGTTCACGCGCGGCGGTGAGCGGTGGGGCCTCAGCCGGAAACACAAAAGACCCGCGGAATCCGCGGGTCTTTTGGTGTTTCACTGTCTCAACACAGTGTGCGCCCGAAGGGACTCGAACCCCTAACCTTCTGATCCGTAGTCAGATGCTCTATCCATTGAGCTACGGGCGCATGGCCCGCGCTTGCGCTCGGGCCAGCGTCTAGATTACCCCACGCCGGGCGTCGCCGCGAATCGAGGTCACTCTGCCGGTTCGTGGGCCTGCGGAACGCCCGAACGACGCCGATTCGCCGCGAGACGAGGCAGGTCGATGAGGCGCAGTGACTGCATCCGCGCGGCGCGCATGCGCTCGTAATCGGGGTCGAGGTCGGGGCGCATGCCCTCGACCGTGAGACGGCGGTGCAGGTTCGCCTCGACGTCACCCCACGCGGCATCCCTCGATGCCTCGACGAGTGCACGGACGGCCTCGGGGTCATCGGCCTGCCGGCGCAGCTCCTTCGCGACTCCGATGTATTGCTTGCCGCGCTTGCGGAGGTTTCGGGTGTCGCGGTCCCGGTAGTCATGGGTGCCGTCGGGATCGGTGAACTTGCCCCACGCGCGCCGGCGCTGCTGCTTCGCGCGATCGGCGGCGGCCTCCTGCTCGGCAGCGAGCGACAGCAAGGCCTCGCGGGCGACGGGGGCGATCCGATCGACGTCGAACGGGGCGCCGCGTGCGATCGTCTCGACGAGGATGTGGTTGCGCACCACCAGCCTGGCTGCGGCGAACGCGATGGACACGCCCTCGGCGATCGCATCCGTGGTTTTACTCACAGCACCTCCCCCACCGAGGTTATCGTCCGGGCCGACATGCGACAGGCTGCTGACCCGGCATACGCACGCGCGCGTAGCAATTCACGCGCTCGAGCACAACCCCCATCGGCCTTTTCGGCGCGCGACGTAGTGTTTTTGTCACGGGGTAAGACCAGATCAATGAGATGAAGGCCGATGTGTGTAACGGCCACGCGGAGCGGTATCGGGGGATCCGCTCGCGACGAGTTCGAAGAGAACTTCAGGGATTGAGTCCCTGAACGAACTGCGCCGTCGCCGAGCATGCGCAGGCCTTTGGAGAGTACTCGGGGGGCTTGTGGCATCCGGTGAATGAGTGCGCAAGACGCCCGTCGGGATGCCATGCATCCCGACGGGCATCTTCGTTTGAAGCGCGTCAGTCGATCGCCGAGATACGCCAGCCGGCTCCGGTCGTCTCTCCCGGCGCGAGCGTGATCAGCCCGGCGTCGTAGGGATAGCGATCGGCGTTGAAGGCGTCCGGTGCGCACGTCATCGGCTCGACGGCGAGACCCAGGCGACTCAGTGCCGGATCGGGCTTGTCCGCCGTGTGGATCTGCACCCAGGGGCACGCGGCGCCCCACGTCATCGCGACCCCGGAGCCGGCGGCATCCGTCACGCGGACCGTCACCTCGCCGTCGCTGTCGCGGGCGAGGTCCGTGTAGGCGTGGTCGAGCTCGACGTCGCCGATGCGACGCGCCGTGCGGAAGTCGAAGCGGCCGGGGTCGTCGGCGTCGACCGCGACGAGCCCGGTGGGCACGAGCCGGTCGTCTGTCACGGTGAGCACCTGGGCAGCGGGGAGTTCGAGAGTCCAGTCGTCGACGGCACCCCCGCCCGCCACGAGATAGGGATGCGGCCCGACGCCCCACGGCGCGGGCTCGGTCGATTCGTTGCGTGCCGTCACGGTCTGGGTCAGCCCGTCGGGCCCGAGCGAATACGTCGTGAAGACGATGATGCGCCACGGATAGGCGGTCTGCGGCTGGATGGCGGCGGCGAGCGTCACGTGGTCGGGGCCCTTGTCGATCGCCTCGAAGTCGAGCCACGCGGCCAGGCCGTGCAGGGCATGGCCGCGTGCGGGCTCGGTGAGCGCCAGGTGGAAGTCCCGCCCCCCGAAGGAGTAGGTGCCGTCGACGACGCGGTTCGGCCACGGGGCGAGCGTGGCCCCCCGGTACGAGGGACGCACCTCGTCGGCGTCGAACGGCACGACGAGGTCGCGCCCGCGGTGGGTGAGCGACCGCAGCGTCGCGCCGACGCTCGCGATGAGCGCCTCATAGTCGCCCGCGCGGAGCACGTGCGGGGTTCCCGAGGTCGGTGTGCGTGCCATGGATTCAGATTCCCTGAGCGAGTCGGTAATACGCCTGGTTCCATCGCAGTTCGCGCTGGAAACCCCGGACGGTCGTGTCCTCGTCGATGACGACGAGCTCGGTTGCCGCGATCTCGGCGAAGTCGCGGAAAACCTCCACGCCGACAGCGGTCGTCATCACAGTATGGTGCGCCGCACCCGCGATCAGCCAACAGGTCGCCGATGTCGCGAAGTCGGGGGCCGGCTTCCACACGGCGCGGCCGACGGGGAGCTTCGGCAGGTCGGGCGCTTCGATGTTCTCGACGACGTTGGCGACGAGGCGGAAACGGTCGCGCATGTCGCTCATCGCGACCACGAGCGCGTCACCGGGGTCAGCGGTGAACACGAGCCGGACGGGGTCGTGCTTGCCGCCGATGCCGAGCGGATGCACCTCGAGACGCGGCCGAGCGCTCGTGAGCGAGGGCGACACCTCGAGCATGTGCGCGCCCAGGATCTTCTCATCGCCGGCGACGAGGTCGTACGTGTAGTCCTCCATCAGGCTGGCCCCGCCCGGCAGGCCCGCACCCATGACGTTGGCGACGCGCACGAGGATCGCCGTCTTCCAGTCTCCCTCCGCGCCGAAGCCGTAACCTCCGGCCATGAGCCGCTGAACCGCCAGACCCGGCAGCTGCTTCAGGGCGCCGAGATCTTCGAACGACGTCGTGAAGGCACCGAAGCCGCCCTCCTCGAGGAAAGAGCGCAGGCCGAGCTCGATCGCCGCGCCGTCGCGGAGCGACGAGTGGCGCTCGGCGCCGGGCAGCAGCTCGTCCGCGACGTCGTACTCGTCGCAGTAGACCGCGACGAGGTCGTCGATAGCGGCATCCGTCACCTGCTCGACTGCCTCGACGAGCTCGTTGACGCCCCACGTGTTGACCTGCACACCGAAGCGCAGCTCGGCCTCGGTCTTGTCACCTTCGGTGACGGCGACGTAGCGCATGTTGTCGCCGAATCGAGCGAGCTTGAGCGTCCGGGATGCCGCCCACCCGGCGGCGGCACGCTGCCAATCCTCGATCTGCTGACGCACGGCGGAGTTCGACACGTGCCCGACGACCGTCTTGCGTGCCACGCCCAGGCGCGTCTGGATGTACCCGAACTCGCGGTCGCCGTGCGCCGCCTGATTGAGGTTCATGAAATCGAAGTCGATGTCGGCCCATGGCAGCTCGACGTTCGCCTGCGTGTGCAGGTGCAGAAGCGGCTTCTGCAGCGAGTCGAGGCCCGCGATCCACATTTTTGCGGGGCTGAACGTGTGCATCCAGGCGATGATGCCGACGACGTCGTCGCGCGCGTTGGCCTCCAGCGCGAGGCGGCGGATGCTGTCGGCGTCCGTCAGCACGGGCTGCCACACGACCGTGACGGGAAGATCCAACAGGCCCTCGACGACGGCCCGCGACTGCGCCGCGACCTGGCGCAGCGTCTCGTCGCCGTAGAGACCCTGGCTGCCCGTGACGAACCAGACTTCGTAGCCGTCGAGGGTGGTGGAAAGGGGTGTGCGGGTCATGAGCGTGTCCTTCGAGGGGCATGAGTGAGGGTGAGGTCGGATGCCGGAAGCCAAGCCGCGTGCGACATGACGGGCGGAACCGGGTCAGAGGGCCGCGACGGCGGCGGCTTCGACAGCGAGCCCGGCGCGGTAGCGCCCGAGGTACGCGTCGAAACCGGCGGTGTCGGCCGGGTCGGGGTCGGCGGCCACGACGACGGCATCGGCGAAGACGCGGTCATCGAGGTAGGCCGACAGGGAGGATCCCGCGCGAGTGCGGCCGGACGAAATCGACGGTGCGGTCTGGGCCGTGGTATCCGTCAGTGCGGTCGTGCGGGCATAGGCGGCGAGCACAGCGATACCCCACGCGCCTCCCTCTGACGCGGTGCTGCGCACCGAGACGGGGGTGTGCAACGCGCCGGCGAGGAAGCGCTGCGCGACACCTGCCGTGCGGAACATGCCGCCGTGTGCGAACATCCGGTCGAGGGCGACGCCTTCGTCGGTGAGCAGCCGCATGCCGAGCGCCAGTGTGCCGAAGACGCCGTAGAGCTGGGCCCGCATGAAGTCGGCGAGGGTGAGCGAACTGTCGGGTGTTCGGACGACGAGCGGCCGGCCCTCGGCCAGACCGGCGATCGGCTCGCCGGCGAGATGGTTGTAGGCGAGGATTCCGCCCGCATCCGGTGCGCCGTCGAGTGCTTCGCGGAAGAGCACATCGAACACGGTGTCGGCGGCGAGCGACGAGCCTGCGGCTTCGGCGAACCTCGCGAAGAGCCCCACCCACGCCGCGAGCTCACTCGCGCCGTTGTTGCAGTGCACCATCGCGACCGGATCACCGGCGGGAGTCGTGACGACATCGAGCTCACGGTGCAGGCTCGCGAGCGGGCGCTCGAGCACGACCATCGCGAAGATGCTGGTGCCCGCGCTCACGTTGCCCGTGCGCGGGGCCACGGCGTTGGTCGCGACCATCCCGGTGCCCGCGTCGCCCTCGGGCGCGCAGAACAGGGCGCCGGGTTCGAGTGCGCCTGACGGGTCGAGCAGGGCCGCGCCCTCGAGGGTGAGCCACCCGGCCGGATCGCCCGCCGTCAGCACCTCGGGAAGCAGGGCGGTGATCGGGACTGCGCCCCCGAGCGCGTCGTAGCGGGCGGTGAGGGCCGCGTCGTACGTGCCTGTCGCCGCGTCGATCGGGAACATCCCCGACGCGTCGCCGACGCCGAGCACGGCGCGGCCGGTCAAGCGCCAATGCACGTAGCCCGCGAGCGTCGTCAGAAATCGGATGCGCGCAACGTGCGGCTCGGCATCGAGCACCGCCTGTCGCAGGTGTGCGATCGACCAGCGCAGGGGGATGTTGACCCCGAGCAGGTCGGTCAGTTCGGCTGCGGCCGGGCCCGTCGTGGTGTTGCGCCACGTGCGGAACGGCACGAGGAGCTCACCCGCGTCGTCGAAGGCGAGGTAGCCGTGCATCATCGCCGAGACGCCGATCGCGCCGACCCGTTCGAGAGCGACGCCGTGTCGTTGGCGGACGTCGGCGGTCAGCGCGGCGTAGGAGGCCTGGATCCCACCGCAGATGTCATCGAGCGAATACGTCCAGATACGGTCCTCGAACCGGTTCTCCCAGTCGTGGGAACCGGTCGCGAGCACGAGCGACGGGTCGTCGGCGTCGACGAGGCAGGCCTTGATCCGGGTCGAACCGAGCTCGATGCCGAGCGTCGTGCGGCCTTCGGCGATGGCGCTCATCGACGGTCGTCTCCGCTCTGGCCGTACACGCGCTGATAGCGCTCGAAGAGGCGGTCGATCGTCTCTTGCGGGATCGGGATGAGCGGGCCTGCTTCGCGCGCCAGGTGCACGGTTCGCGCGGCGTCTTCGCACATGACGGCGGCTTTGACGGCGTCCCGCGCGGTGACCCCGATCGTGAACGGGCCGTGGTTCTGCATGAGCACCGCCCGGCTGCGGTGGCCGGTCAGCGTCTCGACGATTCCGCGGCCGATCGAGTCGTCGCCGATGACCGCGAACGGGCCGACGGGAATCGGTCCGCCGAACTCGTCGGCCATCCCCGTGATGACGCACGGGATCTCCTCGCCGCGGGCGGCCCAGGCGACGGCGTAGGTGGAGTGCGTGTGGACGACTCCCCCGACCTCGGGCATGGCGCGGTAGACGTAGGCGTGTGCGGCGGTGTCGCTCGACGGACTGCGATGACTGCCGCGTGAACCGGGGACGACCACGCCGTCGAGGTCGCACAGGATCATGTCGTCGGCGGTGAGCTCGTCGTACGAGACACCGGACGGCTTGATCACGAACAGATCGGCGCCCGGCACGCGCCCCGAGACGTTGCCGCCCGTCCAGACGACGAGGCCGTAGCGCACGAGCTCGCCGTGCAGACGCGCGACCTCGGCGCGGGCCTCAGAGACCGCGGCTTCGACGTCAGGTGGCCGGTTACGACCAGGGGTCGGCGCGTCGGGCGTCGTCACGATGTCCTCCATTGGACCTGTGCGGTTTCTGGCTGCGGGCCGGTTCGGGGTGCGGTGGCGAACCGGCGCCGCTTCTGCTCGGGATGGTACCGGTAACATCCGGCCGCGAACAACCCCTCCCGCAGCCGGGGACGTGTCGCGCGGGCCCGACGGAGGATGCCGCGGAGGAGCGATCAGGACAGCGGATACCGGGGAGGTGCGGTCGAGGCCCGGGCGACGAGCGCGGGGGCGGCCACCTCGGGCTCGGCGCAACCGCGCACGACGGCGACCGCGCGCCGGGCTTCGCCCGGCAGGTCCAGTCGCACGGTCGTGAGGGCGGGGGCGTAGAAGGCGGCGTCGGGGTTGTCGTCGAAGCCCGTCACGCTGACATCGCGTGGCACCTCGATTCCCGCGCGCCGCAGACCCGCGACGAGGCCGAGCGCCATCTGATCGTTGGCGACGGCAACGGCCGTCGGGCCCTCCCCGGCCCGCACGATCCCCGCGATCTCTCCCGCCAGCACAGCCCCCGACGCCGCACTCCAGTCGCCGCTCCAGCGGGGACCCGCAGAGAGGCCGGCGGCGGCGAGAGCACGATCGATCCCGTCGTCTCGTGCGGCGGCTTCGAGCCATGCGGGGGGCCCGGCGAGGCGGGCGATGCGTCGATGTCCGAGCTCGACGAGGTGGTGGACGGCGAGCGCCATCCCCTGGGCCTGCCGCTCGGCCCCCGGGCCGGAGTGCAAGGCCGTGAGCGGAGTTCCGGCGACCGCCCGCTCGAGCACCGCCAGGCTCACGGCGTGCGGCGCCAGCGCGATGAGCCCGTCGACGCCCTGCGCCAGCAGGCGTTCGGCTGCCGCGACGACGGAGTCGGGGTCGGCGGCATCCGCATAGGCCGTCGCGATCCATCGGCCCGCTTCACGGGCCGCGGCCTCGAGTTCGGCGATGCCGACCGAGGGCCCGTACAGCGTCGCGTCCGACGCGATGACCCCCAGCGTGCGGGTCTCGCGGGTGCCGAGCGCGCGGGCGGCGTTGTTGACGCGATACCCGAGGTCAGCCATCGCCGCGAGCACGCGCTCGCGCGTCTCGGGCCGGATCCGGTCGTGGTCATTGAGCACCCGCGACACCGTCTGCGCCGATACGCCTGCCACCCGGGCGACGTCGCGTACGCCGACGCGGCCGCGCCGAGACGCGTCGGATCCGTTCTCGCCCATCGCGCTCACCCTACTCGCGGGCGCGGGGCCCGACACCCGCTTGCCCCGAACTGCTCGCCACGCGCCTCGGGCGAGCGGTTGGAGGCAAAGGAAGCGGATGCCACGGACCCCAACGCCGCGACGCAGCCCCCCGCAGCCCGCGTCAGGACGCGGGCGTGAACACTCCGTCGACGCGACGCGGGATGCCGAGGGGGTTGGCCTCCTGCAGAGCGGCGGGCAGAAGCGCGTCGGGCACGTTCTGGTACGACACGGGGCGCAGGAAGCGCGTGATCGCCGCGGCGCCGACCGAGGTCGTGCCCACGGCCGTCGTGGCGGGGTACGGACCGCCGTGCTGCTGCGCCCACGTCACCGAGACGCCGGTCGGCCACTGGTTCCACAGCACGCGTCCGGCCTTGGTCGCGAGGATCGGGATGAGCTCGCCCGCGACGGCGTCGTCGGGCTCGCCGATGATGGTCGCCGTCAGCTGACCGTCGAGCACGGCAGCCACCTCGACGAGCTCGGACTCGTCGTCGTACGTTGCCACGAGCGCGGCGGGGCCGAACATCTCGGAGATGAGTCCCTCGGGGTCCGAGCGCAGGGCGGCTGCCGTCGTCTTGAGGAGCACCGGTGCCGGGTCCCCCTCGGCGGAGGGCGTGCCCACGAGCACCGAGACGTCGTCGCGCCCGACCGCCTGGTCGACGGCGGCGCGGAAGCCGTCGGCGATGCCGGGGTTCAGCAGGGCCGCGGGGGCAGGGAGCGACGCGCCGGCGAAGAGCGACTCGAGGTCGGAGTCTGCCGGCACGAGCAGCACGCCGGGCTTCGTGCACAGCTGACCCGCGCTCCCGGTGACCGAGGCGAGGAACTCCGTCGCGATGGATTCGGCGCGGTCGCGCGCGGCGGACCGCGTCACGAAGGCCGGGTTGACGCTGCCGAGCTCACCGAAGAACGGGATCGGCTGCTCACGCCCCGCCGCGATGTCGAACAGCGTGCGCCCGCCCGCGATCGATCCGGTGAATGCGGCCGCCTGGATCTGCGGCGCCTTGAGCGCCCGCACACCCGCTTCGGTGCCGTAGACGGTGTCGAACAGGCCCTCGGGGGCGTCGACGGAGGCGAGGGCGTCACGGACGACGCGCGTCGTCGCGACCGACAGTGCCGGGTGACCGCGGTGAGCCTTGACGACAACCGCGTTGCCCGCTGCGAGCGCGCTCGCGGTGTCACCCCCGGCGACCGAGAACGCGAAGGGGAAGTTGCTCGCCGCGAACATCACGACGGGGCCGATGGCCTCGAGCTGGCGGCGCAGGTCGGGGCGCGGAGCCCCCATGGGCCAGTCGGCGTCGGCGTGGTCGATGCGCGCATCCCGCCACGTGCCCTCTTCGAGCACCTCGCCGAACAGGCGCAGCTGGAACGTCGTGCGCTTGAGCTCGCCGCGCAGACGCGCCTCGGCGAGGTTCGTCTCGCTCTGCGCGATCGGCACGAGCTCGTCGGCGTGCGCGTCGAGGGCATCGGCGACGGCGTTTAGGGCGCGCACGCGCTCGGCGACCGTCGAGTTCTTCCACAGGGCGGATGCCGCGGCGGCACGCTCGACGATGGAGTCGACGTCGGCGGGGGCGGTGACGGGAACGGTCATGGGTGTGAGTCCTTTGCGTCGGCGATTTCGGCGAGGTCGGCGACCCGCAGGGGAATCCCCACGGGGCGCTTGGCGAGATGTTCGAGGTCGGCGGCGGCCGGGGTGCGGCCCGACTCGGCACCGACGAGGCACGAGAGCGCGAAGCCGCACACCCGACCCTGACACATGCCCATGCCGGGTCGAGCGGTCACCCGCACGTCGCGCGGATCGTCGGCGCCGAGCGAGTGCACCGTCGCGCGCACTGCGGCGGCGTCGACCTCTTCGCAGCGGCACACGAGGGTGTCATCGGCGAGCCACGTCGCCCAGTCGGCGGGCACGGGCGAAGCCTGGTGCATCCCCGCGGCGAAACGGCGCCCGCGCGCGATGCGGCGGCGCAGTCGGCGACGCGCACGGGAATCGTCGGGGCGGCCCGCGTCGCACGCGGCCGTGAGCGCGGCGAGTTCACCCTCGGCGCACGACTGCACGGCGCCGCCGATGCCGGTGACCTCACCAGCGACGTAGACACCGGCGACGCTCGAACGCTGGTCTGCGTCGGCTTCGGCCACGAGCGACGCATCGACGTCGACGCGCGTTGCGAGCCCCAGCCCGACCGCGAGTTCGAGCTGCGGCGTGAAGCCCCAGCCGACCGCGATGAGATCGGCGGCAACCGTGCGCTCCGTGCCGGGACGCACCCGTCCCCGCGCATCGACGCGGGCGAGGACCGCCTCGCGCGCGCGCCCTTCGCCGCGGACGGCGGTGACGACTGTGCGGGTGCGCAGGGGGATCCGGTTGCGCACGAACGTCGCCGCATAGGCGACGCCCTCGAGCAGCTTGCCGGGCTCCTGCATCGCTCGCAACGGCGTGCGAGCCCAGCGCGAGAGGGCATTCGCGTCGCACACCGCGACGACCTCGACCCCGGCCTCGGCGAGGCCGGCCGCGACGGAGAGCAGGAAAGGCCCCGTACCGGCGACGACGGCGCGACGCCCCGCGACGACCTGGTTCGCCTTCACGAGAGCCTGCACGCCGCCGGCGGCCATGACTCCCGGCAGGGTCCAGCCGGGAATCGGCACCTGCCGGTCGTAGGCGCCCGTCGCCAGCACGATCCGCTGTGCGCGCACCTCGCGCTCGGCGGGCGGCACGGTGTCTGCGCCCGCTACGGGCGTCGTTCGCAGCACGAAGCTCGCGTCTCGATCGACGCGCCACACCTGGCGTCCCGCGACGTGGACGATGCGGCCATCAGCGACGGCGCGTCCCAGCCGCGCACGCAGGTCGGTGTAGTGACCCCAGTGGTGGTGTCCGGTCGATTCGGGAAGGGCGAACGATTCCGGATGCCGCTCATCGGGGTGGCGCCAGTACTGCCCGCCCGTCTGCTCCCCCGCGTCGATGAGGGCGACGCGCAGACCCCGCTCGGCGGCCGCGACGGCGGCCGACAGCCCCGCCGGCCCCGCCCCGATGACGGCGAGATCGAAGATCGCGTCAGTCATGGTTCGCTCCCGGAAGCGGCCGGGCCGGGTCATCGCTGCGCACGATCTGTCCGTCGCGGGCGGGCGTGACGCAGGCGCGCTGCGCACGGCGTTCGTCGACCGCGAGCAGGCAGTCGAAGCACACGCCGATGCCGCAGAAGAGCCCGCGCGGCTCTCCGCGACCGCGGGTCGCCCGCCACGACGAGATGCCCGCGGCTGTCAGAGCAGCGCCGACCGTCTGTCCCTCCCGAAAGGGCACGGGTGCGCCGTCGAACGTCAGCTCGGGCCCGGTCATGCCGCGCTCCTCTCGTCGAAGCGGTGCGGGCGGAAGGGCTCGAGCGACATGTCGGTCGTCTCACCGCACAGCGACTGCACGAGCAGCTTCGCCGTCCCCACCGAGAGACCGATCCCGGCGCCTTCGTGGCCCGCGGCGTGCCACAGTCCCGGCATCCGCGCGTCCTCTCCGATGATCGGCAGGTGGTCGGGGCAGTACGGGCGAAAGCCCGAGTAGGTGCGCATGATCTGCACGTCGGCGAGCACGGGGAACAGCTCGGTTCCCGCGCGGGCGACGCGACCGACGGCCTCAGCCGAGAACGACGTGTCGAACCCGACCCGCTCGCGGCTTGCTCCCATCAGGATCGTGCCGCTCGGCGTGCCTTCGACGACCGACGAGACCTGCAGCCCCGCATCCGAGCTCGCGACGTTCTCGACGTACGACGCCGAATAGACCTTGTGGTTCACCGTGACGGGCACCGGCTCGGTCACGAGCACGAACCCGCGACGCGGCAGGACCGGCACCCGCACGCCCGCGAGGGCAGCGACCTCGCCGCTCCAGGGTCCCGCGCAGACGATGACGGCACCGCCGTCGATCCGCCCCGCGGGGGTCTCGACGCCGACCGCCCGGCCCCTCACGACACGGATGCCGGTGACCTCGGTGTGGGTCAGCAGCTGCGCCCCCCGATCGCGCGCGAGCCGCAGCAGGTGATGCGCCGCGAGGATGGGCTGCACCTGCGCGTCGTCGGGGTAGAACGCACCGCCGACCATCTCGGGGTTGAGGTACGGCTCGATGCCGTGCAGCCCGGCGATGTCGGGCACGTCGTCGACGCGGATACCCAGACTGCGCTGATGCACGCACAGGGCGTCGAGCGCGGTCTTGCCCCGTGCGCTCGACGAGACGACGAGCCCGCCCTTCGACTCGAACTCCCAGTCGGCGGCGTGCGCGGCCAGCTCGCCGCGCCACAGCGTCTGCGAATAGAGCGACAGCTCGAGCTCGGGGCCGACCTCTTTGTCAGAGACGAGCAGGTTGCCTTCGCACCGGCTCGTCGTGCCCGACGCGATCGAACCGCGCTCGATGACCGTGACGGACAGGCCCGCGGATGCCGCGAAATAGGCGACAGCGGCGCCGATGATCCCCGCTCCGATGATGAGGACGTCAGCGCGTTCGGCGGGCGCGGTCATGAAGCCGACACCGCGGCGCCCTGGTCCGGACCGGTTCCGTCACCGGACCAGTCGGTCAGAACATGCTCGATATGGGCGTGCACGAGCTCTCGCGCGCGGACGGCATCGCGTGCCTCGATGGCGTCGAGCATCGCGTCGTGCTCGCGGGCCGAGGCGACGAGTCGGCCCTGCTCCCGCAGACCAGAGAGACCGAACAGGCGCGTCTGCGAACGCAGCGAGGCGACGAGTTCGGTGAGTCGGGTGTTGCCGGCGTACTGCAGCAGCGCGAGATGGAAGTCGCTGTCGGCCGTGAGGTAGTCGATCAGATCCCCCGACTCGGCTCCGCGGATGATCGCAGCGGACTGCGCGCGCAGCTCGGGGAAAGCCGATTCGGGCACGAACGGCGTCGCACGCTCGATCGCCGGCGGCTCGAGCAGCAGTCGCAGCTCGGTGACTTCGTGCAGATCGCGCGATGAGACCTCGGTCACCTGGAACCCGCGATTGGGCAGCGCCACGACGAGCCCTTCACGGGCGAGGTCGAGCATCGCCTCACGGATCGGGGTCGCCGAGACGCCGAACTCGTCGCCGAGGCTGGGGGCGGAGTACACCCGGCCGGGCTGCATCTCGCCGCTGATGATCGCCGAGCGCAGGGCACGGGTGACCGTGTCGCGGATGCTCGGCTGCTTGTTCAGTCGGACGACATTCCGGTTCTCGGGAAGGCTCATGTCAGGTCTCCTCCGACCCCTGCTCACGCCCGCCGACGGCCTCCATGATCTTCTCCACGACAGCGAGGTCTTCCCACGCCATGCCGACGCCGGTGTAGACGGCGGGTGCTCCGGCGCGGCGGCGGACCTGGCCGCGCACGAGCTCGGCGAGGTTCGCGACCGGCTGCTCCCCCGCGGCCCACTCCGCGGCGCTGCGCGCAGCGGCGAGGTTGCCGTTCTCACGGAAGGCCGAGCCGCGCGCTTCGACGACGAGGTCGGCAGCGCGCACGAGGTCGGCGCCGAGCTCACGGTTCTCGGTGCCATGCGAGCCGATCGCAGCGACGACGGCGTCCTCGCGCACGTCGGCGAGATCGACGACGGGGCTCGTCGCCGAGGTCGCGGTCACGACGACGTCGGCGGTGCGGAGCGCACCGCGCTCGGCGGCATCCGCGATCAGACCGTCGGCGCGCAGGTCGGCGACGGCGGCGGCGACGCGGTCGGGCGTGCGGCCGATGATCGAGACGCGGCCGACGGGGACGGTGTCGGCGATCGTCCGCACGTGCTCGATCGCCTGTGGTCCCGACCCGACGACGGCGAGATGGAGGGGACCGGTCTGCGCGCCCCCGGGTGCGGCGGCGAGCAGATGGGCGATCGCCACCGCCGTGGCGGCGGGGGTGCGCAGTGTCGTCAGACGCGTGCCGTCGAGCACGGCGATGGGCTGCAGCGTCTCGCGATCGAACAGCAGGTACCACGCGTGGATCTTCGGAAGGCCGAGTGAGGTGTTGTCGGGGGCGATCGTGGCGACCTTGACGCCTGCCGTCGTCGTGGACTGCGACGGCATGAGCAGGAACTCGCCCTTCGCCAGGGGGGCGAAGAGCCGCTCGTGGTCGTTCTCGATGTCCCAACCCGAGCGCAGGGCGTCTTCGATCGCGGCGACGGCGTCACGCCGGGTGAGCGTGCGGTCGATCGTGGCGGCGTCGATGAGCCTCACAGCTGGAATCCCCTCGGGAAGGGATCCGACGGGTCGAGCATGTACTGCGCCGTGCCGGTCACCCACGCACGACCCGTGATCGTCGGGATCACGGCCGGGATGCCCGCGACCGATGTCTCCTCGACGAGGCGACCGGTGAACGACGTGCCGATGAACGACTCGTTGACGAAGTCGGTGTGAAGCGGCAGCAGCCCTCGGGCGTGCAACTGCGCCATGCGCGCGCTCGTGCCGGTGCCGCACGGCGACCGATCGAACCACCCGGGGTAGATCGCCATCGCGTGGCGCGAGTGCTGCGCCGTCGAACCCGGCGCCTCGAGATAGACATGGTGGCATCCGCGGATCGTCGGATCGACCGGATGCACCGGCATGTTCACCTCGTCGACGGCGGCCATGATCGCCAACCCGGCGCGCAGCAGGTCATCCTTGTGCGCGCGGTCGAAAGGCAGGCCGATGCTGTCGAGGTTGACGATGGCGTAGAAGTTGCCGCCGAACGCGAGGTCGTAGCTCACGGTGCCGAGTCCGGGCACGTCGACCGACAAGTCCAGACCCACGACGAACGACGGGACATTTCGGATCGTCACGCGCTCGGCGTGGCCGTCGGTCACGGCGACATCGGCGATGACGAGCCCCGCGGGGGTGTCGAGCCGGATCGTCGTGACGGGCTCTGTCACCGGGACCATGCCCGTCTCGACGAGCACCGTCGCGACGCCGATCGTGCCGTGCCCGCACATCGGCAGGCACCCGGAGACCTCGATGTAGAGCACGCCCCAGTCCGCGTCAGGACGCGTCGGCGGCTGCAGGATCGCCCCGCTCATCGCCGAGTGACCCCTCGGCTCGTTCATGAGGAACGTGCGGATGTCGTCGTTATCGGCCATGAAGCGCTGTCGGCGCTCCTCCATCGTCGCTCCGGGGAGCACGCCCACCCCGCCGACGATGACGCGGGTGGGCATGCCCTCGGTGTGCGAGTCGACGGCGTGGAAGACACGCTGCGTGCGCATGATGGTCCTTCGGGATCAGAGTCGGATCAACGGTAGCCCTTGGCCAGAACGGCCTCGGTGTCGGCGATGATCTGCAGGCGGATCTCTTCGGGCAGCGCCAGACGGGGCGGGCGGGTCGTGGTGTTCGACAGCACGCCGGCGACCTGCTGCGACAGCTTGATCGCCTGCACGAACAGCGGCTTGGAGTCCCAGCGCAGCAGCGGGTGCAGGTCGCGGTAGATCGCGCGCGCCTTGACCCAGTCCTGCGGGTCGTCCGAGGTGGACAGGTTGTAGAGCTCGACGGTCGCCTGCGGGATGGCGTTGGGGTAGCCGGCGACCCAGCCGCGGGCGCCGTTGATGCCGAGCTCGAAGACGACATCGTCGGTGCCGATCGAGATGTCGAGCCCCGGCGCGAGCTCGCGGATCGCGTACGCGTTGCGCACGTCGCCCGAGAACTCCTTGACCGAGACGATGAGGTTCTCGTCGTAGAGGCGTGCGAGCAGGTCGGGGCGCAGGTCGACCTTGGTGTCGAGCGGGTTGTTGTAGGCGAGGATCGGCAGGCCCACGGCACCGACGCGACGGAAGTGGTCCATGACCTCTTCGTCGCTCGCGCGGTACGCGTTGGGCGGCAGCAGCATGACGGCGGGAGCACCGTGCTCGGCGGCGTGCTCAGCAAGACGCACGCTCTCCAGGGCACCGTACGCACCGACGCCGGGGATGACGACGACGCCCTCGGGGGCGGCCTCCACGGCGGTCAGGAAGACCTGGCGACGTTCCTCTTCCGTGAGCGTCTGGTACTCGCCGAGCGACCCGTTCGGAATGATGCCGGTGACGCCGTTGTCGGTCGTGAAACGGATGAGCTCCGCATAGGCATCGTGGTCCACCGAGAAGTCGGAGTTGAAGGGGAGCGTGGTGGCGAGGTTGACACCGTGCCACGGCTTGCGTTCGGTCATGTGCGTTCCTTTTTCGCTAGGTACAATTGCAATGCTAGTGCGTCGATCAGGCAACGTCCAATGCAGCCGTGGCACCCTGAAAACATGCGCAGGCGAAACGACTCTCCGCCGCACTCCCCCCTGCGCGCCCGGTTGCTCACCGCCTTGTCGGGCCACCCCCAGGGGACACCCGGGTGGGTGCGGGCCCTGGCTGACGGCGACGACGCGGGATACTTCTCCGACGGCGGTGCGGTCTGGACGGTGCACGAGGGACTGGGCACCTTCGTCGCCGGCATCCGCGCGCTGCTCATCCAGGCCCTCCACCCGGGCGCGATGGCCGGGGTGCACGACTACTCGCGGTATCGCGAAGACCCGATCGGCCGTCTCGCGGGCACCGTGCGCTGGATCATCTGCGTCACCTACGGCTCGACCGAGCAGGCACAGCGCGAGACAGCCCGAGTCGGGCGCATGCACGAGCGCGTGAGCGGCGCGTACGAGACGACGACGGGACCGCGCGCCTACGCTGCGTCCGACGCCGATCTCGTCGAGTGGGTGCACCTCGCTTTCACCGAGGCGTTCCTCGGCGCTCACGAGCGGTGGGGCGGCCCCATCCCGGGCGGTCCCGACGCCTACGTCCGCGAATGGGCGACGGCCGGCCGTCTCATGCACGTCGCCGACCCGCCCGAGACCGAGGCCGAGCTGCGCCGACGCATGGACGGATACCTGGACCGCCAAGAGCTGCGCCGCGACGAACGCGTCGACGACGTCGTGCGGTTCCTGCGCAACATCCCCTTTCCCGGGTCGATGCGCATCGCCTACCGGGTGCTGTTCGCCGCCGCCGTCGCGAGCCTGCCCCGCCGCTACCGAAAGCTTCTGGGCCTGCGCCGTTCGCCGTTTCCCGTCATCACGCTCACGCGCGTCGTGCTCGCGGTCTCGGCCCGCGCGCTGGGGTCGGGGCCGCGCGCGCAGGACTTCGCCCGCGAGCGCCTGCGCCGCCTCGCTAGGACCGAGCCGGTGACGCCCGGAGAACCGCGCGCGCGGCACGAGCGGGGCGAGGGCTGACGGCGCGCGGGGCATAACACCCCGGCGGACGGAATCACCGACCCGATGCGACGAGGCGCGACGTGAGCTGATGAGCGTGCGCGAGCAGGGTGCGACCGAGCGTTGCGAGACGATCGGGGCCGAAGCGGAACTGCACACCGGTCAGGCTCAGCGCCCACTGCGGCTGGCCGTCGCGCGCGAAGACCGCGGCCCCCATGCCGTAGCTGCCCTCGACGATGAGTCCCGGATTGACCGCGTACCCGCGCTCCTGCGTCTCTCGCAGCCGCGCGCGCATGCGCGGCTCGCCGTGCGCGGCGCCCCACTGCTCGCCGATCTCGGGGTGGCGCTCGAGATACGCGTCCACATCGTGAGGCGGAAGGAACGACAGGATCGCCAGCCCCGCCGACGCGACCCCGAGCGGGAACCGCACGCCCTCGGAGAGCACGAAGGAGCGGATCGGAAAGCTGCCCTCTTCGCGCAGCAGGCACACCGTCTCATCACCGTGGCGCACGGAGAGAAAGGCGCTCTCCTCGGTGCGCACGGCGAGCGACCGGACGATGTCGCGCGCGATCGATGTGATGTCGTATCGGGATGCCGCGGCCTGCCCCATGAGATAGAGCTCCGGTCCCGGCGTCCACCGCCCCGTCTGCTCGTCCTGGTCGACGAGCCCTTCCTGCTTCAGGGCGACGAGCAGCCGATGCGTCGTCGGACGCGTGAGGTCTGCGCGTCTCGCCAGCTCGGCCACCGGCATCCCCTCGTCCGCCGCCTGCGTCACGAGCCGCAGAAGGCGAGCTGCCCGAGCCACGGACTGCGCGCCCGGGACCGACGCCTTCGACGCGATGTCCACGATATGGACGATACGCCGCCGACGGTCCACATGACAATCGACGGCACGACGGAGCGGGGCGGGCGCACGCACGATGGAAGGACGCACGGCAACAGCGAAGGAGCACGCGTGATCGACAAGACGTGGGAATCGGCCGCAGCCGCGGTCGCAGACATCCCGGACGGCGCCTCACTCGCCGTCGGCGGGTTCGGCCTCTCGGGCAACCCGATCGCCCTCATCGAGGCCCTGCTCGCGCAGGGCACGGGCGACCTCAGCATCGTGAGCAACAACTGCGGCGTCGACGACTGGGGGCTCGGCGTGCTGCTGAACGCCAAGCGCATCCGCAAGATGACCTCGTCGTACGTCGGCGAGAACAAGGAGTTCGAGCGGCAGTTCCTCTCGGGTGAGCTCGAACTCGAACTCACGCCGCAGGGAACGCTCGCCGAGAAGCTCCGCGCCGGAGGCTCCGGCATCGCGGCGTTCTACACACAGACGGGCGTCGGCACACAGGTCGCCGAGGGCGGGCTCCCCCGCCGGTACGACGGCGACGGCGGCATCGCCGTGGCATCCCCCGCGAAGGATGTCCGCACGTTCGAGACCTCGGGCGAGCCGCGCGAGTACGTGCTCGAAGAAGCGATCGTGACCGACTACTCGCTCGTCCACGCGCTCAAGGGCGACCGGCACGGCAACCTCGTCTTCAACAAGGCGGCACGCAACTTCAACCCGCTCGCCGCGATGGCCGGTCGCGTCTGCATCGCCCAGGTCGAAGAGCTCGTCGAGCCCGGCGAGCTCGACCCCGACAGCATCCACCTCCCCGGCATCTACGTGCATCGCATCATCGAGGTGGGCACCGACATCGAGAAGCGCATCGAGCGCCGGACCGTGAGCGAAGGAAACTGACATGGCACTGACTCGTCAAGAAATGGCCGCCCGCGCGGCACGCGAACTCGCCGACGGCGCCTACGTCAACCTCGGGATCGGACTTCCGACGCTCGTTCCGAACTACGTCCCTGAGGGAATCACGGTCGTCCTGCAGTCCGAGAACGGCATTCTCGGCGTCGGCCCCTACCCGACGGAGGACAAGGTCGACCCTGACCTGATCAACGCCGGCAAGGAGACCGTCACGACGCTTCCCGGCACGGCGTTCTTCGACTCGGCGATGAGCTTCGGCATGATCCGCGGCGGCAAGATCGACGCCGCCATCCTCGGCGCCATGCAGGTCTCCGCCGGCGGAGACCTCGCCAACTGGATGATCCCCGGCAAGATGGTGAAGGGCCCGGGCGGCGCGATGGATCTCGTGCACGGCGCGGGTAAGGTCATCGTGCTCATGGAGCACGTCGCCCGCGACGGCTCAGCCAAGATCGTCGAGGAGTGCTCGCTGCCCCTCACCGGTCGCGGCGTCGTCGACCGCATCATCACCGACCTCGCCGTCATCGATGTGACCGATGACGGCCTCGTGCTCATCGAGACCGCCCCCGGCGTCACGGTCGACGAGGTCGTCGCTGCAACCGAGCCCGAGCTCACCATCGCGATCGAAGGGACACCCGCATGAACACCGACGACATCGTCATCGTCGCCGCCGCACGCACCCCGCAGGGCCGCCTCAAGGGCCAGCTCGCGTCGCTCACGGCCCCGCAGCTCGGATCGCTCGCGATCAATGGCGCACTCGAGAAGAGCGGCATCCCCGCCACGGCCGTCGATGCCGTCCTCGTCGGGCAGGTGCTGCCCGCCGGGTCCGGTCAGAATGCCGCCCGACAGGCCGCCGTCGGCGCCGGCATCGGCTGGGACGCCCACGCCGGCAGCGTCAACAAGGTGTGCCTTTCGGGACTCACGGCCGTCATCGACGCCGCGCGGATGCTGCGCGTCGGCGACGCGACGGTCGCCGTCGCAGCCGGGATGGAGTCGATGACCCGCTCGCCGCACCTGCTCATGGGCTCGCGCGACGGATGGACCTACGGCTCGGTCGAGGTGCTCGACCACATGGCGCACGACGGCCTCACCGACGCGTACGACAACGAGAGCATGGGCACGTCGACCGAGCGCCACAACGAGCGCTTCGACGTCACGCGCGAAGCGCAGGACACCGTCGCAGCGCGCTCGCACCAGCGCGCCGCCGCCGCGTACGACGAGGGGATCTTCGAGGCCGAAATCGTTCCGGTCGAGATCCCCCAGCGCCGCGGAGAGCCCATCGTCGTGACGAAGGACGAGGGCATCCGACCCGACACGACCGTCGAATCGCTCGCGGGTCTGCGCCCCGCCTTCGCCAAGGACGGGTCGATCACGGCCGGGAACGCATCGCAGATCTCGGACGGTGCATCCGCCGTCGTGCTCACGACCCGCTCGCACGCCGATGCCAACGGATGGGACGTGCTCGCCGTCGTCGGCGCCTCCGGCCAGGTCGCCGGGCCCGACAACTCGCTGCACGCTCAGCCCGCGCGGGCGATCGAGAAGGCCCTGGCCAAGCAGGGCATCGAGGCGTCCGATCTCGACCTCGTCGAGATCAACGAGGCCTTCGGCGCGGTCGTCGCCCGCTCGCAGACCGAACTCGGTCTGCCCGACGACATCGTCAACCCGCACGGCGGCGGCATCGCGATCGGCCACCCGATCGGCGCGTCGGGCAACCGGCTCGTCGTACACGCGGTGCACGACCTCATCCGCCGCGGCGGCGGCACCGCCGCGGTCGCGCTCTGCGGCGGTGGCGGTCAGGGCGACGCCCTCATCCTCACCCGCTGAGCGCACTGTGCCGCGGTCTGCCGCAGGGCGGACCGCGGCACAGAACACGAGCCGAGAGCCCGAAATCCCGCGCAACAGCGGGGCATCGGCATCAGAAAAAGTCAAACCTCAGGAATTGCCAAGGACTGCGCGAATCGTCTTGTCCCCAAACTGGCGGGCAGGTTAGCGTCATTCCCAGACGAGGTTGAAGGCACTGGGGGATCTTGGCGGATCTGTTCTTCGCCCCGTCGCATGGGGAGTCCTGGGGACTGGGGGTCACTGAACTTCTCGCCTAACGGCGGACGTCCCGGACGAGTCAGTTGGCGCTGACCGTCCGGGACGACCGGTGCCGGCCCGGAGTCGCCGCGCGCCCGCTGGGGGCGGGCATCGGTGCTGGGGACACCCGGCGGCCCCTGACGTCGCGGGCCGGTACACAGGAAACGATATGCACATCCCCGACCCCTGTTCCAGGGGTCGACACGTCGCGATCTGGCGTGTAAAGGCCGGTCACGTCCTCTTTCGGCGCCGCGCCAGCATGAACGCCACCACAGCACCGATCGCAACGAGCGCGCCGACGATCACGACGATGATCCACGGAAACCCGCTGTCCGCACCCGTTTCGGCGTCGTCCGTCGCGGGCGTCGCGCTCGGCGTCGACGACGGCGTCGCACGCGTTTCGTCGACGGTCACGGTGGTCATCGCGAGCACCGTCTCGCCGTCGCCCACCGTGATCGTGAAGACACCGGGCTCGGTCGCGGTGAATTCGGCGGCCGCTCCGCCCCCTGCCACGGGCACCGCGACGATCGTGGCGCTCGTCGACTCGTACGACAGCAGCCCGCCCGGCGTCCCGTCGAGACCGAACGTCGCCTCGGCGAGCGCGCCCAGCCCCTCGGCGGCCACGGTCGCACGTTCGCCCACCCCGATCGTCTCGGGCGATGCGACGATCGTCGCGGCACCCGGTCCGGTCTCGATCGGTGCCGTCACGACGACCGACGTCGCGGCCAGAGTCGTGCCGCCCTCGATCACCAGGATCTCGAACGTCCCCGCCTCGGTCGCGGTGAACTCCGCTTGCGCGGTGCCCCCGCTCGCGGCGACCTCGATCGACACACCCGATGCACCGCCCGCCGCCAGCAGGCCACCCGTCGGGGTGCCGAGCTCGAACGAGACCGAGTCCGGGCGACCGAGGTCCGTGGCCGTGATCGTCGAGGTCTGCCCGACCGTGATCGTCTCGGGGCTCGCCGTCACGTCGACGAGGATCGTCGCCGCCGCACTGACGGGCGTGAACGCCGCAAGGGCGGCGAGCGCCGCAACAGCAAGGACGGACGTGACTCTTCTGAACATGGACGACTCCCGGGTGAACTGCGATGGCCGTCCTCCAGTCTGCCCGGGATGCCGCCCCGATCCCAGCTGAGCCGGCGCTTGTCCGAACATCTCGCTCCTGTCAAGCCTCCTGTTCCGGCAACACCCGTGGTGTTGGCTGTTCACACCACGACCCCGACGAGAGGAGCCCGTGTGCCCGCGACGCTCGGTGTCGAAGAGGAATACGTCCTGCTGGATCCGAAGACCCTGCGCCCTGTCCCCCTGGGCGCCGATGCGGTCCGAGACCTCGCGCCCGCCACCGTGGGCGGCGCCGTCCACAGGGAGTTCTCCTCGTCGCAGCTCGAGTACTCGAGTCCGATCTGCCGCACATCGGCTGATGCGCTCGAGGCGATCGGTGGATTCCGCCGCCGGCTCGGCGAGTGGGCGAGGGATGCCGGCGTGCTCGCCGCCGCGACCGGCACACCGTTCGACGTCGCCGCCGACACACCCCCCACCGCCGACGAGCGCTACGTGCGTATCGGCGAAGACATCGGCGGACTCACGACCGATCACCAGATCAACGGTCTGCACGTGCACGTCGGCATCGCGGACCGCGAGGAGCGCGTGCGCGTATCCAACGCGCTGCGCCCCTGGCTTCCTGTTCTGCTCGCCCTGTCGGCGAACTCTCCGTTCTGGCGGGGCCTCGACACGGGCTTCGCGAGCTGGCGCGCTGTGCACAGCCGACGCTGGACGACGTACGGCATCCCGCCGCGCTTCCGCGACGCCGCGCACCACGACGACACGGTCGCGGCTCTGCAGGGCATCGGCGCCACGAGCGACCCTGCAACGATCAACTGGAACGCGCGCCTGTCACCGGGTTATCCCACGGTCGAAGTGCGCGTGTGCGACGGGCAGCTCGACGCATGGTCGACGATCGGACTGGCCGTGCTCGTGCGCGCGCTGACCGAACTCGCAGCGACACATGAGCTGCACGACAACGAAGCCGTCTCGCTCGATGCCGCGCTGTGGCATGCGTCGCGGTACGGCACGAGTGCCACGCTGGTCGATCCCGCGACGGGGCGCCCCGCCCCCGCACCCCAGGTGGTGCGCGGGCTGTACCGCCTGGTGCTCCCCCACATCGACGATCCGCTCGATCGCGCGAGCGTCGAGGACCTGCTCATCCACGCCACGTCCGGCCGCACGGGCGCCGACCTGCAGCGGCACGCGCTCGCGGCAGGTCCCGCAGCGCTTGCCGACCTGTACCGATCCGAGCTCGTCAGACTGCCGGCATCCACCCCCTGTCCGCCGCGGTCGTCGCCTGATCGCGCTGCTTCGAAAGGGATGCCCGTCAGACGGCCCGTCCGAGGACGAGCCCCGCAAGGGCGAACGTCCCGGTGATCGCGAGCATCCCGACGGCGTTGAGCAGGGCGCCCCACGCGGCACGCCGTCGCAGCAGGGCCACCGTGTCGAGCATCGCCGTGCTGAACGTCGTGTAGCCCCCGAGCACGCCCACGCCCAGGATGAACAGCCACGGCGTCGAAAGGACCGCCGAATCTGCGAGCCCGGTGGCAAGGCCCAGAAGCAGTGATCCGCTGGAGTTGACGACGAGGATGCCCCAGGGAAACCGTCCGCTCGCTCGACGCATGACGAGGCCGTCGACGACGAAACGCAACGCCGCGCCGAGCCCTCCGCCGACCGCCACGAGCAGGAACAGTCCGGGTGTCATGCGGCCGCCTCGTTCGACGCCCGACGCCCCCGGAAGATGCGCCCCGCGATCATGAGACCCGCGGCAGCACACGCCAGACCCGCCGCGACGCTGCCGAGCGCGTACGCGAGCGCCACGAGCGGCTGCGTCTCCACAAGCAGCACGGCATCGGTCGCGAGCGCGCTGTACGTCGTGAAACCACCGATCGCGCCGGTGCCGACGAACAGTCGCACATCACGCCGCGCCGCGGTCTCTTCTGCACCCAGCGACGCCACGAGGAAGCCGAGCGCGAAGGACCCGACCAGGTTCACGGTCAGGACACCCCACGTCACTCCCCCGCTCGGGAACGCGAGGGCGATCGCTTCGCGCGCGGCCGTGCCGATGACGCCGCCGGCGAAGACGAGCAGGATCAGCCGCGGCCGTGCGAACGGGGGCCGCGCGGTCCTGCGCTCGCCATCAGTCACCCGGCCCACCCGTCGACACGCCGCCACGGAAGAAGTCGACACCGAGATCGGCGTGGTCCACGAAGACGCCGTCGACACCGGCGTCGCGGATCACCGCCCACTCCCCCCTCCAGTCGCCGAAGGCGGACCGCAGAGGACCGGACCTGAACTGACCGATGAGAAAGGCGTTCTCGGGACGGCACGTCCACGTATAGACGCGCAGACCGCGATCGTGCGCATCCGAGACGATGCGAGAGGGGCCTGTCAGCCGCCCGAGCTTGTCCGGCGCGAGGATCATGCGCTTGTGCACGCTGATGCCGTCGACGACGCCGACGAGCCGGTCGAGTCCGTCGGGGGCGGCTGTCTGCCGATACGTCGGTGCGTCCACACCCTCCGCGACGACGAGGTCGACGGGCCGGCCCGTCGCCTCGAGAAGATAGATGTAGGTCGCCGGGATGCCCCACTCGCGCAGTCGCACGAGCACGGTGGACTCGAACGACTCGATCGTGAGCGGCAGCTCACCGCCGGCCCACCCGGCTTCGCGGAGCTCCGTCGCGACGAGCTCCGCGACATCCCAGCCGAGTGAGCCGAAGTAGGTGGGGTGCTTGATCTCGAGCACCACTCTTATCTCTCGCCCCTGCTCGAGCGAGCGGGCGCGAACGAGATCGAGCACGTCACGCAGCCGCAGCACGGCCTGCTCGTCATCGAACGTCGCGCTGGCGGGGCGCAGGGCGGGCAGCCGCTCGCGGCATCGCAGCGTCGATATCTCCTCGGCGGTGAAGTCCTCGGTGAACCATCCCGAGAGCTCGACGCCGTCGACCGTTTTCGACGTATGCCGATCGGCGAACTCCGGCCGGTCGGCGACGTCGGTCGTCGTCGAGATCTCGTTCTCGTGTCGCACGACGAGCACGCCGTCGCGCGACACGACGATGTCGGGCTCGACGGCGTCGACTCCCATCGCGAGCGCGAGGTCGTACGACGAGCGGGAGTGCTCGGGGCGATACCCGGGCGCCCCGCGGTGCCCGATGACGAGCGGAAGAGGGCGCGACACGATTCCAGGCTAGCCCCGGGCTCGTAGCCGTCTCACAGCGTGCAACGGTCAGTGCCCGGCATACGTCCGATATCGTGGATCGACAGCACGATGATGCCACCCATGACTTTGGAGTGTGAGAGCAATGGCCCTCAACAATCCCGCCTTCAATAATCCGGCCTTCCAGGATGAGCGCGCTGTGCGCACCTATCCCGGCGGGCAGCAGGCCGCGACCCTCTCTTCCGCCCAGCAGGCGGGCGTGAACGCCGCGAACCAGGCTCAGCTCGAGGGCATGTATGCCGCCCCCGCCGCGGGAGCCCTCGAAACCGACCGGATGTCGTACGAAGACACCATCTGGAAGACGGTCGGCCTCTTCGGGATCCTGCTTGTCACCGCCGTCGTCGGCTGGGTCTGGACGATGGCGCCCGTGACGGTCGCCAACCCGTCGCCCACGATCGTTCCGTGGATCGTCGGCGCACTGGGCGGCTTCGTTCTCGCGATGGTCGTCATCTTCACGTCGCGCAAGACGATCCGCCCGCCGCTCATCGCTGCCTACGCGGCGTTCCAGGGTCTGTTCGTCGGAGGCATCTCGGCCTACTTCGAGATGATGTTCGAAGGCATCGTGCTGCAGGCGACGCTGGCCACCCTGTCGGTCGTCGGCGTCACGTTGGCGCTCTTCGCGAGCGGCAAGATCCGTGCCTCCAAGCGCGCGACGAAGATCTTCATGATCGCGATGCTCGGCTACCTCGTCTTCTCGCTCCTGAACCTCGGTCTCATGGTCTTCAACGCCCCGATCGCCGGCGGAGCCTTCGGCCTGCGCAGCCTGGAAGGCCCGCTGGGCATTCCGTGGGGTGTCATCATCGGCGTCTTCGTCGTCATCATGGCGGCGTACTCGCTCGTGCTCGACTTCGATTCGATCCAGCGCGGCGTCCGCAACGGCGCGCCCCGCAAGTACGGCTGGCTCGGCGCCTTCGGAATCATGGTCACCGTCGTGTGGCTCTACGTCGAGATCCTGCGCATCATCGCGATCATCCGCGGCAGCAACTAGCACGCATCATCTGCATCATCGAAGGGGTCGCCCACTGGGCGGCCCCTTCGTCGTTCCTGGCGCCGATCGGCCTATAGTGACGGCATGAGTGCGCTGCAGCATCCGTCCCGTCGGATGCGCGCGGTGTGCGGCCTGCTTCTGGCCGCGGCGATCGCACTCGCGCCGGCGCTCCTGTCCCCTGTCGTCGAACGCGCACCGGACGTCGCGACAGCCTTCGCCGCGTCGTACGAAGCGGCGAGCGGTGCCGTGGTCGCACCCGCCGAGCGTCTCGCAAGCGAGCTGCGGGATGCACCGGTGCGGCTCGCGCTCGGAGGCCTGCTGCTGGCGGGGCTGCTCGCGACCGTCGGCTACGGCGTCGTCTACGGCCTGAGCTGGCTCGCCCGTCGTCGCGGGCGCGCGCCCGAGGGCGCTGTGCTCGCGGCGACCCTCTCCGCCGCCGCGAACGTCGCCTACGCTGCGGCGATCCTCGTGCTGTTCTCCCGCGTCGATCCACTGTCGATCGAGCGGGGTGCGCCCGGGGCACTGTGGCCGCTCGTGATCCTGCCGATGGTCGGGATCGCCGCGGCGGTTCTGCTCGTGGTCGTGCTCGCGCGCGCGTGGCACGCGGGTGACGGATCGACCGGACACCGCGTCGCCCTGTCGTTGGCGGCCGCCGCCTCACTCGGCTTCACGGCATGGCTCATCGTGCGCGGGCTGCTCCTGATCTGATGGGGCGCCTGCGCAACCCCCTGGTCGCCCGCATCCGCCGTCGCTACCGTGACGCGCATGACGCCCTCCGCCTCCACCGCCGAGACGCTCGAGATCGCCGGTCATGACGTGCGCATCTCGAGCCCCGAGAAGGTCATCTTCCCCGACGTCGGCCTCACCAAACTCGATCTCGTGCGCTACTACCTCTCCGTCGCCGACGGAGCCCTGCGCGGCGCCGGCGGACGCCCCATGGTGCTCAAGCGCTTTCCGAAAGGCATCACCCACGAGCCGTTCTTCCAGAAGCGCGTGCCCGAGAACCACCCGGACTTCATCGACACCGCCGTCCTGCAGTACGCATCGGGAAGATCGGCCGAAGAAGCAGTGATCCGCGATGCGGCGGGCCTGGCGTGGATCGTCAACCTCGGATGCATCGACCTCAATCCCCACCCTGTGCGAGCCGACGATCTCGACCGGCCCGATGAGCTGCGCATCGATCTCGACCCTCCCTCGTCGTACTCGGCAGAGGGGCCCGACCGCGGCGTCGGATGGTCGCAGATCGTCGACACGGCCTTCGTGGCGCGCGATGTGCTCGATGCCGTGGGGCTGGTCGGCTGGCCCAAGACGAGCGGGTCGCGCGGTCTGCACATCCTCGTGCGCATCGCACCGGAATGGGACTACGCACACGTGCGGCGCGCGGCCGAGACCCTGGCGCGCGAAGTCGAGAACCGCGCGCCCGGGCTCGCGACGGCGCGGTGGTGGAAGGAGGAGCGCGGCGAGAGGGTTTTCGTCGACTTCAACCAGAACGCGAAGGACCGCACCGTCGCGTCGGCGTACTCGGTGCGCCCCGTGCCCGATGCGCGGGTGTCGACACCGCTCACGTGGGATCAGCTGCGCGACTGCTGGCCCGAGGATTTCACCGTGCTCACGGTGCCTCGGCACGTGGCCGAGCACGGTGACCCGCACAACGGGATCGATGACGCCATCGGTTCGCTCGATGCTCTGCTGAGGCTGGCCGACGAGCTCGGCCCCACCGAGAAGCCTCCGAAGCGCGACAGCGACGACGGCCGGCGCCGCTCGATCATGCCCCTCATCGAGGTGGCCAGGACGAAGACGAAGCCCGAGTCGCTGGAAGCCCTCGACGAGTGGAGACGGCGACACCCCGAGGTCGCTGAGGCGCTGCACCCCGCCGACGTGCTCATCGACGGCATGCGCGGATCGAGCTCGCTGTGGTACCGCGTGCGCATCAACCTGCAGCACGTTCCCGAGCCCGAGCGTCCGCCGCAGGAACAGCTCATCGCCGATTACGATCCGTGGGCGGGCCGCGGTCCTGGCGTCGGGCGGCCGTCAGACTGAGCCGGGGTTCTCCTCTGCATGCCGGATTCGTCGGCTCGGGCGGGAGAGGACGTCGCGAGCCGCCTGGGCGAGCGCGGCCATGGCGTGCTCGGGGTCGACCGCGCGGGCGGACTGCGTGCCTTCGACGGCGAGGCGGTGGTGCAGCTCGGGGTCGGTCAGCACCTGGGTCAGAGCCTCGGCGAGCGCATCGACGTCCCCGTCGGGCACGAGCACTCCCCCTCCCCGTCCGAGCAGCTCACGCGGTCCGTAGGGCGCGTCGTACGAGACGACGGGACAGCCGTCGGCGAGCGCCTCGACGATCGACAGGCCCTGACCCTCGTACGCCGACGTCGACAGGTACGCCGACGCGGCGCGCAGGGCGCGCTCCGGGTCGGATGTCGTCCCCCGCAGGACGACGTTCGCGACGAGGCCGAGCTCGTCTATGAGAGCCTGAAGACGCTCGTGCTCGGTGCCGTCCCCGTAGATGTCGAGCTGGGCCTCCGGCACGCGTTCGACGACACGGGCGAAAGCCCGCACGGCATGGTCGACGCGCTTTCCCGGGGCCAGCCGGTTGAGCATGATGACCCGGCCGGGCACGCGCTCGCTGTCCGGCGGAACAGACGCCACCGCGGGCACCCCATGCGGAACGACGACGTGCACGCCCGCGTCGCCGAAACGCTCGGCGACGTCGGCGCGCTGCGCGTGAGTGGGCCACAGCACGGCGTCGAACCGCTCGGCGAGGGTGAACCACCGCTCCCACAGCGCGTTGACGGGGGCATCCGCCGTGTACGGGGGCTCGAGGTGCACCGTGTGGATCGTGTGCAGCAGGCGCACCGCGGGGTCGTCCCACCCCGCGAGCAGTTCGCCGAGCTGGCGCGACTCGCAGATGACGACGACGCCGCGCGCGGGGTCATCGGTGCGCAGCTGCGCGACGACCTCGGCGAGCCACGCGCGATAGAGGGCGCCGAAGCCGTCGAGCACGCCGATGTCAGCGCCGGCGGCATCATGCACGACGACCGGCGCATCGCTGATGTGCCAATCCGGGTCGCCCGCGATGACCGGAAGGCTCACCACGGGCCGCCCCTCCTCGTCTGCCACGAGGCGGTAGCGCAGAGCGGGGTCACGCTCACCCGTGCGCGCGGCGCGACGCAGCCACGCCGCCGCACCCCCGCGGGGGTCGGCCGCCTCGTCGAACAGGTTGCGCATGCGATCGGGCGCGACGACGAGGTCGCGCCCGGCGAACGTCGCGCGGTGTCGTGCGTGCTCGCTCGGTGACCCGGGGTCGACCGTCAGCAGCAGCGGTCCACGTCCGCCGTGCACCCCCGCGGCCGCCATCTGGCGCGCGCGGGCGAGGGTCGCGAGCGTGTAGCCGCCGTCCAGGTCCGGAATGAGCCGGCTGGAGAGGATGACGTACTCGGCATCGGGGAACTCGGTCACCCCCTCATCCTCTCGCAGCCTCGCGCCCACGTCAGCGGGTCAGCGCACGCCACCCTCGTCGGCGACGCGGTCGATCAGCCGGCGCAGGATGCCGCCATCCTGACGGATGCCGTCGTGCTCGAACTCGTTCGTGACCCAGAGGTGGCAGTTCGGAAGGAACTCCGCCGTCTCCTGCGAGAACGAGAGGTCGACGTACATGTCGTCGTAGTAGACGGCAGCCGCCACGGGCACCTCGTTGGCGGCGAGCACATCGCGGTCGTACAGCCGCGTGTGCTCTTCCTTCCGCGCAATGACCTCGGCCGCACCGCGGAACGGACGCAGCGATGCGATCTCGTCGAACATCCACGGAAAGAACATCTCGCCCGTGAAGGGCAGCGGCCGCACACTCGGGTCGAACGCGGGCAGTCCGTCGCGCACGCGCTGCGCCGCCCAGTTCGTCGCACCGCTGCCGTCGGCGTAGATCGATTCCTGGAGCACGGCGAACAGCGGATTGTCGACGTACTGAGTGAGCGCTTCGATGCGGCGCAGAAATGCCTCGGACAGCCGCTCCGGCGCCGAGAAGGCCTCGTCGAACAGCCAGTGCATCCGCTCGGCACCGGTGCCCGTTCCCAGATCGATGCCGATCGTCTGCAGGCGCCGCGTCGTGAGCCGGTCGCCTCCGGGAAGGCGCACGTCCTCTGCGTCGAGGAGGTCCGCGACCCTGGCCGTGATCGCGGCGTCGGCGGGATACCTGCGGTAGAACTGCGCCGTCTTGCCGGCGACGCGGGGGAAGGTCCTGCGGTAGACCTCGACGGCATCGGGTCGCGTCGAGGTGAGCCCCCCCGTGACGTAGCACGCGCGTAGCGCCTCGGGATGGGTCGAAAGGTAGCTCAGCGTGATGAACCCGCCGAAGCTCTGTCCCAGCGTCTCCCATCGCATGCCGCCGAAGACATGTTCGCGGATGTGCTCGAGATCGGCGACGATCGAGTCGGCGCGAAAGCAGAGCAGGTACGCGGCGGCGTCTTCGTCGGTCATCGCCGCGATCGTCGCCGCCTCGACGCGGGTGGACCGGCCCGTGCCTCGCTGATCGTGCAGCAGCACGCGGTGGGTCTTGAGCGCCTCGGCGATCCAGTCGGTGTCGTGCGGCATGGGGCGGGGGGATGCGCCCCCGGGGCCACCCTGCAGGAAGACGAGGACCGGCAGGTCTTCGCCGCCGGGGCGGATGACTTCGCGAGCGAACACGTCGATCGTGCGGCCGCCGGGGACAGCCCAGTCCAGCGGCACGGCGACGGTGTGGTCGCGAATGTGAAGATTACGTACGGCGTACTCAGAAGCGCTCATGACCGGGCCTTTCTCTGTCATTTCAGTCGTCAGCGAGTTTCGGCGGCAGTGGCGGCCCGGCACAGTAATATGTTACAGATTGCAGACAGGCGTCATCGCGGTTCCCCCAACTCCGTATGACGCTCTCCCCCACAAAGAAGTGAAGGTACGCAATGACGCATCATGGGTTCGCGCCGCGGCGCAGGGGTCGTCAATGGTCCATTGTCGCAGTCTCGGGATTGCTGGTCGCGGGCCTGGCCGTGACCGATTCGGCCGTCATGGCCTCCGAGCAGCCCAACACCGACCCGTTCGTCGTGGAACCACTGGACGCGCAGGACTGGCAGAACCAGTACGACATGACATGGGACGACTGGACCGATATCCCCGACACTCAGTGGAACGACCCTGACGTCGCTCCGTCCGAAGGCGGCCTCAGCGTCGCACTCATCGCGGTGGACTTCCCCGATCAGCCCTTCGTGATGACGCTGCCGAAGGGCTCCGATCCGTTCGGCAACCCGCAGATCGACCCGATCCCGCGTGACGACGTTCCCGAGTTCTACCGTTCGCACTACATGGAGCCGAACGAGATCAACAAGGGCCGTACGATCCATGAGTACTGGATGGAGCAGAGCCGTGGGACCTACGGCATCGACTTCATGGATGCGTACGGGCCGTACGAACTGCCCCGCAACCTCTTCGAGTACGGCCTCAACGAGTGGGGTCAAAACGACTCCTGCCCCCCAGGCGAGACCTGCAACGGCCGGATGGACAACGACGTCGTCACGCAGTGGCAAGCCGGGATGGCCGCCGAGGCCGGCATGACGCCCGCCGCGTGGTGCGCCGCGAAGACCGCCGAGCTCGGCGGCAACGCGCGCAACTGCGGCTACGACGTGCTGCTGCGCATCTACGCCGGCTATGACGAGACATCGATCTGGCAGGAGTTCGGCCAGATGATGTTCCCGACCAAGGAGTCGGTGCCCGACGCGTGGGGCCCGCCCGCCGAGTTCGACCCCGAGAACACGATGCCCAACTGGGCGCCCACGCGCTACGTCGAGTGGACGTCATGGCGCGCCGCCGCCCAGCAGTGGGGCCTCTCCTCGATCCGCCAGGCCGAGAGCTCGGGCACGATCACGCACGAGATCGGGCACTTCTTCTTCCAAGTCGGCGACAACAACAACAACCCGTTCTCGCACCTGCAGAACCCGCCCGCGCCGCTGCGCCGCGTGGGTTCGGCGCCGTGGGACATGATGGATCGCGGTTCGTTCAACGGTCCCGGTGGCCACCACATGCGATGGGTCGTCCCGGCGAACCAGGGCGGCTGGAGCCCGTCGGGCCTCATGGTGCGCAACAAGCGGCACATGGGCCTGCTCCCCGAAGAGAACCTCGTGCGGGTCACGCGCGACGGACTCGACGACACCGGCCTGATCCTCGACACCGTCACCGCTCGCGCCGTCGACCCGGGTGTCGAGGGAACATCGGGACTGTGGATCGAGTGGCCGCACGCCGACGACAAGACCCCCGCGTGCGACATCAGCACCGACCCGATGTGTGACGGCGGCTCGTGGGACAACTACACCGTCGAGGTGATCGACCGGATGGGCTTCGACTCGTTCAACCCCGACAGCGGCGTGCTCATCGCGAAGAACAAGTGGGGCAATGCGCAGGATCCCGCCGGTGGTGGCCACCTCGGCTACCGCAACGGCGAAGACTCCCTGTGCGGCCACAACTGCCTCAACTGGGTCATCGACGCCAACCCCGAGGACATCCAGATGGTCGACTACTACAAGCCGACCGTCCCGGGCGAGTGGGCCACGGGCGGCGAACCGGTCATGGCGACGATCGCCGATCACCGCCAGCTCAACGACGCCCTCTTCAAGGCCGGCGAGAAGTCCGGCTCGCAGAAGGAATGGATCGACGAAGCCAACCGGCTGCACTTCTACGTCGTCGACACGCAGCGCGATGACGAGGGCGTGCTCAGCTACACCCTCGCCGTCCGTTCCCTCGACGGCGCGGGACCGCACACCCGCGGCGTGAGCACGACCGATGTCCGGGCGAAGCTGTACGAGCCTCGCCAGGCCGCCACGTGCACGTTCCCCGTGACCAACACCGGCAGCACCGCGGGGATCGACGCGGCGCTTCACCCCAGCGATGTGTCGGCGAAGGTCGACGGAGACGTCTACCGCCTGTCCGCCACGGCCGATGGCGCGGGCTGGAACGCCGAGCTGGCCAACACCCTCACGGCGGCCCGCACGGGCCAGTCCGCATCGGTGCCGGTCTACGTCTATCCCACGGGCGACGCGGCCGACTCGACCGTCGTGACGCTCACCGCGACGAGCGAGTCCGACCCGTCGAAGACGGCGACGGCGGAGTGCACGGTCGACACGGCGCTCCTCGAGAGCGACCCCGAGGTCGCACTCGACGCCCAGGTGACGCCTCGCTGCCTCGGCGGCAAGGTGTACGCCTCCGTCACGGTGCGGAACGAAGACACCGTTCCCTCCGCGGTCACCGTCCGAAGCGCGTACGGCGACAAGACGTTCGCCTCGGTGCAGCCCGGAGCGACGGCCAGTGTCTCGATCAACACGCGCACGGCGACGTTGTCCGCCGGTGATGTGCAGATCAGCGGCGCGGCCGACGGGCGATCCGATCACGGCTCGACCGTCACCTATCCCGCGTTCGCCTGCGATTGACGCGACGGAGCGGCCCGTGTTCCCGCGGGCCGCTCCGCCGTCCTCGCTCCCGAAGGAGCACTCATGAGCCGAGCACGCCTCGCGCTTGCCACGACGCTCGCCGCGGCGGTCGTGGTGTTTTCCGGCTGCGCCGGCACCCCGGGCGGTGCCCCCACCGCCCGTCTGCTGCTCAAGGACGGCGAGAAGCGTGTCGCGGGTGAGCCGTGCAACGGGTCGGGACCGTATCGCGACGTGCACGCGACGGCATCCTTCACGGTCCGTGACGATGACGGCGACGTCATCGCCGAGGGCACGATCCCCCAGGGAACCGCCGAGAAGATGATCGACGTCGATTTCGACGGTCTCGCCGAACCGACCGCGTGCGTCTTCCTCCTCGACGCCGCCCTCCCCGAGGGAATCGAGGTCGCCTACCTCGATACGGGTGACAGAACGGACATCGTCATGATGCCTCATCGCGAAGACGGCGTGTGGGAGGCGATCCTCCCGTGAGACGCCTCCTCGCCGCCCCCGCTCTCGTCTGCGTGCTCGCACTCAGCGCCTGCACATCGGCGACCTCACCCGGGTCGACCCTGCCCGGTCCCGTGCCGTCGGGTGTCCAATACCGCGCGATCGACACGGATGCCGCGCCACAGGCACCCGATGCCGAGGTGACGCTCCTGGACGGCACGGTCATCTCGCTCTCGGACCTGTGGAGCGACCGCCCCGTTCTGCTGGCGTTCACCGAGACGTGGTGCGACTTGTGCGCCGATGCGCAGGCAGAGCTCAACGACGTCGTCGAGACGTACGGTGATGCCGTGACCGTCATCGCCGTCTCCGAACGCAGCGACGTCGAGCAGATGACGACGTATGCGCGTGACAACGACGTGGAACACCTCATCGCCCGTGATCCCGCCGGCGCGGCGTGGCAGGCCTATGCCGTGACCGAGCCGCCGTTCCTCGCCGTCATCGGCGCCGGGGGTACGCTTCTGCGCGGCTGGCGCGGCGTCATCAACGACCTCGACGACGCCGTCGACGCGATCCTCGTCGACCGGATGCCGTCAGGCGACTGACCGGGTCACTCGGGGCGCCCCGACCACCAGCCCAGCGTGTGGTAGATGTGGCGCTGCATGAGCACTCGCGCACCCTCGGCGTCTCCCGCGTCGAGCAGGCTCAGCAGCTCGAGGTGCTCGGCGGCGGACTCTTCGAGCTGCCGCGATTCCAGCAGTGCGGACAACCCCACGAGCCGCGTGCGAGAACGCAACTCGGCGACGGTGTCCACGAGCAGATCGTTCCCGAGGATCGCGGTCAGCTCGAGGTGGAAGGCGCGGTCGGCTTCGAGGTAGGCGCGCAGGTCGCCCGCTTCGGCCCCGGCGATGATGGCGCCGGCGAGCTCTTGGAACTCCGGCATCCGCTCACGGGGAAAACGCCGCGCGAGTTGTTCCATCGCGGGTGGCTCGAGCAGCTGTCGCACTTCGACGATCTGCCTCAGTCCGTCTCGGCTGACCTCGGTGACGCGGAAGCCCTTGTTCTTGACCGCTTCGACGAAGCCGCGCCGCTCGAGCTCGAGCATCGCCTCTCGCACGGGGGTCGCCGAGACGTCGAACTTCGCCGCCAGGGTGGGCACAGAGACAAGCGTTCCCTCGGCGAGCTCGCCCGAGACGATGCCCGCGGCGAGGGCGCGCTCAACCGACTCGCGGATGCTGCGTGGCATCTCCAGCGGCGTGATGCCGAACTCCGATGCTGACATCGGTCTCCTCACAGGAGGCGGGGCGCGAACGCCCGGTGGCGTCCAGTGTCGCACGTGGCGCGCTCGGGCGCCGCGTGGATCACTCCCATTCGATCGTGCCGGGCGGCTTGGACGTGACGTCGAGGACGACGCGGTTGACGTCGCGCACCTCGTTCGTGATCCGGTTCGAGATGCGTGAGAGCACGTCGTACGGCAGCCGCGTCCAGTCCGCCGTCATGGCGTCTTCCGACGAGACGGGGCGCAGCACGATGGGGTGGCCGTAGGTGCGGCCATCGCCCTGCACCCCCACGGAGCGGACGTCGGCGAGGAGCACGACAGGGCACTGCCAGATCTCGCCGTCCAGGCCCGCGTTCGTGAGCTCTTCGCGCGCGATCGCGTCGGCGTCGCGCAGGATCTCGAGTCGGTCGGCGGTCACTTCGCCGACGATGCGGATGCCGAGCCCGGGGCCGGGGAACGGCTGGCGCCCCACGATCGCTTCGGGCAGCCCGAGCTCGCGGCCGATCGCGCGCACTTCGTCCTTGAACAGAGTGCGCAGCGGCTCGACGAGCTCGAACTGCAGGTCTTCGGGCAGGCCGCCCACGTTGTGGTGGCTCTTGATGTTCGCCGTGCCGCTGCCTCCGCCCGACTCGACGACATCAGGGTAGAGCGTGCCCTGCACGAGGAACCGGATGGGCTCGCCTTCGGCGGCGGCTTCGGCGATGAGGTCGTCCTGCACCTTCTCGAAGGAGCGGATGAACTCGCGGCCGATGATCTTGCGCTTCTGCTCGGGGTCGCTGACACCGGCCAGCGCCGAGAGGAACTGCTCGCGCGCGTCGACGGTCACCAGACGCACGCCCGTCGATGCGACGTAGTCGTTCTCGACCTGCTCGCGCTCTCCCTTGCGCAGCAGGCCGTGGTCGACGAAGACCGCGACGAGCTGGTCGCCCACGGCCTCGTGCACGAGCGCCGTCGAGACGGCCGAGTCGACCCCGCCGGACAGCGCCGACAGCACGCGACCCGTGCCGACCTGCGCGCGGATCCGTTCGATCTGCTCGGCGATGACGTTGCCGCTGTTCCAATCGGCGGGCAGCCCGGCCGCCCGGTGCAGGAAGTTCTCGATGACCCGCTGCCCGTGGTCGGAGTGCTTGACCTCGGGGTGCCACTGCACGCCGTAGAGCCGCTTGTCGTCGTTGCCGAACGCGGCGACCGGGGTCACGGCGGTCGAGGCGAGCACGTCGAAGCCCTCGGGCGCGCGCGAGACCTGGTCACCGTGACTCATCCAGACGTTCTGCTGCGCGGGCTGGCCACCCAGCAGCACGCCGCCGTCGTTCGCGATCGCCGCATCCGTCGCACCGTACTCGCGCAAGCCCGTGTTCTCGACCTCGCCGCCGAGAGTCTTGGCCATGACTTGGAAGCCGTAGCAGATGCCGAGCGTCGGCACGCCGAGCGTGAACACGTCGGCGTCCAGCGCGGGCGCTCCCTCGGCGTACACCGACGACGGGCCGCCCGAGAGGATGATGCCGACGGGGTTCTTCGCCGCGATCTCAGCAGCGGTCACGGTGTGCGGCACGATCTCGCTGTAGACGCCGGCTTCGCGCACGCGGCGGGCGATCAGCTGCGCGTACTGCGCCCCGAAGTCGACCACCAGAACGGGTCGCTGCGAGGTTTCGGTCTGCTCGGTCAACGTGACCCTTCCGTTGCGGGGATGGTGGGGGGAGAAGCCTCGGCCGCTTCGCGCGCCGCGAGGTACTGGCGCACTTCGCGAGACACACGCGCCTCCATGAAGAAGGACAGCAGCGGCACGATGCCGCCGAGCGCGAGGACGATGAAGCGCAGGAAAGGCCAGCGCATGAGGCTCCAGATGCGGAAGCACGAGAACAGGTACACGACATAGAACCAGCCGTGCACGACGAGGATCGCCAGCGAGACGTTGAAGCCGTCGCCGACCGAGATCATCTCGCAGGAGTTGGTCATCGGCAGGAACAGCGACCACCACTCACAGCCGGGGCCGACGATGACGGGCGCGAGCCACAGGAAGCCACCGGATCCGCCCACGAACAGCTCGAGGTGCAGCGGCGTGTACTTGAGGATCATCTCGGCAACCAGCAGCAGCAGGCCGACGCCGGTGATGACCGAGCAGATCTCATAGAACTTCAGGGCTCCGCGGATCGCCGGGAAACTGGCGAGTTTGGGGGGGCGGGGCATGGAGTCCAGTTTACCCGGGCTACGCAGGGCTTCTTTCCCCCTCGGCAGCCGCATCCTCGAGGTCTTCGATCTCTTTCTCCCACGCGTCCTTCGCGAGGCGATACCAGAGATAGAACGCGAAGCCGGCGAAGATGACCCACTCAGCGGCGTAGAAGATGTTCAGCCAGTTGACGGGCGAGCGCTCGGCCGGCGGCGGCGAATCGATGTCGACAAGACCCGCGGGAGCATCGGGTGAGGCGATGTACCCCCGGTACACGTCGAGACCCTCCGTGTCGTGCCAGCGGCTCAGCAACGCCGGACTCGCCATGCGGGTCAACGTCAACGGGTCGGCTTCGCTGCGCGGTGAGGTGGGTCCTTCGTCCGAGATCAGCCGGCCCTGAACCGTCACCGTCGCACCGCCGGCGGCCTCGGCATCGAGTTGTGCGGCCGCGGACTCCGCCTGCTCGAGGGTCGGGGCCCACCCCACGGCGACGGCGATCGAGGTCGGCTCGAGGATGCCGTCGATGCGCAGCTGGCCCGTCACCCAGAAGCCTTCTTCGCCGCCGTTGAACCGCGAAGCGACGATCAGGAAGTCGCCGGGGACCCAGGCGCCCTCAACCTCGACGCGCTGTCCGACGAGCGGCTCGGGCACGTACTCCCCCGGCGCGGCGACGTCGGCGAGTGGGCGCTGCACCTCGGTCGCACCCGGCGGCGGAGGATCGGTGTCGATCGCGTTGGACAGCTGCCACTGGCCGAGCCAGGCGAAGACACCGGCCACGACGAGGCACAGCAGCAGCATGCCGATCCACCGCGGCCGCAGCATGACCTCACGAAGCGTCGGCGGAAAGATCTCAGGCACCGGCTCCGCACCCCGGCCGTCGGTTCCTGAGCGCGCCGAGGGGTCGCCCCCCGCCGGACTCATCATCCGCCCGTGTAGGGCGCGACGACGACCTCGACGCGCTGGAACTCCTTCAGGTCGGAGTACCCGGTCGTGGCCATCGACTTGCGCAGCGCGCCGATGAGGTTGGCGGTGCCGTCGGCGACGGGCGCGGGCCCGTAAAGGATCTCTTCGAGGCTCGCGACCTGGTCCACCCGCACCCGGCGGCCGCGCGGAAGCTTGGAGTGGTGCGCTTCGGGGCCCCAGTGGTAGCCGCGCCCCGGCGCATCCGTCGCGCGCGCGAGCGCGACACCGAGCATGACGGCGTCGGCGCCCATCGCGAGAGCCTTGACGATGTCGCCGGACGTGCCGACTCCGCCGTCGGCGATGACGTGCACGTATCGCCCGCCCGACTCATCGAGGTAGTCGCGGCGAGCGCCGGCCACATCGGCCACAGCCGTCGCCATCGGCGCGTGCAGACCGAGCGTCGCGCGCGTCGTCGAGGCGGCTCCGCCGCCGAAGCCGACGAGCACGCCCGCGGCGCCCGTGCGCATGAGGTGCAGGGCCGCCGTGTAGGTGGCCGCTCCGCCGACGATGACGGGCACGTCGAGGTCGTAGATGAACTTCTTCAGGTTGAGGGGCTCGTCGACGCTCGAGACGTGCTCGGCGGAGACGGTCGTGCCGCGGATGACGAAGAGGTCGACGCCGGCCGCGACGACGGTCTCGTAGAGATCTTGCGTGCGCTGCGGCGTGAGGGCGCCGGCCACGGTGACACCGGCCTCGCGGATCTCGGCGAGACGATCACGCACCAGCTCGGGCTTGATCGGCTCGTCGTAGAGCTCTTGCATGCGCTGCGTCGCGGCGGCCTTCTCGAGCCCCGCGATCTCGGCGAGCAGGGGCTCCGGGTCGTCGTATCGGGTCCACAGGCCCTCGAGGTCGAGCACGCCGAGCCCGCCGAGCTGACCGAGCATGATCGCCGTCTGCGGGCTGACCACGGAGTCCATCGGCGCGCCGAGGACGGGGATGTCGAAGCTGAAGGCGTCGATCGTCCACGCCGTCGAGACGTCTTCGGGATTTCGCGTGCGCCGCGAGGGGACGACCGCGATGTCGTCGAACGAATACGCGCGACGCGCGCGCTTGGCCCGACCGAGTTCGATGTCCATGCTCACGCCCCCAGCCTACCCGCCACGGCTGACACCGCTGCGGGCGTTCAGGCGGCCGAGTAGCGGCCCGAACTCTCGGCGCGCGCCCGCGCCTTCGCGGCCTCTTCGTCACGGTTCTTCGGCGGCGCCGCCGTCACGAGCTCATCGAGCAGGTGCTGCGTCGCATGCTCGATCGCGTGCACGGCCCGAGCGAAGGCGTCCTGATTGGCCCGCGACGGCTTCGTCGTCCCGGCGATCTTGCGGACGTACTGCAGCGCCGCCGCATGCACTTCCTCCGTGCTGGCGGCGGGCTCGAAATTGTGAAGCGTGTGGATGCTGCGGCACATGCCGCCGACGATACGCCGGGGCGCGGCATCCGTCACCCCTCACCCGTCGTGAGACGGACGCCGCCCGGTCACCTCTTGTAGTTGGGCGCCTCGACGACGATCTGCACGTCGTGCGGGTGGGACTCCTTGAGACCCGCCGCCGTGATGCGCACGAACTTGCCCTTGGACTTGAGTTCGTCGATCGTGCGAGCGCCGACGTAGAACATCGACTGCCGCAGGCCTCCGATGAGCTGGTAGGCGACGGCCGACACCGGCCCGCGGTAGGCGACCTGGCCCTCGATGCCTTCGGGGATCAGCTTGTCGTCGCTGGGAACGTCGGCCTGGAAGTACCGGTCCTTCGAGTACGAAGTCTTCTTGCCGCGGGTCTGCAGCGCTCCGAGCGAGCCCATGCCGCGGTACAGCTTGAACTGCTTGCCGCCCTGGAAGACGATCTCGCCGGGCGACTCGTCGGTGCCCGCGAGGAGCGACCCGAGCATGACCGTGTCGGCGCCCGCGACGAGTGCCTTCGCGATGTCGCCCGAGTACTGCAGCCCGCCGTCGGCGATGACCGGCACGCCGGATTCGCGCGCCGCGAGGAACGCCTCGTAGATCGCCGTCACCTGCGGCACGCCGACGCCGGCGACGACGCGTGTCGTGCAGATCGAACCCGGTCCGACGCCCACCTTCACCGCGTCGACACCCGCGTCGATGAGCGCCTGCGCACCCTCGCGCGTCGCGACGTTGCCGCCGATGACGTCGACGTGATCGAAGGATGCGTCAGCCTTGATGCGCTTCACGATGTCGATGACGCCCGCCGACTGTCCATTGGCCGTGTCGACGACGAGGACGTCGACACCCGCGTCGCGCAGGGCCTCGGCACGCTGCCATGCATCGCCGAAGAAGCCGATCGCCGCGCCCACGCGCAGTCGCCCGTGCTCGTCCTTCGTGGCGAGCGGGTACTTCTCGCTCTTGTCGAAGTCCTTGATCGTGATGAGACCGGCGAGCTTGCCGTCGTCGTCGATGAGCGGCAGCTTCTCGACGCGGTGATGCGCGAACAGCGCGATGACGTCGTTCGCGCCGATGCCGACCTTGCCGGTCACCAGCCCTTCACTGGTCATGACGTCCTTGACAAGGGTCGTCTGCCGTTCGAAGCCCGAGACGAACCGCATGTCTCGATTGGTGATGATGCCGAGCAGGCGCCCCTCTTCATCGATCACGGGGAGCCCCGAGATCCGATACTGCGAGCACAGAGCGTCGACCTCTTCGATCGTGGCGTCGGGGGTCGTCGTGATCGGGTCGGTGATCATGCCCGATTCGCTGCGCTTGACCCGGTCGACCATCGCGGCCTGCTCGTCGATGGACATATTGCGGTGGATGATGCCGAGCCCGCCCTCGCGAGCGATGGCGATCGCCATCCGCGACTCGGTCACCGTGTCCATGGCGCTGGACAGCAGCGGTGTCGCGACGGTGATGCGGCGCGTCACCCGTGAGGAGGTGTCGGCCTCGCTGGGGATGACGTCGGTGTGGCCGGGCAGCAGCAGGACGTCGTCATAGGTCAGTCCGACGAAGCCGAAGGGATCGTTGTGCTCCATGGGGTCTCCTGCGCGGTGCAGGTCTTGCACGGCGCGTAGTGCTCGGGGGTGAACGGCGACGGCCGGTGCACACGCGGAACCTGCCGTACCGAGTCTAAGTGTCGGGCTGGCGGGTTTGTTCCGCCTTTTGCGGCTCTTAGCAACCCTTCCGTGTTCCGATTCGATTACGTCCAAAAATGCGCTGTGTACGAATCGCCGACGACGCAATAAGGTCGAACCGTCGTTCATCACGGCCGATTGCGACCCGAGCCTTCGGTGTCCGTGGTGCCTTACTGGAGGTTCTGTGGGTTCTACGATTGTGGCCGCGACACGATCGCGGCGCGGGATATTGACAGTTATCGCGGCGGTGTTCGCCGCCATGCTGTTCGTTTTCAACACGCCGCAAGGCGCCTGGGCCGATACGGGTGATCCACCCGAGGAGCAAGAGGTAACCGACTACTACTTCGGTGGAATCATCACGTTCGAGGGCGAACCTGTTTCCGATGTGACCATGACGATCGAAGGCAACGGGTTCGACGCTGAAACCGTGACCGACACCGAGGGCAAGTGGCGTCTGTACGTTCCAGAGAAGGACTCGTACGTCCTCACGGTCGACGAATCCTCGCTGCCCGACGGTGTCATCGTCGACCCGGCACAGCTGGGCGACGGCATCGCTCTCAAGGAAGGCTCCTCGGGTTCGTTCGATGTGGAATTCGGCCTTACCGGGTCGAAGATCATCAACCTCTTCCTCGGTGAGGGCGAGCGGGTCACGACGTCGTTCGTGGACCAGCTGGTCGAGCGCATCATCAACGGACTGAACTTCGGTCTGCTGCTCGCGCTTGCAGCGATCGGTGTCTCGCTCATCTTCGGAACGACGGGCCTGACCAACTTCGCGCACGCCGAGCTCGTCACCTTCGGTGCCGTCATCGCGGTCGCGCTGGGCGTCGGCCTGCAGATCCCGATGTGGCTGACGATCCCCCTCACGATCATCGCGGGCGGGTTGTTCGGCTACACATTGGATGCGGGGCTGTGGAAGCCATTGCGCCGAAAGGGAATCGGGCTCGTCCCGCTGATGATCGTCAGCATCGGCCTGTCGCTCGCGGTGCGCTACATCTACCAGTTCTTCCTGGGTGGATCGACGTCGCAGCTGCCGGGCGCAGGATCGACGAAGATTCAGCTCTTCGGTGCGATCGCTCTGTCGCCCGTCGCCCTGATGTCGATGGGCATCAGCATCGTCGTGCTCGTCCTGGTGGCCTTCTGGCTGCTGCGCACCCGCGTGGGCAAGGCGACGCGGGCGATTTCGGACAACCCCGGCCTGGCCGCGGCATCCGGAATCAACGTCGATCGCGTCATCCGGATCGTCTGGGTCCTGTCGGCGGCACTCGCGGCCCTCGGCGGCATCCTCTGGGGCTACTTCCGCCCCGGCGTGCGGTGGGACATGGGTGTGCACATCCTGCTGCTCATCTTCGCTGCCGTGACACTCGGCGGGCTGGGGACGGCGTTCGGCGCCCTCATCGGCGCGATCATCGTCGGTCTGCTCGTGGAGGTCTCGACCCTCTGGCTGCCGTCCGACCTGAAGTACGTGGGTGCGCTCGTCGTGCTCATCTTGATTCTGCTGGTCAGGCCACAGGGCATCCTGGGCCGTAAAGAGAGACTCGGATAGGAGGCGACCATGGACTGGGGAGGAATTCTCAATAACACCGCGGGTTGGCTGTTCAGCCCGACGACGATCGCCTACGCACTCGCTGCGACGGGCCTCGCTGTCCACTTCGGCTATGCCGGCCTGCTGAACTTCGGTATGGCGGGCTTCATGGCGATCGGCGCGTACAGCTACGCGATCTCGATCCTGTCGTTCGGACTCCCGTGGTGGGTCGGCATCCTGATCGGGATGGTGGCGGCGACCGTGTTCGCCTTCATCCTGGGTATCCCGACGCTGCGACTGCGAGCGGACTATCTCGCCATCGTGACGATCGCGGCAGCCGAGATCGTGCGACTGCTGTTCACGACGACGGCGTTCGACGCGGTCACCAACTCGGCCGACGGCCTCGGCGGGTACCACGCGGGCTTCCGCGCGGCGAACCCGTTCCCGCCCGGAACGTACGGCTTCGGTCCGTGGACCTACACGGCTGACGCCCTGTGGGTGCGCGTGTTCGGCGTCATCCTGCTGGCGATCGCGGTCTACATCGTGTGGGCGGTCATGCGCAGCCCGTGGGGTCGCGTCCTCAAGGGGATCCGTGAAGACGAAGACGCCGTGCGCTCGCTCGGTAAGAACGTCTTCGCCTACAAGATGCAGGCGCTCGTGCTCGGTGGCATCTTCGGTGCGCTCGGCGGCGTGGTCTTCGCGCTTCCGTCGGCGGTCGTTCCCGCCACCTACACGACGAGCCTGACGTTCTTCATCTGGACGATCCTGCTGCTCGGCGGTGCGGCGACGGTCTTCGGGCCGGCGCTGGGTGCCGTCGTCTTCTGGGTGATCATGGCGTTCCTCGATGGGGTCCTTCCGGCGCTCGCGTCGATCGGGATCCTGCCGATCTCGCCGATCCAAGCGGGCACGCTGCGCTTCGTCCTCGTGGGCATCGCGCTGATGCTGCTCGTCATATTCCGCCCGCAGGGCATCCTCGGCAACAAGAGGGAGTTGACCTTTGTCAAATAACATCACTCCCGAGGGCGGTGTCGCCCCCACAACGGGCAACATCCGTCGTCCCAAGGCGACCGGGCTCGCAAAGGGCGAGGCCGTCCCCGGCGTCGCCAAGACCGACCCGATCCTCATCATCGACAATGTGACCCGCCGTTTCGGTGGCCTCACGGCTGTCGACGTGCAGCACCTCGAGGTTCCGCGGAACGCCATCACGGCGCTCATCGGACCCAACGGTGCCGGCAAGACGACGCTGTTCAACCTGCTGTGCGGGTTCGACAAGCCCAACTCGGGCACGTGGAGCTTCGACGGGACTCAGCTGGCCGGTGTGCCGTCGTTCAAGGTCGCACGCTTGGGTCAGGTGCGCACGTTCCAGCTCACCAAGGCGCTGTCGCTGCTGACGGTGCTCGAGAACATGAAGCTCGGCGCCTCGAAGCAGAAGGGCGAGCGCTTCTGGACGAGCATGATCCCGGCGGTCTGGCGCAAGCAGGAGACCGAGATCGAGGGCAAGGCGCGGAGCCTGCTCAAGCGCTTCAAGCTCGACGCGAAGTCCTCGGACTACGCGGCGTCGCTGTCGGGCGGTCAGCGCAAGCTGCTCGAAATGGCGCGGGCCCTCATGAACGACCCGACGCTCGTCATGCTCGACGAGCCGATGGCCGGTGTGAACCCCGCGTTGACCGAGTCGCTGCTTGAGCACATCCTCGACCTCAAGGAGCTCGGGATGACCGTGCTCTTCGTCGAGCACGATATGCACATGGTGCGGCACATCGCCGACTGGGTCGTCGTCATGGCCGAAGGCCGTGTCGTGGCCGAGGGGCCGCCGGACAGCGTGATGCAGAACAAGGCGGTCATCGACGCGTACCTCGGCGCCCACCAGGACGTCGACCTCGGCATCGTGACCGGGCGCATCGAAGGTGAACTGAACACCTCCGCAATCGAGATGCTCGAGGACATCGAGCAGGCCGAGGCCGAGTCGATCGCCGAAGCCGAGGAGGAGAACAAGTGACCAAGATGACGACGGCCGGAGCCCCCGCGGGCGAGGCTGCCAAGAGCGACCGCATCGTCGTGGAGGTCAAGGATCTCGACGCGGGTTACCTCCCCGGCATCAACATCATCAACGGTGCCAACCTGATCGCCCGCAAGGGTGAGCTGATCGGCATCATCGGACCCAACGGTGCCGGAAAGTCGACGTTGCTGAAGTCGATCTTCGGCATGGTCAAGGTTCGCGCCGGCGAGATCACGGTCAACGGCGAGAGCATCATCGGGCTCAACTCCGACAAGCTCGTGTCGCGTGGTGTGGGCTTCGTGCCGCAGACGAACAACGTGTTCCCCTCGCTGTCCATCGAGGAGAACCTGCAGATGGGGCTCTACCAGAACCCCAAGGCATACGCCGAGCGGCTCGAGTTCGTGACCGGGATCTTCGCGGAGCTGGGCAAGCGCCTCAAGCAGCGCGCGGGCTCGCTCTCGGGCGGTGAGCGCCAGATGGTCGCGATGTCGCGCGCACTCATGATGGACCCCGCCGTGCTGCTGCTCGATGAGCCGTCGGCTGGTCTGTCACCCGTGCGCCAGGACGACGCGTTCATCCGCGTCTCGGACATCAACAAGGCGGGTGTGACGACGATCATGGTCGAGCAGAACGCCCGTCGGTGCCTGCAGATCTGTGACCGCGGCTACGTCCTGGACCAGGGCCGCGATGCGTATCACGGCACGGGCCGCGAGCTGCTGAATGACCCGAAGGTCATCGGCCTGTACCTGGGTTCGCTCGGGCAGGACTGATCTCGCCGTAAAGAGAAGAGGGGTGGATGCCGCGGCATCCACCCCTCTTCTCTTGTGTACGGGCTTCTCGTGTACGGGCATCTCCCCCGAGCACGGGCTTCTTCCCTGCGCGCCTGCGTCCCTCTCCCTGGCCCCAGCGCTTCCCCGCCCCCGTGCCCCCTGCCGAACCCGGAGCACTCTCCTGGGCGCGTGCGTCTTCTCCTGGGCGCGTGCCTCTGAGCTCGATGCGACACCGCTCGTGCACCCTCGGCATACTCCCCCGGGCTGCAGACACCCTCCTGCGGGCGCGTATCCCTGAGCATGCGCGGGATCCGCTGGCCCAGACCTGCGGATCCTGCGGGGCCGCAGCGCCCCTCGCAGCCGGCACACAACGAGAAGGGCCCCGGTTCCGTGAGGAACCGGGGCCCTGAGTGGCTGAAGAGCTCAGCGCATCAATTAGTTGATGCGAACGTGCTCGTTGCCCTCCTGGTATTCGAAGACACCGATCGATGCCTCGGTCGGGTCGCCGGCCTCGTCGAACGCGACGCCACCGGAGTAGCCGTCGTAGTCGGCGACGCCACCCGCGAGGATGATGTCGGCGCATGCGGCGAAGGTGTCGCACTTCTCGCCGTCACCCGAACCACCCGAGACCTCCTGCAGCTTCGCAGCGATCTCAGCGGCGTCCGTCGAGTTCGCGGCCAGAGCAGCGAGCGCCAGGAGCACGACGGCGTCGTAGGACTCACCGGCGTAGTTGAAGTCGACGAGTTCCTCGCCGGCCTGCTCCTGCCACTGCGCCATGAGGCGGTCCTGGAAGTCGTCCGAGAGCACCGGGCCGGGCTGCGTGCCCTTCGAGCCGGTGATGTCCACGGGCATGTCAGCACCCCACTGCGAGGTGTTGCCGTCGACGAAGTAGAACTTCGAGCCGTCGAAGCCGCTGTTGACGAACGACGGAGCGATCGTCGCGGTCTCTTCGAAGCCGATGACCGCGATGGCCTCCGGGTTCTGCGCGAGGATCGACGACACCTGAGCCGAGAAGTTCGTGTCACCGGCGTTGTAGGACTCGGATGCCACAACCTGGCCACCCGTGGCCTCGAACGTCTCGGTCAGCGCGGCCTCGAGGCCCGTGCCGTACGCGTCGTTGAGGTAGATGATGCCGAGCGTCGATGCGCCGTCTTCGGCGATCAGGTTGCCCAGCACCTCGCCCTGCAGCAGGTCGCTGGGAGCGGTGCGGAAGTAGAGGCCGTTGTCGTCCCACGTCGTGAAGTCGGGCGACGTGTTGGCGGGCGAGAACGTGATGACGCCGGCACCGACTGCCTGGTCGAGGAAGAGCTTGGTGACGCCCGATGCCGCAGCACCGATGATCGCCTGAACGCCGTTGCCGAGGAGGCGCGGGACGGTGGTCTCGTAGGCCTTGTTGTCGGGGTCGCCCGAGTCGCCGTACTCGACATCGACAGTGATGCCCTTGGCTGCTTCGTTGATCTCTGCGACGGCGAGGCCGACGCCGGCCTCTTCCGGCGGGCCGAGGAACGCGAGCGCACCGGTCTGGGGCAGCACGGTTCCGATGCTGAGCGTGAGGTCACGCTCTTCCGACGTGTTGGGTGATTCGGTGCTGTCGCCACCCGTTCCTCCGCCGGCGCAGCCGGCGAGAACGAGTGCACTGGCACCGGCGAGCGCGATGCCGCCGAGAATGGCGGACTTGCGCGAGCGGGTGAAGACGCTCATGTTTCTCCTTGTTGTGGGTGACGGGGCTCGGCTCGGGTGCCGTCCCAATGGTCATAACCTAACGGCGCAATGGGCGCCGCAGTGTTGCCATTCGTTAACGATCTATAACGGAAGCGCGATCGGCTGCCGCAGGCCCCGGTATTCCGCGGATTCCGCCTCGCGTCGCGGGGTGCTGCCCCGGTCAGCGCACGCGCTGGCGCCGCGATCGGCGCACGTGCAGGACCGAATCCGCCATGAGCACGGCGAGCGCCACCCACACGAGCGCGAAACCGATCCATCGTTCGAGAGGCATCGGCTCACCGAGGATCCACGCCCCCGAGATGAACTGCAGGAAGGGGGTGATGAACTGCAGCAGTCCGATCACCGTGAGAGACGTGCGGCGCGTTCCTGCGGCGAAGAGCAGCAGCGGCACGGCCGTGACGATCCCCGCAAGACTCAGAAGCACGGTGTGTCCGGCGCCGTTCGCGCCGTAGGTGAGACCGGTCGTCGTCGCGACCACGATCAAGATGACCGTCGCGATCGGCATGAGCCACAAGGTCTCGAGCGTCAGTCCGCTGACGGCGTCGACCGCCGGACCGACCTTCTTCTTCACCAGGCCGTAGAGGCTGAACGATGCCGCGAGCGTCAGCGCGATCCACGGCACGGAACCGTATCCCACGATGATGACGACGACTGCCGCCCCGGCGATTCCGATCGCGACCCACTGCGTGATGCGCAGCCTCTCGTGCAGCACGAGCACCCCGAGCAGGACGGTGGCGATCGGGTTGATGAAGTAGCCGAGGCTCGTCTCGATCACGTGGCCCGACAGCGCCCCGATGATGAAGACCTGCCAGTTGACGTAGATGAACACGGCTGCGAGGGCGGTGAGCCCGAGCACCTTGGGCTGGCGGAACAGTCGCGCCAACCGCCCCCATGTGCGCGTCACCGACAGCAGCAGCACGCAGAAGATCAGCGACAGCACGATGCGCCAGGCGACGATCTCCCAGGGACCGGTCGGAACGAGCAAGACGAAGTACAGCGGCAGAAAGCCCCACCACAGGTACGCCGCGAAGCCGTAGATCCCACCGAGAAGGCGTTCACGCTCGGCCGCACTGCGTCGGACCGGGATCGGTACGCCGCCCGTGATGACGGCGGCTTCACCGAGGTCACCGCCCGTCACGTCAGCGGGCTCGGCGGCGGGCAGGTCTCGGGTCACCAGTCCACCCTAGGGCCGGCGGAACACCGCGACGGCCGGTGTGTGAGCGCGGCCCACAGCCCCGGCTCGGCACCGTCCGGAAAACGACGAAGGACTCGGATGCCGGAGCATCCGAGTCCTTCGTATCGCCTCAGTGAGGCGGGGTTCTCAGCGGACGACGACCGCGAGGACGTCGCGCGCCGACAGAACGAGCAGGTCGTCCCCGCCGAACTTGACCTCGGTGCCGCCGTACTTGCTGTAGATCACACGGTCGCCGACAGCGACGTCGAGCGGAATACGGTTGCCGTTGTCGTCGATACGGCCGGGGCCGACCGCCACGACCTCGCCCTCCTGGGGCTTCTCCTTGGCGGTGTCAGGGATGACCAGACCGCTGGACGTGGTCTGCTCGGCCTCGACCTGCTTGATGACGATGCGGTCCTCGAGCGGCTTGATGGAAACCGACACGGTCTACCTCTTCTTTCCTTGAGACTGAAGACTCGTTAGCACCCGCACAGCGAGAGTGCTAACGCAAGTCTAGGCAAAGCGCTAGCACTCGCGCAACGTGAGTGCCAGCTCGATGTCTCAGCCTAGGCTGGCGGGGTGAACACGGCTGAGCTCACCGCGCTGCTCACCCCCGAGGGGATGCGGCTGCTCGACGAGCTGCCCGCCGCGCACTCGACCGATGACGTCGCCCGCACCGTCACGCGCCTGCGCCGTGCCGGGCACGCCCCCGACCTCGTCTCGGCCGTCGTCTCGCAGGCGCGCCTGCGCGAGCGAGCGCGCGCCAAGTTCGGTGATCTCGCTGAGCGGATGCTGTTCACGCGGGCGGGCCTCGAGCAGGCGACGCGACTGCCCGTCGCGGTGCGCCATGCCGCTCGGTTCCGCGAGGCGGGTCTGACGCGGGTCGCCGATCTCGGCTGCGGCATCGGCGGGGACGCGCTCGGATTCGCGGGCCTGGGGCTGCGGGTGTCGGCGGTCGACGCGGATGAGATCACCGCCGCGATCGCCGCATACAACCTCGCACCGTTCGGCGACGACGTGACGGTCGCACACGGCACCGCCGAGACGTTCGATCTCGCCACGACGGATGCCGTGTGGCTCGACCCCGCGCGCCGGACAGCCGGCCGCACCGAGACGACCCGCACTCGGCCCGAGGACTGGTCGCCGTCTCTCGAGTGGGTCTTCGCGCTGGCCGAGCGAATGCCCGCCGGGGTCAAGCTCGGACCGGGGCTCGACCGCGACATGATCCCTGCCGGTGTCGAGGCTCAGTGGGTCAGCGCCGACGGATCGACGATCGAGCTGGTGCTGTGGTCGGGGGCGCTCGCGCGCCCCGGCATCCGTCGCTCCGCGCTCGTGATGCGCGGCGACGCGGCGCATGAGCTGACGGCCGGGGCCGATGCCGCCGATGAGCCGGCGCGGCCGCTCGGGGAGTACCTGCACGAGCCCGACGGAGCGGTCATCCGCGCGCGCCTGATCGGCGACGTCGCCCGTTCGCTGGATGCCGGCATGCTCGACGAGCACATCGCGTATCTCACCTCGGATTCACCACTCACCTCGCCCTTCGTCTCGACGTTCCGGGTGCGCGAAGAGCTGCCCGCCGATGTGCGCAAGCTCGGCGCGGCGCTGCGTGAACGCGGCATCGGCCGGCTCGAGATCAAGAAGCGCGGCGTCGACGTCGACCCGGCCGTGCTGCGTCGGTCGCTCAAGCTGCGCGGTGACGCCGCCGCAACGCTGTTCCTCACACGCATCGGCACCCGCCGCGTCGCCCTCCTCGCCGACCGGCTCTGAGCACTGCGCAGCAGCCGGGTCTGTGCCCGACACCCCGGCGCGGCCCGTGACGGAGGTCAGGCAGGCGCGGTCAGGCGAAGAGGTTCAGCTGTCCGGCCGCCCACAGCAGCCACCCGGCGCTGTACACGATCGAGACCGAGCCCAGGACGATCGCCCAGACCGCCGTGGCACGACTCTCGACGGGGTTGCGCAGCGCGACGATGCCGAGGATGACGCCGACGAGCCCGACGGGGAAAGCCCAGCCCACCAGGAGTGAGCCGATGAGTCCCACGATCGCGAACCCGAGCGCCCAGCCCGCAAGCCCGCGCGATGCGGGCGGCGGCATGAGCCATTCCACCGTCGCTGCGGCGTAGTCCTCGCTGCCCGGCTCGGCCGGATGCAGCTCGGTCGTCACGTCGACGGGAGCGGTCGGCAGCCGCGAGAACCCGCCGCGGTGAGCACCGGGCAGGGGCACGGCGTCGACGGCGAGCTCGACGTCGGGTGACGCCGGCCCCACGGCGGGCGTGACCGGAACGGGCCGGCGGGCATCGGCGTCGGTCACGCGTCCTCCTCGGCAACCTGGATCTCGGTGACGGGCAGGGTCGAATCCGCACCGAAGGAGAGCGTCGACGGCGGGCGACCCGACATGATGAGCTCGGAAGCGAGGGCGGCGATCATGGCGCCATTATCGGTGCACAGCGACAGCGGTGGAATGCGCACCTGCACACCCGCGGCATCCGCCCTCTCGATCGCGACGTCGCGCAGTCGGCGATTGGCGATGACTCCCCCGCCCAGCAGAAGCCGCGGCACGCCGTGATCGGCGCATGCCGCGAGAGCCTTGGTGACCAGCACGTCGACGACCGCTTCGCGGAAGGATGCCGCGACATCGGCGACCGGAATGGGCTCCCCCGCCGCCTCGCGCTGTTCGATCCAGCGTGCGACCGCGGTCTTCAGCCCCGAGAACGAGAAGTCGTAGCGGTGGCGCGCCATGTCCGAGGCGCGCGACAGCCCGCGCGGGAACCGGATCGCGGTGGGGTCGCCCTCGGCGGCGGCACGGTCGATCTCGGGCCCACCGGGGTAGGGCAGCCCGAGAATGCGGGCGATCTTGTCGAAGGCCTCGCCCGCGGCGTCGTCCATGGTCTCGCCGAGGAGCTCGACGTCGCTCGTGAGATCGCGCACCAGCAGAAGCGAGGTGTGTCCGCCGCTGACGAGCAGGGCGACGGTCGGGTACTCGACCTCGTCACCCGTCAGAATGTCGGCGGCGATGTGCCCGACGAGGTGATTGACGGCGTAGAGAGGCGTGCCGAGCGAGACGGCGAGAGCCTTCGCTGCCCCGACGCCGACCATGAGCGCGCCCGCGAGCCCGGGCCCGCTCGTGACGGCGACGGCGTCGATCTCGTCCAGAGAGACGTGTGCTTCGGCGAGGGCCGCCTCGATCGAGGGCTGCAGGGCTTCGAGGTGCGCCCGAGCGGCCACTTCGGGCACCACGCCGCCGAAGCGGGCGTGCTCGTCCATCGAACTCGCGATCGTGTTGCTGAGCAGGGTGCGGCCGCGCACGATGCCGATTCCGGTCTCGTCGCAGCTCGTCTCGATGCCCAGCACGAGGGGTTCGCGGCGGTTCACGCGTGTGCTCCCGCATCGGCGGGTGCCGCTCCGTGCGCGGCCTGCCAGCCGGCGAGGGCGAGTCGCATCACGACGGCGTCGACGTCGTCGGGCTGGTAGTAGCGCGCACGTCGCCCCATCTCGAGGAACCCTTCTGAGACATACAGAGCCTGCGCGACCGGGTTGTCGGCGCGCACCTCGAGGAAGACGTCGCGGACGCCGCGTCGCACGGCTTCGTCGAGCAGCGCGCGCAGCAGCGCGCGGCCGCGGCCACGACCCCGGGCCTCCTGCGCGATCGTGATCGTCTGCACGTCGGCATCCCTGGCCCCGGCGATCGCCCGCAGCCCGGCATACCCCGAGACATGTCCCGCGGTCTCGTCGACGACGTAATAGCCGTGCCGCGAGGCGAGTTCCTCCTTCATCATGCCTTCGCTCCACGCATCCGACGGGAACGAGGCACGCTCGAGCGCCATGATGGCAGTGAGGTCGCCGGCCGTCGCGCGTCGCAGACTCATGCACCCACCCGCTTGCGGGCGGCGGGCGGGGTCACATCGGGCGCGCGCAGGTACAGCGCATCGTCGGGCCCGATCGTGCGGCCGGCGGTGAGCGCGCGCGCCGCAGCGAGACCGACCATCGCCCCCGAGACGGCAGCGACGTCGCGGCGCTCGGCCCCCGTTTCGGCGAGCACGGCGTCGATCGCGTCGCGCGGGGTCAGAGCGGGCTCGGTCACTCGGATGGGCAGGCCGTCGTCGTCGAGCCCGTCGTACACGGTGTACGCGAACTCGCGGCGCCGCGCGTCGGTCACGACGGCGAAGCGCGGAAGCGCGGCGAACGGATCGGCGAGGAGGATCGCCAGCGCCGCGGCGTCATGACTCACGACGGGAACGACCGGCACGCCCCGACCCTGCGCGAAGGCCCGTGCCGCGGCGATACCGACGCGCAGCCCCGTGAAGGGCCCCGGCCCCATGCCCACGGCGACGTGGCTGATCTCGACGGGCGCGGCAGCCCCGGTCTGGCCGAGGGGGCCGCGCTCGGCCGCGGCGAGCGCGGCGACGAGCAGGTCTCCGATCACCTCGGCGTGGCCGAGGGGATTCGGGCTGGCCAGATCCGCGCAGACGACGCCGTCGGATTCGACGACGGCGACGGCGGTGCCGAGCGAGGTGTCGATGCCGAGGATCACGCATCCAGGGTAAACCGCGAGACGGCGACCGCGCGCCGAGCCCGCGGCTGAACCCACAGCGAGGGCGTGGCGTTGCCGCCGGGTCACGGGGATGCCGCGCGGCGGGGAGCCTTAGAGACCGCCCCGGCCACCCGGGTCAGGGGCGCCGGAAGATCGTCACGCGGCGCGGGCTGTCATCGTCGAGAACGTCCTCTGCGACCCCGGCCACGGACGCGTTGCGCGGAGCCTCGAGCTGCGTGGCCGCCTCGCGGTCGAGCTCGACCTCCCACCACCGGTCCGCGATCGACGCCGCGAACGGCGCGGCCCACTCGGCCACGACGACCGACCCCTCGTAGTCGATGTCGAGGTCGTCGAGCTCGGGCGCCGAGCCGAGGCGGTACGCATCGACGTGCACGAGCGGGGCACCGCCGCTGAGCGATGGGTGCGTCCGGGCGATCACGAACGTCGGGCTCTGGATCGGGCCGCGCACACCCAGGCCCGCCGCGATGCCGCGGGTCAGGGTCGTCTTGCCGGCACCGAGCGGACCCGTCAGAACGACGAGTTGGCCGGGGCGCAGCATCCGCCCCATGCGTTCGCCGAGGTCTTCCATGTCCGCCGGCGCGAGGATCTCGTGCACGCCGACGAGCGGATCCAAGCCCGTCACGACGCGACCTGCCGGCGCGGCACGCGCGCCCCGATCCGCGTGACGACCTCATAGTTGATCGTCCCCGCCGCGTCGCTCCAGTCCGATGCCGCGGGCTGGCCGAGCGTGGGATCGCCGAAGAGCACGACCTCGTCGCCGAGCGAGACGGGGTGGTCGCCGACGTCGACGACGAACTGGTCCATCGCGATGCGGCCCGAGACACGGAACTGGCGACCGCCGATCACGACGGGGCCGCGTTCGGATGCCTGGCGGGGGACGCCGTCCGCATAGCCGAGCGGCACGAGCACGAGCGTCGTCTCACGCTCGGTGCGGTAGGCGTAGTCGTAGGACACGCCCGTGCCTGCCGGGACGCGCCGAACGGCCGTGACGGCACCGCGCAGGGTCATGGCGGGCTGCAGGCCGAGCTCGGCCGATGTCCGGTCGGCGAACGGCGAGAGTCCGTACATGCCGATCCCGATGCGCACGCAGTCCAGTCGGGTCTCGGGCAGTGCGATGGCGGCGTACGTCGCGGCGAGGTGGCGGACGGCGGGGCGCAGGCCCAGAGCGGCCGCCGCCGCGATGCCGTCGAGGAAGACACGCAGGGCGGCGCGGTCCTCATCGTCGGATGCGTTCGAGAGGTGGCTGAACACTCCCTCGACCCGGAGCCGACCGATGCGCTCGAGACGGGCTGCTTCGGCGAACACGACCCCGTAGTCGGCGGGGGCGATGCCGTTGCGGGAGAGGCCCGTGTCGAGTTTGAGGTGCACGCGAACCGGATGCGGACCGGTCGCGGCGGCCTCAGCCCGTACGAGCTGGTCGTACGACGAGATCCCGAGCTCGATCCCCGCCTCGGCAGCCTCGCGGAAGTCGGCCCCCGGCGCGTGGAGCCAGGCGATGATCGGGGCCGTGATCCCCCCACGCCGCAGGGCGAGCGCTTCGGCGATCTCGGCGACGCCGAGTCTGGCGGCCCCGCCCTCGAGGGCAGCGACCGCCGAGCGCACGGCGCCGTGCCCGTAGCCGTCGGCCTTCACGACCGCGATCACCGCGGTTTCGGTGAGGCGACGCAGGTGGCGCACGTTCGCCGTGATCGCACCGACGTCGATCGTGGCTTCGCGGGCGACGCCCGCGGGCAGGGCGCTCATGCGACGTCTCCCGCGCCGGGCGTCGCCTCGGCGATGACATACGCGGTCGCGAGCCCGGCGTCGTGCGACATCGACAGGTGAAGTGCCGTGATCCCGCGCTCGGCGACCGTCTCGGCGGTCGACCCGCTCAGCGCGAACCTCGGGCGCCCCGACGGCTCGGGCTCTATCGCGATCTCGGTCCAGTAGACCCCGTCGGATCCGCCGAGCGCTTTGATGAGCGCTTCTTTCGCGGCGTAGCGCGCCGCGAGCGAGCGGGCCGCGAGCGGCCGCTCGGCGGGGGCGAACAGGCGCGTGAGCAGGCGCGGCGTGCGCGAGATCGAGCGTTCGAACCGTTCGATGTCGACGAGGTCGACGCCGATCCCCACGATCATGCGCGAGCCGTCTACTCGACCGTGACGGACTTCGCGAGGTTGCGCGGCTGGTCGACGTCGAGGCCCTTCGCCGTGGCCAGGCCCATCGCGAAGATGTGCAGCGGCACGACCGAGAGCAGCGGCTCGAACAGCGGCCCGGCGAGCGGAATGCGCAGCACCTCGTCCGCCTTGGGCAGCACGGCCACGTCGCCCTCTTCGGCGATCGCGATGACGCGGGCGCCGCGCGCTCGGATCTCCTCGATGCCCGAGACGACCTTCTTGTGCATCTCGGCCGAATCGCGAGGCGACGGGACGATCACGAAGACGGGCTGGCCGGGTTCGATGAGCGCGATGGGTCCGTGCTTGAGCTCGCCGGCGGCGAAGCCCTCGGCGTGGATGTAGGCGAGTTCCTTCAGCTTGAGCGCACCCTCGAGGGCGATGGGGTAGCCGACGTGACGGCCGAGGAACAGCACGGAGCGCGTGTCTGCCATCCAGTGCGCGAACTGCTCGATGCGCGGCTGCTCGCGTTCCAGGATCTGCGCGATCTTGCCGGGGATCGCCTCGAGCTCGCGCACGTGGTCGGCGGCGTCTGCGGGTGCCAGCACGCCGCGGATGCGACCGATGTGCAGGCCCATGAGATACAGCGCGGTGATCTGCGCGACGAACGCCTTCGTCGAGGCGACGGCGACCTCGGGGCCGGCGTGCGTGTAGACGATCGCATCCGATTCGCGCGGGATCGTCGCTCCCTGCGTGTTGCAGATCGACAGCGTCTTGGCGCCGTGCTCGCGCGCGTACTTGACGGCCATGAGCGTGTCCATGGTCTCGCCGGACTGGCTGATCGAGACGACGAGCGTGTCGGGGCCGATGACGGGGTTGCGGTAGCGGAACTCGTGCGCCAGCTCGACGTCGACGGGGATCCGGGTCCACTCCTCGATCGCGTACTTGCCGACCTGGCCGGCGTAAGCGGCCGTGCCGCACGCGACGATGATGATGCGCGAGATGCCGGCGAAGAGATCGTCGAGCCCGTCGAGCTCGGGGATCGCGACCTGGCCGTCGTGGATGCGTCCGCGCAGCGTGTTGGCGACGGCGTCGGGCTCTTCCGACACCTCCTTCGCCATGAACGACGACCAGCCGCCCTTTTCGGCGGCCGCGGCATCCCACGTCACCTCGAACGGCTCGACCTCGACCGGCTGGCCGTCGAAGTCGGTCACCGTGACTCCGCCGGGCGTGATCGCGACGATCTGGTCCTGCCCGATGGCAAGGGCGTTGCGGGTGTACTCGACGAAGGCCGCGACGTCGGAACCGAGGAAGTTCTCGCCCTCGCCGATGCCGATGACCAGGGGCGAGTTTCGGCGCGCGCCGACGACGAGGCCCGGCTGATCCTCGTGCATCGCCAGGAGCGTGAAGGCGCCTTCCAGGCGCGCCACGACGTGGCGGAACGCCGCCGAGAGGTCTCCCGTGCGCTGGTACTCGCGACCGAGCATCGCGGCGGCGACTTCGGTGTCGGTCTCGCTGCGGAAGGTGAAGCCGTCAGCGAGCAGCTCCTCCTTCAACTCGGAGAAGTTCTCGATGATCCCGTTGTGGATGACCGCGAGCTTGTCGTCGTCGGCGAGGTGCGGGTGCGCGTTCTCGTCGGTCGGCGCACCATGGGTCGCCCAGCGGGTGTGTCCGATGCCGGTCGTCCCGTCAGGAAGCGGGTGCGCGGCGAGGTCATCGCGCAGCACCTGCAGCTTGCCCGCACGCTTGCGCATGTCGAGGTCGCCCGCACCGTCGATGACGGCGATCCCGGCGGAGTCGTACCCGCGGTACTCCAGTCGCGACAGACCGGCGATGAGGATGGCCTGGCTCTGCCGCGGGCCCACGTATCCGACGATTCCACACATGGACTCAATCGTAAGGCTTGCGAGGGTGCGAACCCGCTGAGAAGGCGGGAACGGCTCGTCAGAGCTTGCGCAGCAGCACGCGCTCCACGGCGTGGTTGGCCGCCTTCTGCAGCACGAGCGTCGCGCGGTGCTTGGTCGGCAGCACGTTCTCCTCGAGGTTGGGCAGGTTGATCGCCCCCCAGACGCCGCGCGCGTACTCCACGGCCTCGTCGTCGCTGAGGTGGGCGAAGTTGTTGAAGTACGAACTCGGGTTGGCGAACGCTCCGCGCTTGAGGGCGAGGAATCGGTTCAAGAACCATTCGGTGATGTGCTCGGAGTCGGCGTCGACATAGATCGAGAAGTCGAACAGGTCGCTCACGGCGACATCGTTGGGCGCGGGCGGAGGCTGCAGCACATTGAGCCCCTCGACGATGACGACGTCGGGTCGGCGCACGGTGACGTGGGCGTCCGGCACGATGTCGTAGCGCAGATGCGAGTAGAACGGCGCGCGCGCTTCGGGCGCTCCGCTCTTGACGTCGCTGAGGAACTCGACCAGCGCGCGCCGATCGTACGACTCGGGAAAGCCCTTGCGCTGCATGAGCCCCCGGCGCTCGAGCTCGGCGTTGGGGTAGAGGAAGCCGTCGGTCGTGACGAGTTCGACCCGCGGCGTGCTCGGCCACCGACTCATGAGCTCGCGCAGCAACCGGGCGATCGTCGACTTCCCGACGGCCACCGAGCCTGCCACACCGACGACGAAGGGTGTCGTGACATCGGGTTCGCCGAGGAACGTGCTCGTGTCGACACCGAGGTGCTTCGTCGATGACGCGTAGAGCGACAGCAGTCGACTGAGCGGCAGGTACACCTCGCGCACCTCGGTCAGATCGAGCCGGTCGCCCAGGCCCCGGATCTGCACGACCTCGGTCTCGGACAGCGGCTGCTCGACACCCGCCGCAAGACGCGACCATTCGGCCCGCCCGATCTCACGGTAGAGCGAGTCGGCGAGCGTCGTCGTCACGGCATCCTCGGCTTGCATCGCGCCCATGCTAGTGCCTGTTGAGACCCACCCGCCGCCGCATGACCCGCCGCGGATCTGCAGCACCGCCGTGAGCCGACTAACCTGAACAGGTGCGCCTGGGAGTCCTCGACATCGGCTCGAACACCGTCCATCTGCTCGTGGCCGACGTCATCCCCGGCGGCCGACCGCTCGCGACGACGAGCCAGCGGACCATCCTGCGCCTCATGCGCTACCTCGAGCCCGACGGTTCGATCAGCGAGGAGGGCGTCGAAGCCCTCGTCGCCGCCGTCGCTCAGGCGCGCGAGATCGCCGCCGGCGAGAACGTCGTCGAGTTGCTCGCCACCGCCACGAGCGCGGTGCGCGATGCCACGAACGGCAAGTCCGTCATCGCTCGCATCGAAGCGGCGCTCGGCCAGGACCTGCAGGTGCTGGGCGGCGAGACCGAGGCGCGCTTCACCTTCCTCGCCGTGCGGCGCTGGTTCGGCTGGTCCGCGGGCCAGATCCTGCTCTTCGACATCGGCGGCGGCTCGCTCGAACTCGCAGCCGGGGCCGACGAACTGCCCGAGGCCGCCGCATCGGTGCCTCTGGGCGCGGGGCGCATGACGGTGCAGTTCTTCCCCGACGACCCGCCCGGCGACGAAGCCGTCGAACGGCTGCGGGAGCACGCGCGCAAGGTTCTGGCGCCGGCCGCGACGGCGCTCAGCACGATGCCCACCCCGGATCACATCGTCGGATCGTCCAAGGCGATCCGCTCGCTCGCGAAGCTCGTCGGCAGCCCCATGCCAGCATGGCCGGGCAACGAACGACTGCTCCTCCCCCGTGATGCGCTCGGGTCGTGGATTCCGCGGCTCGCCCGGATCCCCGCAGCCGCCCGCCAGGAGCTGCCCGGAATCACCCCCGACCGCACCTACCAGATCGTCGCGGCTGCGGTCGTGCTGCACACCGCGATGACGATGCTCGACGTCGACTCGCTCGAGGTCTCGCCGTGGGCACTGCGCGAAGGCGTGCTGCTGCGTTACATCGAGTCGCTGTCCTGGACGCCGCCCGGACTCTGACACGAAATCAGAGCGCGAGGCGCTCCCGCACGATCTCGGCGAGGCGGTCGGCGATCTCCTGTGCGACAGGGGCTTCGGATGCCTCGACCATGACGCGCACGAGAGGTTCGGTGCCCGACGCGCGCAGCAGCACGCGTCCTGAGTCGCCGAGTTCCGCTTCGGCCTCGGCGACAGCCTCGGCCACACCGGGATCGGCAACGCGCGTGCGATCGACGCCCTTGACGTTGACGAGAACCTGCGGGTACACCGTCATGATCGATGCCAGTTCGGACATCGACTTGCCCTGACGCGCCATCTCGGCCACGAGGTGAAGCCCCGTGAGCAGCCCGTCGCCGGTGGTCGCGTAGTCGCTCATGATGACGTGGCCGGACTGCTCGCCGCCGAGCGAGTAGCCACCTTCGGTCATGCGCTCGAGCACGTAGCGGTCGCCGACCCGGGTCTGCTCGACGGTGATGCCGTGATCGGCCATCGCCCGATGCAGACCGAGGTTGCTCATGACAGTCGCCACGAGAGTGTCGTCTTTGAGTCGGCCGCGCTGCTTCATCGCGACCGCGAGGATCGCCATGATCTGGTCACCGTCGACGATCCGCCCTGCTGCGTCCACGGCGAGGCAGCGGTCGGCGTCGCCGTCGTGGGCGATGCCGACGTCGGCCCCGTGCGCGAGGACGGCCTCGGACAGCTGGTCGAGGTGCGTCGATCCGACGCCGTCGTTGATGTTGAGCCCGTCGGGGTCGGCGCCGATGACGGTGACGCGCGCGCCTGCGTCGCGGAAGGTCTCCGGCGAAACGCCGGATGCGGCACCGTGCGCGCAGTCCAGCACGACATGGAGCCCGTCCAGGCGGTGCGGGAGCGAGGCGAGCAAGTGGATGACGTAGCGGTCCTCGGCATCCGAGAACCGGCTGATGCGTCCGACCTGCGCACCCGTGGGCTGCAGCTTCGTTCCCTGCATGGCTGTTTCGATGCGCGCTTCGACGACGTCGGGCAGCTTGACGCCACCCCGGGCGAAGATCTTGATGCCGTTGTCGGGCGCCTCGTTGTGCGACGCCGAGATCATGACGCCGAAGTCGGCGTCACGGTCGGCGACGAGGAACGCCGCGGCCGGGGTCGGGAGGACACCGGCATCGAGCACATCGACGCCCGACGAAGCGAGACCCGCTTCAACGGCGGCCGAGAGGAAGTGCCCCGAGACGCGGGGGTCACGCGCGACGACGGCTGTGAGCCGCTTGCCGGCGGCACGCCGCGCTTCTGCGGTGCGGCCCTGGCCCAGGACGACAGCAGTCGCCTGGGCCAGGGTGAGAGCGAGGTCGGCGGTGAGGACGGGGCCGTTGGCCAGTCCTCGCACACCGTCCGTGCCGAACAGCGGCATCGGAGCGGTGCCGATCAGCGCTTCGAGTACTGAGGCGCCTTGCGGGCCTTCTTGAGGCCCGCCTTCTTGCGCTCGATGACGCGGGCGTCGCGCGAGAGGAAGCCGGCCTTCTTGAGCACGGGGCGGTTGTTCTCAACGTCGATCTCGTTGAGCGCACGGGCGATGCCCAGGCGCAGCGCGCCGGCCTGGCCCGAGTCGCCGCCGCCCGAGATGCGGGCGATGACGTCGTATGCGCCGGTGAGGTTGAGCACCGTGAACGGGTCGGTGATCAGCTGCTGGTGCAGCTTGTTCGGGAAGTACTCCTCGAGTGCACGGCCGTTGACCGTGATGGTGCCCGAGCCGGGGATCACGCGAACGCGCGCGATGGCCTGCTTGCGACGGCCGACGGCTGCGCCCGACACCGAGAGCACGGGGCGCTCGGCGGCGACGACGGTCTCGTCGACCGGGGTCTCGGTGGAGTAGTTGGTGGTGGTCTCTTCGATGTTCGCCACGAGTATGTCCTTAAATCTGGAAGCGGCGCTTACTGGGCGACCTGGTCGAGGGTGAAGGTCTTGGGCTGCTGGGCACTGTGGGGGTGCTCGGCGCCGCGGTAGACCTTGAGCTTGGAGAGCTGCTGCGCGCCGAGGCTGTTCTTGGGCAGCATGCCGCGGACGGCCTTCTCGACAGCGCGCTCGGGGTTCTTGGTGAGCAGCTCTTCGTAGGTGACCGACTTGAGGCCGCCCGGGTAGCCCGAGTGACGGTAAGCCTTCTTCTTCTGGAGCTTCTGACCCGTCAGCGCCACCTTGTCGGCGTTGATGATGATCACGAAGTCGCCCATGTCCATGTGGTTGGCGAAGGTGGCCTTGTGCTTGCCACGCAGAAGCGCGGCGGCGTGCGAGGCGAGGCGGCCGAGAACGACGTCGGTGGCGTCGATGACAAGCCACTCGCGCTGAGCTTCGCCAGCCTTGGGGGTGTAAGTGCGCGTCACAGTAGTACTGCTTTCTTATTCGAACGGAGATGTTCGTGAATCCCACTCCGGGGTGCTTCGACGTCAGTCCGGTCCTGTGAAGGTCCGGACCCTGATCGCGCCGAAGGGCCAGTGGAGGGCTCACGTTCGTGATGTCAGGTCAGCTGAGCCGACACCAAGGATCTACTCTACGGCATCCAGGAGCCACACTCAAACGTCGAGCCTGGACCACGCGGCACGTCGTATATAGCGGTGCAGCGCTGCCTATATAAAGAGGAGCAGCACACCGGAGGCGTTGAACACGACGTGGACCACGATCCCCGGGGCGAGGCGGCGTGTGAGCACGAAGAGCACGCCGCACGCCAGCCCGACCAGGATCGGTGCGAGCGCCCCCGGCCAGAGACCGGCACCCGGAACCCCGACCGGAAGGACGTGCAAACCCGCGAACACGAGGGTGGACACGACGACCGCGACACCAGAAGCCAGTCCCCGCCGCCGATGCGGGGGTGCATCCCAGAGAGCAGCGAGGAGAACGCCACGGAAGAACAGCTCTTCGACGACGGGCGTGATCGCGACCGCCCCGACCACGACCACGATGAGTGTGGGAACGGATGCTGCGCCGAACCCGACGAGCAGCGAGCCGGTCGTCGGTGCGATGACCTCCTGCAGAGCGCGCAGCACGAGTGCGACGGCGAGCCCGACCCCGACGTCACGCCAGCGCCATTGAAGCAGGCGACGCAGCGCCCCTCGGCGGGCACACCAGCGGATCGCCACGACGGATGCCACCAGCGGCGGGGTCGAGACGGCCACCAGCTGAACGAGCTGACCCCACCATTCAGGCAGCGAGACACCACGGAAGAGGACGATGACGACAGTCGTCATCGCGACGCCCGCACAGGCAACCAGCAGCGCCGGGATGGGCCGGCGATACAACGACGCTGACCCCGAGGGCTTCCCCGGGGTCAGCGTCGCGTGCGGGTCGTTCAGTTGATCTGTGTCCGGCGACGCGCCGCGACGGCGGCGACGGCGACGCCGCCGAGGCCGATCGCTCCGACGCCGGCCCAGATGACGGTCGCGGGGACCGTGCCACCGGTCGGGGGAAGGCCGCCTCCCGTGCCGACGCCGCCGGCGCTGGCGGGATCGACGACCGAGATGACGGTCGTGCTCAGGATCGTGTCACCGTCGCGGACCGTGATCGTGAAGCTTCCCGGGGTGGAGGCGGTGAAAGTGGCTGAGGCCGTGCCGTCGGTGACGGGCTTGACGACGCTCGCGTAGGGTGCGCTCGCTGCCATGACGATCGAGCTGAGCGTTGCACCCCTGCTGCCGGCGACGGCGAACGTGACCTGGAAGCGGTCGCCGAGGCCGGTGGCCGTGATGATCGTGGACTGGCCGGGCACGATGGTCGGTGTGGGAACGGTGATGACGGCTGCGGGCGGATAGCCGTCGGCAACGGCCGCCGAAGCGGTCCCGATGAGCAGTGCGCCGGCGAGGCCGACGGCGGCGAGTGTTTTCTTCAGCATGTGTCTTGTCCCTCGGATGTAAGTCGTAAATTCTGAGGTAGCGCGCCAACGCCGGTGAATTTCTCGTTTATCCGATGCTACGTAAATCGCCCGGGTCCGCTCCATGCGAGTTGCGCCTACCGTATCCGGGGAGATTCCCTGCTCCGGAAAAACACCCTCACCGAACATCGCGGATTAAGATTCCGCTAATGTCCCCCATCCGACGGACAGGACCGAACTATTTGTCCTCCCTTTGGGGGACAAATAGTTCGGATAATGTCCACCGTACGGTGGACAGGTTTCGGATTCGCGACGGGGCTCCCCAAGGCCCCAGAATTCACGTCAATCTCGTGCGGATACTGTCTGACCACTCAGCCCCAGGCGGTGCCGACAGCGGCCAGCACGACGTACGACGCGTTGAAGCAGGCGTGGGTGAGCACCGCCGCCCAGACACGACCGGTGAGCACCACGAGCAGACCACAGACCAGTCCCAGACCGGCGACAGCCAAGATTCCGCTGGGGTCACCACCTGCCGTAACGGCGTGGGCGAGAACGAACACCCCCGCACTCGCGAGCACCGAGATCACACCGGCCGCACGGTGACCGAAGGGCCGCCGCAGCACGGTGTAGACCGCCACCAGGATCACGACGCGGAAGAAGAACTCTTCGACGACGGGTCCGACGAGCACGGCCCCTCCCCCCTCGACGAGCCAGGTCCCGACGCCCAGCCGACCCTCGATCAGCGGGTAGGAGGGAAACGGCGCCCGCCCGGTCAGAGCGATCTCGACCCAGCCCTGGACGATGCGCAGCATCCCGGCGATCACCACGCCGTAGATGACGTCGACCGGGCGGAATCGGAAGAGACCGACCGGGCGCGACAGCGACAGCGCGTACACGCACACGGCCGCCATCCCCACCCAGAGCACGACCATCGAGAGCACCGCCATCGCCGGCCAGACCTGCGTGACGGCGGCAGCTGCCAGCAGCGACAGCGCGAGCCCGCCCAGCGCGATGGCCAGCAGAGGTTCCCGCCAGTGCCGCACCGTGCGACCGCCGAGCCGCCAGTCGGTTCGGGGCGTTCGTGGCGGGCGAGCCATCGGCGGGCTCACCGGCCCGGCGTCGTCGGATACGGCCTGATAGCTAGAGTGGTCAGCCACCCGTCCACGTTAGCCCCGACTTCGAAGGGCCCGATGTTCGACATCCTCACCGTCTGCACCGGCAACGTCTGCCGGTCCCCTCTCGCCGAGCAGTTGCTGCGCGCGCGTCTCGGCGACCTCGGCGCGAGGGTCTCCAGCGCCGGAACGCACGCCCTCGAGGCGTCCCCGATGACCCCCGAAGCGCGACACCTCGCGGTGAATCTCGGTGTGCCCGAACCGGATGCCGATCGCCACCGGGCGCGATTGCTCACCGAGGAGCTTCTCCGCTCTTCCGGCCTCGTTCTGACCATGACGCGCGACCATCGCAGGGCGGTCGCGGAGATCGCGCCCTCGCGCGTGCGGTCGACGTTCACCATCCGCGAGTTCGCTCGCCTGGCCGCGGCCGCGCCCGTCGGCGCTGTCCGAGAGGCGGTCGCCGCGGGCGGGCCTGAAGCGTCGCGGAAGGTCCAGGCGCTGGCGGAGGTCACCGCGATGATGCGCGGAGAATCAGCGCCTCCGGCCGACCCCGCAGACGATGACGTCATCGATCCGTATCGCCGCCCGTGGGCGGTTTACCAGCGATCCGCAGCTCAGCTGCAACCGGCGATTCTCACCGTGACACACGTCCTGCGAACCGCTCTGGCCGGCTGACGGCGAACCAGCCGACGATGATGCGCGCATTCGCTCCTGTGTAAGTATTGGCCGCGACCGCGCGACACCGAGAGGCGACATGGAGCTCACCGACTACATCCGGATCCTGCGAAAGAACTGGATCATCATCGTCGTCGCTGCCCTTCTCGGGGTCGCTGCTGCAGCGGGCTACTCGCTGACGAGAACACCGCAGTACGAGGCGCGGAGCACGGTCTTCGTGTCGACGCAGACCGGGGGGACGATCGGTGAGCTGCAGCAGGGGTCGAACTTCACACAGTCGCGCGTGATCACCTACGCCACGCTTGTCACGACCCCGATCGTCATCAACCCCGTGATCGCCGAGCTCGAACTCGGCGTGACGGCGACCGAACTGGCCAGTCAGATCGAGGCTTCCAGTGCCGTGAACACGACGCTCATCACGATCACCGTGACGGATTCCGATCCGCTGCTCGCGGCTGAGGTCGCCAACGCGCTGGGGGCCAGTCTCACCGCCGCCGTCGAATCGATCGAGACAGTCGGCGAAGCGGAGAGCCCCGTGCGTCTCACGAGGGTGCGCGACGCTCTGCCGCCTCTCAGCCCGTCCAGCCCGAACATTCCGCTGAATCTCGCACTCGGAGGATTGGTCGGACTCGCCGGGGGCCTCGCGGTCGCGGTCCTTCGAACGGCGCTCGACACCCGCATCCGCACGCCTCGCGACGTCGAGCAGGTCACGGACAGACCGCTCATCGGCGCCATCGCCTTCGACCCCAAGGCGAAGGAGCGTCCGCTCATCGTGCACGCGGATCCGCTCAGCCCCCGAGCCGAGTCATTCCGTGCGCTGCGGACGAATCTGCAGTTCCTCGACATGGGCGGCAGGTCATCGTTCGTCGTGACTTCGAGCCTGCCCAATGAGGGAAAGTCCACGACGACCATCAATCTCGCGATCGCCCTGGCAGACGCAGGAAAACGCGTCGCGTTGATCGACACTGACCTGCGCAAGCCGAAGATCGCCGAACACCTCGGGCTCGAGGGCGCCGCCGGCCTCACCGACGTCCTCATCGGGCGAGCCGACGTGACCGACGTCATGCAGACCTGGGGGCAGCGGAGCCTCTATGTGCTCCCGGCGGGGAAGATCCCACCGAACCCCAGCGAGCTGCTGGGATCGAAGCAGATGAATTCCCTGCTGGGGATGCTCGAAGCGGAGTTCGACATCGTCCTCTGCGACGCCCCGCCGCTTCTTCCCGTGACCGACGCGGCCATCCTCGCGCGGGCCACCAGCGGCGCCATCGTCGTCGTCTCGACGCGCAAGACCAACCGCCACCAACTCTCCGACGCTGTCGAGATCCTGGGCACGGTGGGCGCGAAGATCGCCGGCGTGGTCCTGACCATGGTGCCGACGCGAGGGCCGGACTCTCACTACTCCTACGGGTACGGGTACGAATACCGAAGCGCCCCGGAGGCCGAGGCACAGGAGACCGAGAAGCGCCCGGCGGTGCGCGCCGCCGCGCGTTCGCGGCCGACCGCGGGTTCGGCCACGCCCCCGGTCGAGACGGCTACCACTCCGCACACGCAGGAGGACACGGACTGGCTGGATGCGACCTTCGGGATCGACGCTCCGCCCACCCCCGAGGGGCGCAGCCGCAGCTCCCGCCGGTGATACCGAAAGACGCCCAATAGTCGCCGTTGAAATGTGCGCAAATTGGACGTATTTGCGTAATGCGGACGCATAAGAGCATTCCTCATCGGCTCGCGGATATGCGCCTTTCGCATATTGCACTCCGCATGTCGGGCGCCTGCTACCGTTGCTTTCGCGATCGCGATTGTGAAATGCGCCCGAGATATCTCCTCGCGATCGCACACGGCACGGCTACGAGCCGGCGATGACTCCCGACGGCGAAAGGCGCAGTTTCAACAGTGGATATTTCGGCAAGCGGCGCATCTCTCACGACGGAATCGATGCGCTCGCCGGCCGCCGGATTATCGCCGACCGAATCTTCGCCCGACGGCATCGGGTGGCGCCGGCGATATTCCAGGCGTCTCCTGCTCAGCGACCTCCTCGTCCTCGTCTGGGTCGTGTTCGGGGTGCACGTGTTGTGGTTCGGAACCTCTTCGGACGACGTGGAGGGCCTCCCGCTCGTCCCCTACTGGGTCTTCTCGTTCGTCCTCGTGGCCGCCTGGATGGGGGCGCTCGCGCTCTCTGACACACGGAGCGATCGTGTGATCGGCGTCGGAACGACGGAGTACGTGCGGGTAGCCGATGCGAGCTTCCGACTCTTCGGCGTCATCGCCATCCTCGCGTTCCTGTTCCGCGTGGATGTCGCGCGAGGCTACCTGCTCATCAGCCTCCCGCTGGGCGTGGCCGTTCTGGTCCTGACGCGATGGCTGTGGCGCGGCTGGTTGGACGCTCAGCGACGGATGGGTGAGTACTCGGCCCACGTTCTCCTCGTCGGCTCGGTGGAATCCGTGGTGCAGGTCTCGCAGGAACTCGCCCGCACACCCGCTGCGGGATATCGCGTCGTCGGTGCGTGTGTTCCTTCCGGCCGCGTCTCTGGGACGGTGCCGGGCAGCGACATCCCCATCATGGGAGACGTCGACTCTGTCCAGAGCGCGATCGCGGCGTCAGGTGCAGACACCGTCGCCGTCACGAGCACGGACGATCTGCCGCCGCACAAGGTGAAAGAGATCTCCTGGACGCTCGAGGCGGGTCGTCAGCACCTCGTCCTCGCTCCGAACATCGTCGACATCGCCGGCCCGCGCATCCATACCCGACCGGTTGCGGGCCTGCCCCTGATCCACGTCGAGACTCCGCGCTTTTCACGAGGGCAGCGCTTCGTCAAGAGGACGTTCGATATCGCATCGTCCTCCGTGCTCATCCTCCTCCTCTCGCCCGTCCTCCTGGCGGTCGCCATCGCCGTGAAGACCACGAGCCGCGGCCCGCTGCTCTTCAGCCATGAACGCATCGGCATCAAGGGCCAACCATTCCGCATGCACAAGTTCCGCTCGATGCGCGTCGGTGCCGACGACGAACTGGCCGCCCTTCTCACGGCACAGGGCACCGCGAAGCAGCCGCTTTTCAAGATCCAGAATGATCCGCGCATCACCCCCGTCGGCCGGTTCATCCGGAAGTACTCCCTCGACGAGTTGCCCCAGCTCTTCGACGTCCTCACCGGCTCGATGAGTCTCGTCGGTCCCCGACCTCAGGTCGCAGCCGAGGTTGCCCTGTACACCGACGCCGCACGCCGTCGCCTGCTCGCCCGTCCCGGGATAACCGGGCTCTGGCAGGTGAGCGGCCGCAGCACACTCGACTGGGATCAGACCGTTCGTCTGGACCTGTACTACGTCGAGAACTGGTCGCTGCTGGGTGACATCGCGATCCTGGCCAAGACGATCCGCGCGGTCGCCGCCCCCGGCGACTCTGCGATCTAGCCTTCCGTCACGCCCGGCTCCGCGCCGAAAACCTCCCCGCCCCACCGATCACCCAGGACTGCATGTACGCCAACGATCCCCTCGTGCTGGAACTCCTCGCGCTCCTCAAAGCCCACGGAGTCCGCAATATCGTCATCTCGCCGGGCAGCCGTCATTATGCGTTCACCCGCAGCTTCGAGAACGACAGCTTCTTCACGCTGCACTCGGTGGTCGACGAGCGTTCGGCGGCTTTCTTCGCACTGGGACTGATCCAAGCGACGGGTGCGCCCGCTGCGACGATCTGCACCTCCGGGACCGCTGCCGTCAACTACGGTTCTGCGATGGCGGAGGCCTACTACCAGAAGCTCCCTCTCGTCGTCCTGACCACCGATCGTCTGCCTGAGTTCCTCCATCAGATGGAGGACCAGATGTTCGATCAGACGCGTCTGTTCGAGGGGTTCTGCCGCTACACGGCCCATCTTCGGCCGATCGGCAATCCCCGGGACGCCTGGTACTGCAACCGCGTCATCAATGAGGCGCTGATCGAGGCGGAGAGCGCGGGCGGCGGGCCCGTGCACATCAACATCCCCCTCGCGAACCACACGGGCATCGCGTTCAACGTGCGCGCCCTCCCCCGCGCGAGGGTCATCACCCGGCACCCGATCGAGGGCGACGGACCCGACTGGGGCGAGGCAGCCCGACGGCTCCGCTCCCAGCGCGTGATGCTGGTCTGGGGTCAGGGACCGAGGCCGTCCGCGGACACGTTGGACGCCCTCGAAGCCTTCCTCGACACGTTCGACTGCGTGGTCCTGGCAGACCATCTCTCCAACCTCCATCAATCACGCCGCGTCGAGCTGCCTCTCGCCTTCCTGAAGAGCAAAGAGTCCAGACCCGGGGCGCTCAAACCCGACGTTGTTCTGACCTTGGGAGGGAACATCGTCTTCAAGGACGAGCTCAAGAACTATCTCGACGGAGCGGAGTTCGAGCACTGGCGGATCGATCCCGACGGAACCGTCTCTGACCCGTTCCGTCGCCTCAGCGATGTGTTCCCCACCGAACCCGGCCGATTCCTGCGGTCACTGGTCGACGTCGACGGGGGCGTCCACACGGCGGCACCGTACGCCGGCAAGGTTCTTCGCGCGGCGAGCTCGGTGCCGGCACCGGCTCCTCCGCACGGCGAGCTGGCGGTGATCGGCGCCGTGCTGCGCGCACTGCCTGCGAACAGCGCGCTCCACATCGCCAACAGCGCGCCGATCCGGATGGCGCAGCTCTACGACGTGGATACCTCTGTCGATGTGTTCTGCAACCGTGGGGTCAATGGGATCGACGGGTGCATGTCGACAGCGATCGGCTACGCGGCGTCGACGGATCGCCCGACCTACCTGATCATCGGCGACCTCACCTTCTTCTACGACATGAACTCCCTCTGGATCAGGGACCTCCCCCCGAACCTGCGCATCGTCCTCCTGAACAACGAGGGGGGCGCGATCATGCACTCCCCGCTGCCGTCGAGCTACACCGTCGCGGCGCAGAAGCATGTCACCGCAGGCCACTCCGCCACGGCGCAGGGATGGGTCGAATCGCTGGCGATCGGCTACAACGCGGTCGGAACAGCGGAGCACCTTCCGGACGGAATCGCCTGGCTGACAGACCCCGCGACACCCGGCCCCCGCGTTCTCGAGGTCTTCACCGAGAAAGTGTCCGACATCCGCCAGCTCAAGGGCTACTACACGACCATCTCGGAAGGCCCCGGAAGCAATACCCTGCACCGTCGCGCCATCCGATTCGCGCGAAGAGTGCTGCGCAAGCTCGGAGTCATGCGATGAACGCGAAGGACGGGATCGGGCACCTGCCCGGCAGAGCAGCATCCGGAAAGGGAGTGCGCCGATGAGTACACGACGTCGCTGGAAGTCGCGGCTGCTCGGACCCGTGCGCGATCGCCTGACGCGAGTGCGGATGTCTCGGCCGTATGAAGTGACCGTGGTGTCGAAGGCTCTGCGCTTCGACGGACGCGTTGCCGTCGTCACCGGCGCCAGCGGAGCTGTGGGCCGCGCCATCGCCATCCGGCTCGCTGCGGACGGCGCCGAGATCTACGCACTCGGCCGGAACGCGGACAAACTCAGCGCCGTCACCGAAGAGATCGGCGCATTGGGCGGGGTGTGCCATCCCGCCGTGGTCGATCTGGACGACATCGTGCAGATCGATGCGTTCTTCGGCGCTCTCGATCGAATCGACATCCTCGTCAACTGCGCCGGTGGAAGCGCCCGGGGCGCCAACAAGCCCGTGTGGGAGCAGTCGATGGAGGTCGTGGACGGCGTCCTGTCCAGCAATCTCCGTTCCGCCATCGCGTGCACCAGAGCAGCCGCCGCGAAGATGGTCGCCGCCCACTCCGGGAAGATCATCAACGTCGGCTCGGTCCTGGGATCGCACGGCAAGGCGAACTTCGCGGAGTACGGCGCGTCGAAGGCGGGCCTCGTCGGCTACACCAAGTCGGCGGCCATCGAGCTCGGCGCCCACGGGGTGACGATCAACACCGTGTCCCCTGGCATCGTCCAGCGCGGCGAGCCCACCCTCAACGAGCTGGATCGTCTTCGCGGCACCAACGTGCTCGACAGGATCGGCCGCTCGGAAGACGTCGCGGAGGCCGTCGCGTTCTTCGCGAGCTCGGCGGCGGACTTCATCACGGGCCAGGAACTCGCCGTCGACGGCGGTCGTTCCCTGGGACTGCGCGGCGATGCGTGAGGCAGGCCACGTTCGCACCCGTCGAAAGCTCGGGCCCCGATGACCGATGACACGCTGAGCCGGGGCGCCCGCGGTGCGGGAGCGACGATCGCCGGCCAGGTCGCCACAATGGGTGTTCAGTTCGTGGGAACGATCATTCTCTCGCGACTGCTGTCCCCTGGGGACTTCGGGCTGATCGCCATGGTCGCGATCTTCGTCGGGATCGGCGAACTGCTGCGCGACTTCGGCATGCCCACCGCCGCGCTCCAGTCTCGCGAGCTGAGCAACCAGCAGGCCTCGAATGTGTTCTGGATCACCGGAGCGCTCAGCTTCATCGTCGCGATCGTCCTCGCGCTGTCGACGCCGCTGATCGTGGCTCTCTACGACGAGCCGCGCCTCGCCTCCATCGTGCCCGTCATGGCCGGCGTGCTGGTGCTGAACGGACTGCAGTCCCAGTACCAGGTGCGCCTCGCCCGCTCGATGCGCTTCACTGCGCTCGCGGGGAACAACGTCTTCGCCCGCTTCGCGGGCTTGGCTCTCGGCATCACGGGTGCCCTCGCCGGGTGGGGCTATTGGGCCCTCGTCGCGCAACTCGTCGGCCAGTCGCTCATCCTCCTCCTCGGCAGCGGCATCCTCACCCGCTGGTTGCCGAGCCGGCCACGGCGAGGAAGCGACTCGCTCCGCCTCGTCAAGTCCGGAGCGCACTTCGGCGGAGCGCAGGTTCTCACCTTCGCGGCCGACAATGCCGACACGCTGATGATCGGCGCGGTGTGGGGCGCCCCACCCCTGGGCCAGTACAACAGAGCCTTCCAGCTCTTCATGCTGCCGATCACTGCGGTGTTCAGTCCGCTCACGAACGTCGTGGTCCCCACGATCAACCGGGCGATCGAAGAAGGGCGCAACCCCTCTGCCGCACTGATGAGACTCCAGACCGCGGTCTGCGCGCTCTCGATCTGGCTGCTCCTGATCACCGCGGTGACGGCGCCCTGGCTCATCCCGTTGCTGCTGGGCGATCAATGGTCCTTGACGATTCCGCTCATCCAGATCCTGGCGGTCGGAGGCGCTTTCCGTGCGCTCAGCCAGCCGAACTACTGGGCGTACATCGTGCATCAGCAGTCGCGTCAGCTCTTCCTGAGCAACGCCGTCACGAAGCCCCTTCAGGTCATGCTGATCGTGGGCGCGGCCTTCATCAGCGTGGAAGCCGTCGCGTGGGCGTATGCGCTCGGCCGCGCGATCACGTGGCCGATCAACCTGATCTGGCTCTGGCGCACGGCAGGTCAGGACCCGGTCCGGTTCGGGCTCAACGGAGGTCGTCTCCTGCTCGCGGGCGGCATCGGCTTCGCGGTGACGACACTGCTCCTCGACGCGCTGAGCATCGAAGCCGCAGGCCTCGCCGTCCTCACCGGTGCGGTGATCTCGACGATCGTCTACGGGGCGGCGATCGCCCTGACCCCGGGTGGCGTCAGGGAGATGCGTGGTTCCTGGGGTCTCGTTCGCACGGCTCTGCGCCGAAACTGACCACGGCAGCTCTCACGTCCGCGTGCTGCCCAACTCGGATCGCAGAAAGCTCAGGCCGCGCTCGCGCTCGTCGGCGACCATCTCATTGACCATCTGCCAGTCCAGGTCACCCCGCAACGCGTCGGCCACACGCTGGGCGTGTGCCGCAGCGTCATCCCCCGTCTGCACGAGTTGGCTTTCGAGACCGAACCGACCAAGCAGAGACTCGAACCGCGCCATCCCACGCTCCACGTTGCCCACCGCAACGAAAGGACGGTTGAAGATCAGGGCGAACACCGTTCCGTGGAACGAATCGGTGATCACCGCGTCCGCATCCCGTATCGACGCTATCCACTGTTCGATGGACGGGCGGGGAGCCAATCCGCTTCCCGCTGCGCCCTTGGCAGAGGGCACCGCGAGTGTCCGAACGGGCTTCCCGAGCACGGAAGGAAGCTCCTCGAGCAACTGACGGACGCTCGGGGACGTGTCGAGAACGTAGACGAAGACGCCCGGCCCGGTCTTCTCTTCTGGTCGCGCAAGGTCCACGAGGTGCTCGTAGTCGGCTCGGTCCAGAAGGAACGTCGGATCCGGCATCCGGACCGACGGGACGCCCCACATGCGCTCACAGATGGCGACGGCCGCATCTTCGCGGACGGAGATGGCATCGAAGCGCCCCGCCAGTGCCTTCGCCTTCGGCGAGCCCAGATGGGGGTCAGATGTTCCGAACGATGCGGCGAACGCGATCCGCCGCACGGGGGAATGCTCCGCAAGGCAGTCGAAGAGGTACGACTCCACATCGCCGTACTCGGTCCGCCACACCTGGTCGCTGCCCGTGATCATCGCCAGATAGGCGTTCGAACGCCGCCGCGGAACCCAGCGACCGAAAGTATAGAGACGCGTCGTCGAGAGGTGCCGCGTGATGAACCCTTCGATGCGGGAGTTCAAGATTCTGCTCCGCGCATCGAATCCGACCGGGCGCCGGGTGACCACGGTCAGGATCCGCAGGACATGCTTCTTCGCGGTGGATCCGAGCGGCATCTTCTCCGACACATCGGTCGTCGCAGCGAACCCGAGACCGCGGACCGCCTTCTGCAGCGCGAAAGCCTGCAGGATGCCGCCGTAGTTCCCCCGCCGGAGCGGCAGGGTGCGGATGAGCACGCGCGCTTGCGGGGCCGACGGACGCGCAGACGAGCTCGAGCGCCGAGAGCGGACCGCCGTGCGAGCGCGCACCACAAGAGCGCGCAGCCGCACGTAGCTGCGCCCCATGAGCTTCATCGTCAGCGCTTTCAGCGCGGTGCGAGGAGCGATCCGCACGCTGTCGGCGATGTCTGCCAGACTCACGTGCCGCCGGAGGTCATCCAGTGCACGGCCGGCGCTCTGCGCATCCGAGAGCCGCAGCGCCGTGCCGGCGCGGCTCACATACCAGGCGACGTCCCAGTGACGAAGAAGGCGACGGCGCCGCGGCGTCGCCGGCAGGGCTGCGGCCGCGCGGTGGACCGCGGCGCGGGACGTGTCGAAGTTCTCGAGTGCGGGGTCACGCGAATTCGACAGCGACCCCTCGCGGACGACGTGAAAGTACAGACGGTCCGGCAGGCACACGACCTTCCGTGCGCGCGGCAGGAGCGCTGCGACGGCACACAGATCCTCTTGCGTCGTGATGCGCGGAAACGGGGCGGGAGGGAGGACGGTCCGCCGGATCAGCTTGTTCCACAGATACCCCTTGATGCGATCCGCCAACAGCAGGTCCATCGCGGCCGCGCCATCGACGGCGGCCCGGTACGGCACCCCGTCGGTCACCCCGACGTCGAGGCCCGACGCCAAACGCCACACGCCGGTGCAGATCACGACATCCGCATCCTCGGCGACGGCCTCGTCCACGAGACGACGCAGGATGGTCGGCGACCACTGATCGTCCCAGTCCACGAACCAGACGTACGCGCCTCGGGCGAGCTCCAGTCCGAGATTGCGTGCTTGCGCGGCGCCGACGTTGTCCTCGAGCGGCAGAAGGCGTGCCCGAGGTTCATCCGCGACGAAACCCTCGATGCGGGTCCGGGAGTCGTCCTCGGACGCATCGTCGACCAAGATGATCTCGATCTCTGCGTAGGTCAGCGCTCCGAGCGCGGCGAACGTCTGGTCGAGGTGCGCTCCTGCGTTGTGGACCGGCAGGATGACGGAAACGAGCGGGTCTGTGGGTGCGGTGGTTGTCAACGGCGGGTTCTCCTGGTGTGCGATGCGTCAAGTGTGTGAAGGTCGCGATCGTTCGCCTGATCCGGGCCGGCCAGCGACGCCGCTCGGAGCGCCAACACCAAGAGGATCGGCACGCAGTGCCCGTCGATCGTGGCGGGATTCCACATCACCTCGGTGATGCCTCCGACGAGCACGTAGGCGACCAGAGCGAAGCCGGCCGCCGCGGTCGCGGGATGCGACACCGTATGCCGGGTGATGCGCCAGATCATGAACAGGTACGCCGCGCAGGCGACCAGACCCCCCGCGAAGAACAGCAGGACCAGCTGGTTGTGCGGGAAGTTGTTGACCGGAAGCGCGCCGACGCCCTGCAGCTGCGCCCAGCGATCGATCCCGACGCCCAACAGCACGTCGTCTCCCACCGCCTGGATCGACCGCATCCAGATCCACCCTCGGTTGCTGAACGAATCCGGCGCCGCGGACGAGACGATCCAGACGCTTGCGAGGGCGCCGGCGACCACGATCACGAGCACGGAGCCGCGACGTACCGCCGGGCGCGCCTTGACGAGAATCCACCCGACGACGAGCGACGCGAGGAGCGCGACGATGGCTGTGCGCGACGTCGCCGCCAGCAGCACCAGGGCCGAAAGCCCCAGGATCAGGATGCGAAGCCGCGCGGCCCCGATGGCGAACGCGGCGATCGCGGCGAGCCCGGCGATCTGCGCGAGGTAGTTCTCCGAGGGGAAGGGCCCCCGGAAGATGGCGCCGAAGAACCCGCATTTGAACTGATCGCATCCCCGCCAGGACACAGAGAACGCGGAGGCCACCGCCGCGACGGCGAGACTGAGTCCCATCGCCGCGCCCACCGCGGAGACCGGGACAGGAGTGGTCGACAGGACGACGCCGACGAGGAGCCAGAACATCAGAGGGGCGAGCCGCGCGAAGATCTCGAGCATCGACTGCGTGGGGTTGGCGACGGCGTTGGCGAAGAAGAGGACGAACGTGACGAGTGCGGGAAGGAGGAAGTCCCCCTTGATCGCGCGCGTCGCCCGGGATCTTCCGTGCAGAAGCCCTACGAGGCCGATCGTCGCGCCCACGGCGATGATCGCGAACTGAGTGGTCGACCCCTTGCCGATCAACCCCGTTTCGTAGAGCGTGAGCATCACCAGAGTGGCCGCGAGCATGAGCACGCCGGTGGGCGCCCCCCGAGCCTCTCTCCACAGTGTGCGCCCACACGCGACCGCACAGACGGCCCCGGCGAGCACGATGAGGGTGAGGACGATCTGCTGCACCTAGGCGGCTCCGACCGTTTCGCTCCACGCGACGGCCGTCGCCGCGCGCCCGAACTTCGTCTGTCGTTTCCGGTCAGCCGTCGACATCTCGGTCTCGCTCAGCTCCTCGTCGAGAGACCGCCTGATCGCGTACGCGATAGCCTGCGGATCCGCCGAGGTGACCCGACCGGGGATGTACTCCGGAACCAACTGCTCGGCGACGGGGTTCCTCACCGCGACGACCGGCACGCCCGCGCTCGCGGCTTCGAAGTACACGTAACCGAAGGTCTCCCCCACGGCGGTGTGGATGAGTAGATCGGCGCGCGCGAACTCCGCTGCGACGCGATCCGGTGAGACGTGCCCCAGAAAGTCGACCTGGGATCGGACGCCTCGCGCGGCGGCGAGGTCCTCGAGGTCCCGACGCGTCGCGCCGTCGCCGGCGATAACGAGCTTCATGTCGGGGTCGGCGAGAAGGGCGAGCGCCTCGATCGCGAGACGCTGGTTCTTCGTCGTCGAAAGACTCCCCGCCATGAAGAGTCTCTTCCCGGGCGTCGAAGCGCCCGGCGCGGAGCGGCTCTCAGGCTCAGGCTCCGGCGAGGAGTCGAGGACATTCGGAATCACCGACACGCGGCTCAGGCGCAACACCGACCGCAGGTCGTCTGCCAGCGGTTCGCTGACGGCGACGACGACGTCCGCGCGCCGGTAGAGGACAGCAGCGATCGGCGCGAGCAGGCGGAGGGAACGATTCGTCGTCAGCTGCTGGCGCATGAGGGAGTGCTCCCACACGATCACGCGTCCGCGCCCTCGCCCGAGGAACAGGTACGGAAGCGCAGCCCAGAGCCCGACGAGGATCGTCGGTGCACCTTCGATCACGTGCGCGCGCGCCTTCACCACACGGAGCAGATTGAATCGGGCCGCTCCGCGCAGAGGCGGGCCGCAGACGATCGCATCCGGTGCCAGGGCGAAGTCCTGCGCGCCGCCTCCGAGACAGATGAGCTTCGTCTCCCACCCCGATTCGGACAGCAGCTGACGCAGTTCCATGAGCGCCTTCTCGATTCCCAGACGCGGCGCGATATGGGAAGCGACGATGTTCACGCTCCGCGTCTGCCGGGATCCGGTCTGCGAGGTCATCGGACGCTGGCCATCGCTCGCTCGACTCCTCGGCGTCCGAGTATCCCGGCCGCGCCGATCATGACGGGGCCGACCGACGGCAGTCTTTTCACTCGCCACGCCTCACCGACGACCCGCCGGACCCCGCCCACCGAACGGGCCTGCAGCGCGTACCTCAGGGTCTGACCGAACAGGAAGTCGACGTACACACGCGGGTCCCGTCCGCTGAGGGAACGCTCGGCCCAGGCGAACGAAGCCTCCCAATCGCTCCCCGCGGAGATCGACGAAGAACTCCCGACCCTGATGATCGTGAGCGTCTCGGGAACGTGATGGAACCGATACTGCGGGTGCTCCGAGAGGCGGAGGATCCAGTCCCAGTCCTGATGCCGCGAAAGCGACGCATCCCACGGCACGGAAACAGCGAGCTCGCGCGCGACGAGGAGCGTCGATGTGAACAGAGACGCCCGCCCCGAACCCGGTCTGCGCTTGCGGAACAGATACTCAGCAGGATCCTGGTCGGCTTGGAGCAGCCCCACCGGAATGCCGGAGGCCACCGTCGCGCCCGTCGTCGTCATCTGCTGGTCCACTCGCGACGAGATCACGGTGGCGCCGGTTGCGGCCGCAGCGTCGACCATCGTGACGAGCTTGTCCTCGAGCCACAGATCGTCGTCATCGAGGAACGCGATCCACTCCGACGTCGCCGCCTGGATACCGACGTTCCGCCCGTGCGCGCCGCGTCTGCCGCCGCCCGTGAAGACGACCTCGGCATCTCCGGCAGCCGCGAGCACACCGGCGGCCACGGCCGCGTCTTCCGCCAGGTCGGCAACGACGACGATCTGGGTCTCGACGCCGACCTGCGCCCTCACCGAGTGGATCGCTGATGCCAGCTCTGGGCGCCCGATCGTCGGGATGACCACAGAGACACGTGGGGGTGATGTCACAGAATGTCCTGTCCTCTCCTCCCGATTCGAAGATCGGAAGGGATCGTGAAAGAAACTCCGGTCGCCCCCAAGCAACCAACTCCTCAACCTGCCGATCGTCGGCGAGGCTCCAACCGACGATACCCGAGGTCCTCGACCTGGTCCCCTCGAACACGTTCACGGTTCGGCTCCAGCCCACCGCATATGGTGGATGGGTGACCGAGTCTGCGAAAACCCGGCCCATGCACGTTGCGGGCAAAACGTTCGCCTGGGCGCTCGGCGTTCTGCTGATCATGGTCGTCCTGACCTCTGCATGGATCGCCGTGCGTGGCGTTCTCGCCTACGGGCACCTCAACGCCGTTCAGGACGCCGCCAAGCAGGCGCGCGCTCAGCTGCACGATCCGCAGGCCGCAGCAGCGATGATCACCGAGATCTCCGCCGAGACGTCCGCGGCCCGTTCGCTCACGTCCGATCCGGTGTGGCGCCTGGCCGAAGGCCTGCCCTGGATCGGCCCGCAGCTTTCCGCGGTATCGACGATCTCCCAGTCAGCCGACGACGTGGCGAGCCACGCCCTCGCCCCCCTTGTCGCCGTCGCCGGTTCCTTCTCGATCGATGCGCTGCGGCCGCAAGAGGGGACCATCGATCTCGCAAGCTTCACCGAGATCGAGGAGGCCGCCGCGACCGCCGCGCGGGAGCTCGCCGTCTCGGCGGCCGATGTCGAGGGCATCGAACGCTCCCTTCTGCTGGCGCCGTTGCGCGATGCCGTGACCCAGGTGGGCGAGCTGTTCGATGAAAGCCTCATCGCCGCCGACACCATTGCAACGGTCACGACTCTGCTCCCTGCGATGCTCGGCGCCGACGGCCCCCGGGACTATCTCGTCCTCTTCCAGAACAACGCCGAATGGCGCTCCCTCGGCGGCGTCCCCGGCGCGATGGCTGTGATCCGCACCGACGGCGGAACGATGACGCTCAGTGCGCAGGATTCGACGAGCAGCTTCCCCCGTTATGACGAGCCGGTCCTTCCTCTCGGCGAGGAGGTCACCGCCGTCTACGGCAACCGTCCCGGACTGTGGCTGCAGAACGTGACGCAAGTCCCCGACTTCAGCATCTCGGGAGAGCTCGCCGGCGAGATGTGGCTGCGGCAGCACGGTCAGGAGGTGGACGGGGTGCTGTCGATCGACCCCGTGGCCCTGGCGTACATCCTCGAGGCGACCGGCCCCGTCACGGTGGGTTCCGGCGACCTGCTCACCGCCGACAACGCCGTGAGTGTGCTCCTCAACGAGGTCTACCTGCGCTTCGAGGAGCCCGCCGCACAGGACGCGTACTTCGCGGATGCCGCGGCGGCGGTCTTCGCGGCGCTGGTGAGCAGCGATGTCGATCCCGCTGCTCTCGTCGCGGCGCTGACGCGCGCCGCCGACGAGCACCGACTGATGCTGTGGAGCACGCACGAAGAGGACCAGTCGCTGCTGGCGGACACGACACTGGCAGGCGGGCTCCCCGCGAGCGATCGAGAGACCGCGCGCTTCGGGGTCTACCTCAACGACGGCACCGGCTCGAAGATGGACTACTACCTGACCTCCGCGATCGACGTCGCCTGGGAATCCTGCGCGCTCAGCGCGCAGGGAGCCATGGGCGATGCGACCCTCACGATCAGCTTGCAGAACGATGCTCCCTCGGATGCGGCCTCGCTGCCGGGCTACATCACGGGCCGCGGCATCTACGGGGTCCCTCCGGGCAGCGCGCGGACAGTCGGCTACGCGTACCTCCCCGAGGGCTTCGAGCTCGTTGATGCGCAGTCCTCCACGGGCGAGGGTTTCGCGGGCGGGATGCATGAAGGCCGTCGGGTTCTCAGCTTCACCGCCGAGCTCGCGCCGGGCGAATCGGCCTCGGTCACGATTCGTGCGCGTCCCGTGGCACCGTCCGCCCCGGATCTCGAGGTCCGGACGACTCCGACACTGAGTCCGTCGACCACTGCACTGGCCTCCTGTGAGTCACCGTAGACTCGGTGCACAGGACCCCACGCAAGGAGCAGCGATCCCAAGGAACACCATGACGAACCGCATCCGACGGATGCCAGCAATCGTCGCTCTTGCCGGAGCGCTCGTCGTCGGGGTTCCTCTCTCTGCGCAGGCCGGGACGATCTACCCTCCTTCGGATGCGTGCACCGCGGCGCCGGCGACAGCGTCGGCGGGATCCGAGATCGAGATTCGATGCGCGGCGTCGACGTTCTCGAGCGACGAGCGGGTGACCGTCACCGTCAGGGGCGCGAACGGCTCGGCAGCGCGAATCGGCATGGTCCGCCTCGGCATCTCGACAGCGAGCGGATTCGCTCGGTCCGAGACGGACGGGTCGCTGGGCGCCGTCACGGTCACACTGCCCGCGAACGCATCGGGCGTCTACCGCATCGCAGCGATCTCCGCATCCTCAGCAGGCGGCACAACAGCCGTCTCGATCGCTCCGCCCGGAGACGACCTCGCCGGCACGGGGCTCGGCAGCGGCGCCGTGGTCGGCTTGTGGGTCGGCGGCGGCGCACTCGTCGCAGCCGGCGCGACGCTCGCGATCGCGGCCGTCGCGCGTCGACGCCGGTTCGCCGACTGATTCGGGCGCGAAACCCGCTCAGGCCACGTCGGCGCGACGCTGCTGCTCGGCGACCCTGGCTGTCACGAGGATCGGCAGGTGGTCGCTGAGACCCTGCGGCAACGTGCGCACGTGCTCGATCTCGAAGCCGATCGACGTCGCGAAGTCGTAGTGACCACGGAAGAAGCGGTAGCGCGTATACGTGCGCGAGTCGCTGAGGGTCAGCTCGTAGCCCTGCTCGCGCACCTGCTGACCGAGATTCTCTTTGAACACGGGGTAGTTGAAGTCCCCCACCATCAGCGCAGGCAGCCCGGCGCCGAGCTGACCGAGTTCGGTCAGCGCCGCTCGGATCTGGTGACGGCGCAACGAGTTGAGCGCCGTGAGAGGCGCGGCGTGGAACGACGCGACGATGATCTCGCGGCCGTCGTCGATGTCGTGCAGCCTGACGCCCAGCATCCGCTCTTCCGCCGGCTTGAGCACGCGGTCGTGCAGCGACTTCTTGAGCGCGAGCGAACGCACCTCGAGCGCACGGTAGGTGTTCTCGCTGTAGTAGACGGCGAGACCGAGACGGTTGCGGGCCGTCGCGTCCGCCAGGCGCAGACCGCCGACCGTGTCGGGAATGTCTGTCGTGTCGACTTCTTGAAGACACATCACATCGGCACCGTGCAGCTCGACGAGATGCGCAAGCTCGCCCGCCGCGCGGTGCTTACGCAGGTTGTACGAAATCACCTTCATGACATTCCCAGCCTACGGCCGACGCCTGAGTGCGGCATGAAGATTCGCACGGAGGTCGTCAGACCTTTTCGCTAGAGTCCCCCCGTGAGCCCATCGACACCGCCTCGTGAGCGCGCCCGCCTCCTGCCGGCGGTCGGTCTCGGTGTGGCGGGACTCATCATCGCCGCGGTGCTGCTCATCGCGCTGGTGCGAGCAGGGGCATCGGCCGCTCCCAGCGCTCCTCGATCCGGCACCGAGGTGGTCGCATCGAGCCTCTCGAAAGCGCACCATGCCGCATCCGTCACCGCCGAGGGCTCGACCGAGCACGGCGCAGCGACATACCTGAGCGAGCAGCCGACGGCGTACTGGCTGACCCCCGAAGCCGAACCGCGCGACCGGGTCGGCGCGACCATCGCCGACCTCGCGCGAGAGGCACGCGAGCAGTCGGCCCGACTGGCGGTCGTCGTCTACGGTCTCCCCGGCCGTGATTGCGGCAGCCATTCCGCCGGCGGCCTCGCCCCCGCCGAATACGCGGAGTGGACGCGCACCATCGGCGAGGCTCTGCGCGATGCCGCAGATGTCAGCCCGATCGTGATCCTCGAACCCGACAGCCTGGCACTCGCCCCCGAATGCGGCAATGTCGACGATCGCGTCGAACAGTTGACAGATGCCGCAGCGGTCCTGTCGGGCGACAGCACATGGCTCTACCTCGACGGCGGACACTCCTCGTGGCTTCCGGTGAGCGAAATGGCATCGCTCATCGATCGGATCGGGCGCACCGACAGCGTGCGGGGCTTCGCGACGAACGTCTCCAACTACAACGCGACGGCCGACGAGATCGCGTACGCGCATGCGCTGGCGGATGAACTCGACGGCATGCACGCCATCATCGACACGTCGCGCAACGGAGCGGGATCCACCGGCGAATGGTGCAATCCGGGGGGCAGGCTGATCGGCGAGCGAGGAGGGACGATCTCCGACGCTGTCGTCGACACGAACCTGTGGGTGAAGCCGCCGGGCGAGAGCGACGGCACGTGCAACGGCGGGCCGCCCGCGGGCGAATGGTGGCCGCAGGCGGCGATCGACCTGACCCGTCGGGCGCTCCCCGGGTAAGCGATGCCCAGCGCCCCGGTTTTGCCCCGCCCATACTCTCGCGATACTCTCGCGAAGCGCGGACGACCGCTGGGGTCAGGCGCCGCGCAGGTTTCGTCATCCCTTCGAGAAGGCACCTGCACATGATCGCCCCAGCCGATTCCCCGAAAACCGCGGTCATCATCGAGGATGACCCCGAAATCCGACGCATCATCTCGGAAGTGCTCGAGGCCGCCGGGTTCTCGACCGTCTCGGTGGGAAACGGCCTGGATGGCGTGCGTGCCGTTCTGACGTATAAGCCCATGCTCACCACGCTCGATGTGAACATGCCGGGCATCGACGGCTTCGAGGCGGCACGCCGGATCCGGGCGCAATCGGACACCTACATCATCATGCTGACGGGGCTCTCCGACGAGGCTGACGTGGTGACCGGTCTCGGGGCGGGGGCCGATGACTACCTGCTCAAGCCTTTCCGCCCTCGCGAGCTCCGTGCCCGGATCGAAGCGATGATGCGACGCAGCGCGCGGCCTTCGTCGCCCATGACCCCCGTGCAGCCGTCTCAGGGAAGCGTCGGGCCATCGTTCCCGGGCGCGCGTCCGGCGACGGCCAGCATCCCGACCCGGCGTGAGCCCGACGTCGATCGTTCTGTCCCGTTCGACTCCGCCGCGCGGTCCCGCAGTTCCGCGGCCTCGGCCACGCCGCACACCGGCGGCGATGTCGTGCACCTCACGTCATCGCCGGCGGATGCGGATGCGAGCGTGCAGGAGTGGATGGTGCACCGCGATCTGAGGCTGCACCCCGAGAACCGGATCGTGACCGTGCGCGGTGACGAACTCGAGCTCACCCGCACCGAGTTCGACCTGTTGGCGACCCTGCTCGAGTCCAAGCGCCGGGTGCGCAGCAAGGCTGACCTGACCCTCGTCCTGCGCGGCGAGTCGTACGTCACGAGCTATTTCGTCGGGGATGCGGACAAGCGTGCGGTCGAGGCTCATATGACGAACCTTCGCCGCAAGCTGGGCGACAATCCTGTGAATCCGAGATACATCGAGACGGTGCGAGGTGTCGGATACCGACTGACCGCGGAGAGCGGCGCGCTATGACACTCCGATCGGGACACTCCGTTCCCCCCGGAGCGCCCCGATCGATCTCCGTCTGCTCCCTGAGGGCGAGGCCTCATCGTCGTGCCCGGTCCCCACGCCGAGCACACCCGATGCCCCCCGGCCTCGCCCTCAGGGAATCCTCTTCGTCAGACCTTGAAGCCGTGCTGGCGACGAAGCATCTTGAAGAACATCGACAGGGTCTGCACGATGGTCACGAACCCGACGATCGGCCAGCCGATCCAGAGGATCGTGGACTGCACCATCGGGTCGAGCAGGGTCCACACCATGGCGAGCGCGATGAGGACACCGACCACGACCACGAGCGGAGTCCAGTGCCCGATGCCGGATCCACGCTCCGCCTTGGCCTGCATCGCCCAGTTGTCGACCTTCTTGCGCGAGAGGAAACGGGTCCACGATCGCGCGAAGTAGCTCAAGCGGAGCCACATGTAGAGCTCGGCCGGGATCAGAGTGACGGCGAACAGGATGTCGCGGGCATTGCGGTTCTTCATCGTCAGCGCCATGCGCAGGTTCAGCAGCATCGCCATCCCGATCGGGATGAGCCACCACGGCGAGAACACGAAAGCACTGATCGACAGAGAACCGGCCAGCAGCGTCACGAAGGCCACCCGCACGAACAGGTTCGAGAGCATTCCGAAGTTCTCCAGCCACCGCACACGCAGGTTGGGGTGGAACGGCTGGCCCTTCGTATCTCCCCGCTGCCCCGGCCACATGAGCTCGATGGCGCCGTAGGTCCACTTGACCTGCTGCGCGTCCAGGGCGCGCAGGGTCGTCATGCCACCCACATCGGCTCGGGCGTACGGACTGATCTTCGTCAGGTATCCAGCGCTCTTGATCTGAAGCGACAGCAGCGAGTCTTCGACCTCGCTGTCCTTCACCCAGGGCGTCGACTGGTGGTTCTCTTCCATGACATCGCGCAGCGCATGGGTCGAGAAGATCGAGAACTGTCCGCCCAGCACCGCCATGTTGCGACCGCGAAGCAGGTTGTGCAGGTTGAAGGCGGCGAACTGCGAGCGCTGCCCCGTGATGAGGAACTTCGCGACGGGTCCCTTGATGGGCGCATCGTCGATCGAGTAGATGGCGGAGATCCCGCCGATGCGGGTGTCCGACGTCGCTTCGGCTTCGAGATACTCCACAGCCCGCGCATCGGCGACGGTGTCACCGTCGACGCCGAGCAGGTAGTCGTAGCCTTCGACGAGCGTGTAGCCGTAGTTCAGGGCGCCGACCTTCTTGTCGGGGTTCTTGCCGATGTCGTGGACGAACACCTCGGTGAACTGCTCACCGAGCTCGGTCACCACTTCGTGGGGCCCGGCGAGTTTCGACGCGATCCGAACCGTGGCGTCGGAGGTGTTGTTGACCACGACGTGGATGACGTCGGGCACCCGGGTCTGGTCGAGGAGCGATCGGATGACGGCTTCGATCGACTCTTCTTCGTTGTACGCGGGGATGACGCATCCGATGGTCGACCGATGGATGGTCGAGACGTCGAGGACCGCTTCGAAGTCGTCGGCGAAGCCGGCAGCGCGAGGCGACGCGAGTTCGATGGCTGTCTCGTGTGCGGAGAAGCGCTGGTCCATGATGCGGGTCCTGTCAGGGGTGCGTGAGGCGATGAAGAACACTCTGTCGAACGGTCCGCAAGCGGCCGCTGAGAATGCCACTCCGTCAGCGCAAGATTCGCGCAAGGTTTCCCCGGGGCCGCGTCGCGACGCCGGCGCGCTGGACGATCACCTCCCTCCGCCGGACTCGCGTACGCGTTCGATCTGGTTGAACCAGCTCGTCCTCGCGGCAGCGGTCGTGCTCACGTCGGTGCTCGTGATCGCGCTGCAACCGGAGCTCTTCTCGCAGAGCGCCCTCGGCGCGGGGGTGTTCGCCGTGATCTTCATCACGATGGCAACACTCGTCGCTCCCTGGCCGCGACTGTCGCGTCGACACGTGGTCCTCGTTCCCCTGTTGGACGTGGTCGCGGTCGGCCTGATCGCCAGCGGAACACAGCTCCGCTTCAGCTACTTCTGGGTTCTGCCCGTGATGTGGGTGGCGACGCACTTCGCCACGCGGGAACTGGTCGGCACGCTTGCCACGATCACGGTCCTCCTGGTGATCGACGCCGCTCTCTATCCCGGGGTCGGCACGTTCTTGCGCCTGGTCATCGTCATCGTCTCGCTCTCGTTCATCGGGATCACCGCTCGTCTGGCCGCGCGGAAATCACGTGCGCTGCGCAGGCTTCTGCAGCGACAGGCGACGCGACTGCACCGCACGGTCGAACGACGGTCCGAGCAGGAGCGGAAGACGACCGAGATCCTCAACGGCATCGACACCGGAATCGCCCGCCTCTCCCTCGCCGGCGGCGTCGTCGCCGTCAACGACACCTACGCGCAGCTCTACGGCCTCGACCCTTTCGACCTCGAGCTGCCCGCGAAATCCGTGGAGTACGACGACCTCCGAGGAATGCCGATCGCGCCTTCGCAGCGGCCGTTCGCCCGCGCCCAACGGGGCGAGACCTTCAACGACGATCGCGTGTGGTTGTACACGGCACAGACCGAGTGGCGTGCCCTGTCGATCACGTCGAAGCGCTTGAACAAGACGGCGTCGGAGGGAACGACGATGCTCTTGGTCGTGACCGACATCACGGCCATCACGCAATCTCAGCGCGAACGAGACCGCCTCACAGCGATCGCGTCGCACGAGCTCAAGCATCCGCTCACCGTCATGATCTCCACTGCGGATCTCGCGCTCGAGAGCGACGAGCTCACCCCCGCGATCCGGGAACGATTCGAGACGATGCTGGGAGCGAGCGAGCGGATGCTCGCGATGACGTCGAGCATGCTCCGCACCTCGCAGCCGACGCTCTCTTCACGAGCACCCTTCGAAGAGGTGGACCTTCGTCAGATCCTGTGGGAGTCGGCAGAATCCTTCCGGCCGGCGGCGCTGGCGCAGGAGGTGGCGCTGCACCTTGAAGCGGAGCACGCGCCGTCTGTCCACGGCGACAGCTTCCGCCTGCGGCAGGTGATCGACAACCTGATCAGCAATGCCATCAAATACACCCCTGCGGGCGGGCAGGTGCAGGCCGAAGCCCGCATCGACGGGTCCAGCGCCGTGCTCGTCGTGAGCGATACCGGCATCGGGATCTCCGAGCAGGACATTCCCCGTATCGCCACCCCGTACTTTCGTACCGAGCCTGCCCAGGGGCACGCACGGGGCACGGGTCTCGGGCTGAACATCACGAAGGAGATCCTGGCCGCGCACAGCGGGACTCTCACGATCGCGAGCGAGCTCGGCGCGGGCACCACGATCGAGGTACGGCTGCCGCTCAGGCGCGCGGCGACCGTCGAGAACGAAGGGACCCCGCGATGATCGACGCCGAGACGATCAAGGGGACGATCTCGATCACCCTCGCCGCTTTGACGACACTGGCGGTGATCGCGTCCATCGGCATCACGTTCCTCCTTCGGCCGGGTCGGACCACGATCCTGTGGGCCTTCGCCTTCACCCTCGCCATGGCGTCGACCTTCGCCACTGCCGCGGGCGAAGCGACCGACGAAGAGACCCTGCGGCGCCTGGGACTGGGTGCGCTGATCGGAGCACCGGCCTTCCTGCTCTCCGGGTTCCTCTCCTATTGGGGTCGCCGCGATCACGCGTGGACGGGCGCCGTCGTCGCATCCGCATCCGCCCTGATCCTGGTTCTCGTGCCCGACGACGCCTACACCTTCGCGTACTACTGCGTGTTCCTGGTCGCAGCGTTGTTCGCCGGGGCTTTCTTCGTGGTCTGGAGTCGCTCGCGCGCCAGACGCCGCGACCGGGCCCTGATCCCGCTGGCAGCCGTTTCGCTCGCATTCCTCGTGCTCGGCATCGCGGTGTTCGCCGTGGGGCTGCTGGCCCCCGCAGAGGCGGCATCCGAGCTCGGCGTGACACGACTCGTGTCGTCGATCGGAATGCTGGGGTACGTCGTCTGCGCGGCGATCGCCGTCGTCGGCATCTCGCTGCGCCAGGCAGTTCGTGCCCGGAGGGCGACCACTCCCGGTGGTTGGACCGCGTTTCAGATCGCCGCCCGAGAGCGCCTGCTCACTGCGTCGCGCGTTTCCGGCTTCGTGTCGCTGATCTCCGTCCAGTTCGATGACCTCTCCGACATCCGCCGAGCCACAGATCCATTCACCGTGACGCACCTGACAGCTCAGCTGATGCAGGAGATGCGGGGGGTGTTGCCGACCGACGCGATCCTGAGCTCCCCCGCACCCGGGGTAGCCGCCGCTCTCGTTCCCGGGGGCGACGCTTCGGTGCGCGAGATCCTCAAAGCGCTGCTCGAGCGGATCACCCTGATCGATGTCGGCGGGCGACTGCCCATTCAGCCGTCGGCGAGCATCGGATGGGCACCGACGTCGATTCTGGGTTTCGAGTTCGATGCCCTGGCGTACATGGCCCGAGAAGCGGCGATCGTGGCGGGGCACGCAGGCGGTGACCGATGGGAACGGGTCGGCGCGACCGTCACCGACCGAATCCTCAATCCGTCAGCGCGACGGTGACGACGTCCGTCACGGTCTGCTTCGCATACTCGGTCGAGGTCGGTGTCGTCTGCACCAGGAAGTCATACGTGAACTGCAGGGTGACGAACGTCGCTTCAGCCGGTGTCGGGCCCACGTTGAAAGTCTGCGAATAGCTGTACGGCGACAGAACGAGGTAACCCGGAGAGACCGTCGCGGCGTCGACCTGGGGCTCGAGCGGATCGAAGGTTGCACCCGCCGCACCCGGGATGGCGAGCATCTGGGCGCGCTGGAGGTAGACCTTCTGACCGTCGGCGGGTGTCACCGTCGTGACCATGCTCAGGCTGACCGGCTTCACGGCACCGGCGGACCAGCGGTCCATCGACAGCGTCGACCAGTAGTCCACGGTCGCCGTGACGGGGCCTGCTGTGAGGTCGCGCTGGGTCGCGCCCGTGGACAGATCGTTCGGCACCGGGGGCGGGACCGTAGCCGTCGACGTGGGTGTCGCAGAAGCACCGGGTTGCCAAGGCGCGGGTCCGCATGCGGACAGGGCGCCGATGGCGGCGATGCTGAGGCTGGCAAGCGCTACACGAGCGGCGGCGTTCATGTGTCTCCGATTCGGCGGATGGCTCCCAGCAGCCGACGTCTGGTCAGTCTATCGAGCGCTCATGCGCGGTCGCGACGCGCGCGAGTCTGCTCGGCACGAGAAGCCAGCAGCTCGTCGTCGGGATACCCCACCCCGGTCAGCGTGAGCCCCCGCGCCGCAAGCACCTTGACCTCGGGCACCCGCGCACCGGCGTCGCGGATCGCCGCGACATCCTCGACGTCGAGACGTCCTTCACCGACCGCGACGCACGCGCCCACCAGCGCACGCACCATGCTGTGACAGAACGCATCGGCCCGCACGTGCGCGATGAGCACGCCGCCGTCATCGCGCCGCCAGGTGAAGTCGAGCAGCGTTCGGATCGTCGTGGACTCGTCGCGCGGCTTGCAGTAGGCGGCGAAATCATGGAGCCCGATGAGAGATCGGGCCGCGGCATCCATCCGCTGCACATCTAGCGCGGGTCGCACGCTCGTCGTGCGCAGCCGTTCGATCGGGTCGTACCCGGCGACCCGATCGGCGATGCGGTACTCGTAGCGTCGCCAGACGGCAGAGAACCGCGCGTCGAACCCCGCGGGCGCGAGCGTCGATCGGTGCACAGCGACGTCGGAGTATGCACCCATGACACCCGTGATGCGCGCGGCGAGCGCCTCGACGGGTGTCGTCGATGCCCGTCTCACCTCGAGCCGCGCGCGCTGCGCGTCGTCGAGATCGAGGTGAGCGACCTGGGCCCTGGCGTGGACACCGGCATCGGTGCGGCCGGCGACGACGAGGCGGGGTTCGCCGCCGAGGATGCGGGCGAGGCCGTCTTCGAGCGTGCCCTGCACCGTGCGCAGGCCCGGCTGCCGCGCCCACCCGCGGAAGTGTGTGCCGTCATAGGCGAGGTCCAGGCGTATCCGCACGTGATCAGCCTAGTGACGCACCCCGTTCTCCCGGTCGACTGTCTGCCGCCGGACGTAGACTGATCTGTCTCGCTCGGAAGAAGTCATGACGTTCACTGCGCCCGCAACCACCGCCACCCGCTATGCGGGTCTTGATGGTCTTCGAGCCGTCGCTGTGGGTCTCGTCGTGGTTTATCACCTCTTCCCCCCGCACCTTCTGCCGGGCGGTTTCATCGGCGTCGACGTGTTCTTCGTCATCAGCGGATTCCTCATCACGACGCTGCTGCTGCGAGAGCACGCCGCGGAGGGACGCATCCGACTGGGAGCCTTCTGGCGGCGACGCGCGCGACGCCTGCTGCCCGCTCTGACCCTCGTCGTGACCGTGTGCGCCTCCGCCGCATGGCTCATCGGCGGCGACGTGCTCGTGCGCCTCGGCACCCAGGTGCTCGGGGCCTTCACGTTCAGTTACAACTGGCTGTCGATCGCCGGGGGCGACGGTTACTTCAGCGCCGCAGCGCCCGAACTGTTCCGCAACTTCTGGTCGCTTGCCGTCGAAGAGCAGTTCTACGTGCTGTGGCCGATCCTGCTGCCCCTGTTCCTGCTCATACCCCGCTCCTGGGGGCGCATCGCCGCCGTCCTCTTCCTCGCGGCCGCCTCGGCGACATGGATGGGCGTCGTCGCCTCGACCGGCGGCATCACCCGCGGATACTTCGGAACCGACACGCACGCGTTCGGCATCCTCCTGGGCGTCGCGCTCGCCTTCGGCCTGTTCGGGATCGTGCACCGCAAGAGGCAGACGCCGGCTGACGTCGTGCTGGCGGGCGGGTGGAAGGTCGTCGACCCCCGGATCGCCGACCGTCGCACACCCAGCCGCGTCGCCATCGTGACTGCCGTTCTGGGCGGGGCGGCGCTCGTGGGGATCGGCGTGCTCGCCGTCGTTCCCCCGACGATGACGACCGCGACCTTCCCGGGCGCCCTGCTCACGGCAAGCGCTCTGAGCGTCGTGGCCATCGCGGCGGGCATCTGGCCGGGGTCGGTCTTCGGGCCCGCCCTCGACCAGCCGGTGCTGCGCTGGATCGGCGACCGCTCCTACGGCATCTACCTGTGGCACTGGCCGCTTCTCGTTCTCGTCGTCGCCGCGGTGCAGGGCACCGCTCCCGACGCGGGCTTCTCACCCTGGCTGGGCGTCGGCGCCCTCGCCCTGACGCTCGTGACGAGCGAACTGTCGTACCGCTTCGTCGAGACGCCGGTGCGCCGGCACGGGTTCCGCGGGTCGTTCCGGATGCTGCTCGCCCGACTGCGCGGCACGACCACGGCACGTCTCGGGGCGGTCGTGACGATCGTGGCCGGCACACTGGTCGTCGGAGGCACAGGCGCGGCGATCGCCGTCTCGCCCCTCACTGCCACCGGCGAAGACGTCGTCGCCGCGGGAGCCGAGGCCCTCGAACGTGCTCAGGCGACACCCAGCTCCGCGCCGGCCGACGGGTCGAGCACCCCGCCACGCGCGACTCCCCGACCGGTTGCGCCTCTGACGGCGGAGCCGCAGCCCACCGTCGCGCCGGTGGCCGTCACCGGCGATCAGGTGACCGCCGTCGGCGACTCCGTCATGCTCGCCTCAGCTCCGGCACTGCTGGAACGACTGCCGGGAATCCACATCGACGCCGCGGTCTCTCGCTCCGCGTGGGCCGGGCCCGGCATCCTGGACACGCTCGCCGCGACCGACGCGCTGCGTCCGTACGTCGTCATCGCGCTCGGCACCAACGGCCCCGTCGACCAGTCCTCACTCGAAGCCATGGTCGACACAGCCGGCGAGGACCGACTCGTCGTGCTCGTCAACGCCTACGCCCCCCGCGACTGGATACCCGGGGTCAACGAAGACCTCGCGGCCTTCGCCGTGGGGCGCTCCAACGTCGTCGTTGCGGATTGGTCAGCGGCCATCGCCGACCGGACGGACTTGCTCGCGGGCGACAACGTGCACCCCGGGGCCGAAGGCAGCCGGATCTTCGCCGACGTCGCTGTCGACACGATCGAGCGCGCGCTGCAGGAGCGCGCCGAACGCCGCTACTCGATCAAGCAGCGTCTCTACGACGACCTCGCGGCCTCGCCGCTGCCCCGCGTCCGCGCAGACTGACACGACAACTGGCTCCGGGCTGCGGCATCCGCCCGTGAAACGCCGAGACCCGCACGCCCACAGGGGCGTACGGGTCTCGGGATGCGATGTCGTCGACTCAGGCCTTGTCAGCCTCGACGGCGTCTTCGGCAGCAGCTTCGGCCGCGGCGCCCTCTTCGGGCGACTCCGCTCCGGCCTCGGCGGCGGCGTCTTCGGCGGGCGCCTCGTCGACGACCTCGGCTTCGGTGGCCTCAGCCTCGACGGCGGGCTCCTCAGCAGCGGACGACGCAGCGGCCGACTTCTTCGCCGACTTCGGCTTCTTCGTGACGGGCTCGAGGACGAGCTCGATCACGGCCATGGGCGCGTTGTCGCCCTTGCGGTTGCCGACCTTCGTGATGCGGGTGTAGCCACCCTCACGGTCAGCGACCAGCGGCGCGATCTCGGCGAAGAGGACGTGCACGACCTCTTTGTCACCGATGACCGACAGCACCCGACGGCGGGCGTGCAGGTCGCCGCGCTTGGCGAACGTGATCAGACGCTCAGCGAGCGGACGAAGACGCTTGGCCTTGGTCTCGGTCGTCTTGATCGACTTGTGCGTGTACAGCGCGGCGGCGAGGTTCGCAAGCAGCAGGCGCTCGTGTGCGGGTCCGCCTCCGAGGCGGGGTCCCTTCGTGGGCTTAGGCATTCTCAGTTACTCCAGGGTGAAAGTCGATCGATCAGACGGTTTCGTCGTCGTAGCCGCCGTAGAAGTGCGCACCGTCGAACCCGGGAACCGAGTCCTTGAGCGACAGGCCGAGTGAGACGAGCTTGTCGCGCACCTCATCAACCGACTTCTGGCCGAAGTTGCGGATGTTCATGAGCTGCGTCTCCGACAGGGCGACGAGCTCGGACACCGTGTTGATGCCCTCGCGCTTGAGGCAGTTGTACGAGCGGACAGACAGATCGAGGTCCTCGATCGGCATGGACAGCTCGTTCGAGAGGACGGTCTCCACCGGCGCGGGGCCGATCTCGATGCCCTCAGCCTCGACGTTCAGCTCGCGGGCGAGGCCGAACAGCTCGGTCAGCGTGCGACCTGCCGAGGCGACCGCGTCACGCGGGGCGATCGACGGCTTGGCCTCGACGTCCAAGACGAGCTTGTCGAAGTCCGTGCGCTCCCCGGCACGCGTCGCGTCGACGCGGTACGAGACCTTCAGCACGGGCGAGTAGATCGAGTCGACCGGAATCTGGCCGGCCTCGGCGTACTCGTTGCGGTTCTGCGTCGCCGAAACGTATCCACGGCCGCGCTCGATCGTGAGCTCGAGCTCGAACTTGGCCGTGTCGTTGAGCGTCGCGATGACCAGCTCGGGGTTGTGCACCTCGACACCTGCAGGGGCGGAGATGTCGGCGGCCGTGACCTCACCGGCACCCGTCTTGCGCAGGTAAGCGGTGATGGGCTCGTCGCGCTCGCTCGAGACGACGAGCTGCTTGATGTTGAGGATGATCTCGGTGACATCCTCCTTGACCCCGGGGATGGTGCTGAACTCGTGCAGCACGCCGTCGATGCGGATCGACGTGACGGCGGCGCCGGGAATCGACGAGAGGAGGCTGCGACGCAGCGCGTTGCCGATCGTGTAACCGAAGCCGGGCTCCAACGGCTCGATGATGAAGCGGCTGCGGAACTCCCCGATCTTCTCCTCGGTCAGGGTGGGACGCTGTGCAATAAGCACTATGTGTTCCTTTCGATCACGTGCCCGCTATATGACACGTGCGGTGTGTGAGGTGTTGAGTTCTACTCTGGGGATGTCTGGGGCCCAGGCATCCGATGACTCGAAGCGGCCAACGCGCGGCCTACTCGACAACGGGCACGGTGCGAGCAGACCACGCGCGGGGCGCGAAGCTGATCAGACGCGGCGGCGCTTGGGCGGGCGGCAGCCGTTGTGCGCCTGGGGCGTGACGTCCTGAATCGAACCGACCTCGAGGCCTGCGGCGGTGAGCGAACGGATAGCCGTCTCGCGACCTGAGCCGGGGCCCTTCACGAAGACGTCGACCTTCTTGACGCCGTGCTCCTGCGCCTGGCGGGCAGCAGCCTCTGCGGCCATGCCGGCGGCGTAGGGGGTCGACTTGCGCGAGCCCTTGAAGCCCACGCCACCCGAGGACGCCCAGCTGATGACGGCGCCCGAGGGGTCGGTGATCGAGACGATCGTGTTGTTGAACGTCGACTTGATGTGGGCGTGGCCCAGCGCGATGTTCTTCTTCTCCTTGCGGCGCGGCTTGCGCGCGGCGGACTTGGCCTGTGCCATGTGCGTGTTCTCCTGAACCTAGGGGCCGCGCGCTTAGCGCGCCTTCTTCTTGCCGGCGACGGTGCGCTTGGGGCCCTTGCGGGTACGCGCGTTGGTCTTCGTGCGCTGACCGCGCACCGGGAGGCCGCGGCGGTGACGCAGACCCTCGTAGGAGCCGATCTCGACCTTGCGGCGGATGTCGGCGGCCACCTCACGGCGGAGGTCACCCTCGACCTTGTAGGTGCCCTCGATGTAGTCGCGGAGGGCGACGAGCTGCTCGTCACTCAGGTCCTTGACGCGGATGTTCTCGTCGATACCCGTCGCAGCGAGAATCTCGTTCGAGCGGGTACGGCCGACGCCGTAGATGTATGTAAGGGCGATCACCACGCGCTTATCGCGCGGAATGTCAACGCCGGCAAGACGTGCCATGCGGCTCTCCTAAGGAGTAAGTGGAGGTGTGGAGCAGGATCGGTGCCCGGGCCTCCGCCCGAGGTGTCCCCCTTGCGGGTTCTGATCCTGCCGTTTGTGTGTTCCTGCGCTCGAGCAGCCGGCAGAGCGACGTCTCGGGACCAGGCGTCCTACGTATTGAGTTGTCAGCCCTGGCGCTGCTTGTGGCGCGGGTTGGACTTGCAGATGACCATGACGCGGCCGTGGCGACGGATGACCTTGCAGTGCTCGCAGATGGGCTTGACGGAGGGATTGACCTTCATGATTTCCTGTTTCGCTGTCTTCGAGACAGATGTGCGGCACAAAGCCGCGGCACCCGCTCGTTACTTCTCGACCGGTCTAGCGGTAGCGGTAAACGATCCGACCACGCGTGAGGTCGTAGGGCGAAAGCTCCACGACGACACGGTCCTCCGGGATGATGCGGATGTAGTTCTGCCGCATCTTGCCCGAGATCGTTGCGAGCACCTTGTGTCCGTTGCTCAGCTCAACGCGAAACATCGCATTGGGCAGGGCCTCGGAGATGACGCCCTCGATCTCGATGACACCGTCTTTCTTCGCCATACGCTCGCTAACACTCGCTGCAGACCGGTCGGTCTGCGGATGGATGGGATTGTGGTTACCGACACGCCAATGGCGGCGCAAGGCACCAACACTCAAGCATACGTGATAGAGGACCGCGCGGCAAACCCGGCGAGGCGACTCCGATCAACGCAGCGGTGCGACCAGGTCGGCCTCGGGGTCGCCAGACAGGGTGACGTAGTCGCCGTTGAGGACGACCGTCGGGGTACCGGCGCCGCCGGTCGGGCTCTCGGGGATCTCGTTCGTCTGCTCCGCGACGAAGTCGACGTACTCGCGCTCCTGGACGCACGTGTCGATGCCGGTCGCGCCGACCTTCTCGGCCGTCGCGATGAGCTCCTCGTCGGTGAGCCCGGCGCCCGAGGGCCGCGCGTCGAAGATGGCCTGCATGAACGGGTAGGACGCCTCGGGGGCGGCTTCTGCGACGCAGTACATCGCGTTGGCGGAGCGCTCCGAGAAGTCGGTGCCCGACGCAGCGTTGAGGTTCGGGAGGGCGACGGGGAAGAGGTTCGCGGTGATCGTGCCCTCTTCGAGCAGGTCGTCGATCGTCGATCCGTAGGCCTCCTCGAAGCTCTGGCAGTGCGAGCAGTAGAAGTCGAACCACACGTCGAGCTCGTCCGATCCGGAGCCGACCTGGATCGCACCGGTCTCGGAGTTGACTCCCGAGCTCTCGGGGCGGGGCCCGGGGGCGGTGGCGGTGTTGTTCATCCAGACCACGAGCACCGTCACGAGGATGAGCGCCACGACGACGCCGATGCTGATCCAGATCGCGAACGGGTTGACCTTGCGTGCCTGTGCCATGACTTCCTCTCCGGCCTCAGCCGATGGGTCGGGGGACGATGCCGAACGGCGCGAGACCCTCCGCGCCGCCGTCGGGTGCGGTGAGCACCCAGATGCCGCCATCGTGGACGGCGACGCTGTGTTCCCAGTGCGAGCCGGCGGTGCCGTCGCTTGTCGAAACGGTCCAGCCATCGTCTTCGATGAAGGTCTCCTGGTCGCCGATGACGACCATGGGTTCGATGGCGAGCACGAGCCCGGGGCGCACCTCGGGCCCGGGGTCGGCGACGCGGTAGTTGAAGACCGATGGGGACTCATGCATCTTTCGGCCGATTCCGTGACCGACGTAGTCGCGCAGGATCCCGTACCCGCCCTCGGGGGCGTTCGCCTCGATGTACTCCTCGATCGCTGCGCCGATCTCGGCGAGGTGCTTCGCCGTCGCCAGCGTGGCGATGCCGGCCCAGAGCGAGCCCTGCGTCACGTCGGACAGCCGCTGCCGTTCGGCGACGACGTCGGGTCGGGAGGGGTCGGGCAGCACGACGCTGAACGCCGAATCGCCGTTCCAGCCTCGGAACTGTGCGCCGGCGTCGACCGAGAGGATATCCCCCGGTTCGAGCACGCGCTCGCCCGGGATGCCGTGCACGACCTCTTCGTTGACCGAGGCGCAGATCGTGTGGCGGTAGCCGCGCACCATCTGGAAGTTCGATTCCGCGCCACGCTGCGTGATAACAGCGGATGCCGCGGCGTCGAGCTCTGCCGTCGTGACGCCGGGCGCAACCAGGCCGCGCACGGCCTCAAGCGCGGCAGCGGTGATGCGACCGGGCTCGATCATCGCCCGCAGCTGGGCGGGGGTCTTGTAAATGGAGCGGCGGAGCACGTCAGGAAGCAGCGGGGACGATACCGCGGGCGCGGAGCGCGCGGATGACGCGCTCGGTCACCTCGTCGAGAGAGCCGACGCCGTCGATCGAGTCGACGATCCCCCGGTCGCGGTAGACCTCGAGGATCGGCGCCGTCTCGCGCTCGTAGATCGCCAGACGGTTCTCGATGACCTCTTCGGTGTCGTCGGTGCGGCCCTGCTCAAGAGCGCGCCGGCGCAGGCGATCGACGCTCACCGCACGTGGCACACCGAGCTCGAGGACGGCGGTGAGGGGCTCATCGCGTGTCTCGAGGTACTCATCGAGCATGCCGAGCTGACCGAGGTTGCGCGGGAACCCGTCGAGCAGGAATCCGGTCGCGGCGTCGTGCTGGCCGAGCCGGTCGCGCACGACCTCGAAGGTGAGGGCGTCCGAGACCAGGTCGCCTGCCTCGATGACCGTCTTGACCTGACGACCCAGCTCGGTCTCATTCTTGATGTTCTCGCGGAAGACGTCGCCGGTCGAGATGGCGGCGATGCCGAACATCTCGGCGATGCGCGCGGCCTGCGTGCCTTTGCCGGAACCCTGCGGCCCGACCAGCACGAGGCGCGCGGGCTGGACCGGCGCCTCTTCGGCGGGGTCGTGCTGGCGGTGCTGCGTCGCGCCGCTCAACGGAGGAGCCCTTCGTAGTGCCGCTGCTGGAGCTGCGCGTCGATGTCCTTGACCGTAGCCAGACCCACACCGACGATGATGAGGATCGAGGCGCCGCCGAACGGGAAGTTCTGGTTCGCTCCGACCGTCGACAGCGCGACGAGCGGGATGAGCGCGATGAGACCCAGGTAGATCGAGCCCGGAGCAGTGATGCGGGTGAGCACGAAGTCGAGGTACTCGGCGGTGGGACGACCCGCGCGGATGCCCGGGATGAAGCCGCCGTACTTCTTCATGTTGTCGGCGACCTCGACGGGGTTGAACGTGATCGCGACGTAGAAGTAGGTGAACCCGACGATGAGCAGGAAGTACAGCGCCATGTAGAGCGGGTGGTCGCCCGTGACGAGGTACTGCTGGATCCAGGTGACCCACGCCGGAACGTCCTGGCCCGGCTGCGGCTGGTTGAACTGCGCGATGAGCGCAGGGATGTACAGCAGCGACGAGGCGAAGATGACGGGGACGACACCGGCCTGGTTGACCTTGATCGGGATGTACGTGTTGGTGCCGCCGTACGTGCGACGACCGACCATGCGCTTGGCGTACTGCACCGGGATGCGTCGCTGGGACTGCTCGACGTAGACGACGAGCGCCATGACGAGGATGCCAACGGCGAGTACGAGCAGGAAGACCTCGAAGCCGCGGGCCTGGGCGATGGCCCAGAGCGAGCCGGGGAAGGTCGCCGCGATCGAGACGAAGATCAGCAGCGACATGCCGTTGCCGATGCCTCGCTCGGTGACGAGCTCGGCGAACCACATGATGAGTCCGGTGCCGGCCGTCATCGTGATGATCATGAGCAGCTGTGCCCACCACACATCGTTCGTGAGCAGCTGCTCGCACTCGGGGATGCCGGTGAACCCGAACAGCTGACCGCTGCGGGCGACCGTGACCAGCGTCGTGGACTGCAGCAGTGCGAGCGCGATCGTGAGGTAGCGCGTGTACTGCGTCAGCTTCGTCTGGCCGGCCTGGCCCTCCTTGTGGAGAGCCTCGAAGTGCGGGATGACCACGCGCAGCAGCTGGGTGATGATCGTCGCGGTGATGTAGGGCATGACGCCCAGCGCGAAGATCGACAGCTGCAGCAGCGCACCGCCGGAGAAGAGGTTGACCAGCGAGAGGAGGCCCTCGGTCCCCGCCGAATCTCTCAGACATGACTGCACGTTCGGGAAGTCCACGAACGGCGTCGGCACATGCGCGCCGAGTCGATAGATGGCGATGATCATGAGCGTGAAGGCGATCTTCCGCCGCAGGTCGGGTGTACGGAAGATCCGCGCGATGGCGCTGAACAAGACGATGCCTCCAGGGGGGATGCCGATGCGCTCTCAGCGCATTCGAAATCCAGGTTAGCCCAGTGAGGGCCGGAGATTGTTCTCCGGCCCTCACTACGCGTGTTACTTGACGGTGCCGCCTGCTGCGACGATCTTCTGCTCGGCGGATCCCGAGACCTTGTCGACCGACACAGTGAGCTTCACCGAGATGTCTCCGGTGCCGAGCACCTTTACCTTCTCGTTCTTACGGACGGCGCCCTTTGCGACCAGGTCGCTCACGGTGACGTCACCACCCGACGGGTACAGCTCAGCGAGCTTGTCGAGGTTGACGACCTGGTACTCGACGCGGAACGGGTTCTTGAACCCGCGCAGCTTCGGCGTACGCATGTGCAGCGGCATCTGGCCGCCCTCGAACCCGATCCGGACCTTGTTGCGGGCCTTCGTGCCCTTCGTTCCGCGACCGGCGGTCTTACCCTTCGAGCCCTCACCGCGACCGACGCGGGTCTTGGCGGTGTGGGCACCCGGAACGGGACGCAGGTGGTGCACCTTGAGAACGCCCGGGCGCGAGGCCGGGGCATCCTTCTTCGGAGCAGCCTTGGTAGCCGACGACTTCTTCGCGGCAGCCTTCTTGGGCGCGACAGCCGTGGCGGTCTCGTCCTTCTTTTCGGCCTTGTCAGCCATTAGTCGATCTCCTCAACCTTCACGAGGTGTGCGACGGTCTTGACGTAGCCGCGCGTCTGCGCGTCGTCGGGACGGACGACCGAGTCGCCGATCCGCTTCAGACCGAGGGAACGCAGCGTGTCGCGCTGGTTCTGCTTCTCGCTCACCTTGGACTTGACCTGTGTGACCTTCAGACGGTCGGCCATCATGAACCTGCCTTCGCTGCCTCAGCGGCCTTGGCCTCGTTGCGGAGCAGGATCGCCGGTGCCACCTGGTCGTAGTCCAGGCCGCGACGAGCAGCAACCGCGCGGGGCTCCTCGAGCATCTTCAGCGCGGTGACCGTCGCGTGCACGATGTTGATCGTGTTCGACGAACCGAGCGACTTCGACAGAATGTCGTGGATACCAGCGCACTCGAGCACGGCGCGCACGGGGCCACCGGCGATAACACCGGTACCCGCGGCGGCGGGACGAAGCAGCACGACGCCTGCGGCGGTCTCACCCTGCACGGGGTGCGGGATGGTCTTGCCGACGCGGGGCACGCGGAAGAAGTTGCGCTTGGCCTCTTCGACACCCTTGGAGATGGCCAGGGGCACCTCGCGGGCCTTGCCGTAGCCGACGCCGACCATGCCGTTGCCGTCACCCACGACGACGAGCGCCGTGAAGCTGAAGCGACGGCCGCCCTTGACGACCTTCGACACGCGGTTGATCGTGACGACGCGCTCGAGGAACTGGCTCTCGTTGCGGTCGCGGCCACGGTCACGCTGGTTCTGGTTGCGCTCACGTCCGCCGCGGCGCGGTTCGCGCTCGGCGGGCGCCTCAGTGGCAGGCGCCTCGGTGGCCGCAGCCGGCTCAGCGGTCGTGGTCACTTCGTTCTCCTTGTTCTCACTCACAGGTTCAGACCTCCCTCGCGGGCGCCGTCGGCGATTGCCGCGACCCGGCCCGCGTAGCGGTTGCCACCGCGGTCGAACACGGCGTCTGCGACGCCGGCGGCCTTCGCGCGCTCGGCGACGAGCTCGCCGACCTTGCGCGCCTTGGCGGTCTTGTCACCTTCGAACGAACGCAGGTCAGTCTCGAGCGTCGAGGCCGAGGCGACGGTGTGTCCCTGGGCGTCGTCGACGAGCTGAACGAACACGTGACGCGACGAGCGCGTGACGACGAGGCGGGGACGCTCGGCGGTGCCGATGACCTTCTTGCGAAGGCGGGCGTGACGACGCGCGCGGGCGTCTGACTTCGACTTGACAGCCATGCTTACTTACCAGCCTTTCCGGCCTTGCGGCGGACGACCTCGCCCGCGTAACGCACACCCTTGCCCTTGTAAGGCTCGGGCTTGCGGATCTTGCGGATGTTCGCGGCAGCCTCACCGACGGCCTGCTTGTCGATGCCGGTCACGATGACCTTGTTGTTGCCCTCGACGGCGAAGGTGATCCCGGCGGGCGGGTCGACGTTCACGGGGTGCGAGAAGCCGAGAGCGAACTCGAGCGAGCTGCCCTTCTGCACGACACGGTAACCCGTGCCGACGACTTCGAGGCCCTTCGAGTAGCCCTGCGTGACACCGATGATGTTGTTGCTGATCAGGGTGCGGGTGAGACCGTGCAGCGAGCGCGATTCGCGCTCGTCGTCGGGACGGGTCACGATGACCTGGTTGTCCTCGACCTTGACCTCGAGCGGGCGGGCCACGGTGAGAGCGAGCTCACCCTTGGGGCCCGTGACGGTGACGTCCTGACCGGCGACCGAGATGGTCACGCCGGCGGGGATGTCGATGGGAAGGCGTCCAATACGCGACATGTCAGATCACCACACGTAGGCGAGAACTTCTCCGCCCACGCCCTTCTGCTCGGCCTGGCGGTCCGTGAGGAGACCGGAGGAGGTGGACAGGATCGCGACGCCGAGGCCACCGAGGACGGTGGGCAGCTCGGTCGAGCGTGCGTAGACGCGCAGACCGGGCTTGGACACGCGCTTGATGCCGGCGATCGACCGCTCGCGGTTGGGGCCGTACTTCAGCGAAATGGTGAGGGTCTGGCCGACGCGTGCGTCGCTGACCTCCCACCCCGCGATGTAGCCCTCTTTTGTGAGGATCTCGGCGATGTTCGTCTTGAGCTTCGAGTTGGGCATAGCCACGGAGTCGTGGTGTGCCGAGTTCGCGTTGCGCAGACGGGTCAGCATGTCTGCGACCGGGTCTGTCATCGTCATGGTTGTTTTCCTTTGTTCATGAGGTTTCGACACAGCGTTACACGCGGGCCGACCTTCGATGATTCAGCAGTATTCAGTTGTGGGAACGGATGCCGCGGGCAGGCGCGGCGCGCTAGCCCGCGGCATCCGATGATCAGACCTGGGCGTTCTCGGCGCGGAAGGGGAATCCGAGGTGGCGCAGGAGTGCGCGGCCCTCGTCGTCCGTCTTCGCGTCGGTGACGATCGTGATGTCGAAGCCCCGGACGCGATCGATCCGGTCCTGGTCGATCTCGTGGAACACGGACTGCTCCTGGAGACCGAACGTGTAGTTGCCGTGACCGTCGAACTGCTTGGGCGAAAGCCCGCGGAAGTCACGGATACGCGGAAGAGCGAGGTTCACGAGGCGGTCGAGGAACTCCCACGCGCGGTCACCACGAAGGGTGACGTGCGCGCCGATGGGCTGGCCCTCGCGCAGCTTGAACTGGGCGATCGACTTGCGTGCCTTCGTGACCAGCGGCTTCTGACCGGTGATCTTGACGAGGTCAGAGACCGCGCCATCGATCACCTTGCTGTCGCGTGCGGCCTCGCCGACACCCGTGTTCACGACGATCTTCACGAGACCGGGGATCTGCATGACGTTCGCGTAACCGAACTCTTCCTGCAGCTGCTTCTTGATCTCGTCCCGGTACTTCTGCTTCAGGCGGGGCTGGATCTTGCCAGCCTCCACGGCAGTGGCGTTGCTCATATTCAGAGGTCCTTGCCTGACTTCTTCGCGTAACGCACGCGGACGGTGCGCTTGACGCCATCCTTCGTCTGCTCCTCGACGCGGTGACCGACGCGGGTCGGCTTCTTGCTCGAGGGGTCGACGAGTGCGACGTTGGAGATATGGATCGGGGCTTCCATCGTTTCGATGCCGCCCGTCTTGGCTCCGCGCTGGGTCTGACCCACGCGCGTGTGCTTGGTGACGTAGTTCACGCCCTCGACGATGACGCGGTTCTGCTCGGTCAGGATCTCGAGGACCTTGCCCTGCTTGCCGCGGTCGCCGCCGCGCTCGGGCTTGGCGCCCGTGATGACCTGAACCAGGTCGCCCTTCTTGATGTTCGCCATGATCAAATGACCTCCGGGGCGAGCGAGACGATCTTCATGAACTTCTTGTCACGAAGCTCACGACCGACCGGTCCGAAGATGCGGGTGCCGCGGGGCTCCCCGTCGCTCTTCAGGATGACGGCGGCGTTCTCGTCGAACTTGATGTACGAACCGTCGGAACGACGGGTGGACTTGACGGTGCGAACGACGACAGCCTTGACGATATCGCCCTTCTTGACGTTGCCGCCGGGGATCGCGTCCTTGACCGTCGCGACGATGATGTCGCCCACACCGGCGTAGCGGCGGGCGGACCCGCCGAGCACGCGGATGGTGAGCAGCTCCTTCGCGCCGGTGTTATCAGCGACCTTGATGCGGGATTCGTTCTGAATCACTTGGCCTTCTCCAGAATCTCCACGAGGCGCCAGCGCTTGGTGGCGCTCAGCGGGCGGGTCTCGTTGATGACGACCAGATCGCCGATGCCGGCGGTGTTGCCCTCATCGTGTGCCTTGACCTTGGACGTGCGACGGATGACCTTGCCGTAGAGAGGGTGCTTTACGCGGTCCTCGACCTCGACGACGATCGTCTTGTCCATCTTGTCGCTCACGACGTAGCCGCGGCGCGACTTGCGGTAACCGCGGGCGTCCGCGTCACGCACGTCGTGCTCGGCCGATTCGTGACCGGTCACGACGGCTTCTTCAGCCTTCTTGGTGGCCATCACTCAGCCTCTTCCTTCGTCGCCTCGTCAGCGGCATCCGCCTTCTTGGCCTTGGTCTTCTTCGCCTTCGTCGCCGTCTCCACGGGGGCGGGCGTGGCACGGATGCCCAGCTCGCGCTCACGGATGACGGTGTAGAGCCGCGCGATGTCGCGCTTTACCGCACGGATGCGGCCGTGGCTCTCGAGCTGGCCCGTGGCCGACTGGAAGCGCAGGTTGAACAGCTCTTCCTTGGCCTTGCGCAGCTCTTCGACCAGACGCTGGTCTTCGAACGTATCGAGCTCGCTAGGGGCGAGCGTCTTGGTGCCGATCGCCATTACGCGTCGCCCTCCTCGCGCTTGATGATGCGTGCCTTGAGCGGCAGTTTGTGGATTGCCCGGGTGAGCGCCTCGCGAGCGAGTTCTTCGCTGACACCGGCGACCTCGAAGAGGACGCGACCCGGCTTGACGTTCGCGACCCACCACTCGGGCGAGCCCTTACCCGAACCCATGCGGGTTTCGGCGGGCTTCTTGGTGAGCGGACGGTCGGGGTAGATGTTGATCCACACCTTTCCGCCACGCTTGATGTGACGCGTCATGGCGATACGAGCGGACTCGATCTGACGGTTCGTCACATATGCCGGCGTGATTGCCTGGATGCCGAACTCACCGAACGACACCTTGGTGCCACCGGTGGCCTGACCCGAGCGACCGGGGTGGTGCTGCTTGCGGTACTTGACCTTGCGGGGAATAAGCATCAGGCAGACGCTCCTTCTGCGACGGGGGCCTCGTTGCGGGGGCTACGGCGACGGTCGCCACCACGGTCGTCACGACCGCGGGGTGCCTTCGGCGCATTCGCCTGCTCACGCGCGAGTTCCTTGTTGGTGAGGTCGCCCTTGTAGATCCAGACCTTCACGCCGATGCGGCCGAAGGTGGTCTTGGCCTCGTAGAACCCGTAGTCGATGTTCGCGCGGAGCGTGTGCAGCGGCACACGGCCTTCGCGGTAGAACTCCGAACGGCTCATCTCAGCGCCGCCGAGACGGCCCGACACCTGGATGCGGACACCCTTGGCGCCGGCACGCTGTGCGCCCTGCAGACCCTTGCGCATCGCGCGGCGGAACGCCACACGAGCCGAGAGCTGCTCAGCGACACCCTGGGCGACCAGCTGCGCGTCGGCCTCGGGGTTCTTGACCTCGAGGATGTTGAGCTGGATCTGCTTGCCGGTGAGCTTCTCGAGGTCAGCGCGGATGCGCTCGGCCTCGGCGCCGCGGCGGCCGATCACGATGCCCGGGCGGGCGGTGTGGATGTCGACGCGGACGCGGTCACGCGTGCGCTCGATCTCGATGTTGCTGACGCCCGCGCGGTCGAGGTTCTTCTGCAGCAGCTTGCGGATCTTGATGTCCTCAGCCACGTAGTCCGCGTAACGCTGGCCGGGCTTCGTCGAGTCGGAAAACCAGCGCGACACGTGGTCGGTGGTGATGCCGAGGCGGAAGCCGTACGGGTTGACTTTCTGGCCCATTACTTGCTCGCCTTCTTCTTACCGGTCGTTGAGCTTGTCGACGCCGCCGGAGCCGCGTCAGCGACCTCGGGCGTGGAGAGCACGACCGTGATGTGGCTCGTGCGCTTCTTGATCTGGAAAGCGCGACCCTGAGCGCGGGGGCGGAAACGCTTGAGCGTCGAGCCCTCGTCGACGTACGCGTTGGCCACGTACAGGTCCTGCTCGTCCAGGAACTCGCCGTCCTTGTCTGCCTTCACGCGAGCATTCGCGATCGCTGCGGCGACGAGCTTGTAGATCGGCTCGCTGGCACTCTGGGGCGCGAACTTCAGGATGGCCAAGGCCTCCTGAGCCTGCTTGCCCTTGATGAGAGCGACGACACGGCGAGCCTTCTGAGGGGTCACGCGGATGTGCTTCACGCGTGCGATGGAATCCACCATTGCTTCTCCTCCTATCTCTGCTTCTCGAGGCGCCCCCGCGTCAGCGGCGGCGACCCTTCTTGTCGTCCTTCTCATGGCCGCGGAAGGTGCGGGTGGGCGCGAATTCGCCCAGCTTGTGGCCGACCATGGTCTCGGACACGAACACAGGGATGTGCTTGCGACCGTCGTGGACCGCGATCGTGTGACCCAGCATGGCCGGGATGATCATGGACCGACGTGACCAGGTCTTGATGACGTTCTTGGAACCGGCTTCGTTCTGTGAGACGACCTTGCGAAGCAGGTGCTCGTCGACGAAGGGGCCCTTCTTAAGGCTGCGAGGCATCCTCTACTCCTACTTGCGCTTCTTGCCGGCGTTGCGACGGCGGACGATGTACTTGTCGCTTTCCTTGTTGGGGCGGCGGGTGCGACCCTCTGCCTGACCCCAGGGGGAAACGGGGTGACGTCCACCGGACGTCTTGCCCTCGCCACCACCGTGCGGGTGGTCGACCGGGTTCATCGCGACACCACGGACGGTCGGGCGGACGCCCTTCCAGCGCATACGGCCGGCCTTGCCCCAGTTGATGTTCGACTGCTCGGCGTTGCCGACCTCGCCGATCGTGGCGCGGCAGCGTGCGTCGACGTTGCGGATCTCGCCCGACGGCAGCCGCAGCTGCGCGTAGGGACCGTCCTTGGCGACCAGACGCACCGAGACACCGGCCGAACGCGCCATCTTCGCGCCGCCACCGGGGCGGAGCTCGATCGCGTGGATCACGGTACCGGTGGGAATGTTGCGCAGCGGCAGGTTGTTGCCGGGCTTGATGTCGGCGCCGGCACCCGACTCGACGATGTCGCCCTGCTTCAGCTTGTTCGGCGCGATGATGTAGCGCTTCTCGCCGTCGAAGTAGTGCAGCAGCGCGATGCGCGCGGTGCGGTTGGGGTCGTACTCGATGTGAGCGACCTTGGCGTTGACGCCGTCCTTGTCGTTACGACGGAAGTCGATGACGCGGTACTGGCGCTTGTGACCGCCACCGATGTGACGCGTCGTGATGCGGCCCTGGTTGTTGCGGCCACCGGTCTTGCTCAGCGGGCGAAGGAGCGACTTCTCAGGCGTCGATCGGGTGATCTCGGCGAAGTCAGCCACCGACGAGCCGCGGCGACCCGGGGTCGTGGGCTTGTGCTTGCGAATAGCCATGTTCTCTAGTCCTCTATCCCGACCGTCAGCCGACTGCCGTGAAGATGTCGATGGTGCCCGACTTGAGCGTCACGATGGCGCGCTTGGTGTCCTTGCGCTTGCCCGTGCCGAAGCGGGTGCGGCGGGACTTGCCGACGCGATTGATCGTGTTGACCGCAGCGACCTTGACGCCGAAGATCTTCTCGATGGCGAGCTTGATCTCGGTCTTCGTCGAGCGGGGGTCCACGAGGAACGTGTACTTGCCCTCGTCGATGAGCCCGTAGCTCTTCTCGGAGACGACCGGCCGCAGGATGATGTCGCGCGGGTCCTTGTTCACGGTGCTCATGCCGAGACCTCCTCGGTGCTCGCGGTGCCGGACTTCGCAGCGACGAAAGCGTCGAAGGCGGCCTTGGTGAAGACGATGTCGTCAGAGACGATCACGTCGTAGGCGTTCAGCTGGTCGAAGGTCAGCACGTGCACGTACGCGAGGTTGCGCAGGCTGCGAATGCTCAGCTCGTCATCCCGGCCGATGACGACCAGGACGTTCTTCGCGGCGCCGAAGCCCGCAAGAACGGCGGCTGCGGCCTTCGTCGAGGGGGTTCCTTCGATGCCGAAGGACTCGACGATGTGCAGACGCTCGCCACGTGCACGGTCGCTCAGCGCACCGAGGAGCGCTGCGGCGATCATCTTCTTGGGCGTGCGCTGCGAGTAGTCGCGCGGCTGCGGGCCGTGGACGGTGCCACCGCCGCGGTGCTGCGGCATGCGCACCGAGCCCTGACGGGCGTTACCGGTGCCCTTCTGCTTGAACGGCTTGCGGCCCGAGCCCGAGACATCGCCTCGGGTCTTGGTCGCGTGCGTGCCCTGGCGAGCCGCCGCGCGCTGCGCGACGACGACCTGGTGGATCAGCGGGATGTTCGTCTTGACGTCGAAGATCGCGGCGGGCAGCTCCACGGAGCCGGCCTTCTTGCCGTCGGACTTGCGCACGTCGAGCGCGAGAGTCGAGTCAGCCATGAGTTCAGGCACCCTTCACTGCGTTGCGGACGTAGACGATGCGGCCACGTGCGCCGGGGACGGCGCCCTTGACGAGCAGCAGACCCTTCTCGGCGTCGATGGCGTGCACCGTGAGGTTGAGGACGGTCACGCGCTCGCCGCCCATGCGGCCAGCCATGCGCATGCCCTTGAAGACGCGGCTCGGGGTCGACGATGCGCCGATCGAACCGGGCTTGCGGTGGTTGCGGTGTGCACCGTGCGATGCCGAGACGCCCTTGAAGTTGTGACGCTTCATGACACCTGCGGTGCCCTTGCCCTTGCTCGTGCCGACGACGTCGACGAGCTGGCCGGCCTCGAACGTGCCCTCTGCCGTGAGCTCCTGACCGAGTGAGTAGTCAGCAGCATCCGCCGTGCGGATTTCGGTGAGGTGGCGACGCGGGGTCACACCGGCGGCCTCGAAGTGAGCCGACTGCGGCTTGTTGACCTTGCGGGGGTCAATCTGGCCGTAGGCGATCTGGATGGCCTTGTAGCCGTCCTTCTCGGGGGTGCGCACCTGGGTGACCACGTTGGGGGCCACTTCGATGACGGTGACGGGAACGAGCTTGCCGTTCTCGTCCCAGACCTGGGTCATGCCGAGCTTCGTGCCCAGCAGGCCCTTGGAAACCTTGGAGTTGATGTCAGCCATATCGACCTCAGAGCTTGATCTCGATGTTGACGTCGGCCGGGAGGTCGAGACGCATCAGCGAATCGACGGCCTTGGGCGTCGGGTCAATGATGTCGATGAGGCGCTTGTGGGTGCGCATCTCGAAGTGCTCGCGGCTGTCCTTGTACTTGTGGGGCGACCGGATGACGCACACGACGTTCTTCTCGGTCGGAAGGGGCACGGGGCCCACGACGGTCGCGCCTGCACGGGTCACGGTGTCGACGATCTTGCGGGCCGACGAATCGAGGCCGGCATGGTCGTACGACTTGAGGCGAATGCGGATCTTCTGTCCCGCCATTGTCTGCTCACTCTCTTTCCGCGTCTTACCTCTGGGGCATTGGACGCACGGGGGCGTGGGAGGGATCATCCCTCGCCCTTGGCACTTCGTTCACCGCGTTGCCGCGGCGCATGCTGCACCACTGTTCTGATGTCATCCCGGACGCCTCGGCATCCGGCCTCCCGCACGCATACGCATGGCACGGGGCCTGCATGATGAGGGCGGGATTGGTGTTCTGCTGCCCGCGGCCTAGGACCCTGCGCTTTCGCGCCGCCTATGCACTGCCCTGGCAGTGATCCATCGCGCGCCAACGGCACGCAGGAATGTGGAACCTCACTAGTGTACGTGCAGCCCGGGCGTGTCGCAAACTCGGGCGTGTCGCGCTTTCTCGCGTCGCGCGCGGGCGTGCCCGATGGGCGTTGCGGCGCGACAAGGGGTGAGAGACGCCCATTGTCTCTCACCCCTTGTCGCGCTCGCAGGTCAGCCTGCGGGGTACGCGGCGTATGGAGCCTTGGCTACATTGACGACGACCTCACCGCCGATCTCCGTCGTCGAGCTGATCGTGGCTTCTCCGGCCGGTACGGCGCTCAGGCGCGAGTTCATCGAGACCGCGACCGTTGCACCGGGCGCGACGTTCGTGAACGTCTTGCTCCCGTAGGAGGTGGTGATCTTGATGTCAGCAGGCACCCGCGCGAAGTTCGTCGCCGCCACGGACAGGTAGACCTTGCCACCGAGTGCGCGCACCGTCGTTTCGGCGGTCACTGCGTCAGGTGCACATTCGCCCATCTCGACATCGGCGATCTGCCCGAGGTCGACGTGCACCTCAACACTCTGCGTCGCGCCGTCTGGGGTGGTGCAGGTCAGCACCCACGGCTCATCGGTGACGAATGCCTCGTCAGCCGGAAGCTTCGAGACGTCCCGCACTCCTTCGGCCGTGTACGCGCCAGCGGGTCGCACCGACGGGTTCACCGCCCATGTGAAAGAGCCGTCCGCGCTGGTGACGACCATCTCGCTCGTGAGCGACTGATCGAAGCTCGTGGGAGCGACCGTGCCGTCAGCCTGGGCGTACGGCCGCGTGTACATCGGGAACGTCTTGCTCAGCTCCAGCGTCGTGCCGGGTACGGCGACACCGGTGATCTGCGAGTGCTGAGCCGGGTTCGCGGTCTCGCGCAGCGCGATGAGCACGGCGTTCTTGAACGTCGGATAGTAGTCGCCGACTTCGAGCTTGTAATTGTGGCGACTGTTGCTCACACCCGGGTGGCAGGTCTCGGTCGTCACCGACAGGGCGCGCGTCGCGTAGTAAGCCCAGTCGATCGCTTCACCGTTGGTCTCGTAGTCCCAGGCCGAGGCGAGGGCCTTGTAGGTCGGACCGAGGGCGGCGGCCATCTCCGCTGCGATGGCGTGCAGCCGGTCGTTGTCCTGGGCCAGTCCCGCAGCCTTGAGCAGGGGCGGATAGAGCACGACCTGGATGCACGTGTGCTGCGTGTTGAACACCGTCGCCTGCCTCGTCGACATCAGCCACTGGATGTTGCGGGTTTCGGGCTCTGACCAGGCGGCCGTACCGTTGCCGGAGCCCCGGGTGGCCGGGATCCAGCCGTAGCCGTAGTTGCGGTTCATGTCGACGCCCGTCTGCGTCGCGCGGGCGTGCGCCTCGAAGCCATCCGGATTCACGAGGGGAACGATCACGACGCGCGACTTGTCGAGAAGATCGGCGTACTCGGGAGAGTCGGCATTGAGGAGCAGATCCCACGCGAACTCCCACGTGAGTTCGGTACTCGTCCACTCGTTGCCGTGGTGGGTGCCGACCTGGACGAAGACGGGCTTGCCGTCGGGGACGTCGACGTCACGCGTTATCTCGAGTCCCCAGATCGGGGTGCCCTTCGTCGAGGGCTCGGGCAGTTCCACGACGCGAGCGAGATCCGGGTAGGTGGCCACGAGGTAATCGCGCTCGGCGACGTACTCTGCGACGGTGGTCTTGTAGTCGTCGTTCCCGCTCGGAACGTCCGCGAACGCGGGTGTGGCACCGACGGCGAGAAGGCTCGCCGCAAGCGCGAACACCCCCGCGACGCCGACGCCCCGCCTGATGTGGTTGGGCATTGCGCTCCTTGCATCGTCACTTCGCTGTGCCGACGGCCGAAGGACGAAACCATGTCATTCAGCTTCATTCAGTGGCCTAGGGCTTGAATGGCGCCAATCTAGGGGGAGAGCCCCGCGGCGCACAAGCTCCTCATTCGCCACCGCGCGCGAACCTGCGCCGGGGTCGAGCGTCGTCTGCGTCGGTGCGATCAGCCCGAAGGGGACTCCTTCTTGTCGTTGCCGACGGCTCCGTCGATCGTGGCGCGCACGCCGTCGACGCGCTCGTGGGCACCTTCAGGCGCGACCTTCTTGACGAAGGCCGCCGCAGCGTTCAGGACGTCGTCGCTGACCTTTTCGGCCTGATCGCTCTTGAGCGCCTCGTCGATCTTTTCCTTGTTCTGCTCCAGGAAGCCCTTGCCCTGGTTCACGAGATCTTCAATGCCCATGTCCGCTCCTCCGGTCGCCCCGCAGGGCCGTCGGTATCATTCTCGATCCCGCGGGACCGGCGGTCAACGGCCCGGGCGCCCCGCCCTCCGGCGGGCCACCATCAGCGCCAGGATCCCTGCCAGCAGCACGCCCATGCCGACGTTCGCCAACCCGCCCGGGCTGCTCCCGCCGGTGCCAGCGAGGCCCGGACCGTGGTCCGGGCGGGGAGGCGTCACCGGGGGCGCGGCACACCCCGTGTCCGAGACCGTCCCGCGCAGATGCACGGCGGTTGCGGTGTTGAAGAAGCCCCCGCCGTCCGCGGTGCAGATGAGCGCCGAGGGGGGAAGCGGACTCGTGGAGGATGTGGCATCCACGCGGTACGTGTAGACGTCGACGCCGCCGGGCTCGATTTCGACATCGGCGACGTTCGGCGACCCCACCCAACCCTGCGCGACGATGGTGAACGCAGAATCGAACTGCGGCGCGTCGGTGAGGGTGTAGGTGGTGGAGGCGAGACCGGGGTTGGTCACCGCGACGGTGTAATCGATGCGCCAGCGGCCTTCACCGAGGACACTCACCGTGCCATCGGACTTCTCGAGCTCGACCGGTGCCACGATGATCTCGCTGCAGTCCTGATCGGTCTCTTCGAAGACGCCGTTGTCGACGCGGGAAACGTTCCACACGCCACCCTGGTCCTCAGGCGTCTCGCCGCAGACCAGGTCGTCGGGGTCGGCCGCCACGATGCTGACCTGGGCGCTGACGGTGTACGTGTGAGTCGCACCATCGGGCAGAAGGCCGGTCCCCGCTTGGGGCTGCAGCGCGCCGTCCCAGCCTGGCGTGAGCGCGCCCGACCCTCCTCCGGCGGGTCGGACGACGGGGCCCTCCACGGCCCACGGCGTCACGAGTGCGATGCCACCGGTCGTCGGCTGGGGGCGGTCTTCCAGCGTGTAGGCGACGGTGACTCCGCTGCTGTTGGACACCTCGACCGCGTAGGACACGATCCAGATGCCTGCACCCAGCGGCGTGGGGGGCTGCGCCGTCTTGAGCACCGACGGCCCACCGGGTTCGGCGCAGCCGTCATCGGTGTCGCTTCCGCCGGGGAAGGCCACCTCGACGGTGTTGAAGAAGCCTCCTCCTTCGCCGGGCTCACACACGAGCGCCGGCTCGGCGGCCTCCGGATCTATCGAGGCGACGATGCGGTAGGTGTATTCAGCGGATGCCCCGGCCGCCAGCGGACTGTCGGGGGCAGGTGCCGTCCCCACCCACGTGCTCGACACGAGGTCGATGCCGCTGCCCAGGTCGGGGACGTCGGTGAGGGTGTACACGGTGGCCACGGTCTCGCTGGAGTTGGTCACCGTCACGACGTAGTCGATCTGCCAGTCCCCGTCGGGGAGCTGCTGCGCCGCACCGTCGGACTTCACGACCGTCACGGGAGCCACACGGACCGTCACGCAGCCCTCCGCGTCCACCACGATCTCGCCCGAGGTCACCCCGGCCGTGTTGATGATGCCGCCTCCCGCGGCGCAATCGCCGGGCGCGACCGCCTCGACGGTGGGTGAGAGCACGCCCGTCACGGTGTACGAGAGGGACGCCTCCGGATCCAGCGCGCCGGTCCACACATCAGCCGTCGCCCCCGGTGCTGCGGTGGGGGTCGTCGGAGCGGGGGCGTCGCCGACCGCTGTGATCGTCCAGACTCCCCCTCCGAGCACCCAACCCGTGGGCACGGTCGGAAGCGTCTCGGTGAGCGCAGCCTGCACGGCGACCTCACCGGGATTGCTCACCGTGAGCGTGTACGTGACGTTCCACGACGCATCCGGGTTCTGAGTGGCCGGATCGGCTCCGGTCTTCACGAGCTCGGGGAACGCCGGCTCGGCGCAGCCGAACACCGTCTGGTCGTCCTCGCCCGTCGCCGACAGCGTCGCGGCGTTGAGGAAACCACCGGCCGAGGGCGTACCCGAGGTCGTGTCGCATCGCCATGTCTCGCCGTCCTGAGTGCCGTTCGCGATCGTCGCGGTCACGGTCACCGTGTAGACGTGCGTCGCCCGCTCGGCAGGATCGCCGGACGTGGGGAGCGCGGCCCCGGTGGCCAGAGTGGCGGTGCCGTCCGGGAGAGGGAAGGTGCCCGATGTGCTGTTCGGCCCCGTCCAGCTCGCCGCGGTCGGGGTGATCCCTGCGCCGTAGTCCAGCGCGTCGGACAGGCTGTAGATGAATGTCGAGGTGTCCGAGTTGTTCGTCACGACGATGTCGTACGAGATGGTCCACGTGCCGTCGGCGTTCTGCACCGGTGAGCCGTCTGCCACGCGCTTGTCGATCGTGCCCACGGCGCGGATCGCCGTATTGACGATCTCGCAGGTCACGTCGACGCCGAGGCTGAGCCGCACGACTCCGGCCGCGGCGAGTGGGTAGGACGCTCCGCCCGAGGTCTCGACGCAGGCCCATTCACCGGCGGTGTATCCAGACGGACCGAATGTCTCCGACAGCCTGTAGTCGACATCGGCGGCGACCTGCCCGGAGACCGCGGCGGTCGTCGTCCCCGTTCGTGTGCCTTCACCCGTCAGGAGGGGATCGTTCTCGCCGGCGACGGCGTTGAGGGTCCATTGCTCCGGCTCGGCGGTGCCGACGCCGTCCTGGTTGTCGACGTTCTTCACGAGTGTGAGCGTCGGGGGGATCGCGGCGTTGGAGAACGTGCAGGTGACGGCCTGGCCGTTGGCGATGGTGACCACCGGCGAGGCGAGGGTCACGCCTCCGGTCGTGCACGACAACGCCCTCCACGCGTAGTTGGCGAGCTGGTCGACCTCGGCCAGCGTGTAGTCGCCGGCTGGGACCTGCTGGGTCTGGGCGTGGTCGAAGACCAGCGTGTCTCCGGTCGCGGGCTGGGCTGTCAGCCGCTGATCCCAATCGGCGGGCACAGCCGAACCACCGAGCGTGTTGTCGACGTCTTTGACCAGGGTGAGGGATCCCGGCAGATCGGTGTTGCCGAACGTGCATGTGACGTTCTCCGCCAGACCCAGCGTCAGAGTCGGCGCCTGGGGACTGATGGTGGCACCGTCGTCGCAGACGAGCGTCGACCATTCATAACCGTCTGGGCCGTCGGACTCGGCGAGGGTGTACTCGACGCCTGCGGGCACCGTCACCGAGGTCACTGCAGGCGTGCCGGTCTGCCCGGTGAGGTTCGGCCCATTCGGTGTCGTGGCAGAGAGCGTCCAATCGGCGGGCGCCGCGGATCCGCCGTTGGCGTTGGTCACGGTCTTCACGAGAGTCAGGGTGGGCGCGACATCGTCGTTGGTGAACGTGCAGGTCACCGCGGCACCGTTGGGAACGGTGACGGTGGGCGCGGTCAGGCTCGTGTCACCCGTGCTGCAGGACAGAGCCGTCCACTCGTAGCCCGCCGGGCCGGCGCCTTCGGCGAGCGTGTACTCGCCCGCTGCGACCTGCTGCGAGACGTCGTGGTCGAAGGCGATCGCTGCTCCCCCGGTGAGCTGGGCGCTGAGCAACTGGTTCCAGTCGGTCGGCACAGCGGTTCCACCGCTGTCGTTGACGACCTGCTTGAGCAGGGTGAGGGTGCCGGGCACGTCGTTGTTCACAAAGGTGCAGGTGACATCCTCGTCGAGTGCCAGCGTCAGTGTCGGGTCCGTCACCGACGTGTCGGAGCCGTTGTCGCATGACAGCGACTCCCAGCCATAGCCCTCTGGACCACCGCTCTCGCCGAGGGTGTACTCCGTGTTCGCCCGAACGGTGACGGAGGTGACCTCGGGCGCCCCACTTGCCCCCGACAGGTCGGGGCCTCCGTCAGTGGTCGCCGAGATGGTCCAATCGGTCGGCGCCGCAGAGCCGCCGGAGTCATTGACGACCGTCTTGACGAGCGTGAGGGTGGGAGCGATGTCGTCGTTGACGAAGGTGCAGGTCACGTTCTCGCCGTTGGGCACCGTTACCGTCGGCGCTGCCAGCGACGTGCCGTCGACGGTGCAGGAGAGGTCCGTCCAGGTATAGCCCGCGAGTTGGTCGACCTCGGCCAGCGTGTACGTCCCGCCCGGAACGGGGATGGTCTCGTTGTTGTCGAAGACGAGGGTCTCGCCGGTGGCAGGCTGCGCTGTGAGCCGCTGGTCCCAGTCCGCCGGAACGGCGGTGCCGCCGCCGTCGTTGACGACCTGCTTGACCATCGTGAGACTGCCCGCCAGGTCGGTGTTCGCGAAGGTGCAGGTGACGTCTTCGTCCAGCGCGAGGGTGAGAGTGGGGCTCTCGGGCGAGATCTCCGCGCCGTTGTCGCACGAGAGCGAGACCCATTGGTAACCGGAGGGTCCGTTGGCCTCCGCGAGGGTGTAGGAAGCCCCCGCCGTCACGGCGACGCCGGTCACCTCGGGTGTTCCCGTCACTCCGCTCAGATTGGGACCGCCGGGAGTGGTCGCCGACAGCGTCCAATCCGCTGGCACCGCAGTGCCGCCTTGCGAGTTCGTGACGGTCTTGACCAGGGTGAGCGTCGGGGCGATGTCGTTGTTGACGAACGTGCAGGTGACATCCTCGCCCACCGCGAGCGTCAGCGTGGGACTGGACGGTGACACATTCGCGCCGTTGTCGCACGAAAGCGATGTCCACGAGTAGCCATCCGGCCCTGTCTCCCCGAGCGTGTAGGGAACGCCGCCGAAGGCGGGCACGGAGGTCACCTCCGGGGTACCGGTCGCTCCGGACAGGCTGGGCTCACCGGGACTTGTCGCCGTCAGAGTCCAGTCGGTGTCGGCGGCGGTTCCCCCGTTGTCGTTCGTGACGGTTTTCACAAGCGTCAACAACGGCGCGATATCGACGTTGACGAAGCGATACGTGTTGGTGTCCAGGGCCGGAACGCTGACGGCCGGATCCACCGAGACCCACTCCCCGTTGACCAGCTGTTCAAGCGCGAACTGCCGATATCCGGGTCCGCCACCCTCTTCGGAGAGGTTATAGGTCTGACCCGGCCTCACGGCGAACGTGTTCGCTGTCGTCGCGCTCGGCGCTCCGGTCACTGTGGTCGGCTCCAGGCCGAACTCGGTCTGACCGGGATCAGCGGTCAGTTCCCAGGCGTCCGATGTCAGGGTTCCACCCTCGTCGTTGACGACCTGCTTGAGGAGCACCATCGTGGCCGTCTGGTTGGTGGCCGTACAGGTGACCTCCTGTCCCAGAGAAAGGGTGACACCGCCGTCAGCCCCGTCGAAGTCCGTCCCACCGGCGACGCAGTCCCAGCTGCCGGTGGCCCCCTCGATCAACGTGGCCCCTTCTTCGACGGTCTGCACGTAGGTGCCCGGACCGGTTTCCGTGAGCAGATAGCGCACGCCGGGTGTCACAGGCGCCGAGACTCCGCTTACGCCGGTCGGCCCGGGCTGCCCCGTGCCGCCGATCGGCGTGGCCGTGAGTTCGAACTCGGTCACAGCAGCACTGCCGTTCGCGACAGTTTTGGCCAGAGTGAGGGTCGTCACACAGGTGACCGTGTTGGTGATGATGACGACGTTGGGGTCGTCCGCGGTGATCTCGTGGTCACCCGCACCCGTGGCGGTGTTCGTGCATCCGGGCGGAAGGTCGGTCACCTGTTCCGTTATCGCGACGGTGTCACCGACGGTGTACTGCGGGTAGGTGGTGCCGAAGTTCCTGGGCGCCCCGTCGAGGAACAGCTGGGAGGAACCCACAGGCTGCGCTCCGTTGTCATAGGGCACCCCATCGACGATCCACTGCTTCTCCACACGGAGCGAGACAGTCGGGTCCGGGGCCCGGTTGTAGACGGTGCATGAGACGATGCCGCCCTGTTGCGCGGTCGTGGTGAAGCCGAGCACTCCGCTGTTGGTGACCGGCACCGCAGCGCCGGTGTTGTCCTGGCACGAGGCGTTAGCGGTGCCCTGAGGCACCAGTTCGTACCCCGCCTGCTGCGTCTCGGTGACCGTCACCGACGCGCTGCCGGTCGCCGGGATGTCTTGCGCCGCGAAGCTCACGGCACCGGTGTCGTTCGTCTGGCCGGACGTCGGCTCGATGGTGACCCCCGCTGTGTCGGTCGTCGCGCCGAAGGTCCACCCCGCAGTGGGCACCGCGTCGGCGATCTCACCCCCGGCCGGGATCACGAGCTTGGTGACGTTGACGGTTCCGGCGCACTCGCCGAGTGCGCGCTGCTCGAGGAACTCCTGGAGGGCCTCGTAGTCCTCGACCAGGAAATAGTCCTGACCAGAGGTGGGGCCGGAGATCGCCTGAAGGTTCTGCTCGCCCGCTGCTGAAGCAGCGCCGATACCCACCCCGACGACGGTCGTGCCTCGTTCGATCTTGAGCGTGTTGGCAGAGAAGACGGCGTTCTCCATCTCTGCGAAGCGCGTGCGATTGCCGGGGCCGGCAGGCGCACCGTCGTCCCCCGCTCCGGGAGGACCGTAGAAGGTCGGGCTGCCGTCCGTGAGCACCAGCACCACGTCCAGCGTGTCTGCGGTGCTGGTCTGGGAGACCTGCCACAGCCCTTGATCCCAGTTCGTGCCCTGCTCCCACCCGCCGGTGTTGACCACCGTCAGCCCGTTCACCTTGTTGCGCACCGTCGCCGCGCCGGCGCTGGTGGACACGGGGGTGAGGTGCAGGGTCGTATTAGCCGCTCCCAGCGCCGGAGCACTGCCGGCGAACGTCCATACGCCGATCGAGGATGGCGTGCCTTCCAGGACGTCGACGAAACCAGCGGCAGCATTGCGCAGGTCCTGCTGCGAACTCGCCAAAGAATTCGACAGGTCTACGAGCAGCCCGACGCGCAACCCGCACGTCTGCGCCAGCGGCGGGTTCACCGCGGCATTCGCCCACTGCCCGCCGCGGGCCTGCAGGTTCGTGCCGCCGCCCGTCTGCTGCGGGTACACCACTGTCTCACCCGGGGGGACGACGGCTGTGCGCAGACGGTATGGCTGCGCGGACACGTTCGTGCCCACGTCGAAGCTTTCGAGAATGCGGTATCCCGGCGCCGGCGCCGTCTCGATGACCCAGTACTGTGCGCCCGACGGCACCACGACGTCGCACTGGCCGTCGGCCTCGGTCACGCAGGTGCCGACCAGGTTCGCGGGCGACGTGTCGGGTTCCGTGTCCGTGCCGCCGCTGTAGACGGAGAATGTCGCCCCGGCGAGGGCGCCCACACTCTGCGGCGAGGTGCGCTCTCCGCCTTTCGTCAGCGTCAGGGTGCCGGGCGCCGTGGACGTGTGCGTGAACGTGCACGCTGCCACCAGCGACGTGTTCCCGGTGCCGATGTACTGCAGCAGTGCGGTCGCCGAGGTGAACTGCAGACGTGTCAGCCCGGTGGTGTCGTTGAGGAAGCAGCTGACGGTGGTGGTGTACTCGTCGGTGACTCCGGGGGTGCCGGTTGCTTCAAGCGTGTACGAGCCGGGCTTCGTGACCCGGCGGGACTGACCGCTCGTGAAGTCATACCAGTTATCCGACCCGACGATGAGGGCTCGCAGCGCCCAGTCGGCCGGTGTCGCATCGCCGCCCACCACCACGTTGACCATGCTCAGGGTGCCGCATGGCCCGTTTCCACCTACGCAGTCCGGCACATTGTCGAGGAGGAGGCTGACGCCGGCGCCTTCGGCCGAACCCTCGATCTGGGCGCGGGCGGCCTGTGCAGCGGACTCCCCGCTACCGGTCGCCGGCTCAGGGGACGCAGGCTCGGTCGCCGCCGGTCCGGTGGGCACGGGCGGGGGCACGGCCGGGGAATCCTCCAGCTGGGGCCCCTCGATCCCCGGGTCCGGGGATGCCGCCGGCTCAGGGGGTGCGACGTCGGCACCCGCGCCCGCGACGCTCGCGTCGTCGGCAGACGTCGTGTCGGCGACGGGCGTAGTCTCCTGCGTCGGCGAGAATGCTGCAGCGCCTGCGGTCGTGCCGCCGGCGAACACCAGAGCCGCGACCAGCAGCGAGGCAAGCGTCGCGCCCGAGCCTCGCCGGACCGCTGTGCGCCGCGATGTGGGGGCGCTTCCGTGCCGCTTCATCGGCCCGTCTCGATTGCGTCCACGCTGCTCTCCTTCACACCTACGTCAGGTGAGGGCCGCACCCGGATCGTCCGGGCCGGACCTTGCGCCGCGCGTTCATCTGCCGGTGTGTTCCTCGCCGAACCACGTGCAACGAGCCGCCGGGCAAACGCTAACCCTGGCCTTGAAGGACGTGAAGTGACCTTGGTCCCGCCTTCGCAGGCGGCCCGCTGGCGGCGCGGAAGAGTCGCTCCGCCGCCCGCGTGGTGATGGCGCCCGAACGCACGAAACCCCCCGGATTTCTCCGGGGGGTTTCGTGAACAGCGACGAAGTGTTACTTCAGGATCTTCGTGACCGTGCCGGCGCCGACGGTGCGGCCACCCTCACGGATCGCGAAGCCGAGGCCCTCTTCCATGGCGATCGGCTGGATCAGCTCGACCGACATGTCGGTGGTGTCGCCGGGCATGACCATCTCGGTGCCCTCGGGCAGCGTGATGACGCCGGTGACGTCGGTGGTGCGGAAGTAGAACTGCGGGCGGTAGTTCGTGAAGAACGGGTTGTGACGGCCGCCCTCGTCCTTGGCGAGGATGTACGCCGTGCCCTCGAAGTCCGTGTGCGGGGTGACCGAACCGGGCTTCACGACGACCTGGCCGCGCTCGACGTCGTCACGCTTGGTGCCGCGCAGGAGCAGACCACAGTTCTCGCCGGCCCAGGCCTCGTCGAGCTGCTTGTGGAACATCTCGATACCCGTGACGATCGTCTTCTGCGTCGGACGCAGACCGACGATCTCGACCTCGGAGTTGATCGCGAGCGTGCCACGCTCGGCGCGACCCGTGACGACCGTTCCACGACCGGTGATCGTGAAGACGTCCTCGATGGGCATGAGGAAGGGCTTGTCGCGGTCACGCACCGGGTCGGGCACGTTCTCGTCGACGGCGTCCATGAGCTCGACGATGGCCTCGGACCACTTCTCGTCGCCCTCGAGCGCCTTGAGTGCCGAGACGCGCACGACCGGCGCGTTGTCGCCGTCGAAGCCCTGGCTCGAGAGGAGCTCACGGACCTCGAGCTCGACGAGCTCGAGGATCTCTTCGTCATCGACTGCGTCGGACTTGTTCAGCGCGACGAGCAGGTACGGCACGCCGACCTGCTTGGCCAGCAGCACGTGCTCGCGCGTCTGAGCCATGGGACCGTCGGTTGCGGCGACCACGAGGATCGCGCCGTCCATCTGAGCGGCACCCGTGATCATGTTCTTGATGTAGTCGGCGTGACCGGGCGCATCGACGTGCGCGTAGTGACGCTTCGGGGTCTCGTACTCGATGTGCGAGATGTTGATCGTGATTCCACGCTGACGCTCTTCGGGAGCCGAGTCGATCGTGGCGAAGTCGCGCTGCACGTTGGTGGACGACGGGTACTTGTCGGCGAGCACCTTCGAGATCGCCGCCGAGAGCGTGGTCTTGCCGTGGTCGACGTGCCCGATGGTTCCGATGTTGACGTGCGGCTTGGTCCGCTCGAACTTGGCCTTGGCCACTGGGTCCTCCTCAGGACTGTCATGTAGAGCGTCCGGGCACTGGTTTGCGACCGGTCGTCTACGGGGATGGTTGTCAGTCTAATGACTGGTGCGATATGAAGTTGTGCGGATGCCGCGAGCCGGGGCCCGCGGCATCCCTGTCTGATACGCAGCCTGCGGCTGCGCGGGGATTACTCGCCCTTGGTCTTCTGGACGATCTCGTCCATGACGTTGCGCGGCACCTCGGCGTAGCTGTCGAACTCCATGGAGTAGACGGCACGGCCCGACGTCTTCGAACGCAGGTCGCCGATATAGCCGAACATCTCGGACAGCGGCACCTGAGCGCGCACGACCTTGACGCCTGCGGCATCCTCCATCGACTGGATCTGGCCGCGACGCGAGTTCAGGTCGCCGATGACGTCACCCATGTACTCCTCGGGAGTACGCACCTCGACGGCCATGATCGGCTCGAGGATGACGGGGTTCGCCTTGCGGACGGCCTCCTTGAAGCCCATCGAGCCGGCGATCTTGAACGCCATTTCGGACGAGTCGACGTCGTGCGCCGCACCGTCCATGAGCGTCGCCTTGACGCCGACCATCGGGTAGCCCGCGAGCACGCCGACGTTCATGGCGTCCTGGAAGCCCTGGTCGACCGAGGGGATGTACTCGCGAGGGATGCGACCACCGGTGACCTTGTTGACGAACTCGTAGGTCTTGTCCGCCGTGACCTCGAGAGGCTCGATCGCGAACTGGATCTTGGCGAACTGACCCGATCCACCCGTCTGCTTCTTGTGGGTGTAGTCGTGACGCTCGACGGCCTTGCGGATCGTCTCGCGGTAAGCCACCTGGGGCTTTCCGACGTTGGCCTCGACCTTGAACTCCCGCTTCATGCGGTCGACCAGGATGTCGAGGTGCAGCTCGCCCATGCCCTTGATGACGGTCTGGCCGGTCTCGGAGTTCTGCTCGACACGGAACGTGGGGTCCTCTTCAGCGAGCTTCTGGATCGCAAGACCCAGCTTCTCCTGGTCGGCCTTCGTCTTCGGCTCGATCGCGACCTCGAGCACGGGCTCGGGGAAGGTCATCGACTCGAGGACGACCGGGTTCGCGGCATCCGAGAGCGTGTCACCGGTCGTGGTGTCCTTGAGGCCGATGACGGCGTAGATGTGACCGGCGGTGACCGAGTCGACCGGCATCTCCTTGTTGGCGTGCATCTGGAAGATCTTCCCGATGCGCTCCTTCTTGCCCTTGGTCGAGTTCACGACCGCAGCGCCGGAGTCGATCGCGCCCGAGTACACGCGGATGTACGTCAGTCGACCGAAGAACGGGTGCACGGCGATCTTGAAGGCCAGCGCCGTGAACGGCTCGTCCTTGTCGGCGTGACGCTCGATGATGATCTCTTCGTCCTTGGGGTCGCGCGCCTCGATGGCGGGCACGTCCAGGGGCGAAGGGAGGTAGTCCACGACCGCGTCGAGCATCGGCTGCACGCCGCGGTTCTTGAACGCCGAGCCACACAGCACGGGGTAGATGTCGCCCGCAACGGTCAGCTTGCGGATCGCGGCCTTGACCTCGGCCACCGTGAGCTCTTCGCCACCGAAGTACTTCTCGAGCAGCGCGTCGTCCGTCTCGGCGACGGTCTCGAGGAGCTTCTTGCGGTACTCCTCGACCTTGTCGGCGAGCTCGGCGGGGATCTCCTGGACCTCGTACTTGGCGCCCATGGTGACATCACCCTTGGAGTCACCAGGCCACACGAGTGCGCGCATCTCGACGAGGTCGACGACCCCGACGAACTCGCTCTCCGAGCCGATCGGCAGCTGAAGCACGAGCGGCTTGGCCTTCAGGCGGTTGATGATCGTGTCGACCGTGAAGTAGAAGTCGGCGCCCAGCTTGTCCATCTTGTTGACGAAGCAGATACGCGGGACGTCGTACTTGTCGGCCTGGCGCCACACCGTCTCGGACTGGGGCTCGACGCCCTCCTTGCCGTCGAAGACAGCGACTGCGCCGTCGAGGACGCGCAGCGAGCGCTCGACCTCGACCGTGAAGTCGACGTGTCCGGGGGTGTCGATGATGTTGATCTGGTTCTTGTTCCAGAAGCAGGTGACAGCGGCAGAGGTGATCGTGATGCCACGCTCCTGCTCCTGCTCCATCCAGTCGGTGGTCGCACCGCCATCGTGCGTCTCACCCATCTTGTGGTTGACGCCCGTGTAGAACAGGATGCGCTCGGTGGTGGTCGTCTTGCCAGCATCGATGTGCGCCATGATGCCGATGTTGCGGACCTTGTTCAGGTCGGTGAGCACTTCTTGTGCCACGGGGTGTCCTTATCTTGTGGATCGATCGGGTTTCGTGGAGTCCGACCCTTCGATGGGTCCAGGGCCGGGCGGGTTGCGCCCGGCTCCTGAACCTGTCGACGGGTTTACCAGCGGTAGTGCGCGAACGCCCGGTTCGACTCGGCCATCTTGTGGGTGTCTTCGCGGCGCTTGACCGCGGCACCCAGGCCGTTCGAGGCGTCGAGGATCTCGTTCTGCAGACGCTCGGTCATCGTCTTCTCACGACGACCCTTCGCGTAGCTGACGAGCCAGCGCAGAGCCAGCGTGTTGGCGCGGTGAGGCTTGACCTCGATCGGCACCTGGTAGGTCGAGCCACCGACGCGGCGCGACTTGACCTCGAGGGTCGGGCGCACGTTGTCGAGGGCCTTCTTGAGCGTTGCGACGGCGTCCTGGCTGTTCTTCGCCTCGACACCGCGGAGGGCGTCGTAGACGATCGACTCGGCCAGCGACTTCTTGCCGTCGACGAGGATCTTGTTGACGAGCTGCGTGACGATCGGCGCACCGTAGACCGGATCGTTGACGACAGGGCGCTTCGGGGCGGGTCCCTTACGAGGCATCTAACTCAACCCTTCTTCGCACCGTAGCGGCTGCGAGCCTGCTTACGGTTCTTGACGGCCTGGGTGTCCAGGGCACCACGGACGATCTTGTAACGGACACCCGGAAGGTCCTTCACACGACCGCCGCGCACGAGCACGAGGGAGTGCTCCTGCAGGTTGTGTCCTTCACCCGGGATGTATGCCGTGACCTCGGCACCGTTGCGAAGCTTCACACGAGCGACCTTGCGCATCGCGGAGTTCGGCTTCTTCGGCGTCGTGGTGTACACGCGGGTGCAGACGCCCGCCTGCTGGGGGTTCGACTTCAGAGCGGGAGCCTTGGTCTTCGAGACCTTCGGCGTCCGCCCCTTGCGAACCAACTGCTGAATGGTTGGCACGTTCTCTCCTTGTTGTGCTGCACGGTGACAGCGTCGTGGTCTCACCCGCAGCATCCGGATCTTTCGATTCATGACGCTGCAGACTCACGCGAACCCACCGCGCGCCAGAATGGTCTGAACGCGAGTCGTTGGTGGATATGCCGTGGGGGCGACCTGTTCGCAGGCCGATCCCTGAGATGCGGCACCTCGCACACCGGCATCCGCGCCGAGGCACGGTGGACGGCGCGCAATGCGCACACCCGATCTATGATAGGCCGGATTGCAGAGGTCGGTCAACCGCAGGGTCCAGACGCCGCCTCTGGCGGAGCGGCGAGAGGGCGCCGCGCTCCCCCGCGCCCGGTGGCACAAAGACGCGACCACCGACACAGGGCCGGTGGTCGCGTGAAGGAAGGTCAGTTGCCGGCGAGTGCCTGGTCGGTGTCCTTGATGGCCTGCATCATCTTGCGCAGCGACTCGCCCATGTCGCTGATGCCCTCGATGGCCTTCTCGAGACCCGTCGTGAGCTCGTTGTAGCCCTCGCCGAACTTGCCCGAGGCGTGCTCGGTCTTGAAGTCGTCGCCCAGCAGGCGATCGACGTCGGCCTTGAGGCGACGAAGCACGTCACCGATCTCTTCGCGACCGGTCTCGAGCTTGCCCGCCATCGCGTCCATCTCGCCATAGGAAGCCTTGAAGTCAGCCATCATCCACCCTCTCGGTCACCGGACCGAGTACCCCCGGTCGTTGATCAGGCTAACCGAGGCGCCTCAGGCGCCCTATGGGGAGGATTCCCCATCCCCTTCGCCCACGAGCGGCAGCTGCACCGTGATGAAGCGTCCATTCTCCACGAAGAGCCCTCGTCCGGGGGGGAACTCGTGACGCTGCACCTTGGGGAAGCCCACCTTGAACAGCGACTCGCCGTCGTACGTCTCCGGGCGGAGGGCGATGCCGTGTCGCCCGGCCTTGAGCTCGCCGATGAGGCCGTAGCCGCTGCTGAGCTGCGAGACGTCGCCGTCGGCCACGAGGAAGTGGTCGCTGCGGTTGATCGCCTGGAAGAGCTCCTTGAGGGGCCGTTCGGCATCGGTGTCGCCGAACTCGGTGACGTTCTCGACGATGATCGCGATCCGCGTCGGGATCGTCTCGTCTGCCACGACGTCTTTGAGCTCTTTGGCGAGGGCCCGCACGTCCTCGATTGCGCTCGCCTCTCCGCGCCACGGGCGGAAGGAGCGCAGGGCCGCGCGGCGACCGCCGATGTGGAAGAGCTCGACCGCCGGGTCGAAGCGCTCCAGTGCCGCGACGATGCCGCGCAGAGCCGTCGTCTTGCCGCTCTGGGGCGGACCTGCCACGACGAACGTGCCGACGGGCTCGAAGCCCGTGGGGCCGAGGGTGTCGTCGCCGATGCCGAGAGTGGGCATCTCGCCGACGCGTTCGGGAAGCTCAGCCAGGTCGAGCTCGGTGGGAAGCGCCCCGATGTTCTGCGCCTCGGCAGCGCCCGCCCGCCGCAGCGACGCGGCGAAGGCCTCGGCTGCGGCGTTCTGCTCGGCGACGTTGGATGTGCCGCCGATGACGGCGACCTGCGTCTCGAGGCCGTCGACGATCGCGCGGCCGGGCGCGCTGCGCTCGTTCAGGACGTCTTTCGCGACGCCGAGGATCGCATACGCGCTCTCGTCCGACATGCGCAGCACGATGCGCTTGGTGACGTTGGCGCTCACAGCCGTCGGCACGGCACCGTAGCGGTCGGCCGTCGCAACGACGTGCACGCCGAGCGGGCGACCCTCGCCGAGCATCCGCATGAAGATGGCGTAGAAGGGCGCACGGGCCGACGTCGTCTCCCAGTCCTGCTTGAAGACGCCGAAGCCGTCCAGCAGCAGCAGGATGCGCGGCTCGGTGACATCACCCGTGATCTGGCGGTACTCCGTGATCGTCGCGGCGTTGACGGCCGAGTAGCGCTTGGCGCGATTGTCGAGGATGCCACGCAGCGTGCGGAACAGCCGCTGCACGCGCTCGGCGTCATCACCAGAGACGATCGAGCCGACGTGCGGCATGATCTCGAGCGAGCGCAGCGCCCCGGTGCCGAAGTCGATGCCGTACACGGCCGTGCGGGCGAGGTCGGGCCGCGCTCCTGCGGCGATGGCGACCGTGCGCAGCGCGGCGCTCTTGCCCGCGCCGCTCGTGCCGTACACGAGCATGTGCCCGTCGGTGTCGGGCGAGAAGAAGACCGCCTCCTGCAGCTGGCGCTGCGGGATGTCGGCGAGCCCGAGGGGGATGTGCCCATCTCCGTCGAGCGGCAGGTCGCGCAGGTCGATCGTCGTCGTGAGGTCGTCGAGCCACGGCCGCCGCGGAACCGGGATGCCCGCTTCGGCAGCCCCGCGCACGAGATTCGCGACGAGTCGCTTCTGATCGTTGGGACCGAGATCTTCGTCGTGCGTGTCGGATTCGCCCTCTGCGCCTGACTCCCACAGGGTCACCGAGCCGAAGCGCAGGTCGGCGACACGCACCTCTGCCCGGTCGGGCTCGTCGGTCGTCCACCCGCCGGCGTAGCCCGACTGGAACGGCACGAGCCGCCCCGGGCCGGTCTTGGCGATGCCGCGACCGGGGATCGAGGGGTCGAAGGTCGAGGCGACGACATCGCCGACGACATCGTTCGAGTCCGCAGCGTCAGCCATCCGCAGCGCAACGCGCAGGTTGGTGTTGGCACGCAGGTTGTCTTTGATGACACCGGCGGGCCGCTGTGTCGCCATGATCAGGTGGATGCCGAGGGAGCGACCCCGCTGCGCGATGTCGACGACGCCGTCGACGAACTCGGGCACTTCGGTCGCGAGCGCGGCGAACTCGTCGATGACGAGCACGAGGGCGGGCGGCGTCTCGGGGTCCTGGCGCTTCTCCAGCTCAAGCAGGTCTTTGGCCTTCTTGCGGTTGAACAGGTGCTCGCGGTGGTGCAGTTCGGCGCGCAGGCTCGTGAGCGCCCGTCGCACGAGGTGGGGGCTCAGGTCGGTGACCAGGCCCACCGTGTGCGGCAGCTCGACGCAGTCGGCGAAGGCCGACCCGCCCTTGTAGTCGACGAAGAGGAACGTCACGCGGTCGGGGCTGTATTCGGCCGCCATGCCGAGCACCCACGCCTGCAGGAACTCGGACTTTCCCGAACCGGTCGTGCCGCCCACGAGCGCGTGCGGGCCCTGTGTTCGCAGGTCCAGCGTCATGGCGTCAGGACTGCCCTGACCGACGTAGGCCTTGAGCGTTCCGGCGCGTTTCAACCGGGGCCGCGGCCCTCGCGCGCGGTCGATGATCGAGTTGTTCTGCCGCCAGCGCTCGACGACAGCCTGCGGCTCCTGCGCGAGGTCGCTGCCGATCAGTCGCAGCAGCGAGACGCTCGCGGGCAGGTCCGACGAGTCGGCCGCGACCGAGCTCGAGTCGACGACGGGAGCAAGTCGCTTGGCGAAGATCTCGGCATAGTCGCGCGAGACGCCCTCGATCTCGACATCGACGGCTCGTTCACCGGCGCGCACCCAGCCCACGTGCGCGTTTTCGAGGCCGTCGGTCACGTCGATGAAGGTGCGGCACGCGGCGGGGAGGGATTCCACGGTCGGTGCGACGAAGATCGTGTAGACCCCCGCATCGGGGCCGCGTTCGATCACCTGCGTCAGGCGAGGCCGGTCGACGGGCGCGTCATGGGTCACGAAGAGCACGAGCGACACGTCGCCGATCTTTCCCTCAGACCCCCCGGACTGCTCGCCGACGTGCTGACCGAGAGCCATCGATGTGTCTTTCGCAGCGAGCGGCCCCCGCCGGGTGGCCGATCCCGAGAGGCGCTCCAGAATCGCCTCTTCGAGACCGTTGAGCAGCGCCGTGCCGGCGGACTGACTGTCGGCGAGCGCCATCTCGGCAAAGGGCGACCGCGGGCTCGTCGTGTGAGGCAGCCACTTCATCCACTCCATGTCCGCCGTCCAGCCGGGGTCGACGATCGCGGCCGTCACGACCTCGTTCGGAGCGTGCAGACCGAACAGCTGAACGCCGAGTCCGCGCACGACGTCGGCTGCGAGCTCGCGCGTGCCGGCGATGCCGATCGCGCCGGCCGAGGGCAGCAGCTCGATCACGGGCACGTCCTCGATGCGCGCGTAGCGCTGCCGCACCGCCTCGACCTGGTGCGAGTACTCGGCGATGCCGCGCTGGTCGTTCGGCTGTGCGACGGTGTTGCGGCTCTTAGCCGTTCCCACGCCGAGGCGCAGCCCCAGGAAGTTCCAGTGCTCGGGGCGCCGCGTCCACAGCATGGGGCCCAACGAGATCGCGTCCTCGTAGACCGCCGCCGTCGCGGGGGCTTCGGCTCGGCGACGCTCGCGCTCGACGAGTTCTTCGTTGGCGAGGTTCTCGTCGAGCTCGTCGAGTTGCGACTCGAACGTCTCGATCTCGAGCTTGAGCTTCTTGCCCTGCTGCGTGCGCTGGCCGATGAAGTTGCCGAGCATCATCAGCGGCGCCATGGCGACGATGAGCAGCGACGTGGGGCGCTGCGTCAAGGCGTACATCGCGAGGCCGAGCAGCACGGGCGCCATGATCATGGGCCACGGGAACATCCGCGGGTCGGCTTCGTTCGGGATGATCGGATGCCGGAACTCTTCGCCGGCGTAGCGGTCTTCGACGCGCGGCGATCGGTTGAACATGAGCGCGCCGCCGCGCTCGAGAACGAGGGCGTCATCGGTCGCGACGCGTTCGGCGAGCGTGAACGACACGTCGGTCGCGCCGATCGTGATGCGCTGACCGGGAATCACCCGCACGCGCTGCACGAGTCCGCCGTCGACCACGAGGCCGTTGGCCGAGTTGAGGTCGACGAGTTCGATGCCCTGGTCGACGTCGAGCCTCGCATGCCGCTTCGATACGAGCGGATCGTCGATCAGCACTTCGGACGGGGCGGCGCGGCCGATGACGGTGCTGCCCGCCGCGATCGGCACGGTGCGGCCGGCGTCGGGGCCGTTCAGGATGTGCATGACCGCCGCCGTCGCGGCGCCTCCGTCCGCCGCGGTGGCCGCCGGGACGACCGACGCGGCGAAGCCGGAGCCGATCGGGGCGTCGCCGATGGGCGTCGCGGGGTCGAGGTGCACGGGCTCACCGGCAGGCGGAGCGACGAGCAGTGTCGGAACGGCGCTCGCATTGACTGCACCACCCTGCGCGAGGGCGTCGCCGTCGGCGAGCTCGCGCGCGACATCCTGCACGGTCGCGGTGGAATCCGCCGTGACGAGCACGTCGACCGACGTGCCCACTCCCCGACGCAGGCTCAGCTTGAGCTTCACGAATCAGCTCCTCTCGCGACGACTTCGAATGAGCGCCCGCCCACGTGCACGGTCCACCCCAGGGGCACCCGCATCGCCTCGGCCGTCGGAACCGCGACCGTGTCGCCCCCGGGGGAGCGCAGATGTGTGCCGTTGCGCGATCCTCGATCGGTGATCCACACGCCCTCGGCGTCCTGGCCGAACGCCGCGTGGGTCTTCGACATGAGCCGCTCGGGGTCGTCGAGCTGCACGAGCGCGTCGACCTGCTCGCCGTCGGCGGCTTCAGGATCGCGACCGATCAGCGCGAAGGCGGGGACCCGCATCGTCGATCCGTCGTCGAATCGTACGGTCGGCCGTGCGCGGCGGCTTGCGCCGGCGTCGGTCGGCGCGGCCGCAGCGGGGGGTGAGACCTCGACGACCCCGCGGGACGGGACGGGTGCCTCACGGATAGGCGCAGGCACCTGCACCCCGGCCGCGGTGGGGACGGCGTCGATGAGCGCAGCGGGCGCGGGGGTTCTTCCCGACCACTGCGCGCCGGTGCTGCCCGAGCCCACGACGCCGGCGCGCGAACGCGCACCGAGGATCCGCAGCGCGTCGGCTGCGCCGACTCCGGTCGCCATGGACGGCAGGTCCTCGCTGTCATCGGGGCGACCGCGCAGCGTGCGGCGGGCATGACGCATGGCCTTGGCATCGAACGGGTCGATGCCCGCGCGGGTGTCGACCACCCAGCACCCGCCGATTCGATCCAGGATGCTGCGCCCTCGGGCCTGCGGGTCCCACAGCCCCGAGGCGAAGAGCACGCCGGGGCCGATGAGCGGCACGATGTTGCTCGCCGAGAGCACGAGAGCGCGCCCCACGACCCGCCAGAACCCGGGCCGGCTGAAGTCGACGGCCGAGACCGAGCGCAAGCGCAGCATGGCCTTGCCGGCGGTGACACCACGACGCCCGTGCACGATGAGCTGGATGAGGACGAAGAGCGTCGCGAGAAACCCGCCGGCGGCGATCAGGATGATCGGCACGAGTGGCGGCGTTCCGTTCACCAGCAGCACGGCGCCCGTGATGGGGATCGCGGCGAGGATCATCCACAGCGCGACGTCGATCGCGAAGGCCAGCGAGCGGATGCCGGCGCCCGCGGGCACGAGCCCGAGAGCAGCCGCGACGGCAGGATCGGAGTCGTCGAATTCGCCCGTGGGCACGTCAGCCTGTGTCATCGTCTTCCTCGCGTCACGGCAGCAGGTTTCGGTCCGCACGGTGCGGGCGCACGGACCGCCCCACACTCTCACGAAGGGCACCGTGTTCGGAAAACCGGCGGGCGGTCATCCGGCGCTCGTCAACAGGACGACCCACAGCGTGGCCCCCGCCACGAGAACGATCACCGCCGCAGCGGCGACGGTCACGATGAGTCGTCGACGCGCGACACGGCGGCGGCGCGCGGCCAGCGCATCCGTGTCGACGGCCTGCTGGGCGGGGCGTTGGGGCGGCGCGGTCCGGGGCACGCGAGCGGGCTCGGATGTGCGCGGGCCGTACGTCACGGGGGGCGTCGGCAGGTCACGCCGCGGTGCCGGTCGCGCGCTGCCCTCACCCGAAGACGGCCCGTGTCCGCGGGTGAGCACGGTGTCCTCGACGGGCTTGTCCCCTGCCGCGGCGAGATCGGCGCGGCGGCGGGACTCGCGGCGCACGACGACGGTCGAGCCATCGTCGGGGTCGACCTCGGCCGGGGCCCCGGCCGAGGCGCGCCGAGGGCCGGCGGCGCCGATGTCGGCCGGGTGCGCGGCATCCGGTCGGCCGCGGGCGGCGCGACGCGTCAGGTCGTCGACGCCCGGCGCGCGGTCGCGCGCTTCTCCCTGAGAGCGTCGGGAGAGCAGCGTGGCATCCTCCGGATCGTCGTCGGCGGGCACCGTCGTCTCTGCAGCGGCCGCTCTCGCACCTCGCGGTGCGCTCACCCGGGTGCGTTCGAGATCGTCGTCGGACGGCCGAGAACCACGTCGCCGTACGACCCGGGTCTCGTCGTCGGGCTCGTCGGTCACTCCGCGCTCCGGGTGAGTCGGATCTCGGCGTCGCCGAGCAGGAAGCGGTCACCCGCCTCGATCGCGACGCCCGGCGTCGCCTCGATCTCGGTGCCCATGAGCGTCGCGAAGACGACGCCGTTCGTGGAGTTGAGGTCGGTCACCCACCACGTGTCGCCGCGCAGTTCGAGCCGCGCGTGGGTCTTGGAGACTGTGCCGTCGTCGATCGAGACGAGCTGCGCACCGGGATGCGCGGACTCGAGCTTCGGGCGCCGACCGAGCAGCACGACGTCGGAGCCGATCGGAACAAAGGTGCCGCCCGGCGTGATGATCGACCAGTCGGTGCGCCGGCGACGCGCGATGATCGTCTCGTCGAACGCGCCGTCGGGGATCTGCGAACGCCTGGTCTGCGCCGAGACCGACGAGACCGCCGACCGGGGAGAACCCGCAGCGGGAGCCCCGGCGATCGCCGAGACGGGTCCGGAGGTGTCCGGAAACGCTTCGGACTCGATCAGCGGCGCCCGTGTGGGCACCCAGGGCTCGGGCTCGGCCAGCGGTTCGGGGTCCGGCTGCACGGGCGGGCTCGCGGGAAGCACCCAGGGATCGGCCGACGGCGGTACATCCGGAGCCACCTCGCCGCCGCCCTGCGGAGCATCCGGTGCGCGCAGCGCATCGAGCTCCTCACGGCTGCGGGTGAGGCCGTCGTCGTCCTCGGTCAACGGCGCCCAGCCACCGGGCGGCGCCGAAACGGGCGACTCGGCACGGCTCGTCGCGGGGGGGACCGGCCCCTCGTCGACGGGTGCCGGTTCTGCCGATGGGGCGAACGGCGTCGGGCGGCCCGGTGCGGGCGCGGGAGGCGCGACAGCATCGGCCGACATCGACAGGAGGGGATCCTCGGCCGCGACGAGCGTCGAGCGCCCGTGGATGGACCCACCCGCGCCGGGCATGGGCGGAATCGGACCCGTCCGAGGAAACCCCGGCGCCGGGCCGAAGGGACCGTCGGCGATGGGAGCCGGGAAGCCCGTGCGGCGCGGACCCACTTCTTCTTCTTCGCCCACCCAGCGCGCGCTGCCGAAGCCCAGGACGGTCGCCCACACGGGAAACAGCACAGCTGCCAGCAGGGTCATCCCCGTGCCGAGCGTGAACGCCGCATTGATGCGATGGCACGCGATGATCTGGAAGACCCAGACCGCGACCGCACCGGCGATCGGCACGAGATAGAGCAGGAGCACGAAGGGTGTGACCGCGCCGAGGCGGAAGAGCACGACCTGGTTGTACACCGGCACCCACGCCGCCCACGCCTCCTGACCGGACTTGCGGAACACCGCGGCGAGCGCGATCGCCGTCCAGACGTAGATCACGAGGGCGACGAGCAACCAGATCGGGCCGGCAGATGCAACGATGTTCATGGCGTGGGACGCAGGAGCCGAAGCCCCGAACGCCTCCCCCTCTCGGCGATGAGCGTGCGAGCACCGTTCGCAGGTGCCAGCGGGCGGATGATCGATCTCAACGATACGGTCGCAGCGACTCTGCGCCAGACGCCATCCGCCCCGAGCATCGCGTGTCGCTGCGCATCGACGGTCTTCCAGTACACGTGGACGGCCTCCTCCGAGGGCGCCGCGTCCTCCCCCGCGAAGACCGCTTCATCCGCGGATGCCGCAAGCTCGGCCCCCGCCGGGGTGCCCAGCGCCGCCGCCGCCTCGGTACGAGTCGCACTGCGCGGCACGTCGCGACGCGCGTCGATCGCGGCATCCACGTATTCATCCCATCCCCCCGCGATGCGCTCGGCCGGGGTCCCCGTCGTGCGGCGAGCGCGGCGGCGCAGGCGCTTGGCCGTGATCACCGCGAGGGACGGGCCGAGCACGAGCAGCAGCACGAGCAGCACGATCCCCGTAGTGCGCAGCACGGGCCACAGCCACGCCAGATCGGGGCCGGTCGCCTCGTCGGGCGGGTCGCCCGCGGCGGCATCCTGCTGCATGGGTTCGGCCGGGATGATCTCCTCGACGGAGTCGGGGTGCACTTCGGTGACGACCTCGGGGTCGCGCTGCTGCGTGACCTCGAGACTGGGCGACTGCGTGTGCTGCGGCGTCGTGTCGATCGGGATCCACTCGCCCCCGACGGCCTGGACTTCGACCCACGCCGCGAGATCCCGCGCGCGACATACCCCCTCGTCGCAGACGCTCAGATCCGCTTCGTCGGACACGAGACGCGTGCCCACCACGACCCGCGACGGGAAGCCGAGTTCGCGGGCGATGAGGGCGACGGCCGTCGCGAACTGCTCGTCGTCGCCGATCGCGGCGACGAAGTTGTCGGATGCCGCGGCACGCGGATCGGCTTCGCGTTCGAGCAGGCGCGTGAACAGGGCATCCACGCGGCCGAGCGAGTGACCCGAAGCGCTCGGCTGGAACCGGTAGCCGGTCAGAGCGTCCGCCCACACGGCTCGGCCGTCCGCGCCGAGCGACAGGGCATGGCTGAGGTAGCCGCGCTCGCGCAGCAGGTCGACCGCCGCCTGGAGCGCCGCACCGCCCGACCCGGATGCGTGTGCGTCGGCCCACGCCCGAAGGCTCAGCGGGGTGGCAACGAGGGTCTGCGCACCGGGCGCCTGGGCTTCGGCGAGCGGGATCCGCGGCGGTTCGACGCCCGTCAGGCGATAAGCATCGCCGGACTGCAGGCCGGCGCGAGCGGTCTGCAGCCCGGCGGCGGCACCCGCGCTGTAGTAGAAGCCGTCGGCCAGCGCGACCGCCCGTGGCCCGTCGAAGTCGACACGTGTCAGCTGACCGGCCGTCGGCATCCACAGCTCGTTCCAGCCGTCGATGGTCACGCGCAGATCGATGGGCTCGCCGTCTCCGGCCTCGAGGGCGGAGGCGACGCGAACGAAGCGGCCCTCACCGGTCCCCTCGCTCGTGCGGAACACCTCGCCGTCGTAGTCGTCCAGTGTCGCGAGACGCACGCGGTCAGGCATGCGCTCGGTCTGCTCGACCGTGAACAGCACCTCATCAGCGCGCTCGTCGCCGAAGAAGGCGCGGTACTGCGAGAGCGGGCTGAGCTCGGTCGCGAGGTCGATCTCGGGCCCGACGGACGCGCGCAGCACATCGCGGTCGACCCCCCGCGCCGCGAACGGCACGACGGCGACCGCGACAGCGACGGCCGCGGCGATCATCCCGACCCCGAGCGCCGCGCGACGGCGGTCGGCGGGCGAGGCGTGCCGTGCGGCACGCACTCCGCTCGCGACGGCCGCGCGCTGAACGGCGCGCACACGCTCGTCGTGCGCGCGCCACGCGAGCCAGAGCAGGCATCCGAGCAAGCCCGCGATGCCGAGCGCCGTCTCGACCGGGGCGTACAGCGTCAGCGCGCCGAGCGTCACGGGCGGGCTCACCTCGGCGCGACCGAACACGAGGCCGAACGAGACCATGGCCAGGGCCACGGGGATCGCGACGTACGCGCGGCGCCCCTCGCGCCACGAGAGACGCAGCAGTGCGGTCGTGCCGATCAGGAAGACGACGAGCGCGGGCACGAGCAGGTTGCGGTACGAGCCGACCGGCAGGTCGACGGTGAGCAGGTCCTTCCACCCCACGACCGCGCCCGCCGCGAGCTCGCCGAGTCCGCGCAGGATCTCGTCCGGCCCGCCGAAGCGCGAGGGTACGGCGAGCGGCACCCCCAGCACGAGGAACGCCGCGACGACGATGCCCGTCACGACCCAGCCGCTCCAGTGTCGTCGCGTCGCGACGACCGCGATGCCGAGCGCGACGGCCACCGACACGGCCACGAGGAGGAGGAACGCCGGCTCGCGGTAGATCGGCCACGCCGCGACGGCCGCCGTCGCGACGACCGCAGCGGTGAACACCGAGCCCGTGACGATGCGCGGCTCGACGCGGCGGGTCGAGCCGGCTTCCCGGCGTCGCTCGGCCCGAGTCATCGGGAGGCCCCCCTCAGCAGCAGCCCGGCCAGATCGTCCAGAGTGCCGATCGTGAGGACGGTGAGGCTCGAGATCGTCTGCATGCGAGGGTGTGCGAGCTCGTTGCACACGACGGCGATGACGGCGGTGTCGGGGGGGAACGCAAGCGCCGCCTGCCGCAGGCGCGTCAGCGTCACAGCCGAGCCCACCACGAGGACGGCGACCGAGAGCTGCTCACGGGACTCGGCGGTGAGCCGGCAGACGTCGCCGATCGCCATCGTGTTCTCGAACGTGCGCACGGCGCTGAAGCCGTCGAGCATGGGCCGGGGCGACCCCGCCGGCAGCTGGTGGATCGTGCGCAGACGTCCGCGCACGACCCGTGGGATCTCGGAGCCCGTCACGATGACGACATCGCGCGCGTCGCGCACGGCGCGCAGGCCGAGGGATGCCGCCGCCGAGACGGCGAGCTCGAACTCGTCGGCGTCGCGGAACTCGTGCTCGGCGACGGCGAGCACGATCGCCATCCGCGAGCGCCGGGACTCCTCGTACTGCCGCACCATGAGCTGTCCGGTCTTGGCCGTCGACTTCCAATGGATGTGGCGCCGGCCATCGCCGGCGGTGTAGGGGCGGATCGCGTGGAAGTTGATGTCGGCGTCGACCGTGCGCCGCGTCGGCGCACCCTCGAGGTCGCGGATGAGACCCGCGCTCGTGGACGGGATCGATGTCGTGCGGGGGTGCACGTACACCTCGTTCACGTCGGCGAAGGCGTGCTCGCGGCGCAGCATGCCCACGGGGTCGCTGCGCACCGTCGTGGCGGGACCGACGCGCACGATGCCGCGTCGCGGTTGCGGGATGTGGAGCGGCTGGGTGACCGCGTGGCCGGGGCGCAGCATCGGCACGCTGAACTCGACGATGCCCGGCCCGACCGGGATGTCGATGCGACCCGGCAGCGCCAGACGACCACCCGTGTTGCGCACGACGACGTCGCCCGACAGCCCGTCGCCTGCGACGATGCGCTCGCGCGCCAGCGACAAATCGACCTCGTACGAACGCGATCCGAACAGAAACGGGATGCTGGCCAGCAGGAGCAGCAGCGCGGCGACACCGGCGACCATCCATTCGATCCAGCCGAAGGCGAAGCCGAGGCCGAGGCCCCCAGTCGCCGCGAGCAGCACGAGAGCGCCCGCCGGCCGCACGGTGCGGGAGGCCCAGACCGTGCTCGCCTGCGCCGCCGCGACGACGGCGCGCCACGCTCGCGCAGCCCGGACGACGATTCCGACCATGCGCCCCGACGAGATCGACGTCGAGGTGACCGAGGTCGCGTGGGTGCGCCCGGCCGTCCCTTCGGTCGAGGTTCGCGTCCGGCGCGTGTCGGTGAGGCTCATACGGCCTCTCGACGGGACGGCGGCGCGATGTCGAGAAGCACCTGGCCGATGACGGCCTCTTGCGTCACGCCGTCGAACTCCGCCTCGGCGTGCAGGATCAGCCGGTGCGAGAGCACCGAGACGGCGAGCGCCTTGACGTCGTCGGGGGTCACGTAGGTGCGCGCCTGCGAGACGGCACGCGTGCGTGCGGCGCGGGTGAGAGCGAGCGCCCCGCGGATGCTGACCCCGAGGCGCACTTCGTCGGCGGACCGGGTCGCGTCGATGATGCGCGCGATGTAGTCGAGCACGAGGGCGTCGACGTAGGCCTGCGCCGCGAGGTCGGCCATGCCCACGAGCGCGTCGGGGGTGATGACGGGCGCGAGATCGGCGGTCGGCGTCGCGGCGCCGTCGAGGATGCGCACGGTCGCCGCGTGGTCGGGGTACCCGAGCGACGTGCGCATCATGAACCGGTCGAGCTGCGCTTCGGGCAGCCGGTAGGTGCCGGCCTGCTCGATGGGGTTCTGCGTCGCGAGCACGATGAAGGGGTCGCCGACGGGGCGCGAGACGCCGTCGATCGTGACGCTGCCCTCTTCCATGACCTCCAGCAGCGCGGACTGCGTCTTGGGCGACGCACGGTTGATCTCGTCGGCGAGCACGATGTTCGCGAAGATGGGGCCGGCGTGGAACTCGAAGACGCCCTCCTTCTGGTCGTACACGCTGATGCCCGTGATGTCACCGGGGAGCAGGTCGGGGGTGAACTGGATGCGGGTGTTCGTGCCCTGCACCGACTGAGCCATGGCGCGCGCAAGTGAGGTCTTTCCGGTTCCGGGGACATCCTCGAGCAGCACATGCCCGTCGCTCAGCATGGCCGTCAGGACGAGCTCGACCGCGTGGCGCTTGCCCAGGACGGCACGCTCGACGTTGTCGGCGAGCTGGGCGAACGTCTGGGCGAACCAGGTCGCCTGCTCTGTGGAGATGGTCATCGCGGATTCCTCGATCGATCTGTCGTCAACATGGCTCAGGGTGCTTCCTCGGGCTCGGGCGGCAGGTTCGGGTTGCACGTCGAGCCGAAGGTCGCCGAGGCGGGGCTGAGTCCCCACTGCGACCAGCTCGCCGTGACGGCTATGCCCTCGACGCGCGCAGCTCCGACGGGCACGACCCACGTGCCGACCTGATGGGGCACGACAGCGCCCGCGGAGTCGTAGTACATGAGACCGGAGGGGTCGAACCGGAACGTCGCCACCGTGCCGCCGGGTCCATTCGACGACGAGCCCGTCGGCGCGAGCGCGCCGCCGCCGACGCATACCGAGGCGAGTCCCCACGATGCCTGCATCTGGTAGGGCGCGCTGCCGGCAGCGGGTGTCACCGCCGACCACTCGGTCGGGTTACCCCACACCTGGTGCACGTAGCGCACGCGGATGCCGGGATTCTGGCCGAACGTGCCGTTGCCGGGGAACCGGTCGAACTCGACGCGGTTGCGGTTGGGGACCGGCTCGTTCGACCGCGGCTCCTCGCGAATGACCCACTGCGCGCGGTTCTGCGCCGTCAGGACGTCGGGGGTGGCATCCACCCGGAAGGTGTAGCCGGAGGGGGCGCGTCCGGACTGCGCGGCGCGCACTGCGCTCGACGTCTCGACGCGGGCGAAGGATGCATCGCCCCAGAAGGACTCGACGCACAGGATGAACCGGTACTCCTCGCCGTCGGCCAGGCCCGGGAAGGTCGCGGACTGCCCGTCGGCCGTCACCCGACACTGCTGACCGTCGCGCACGATGCCGTAGCGCAGGGTCGAGCCCGTGCCGTTGAGCTGCGCCGAGGCGTTCGCCGTCACAGTCGAGGTGCCGTCGCCGCCGGACACGGAGGAGAGCACGAGATCGGGCACGAGCGGTGCCCCGACACCGTTGCCCCACCCGATCGTCGAGGTGCCCGTCGGGCTGCCGCCGATCCCGGGCGGCAAGTCGAAGCGCGAGTACGGGGTCACGGTGATGGGCGACCGTGTGTTCGTGCTGACCCGGTACGTCGGCACGTCGAGCGTGCCCGAGCCCCGGCCGACCGGCACGCGGACGGTGTCGCCTGTCGCGCTCGTGATCTCGACCGAGCCGGTGTCGGCGGTCAGGCCGCTGATCGTGAGTGCGACGACGCCGCCCCCGGCACCGGCCGCCACAGGGCGGGCGGTGACGGATGCCGGCGCTGCCGGTGCGTCGTAGGCCCACGCGACGGTGCGCACGGCCGCTGCGGACAGGCCGACGGAGTTCGTCGCGAACGCTTCGTAGGTGCGCTGTTCGCCGTTCGGCGCCGCGATCTCGGGGCATACCCCGTCGACCGAGCAGCGGGCGACGTCGCGGCCGTCCGACCTGACGACGAAGCCCGAGAGCTCGGGATAGGCCATGCGGGCGGGGCCGGGATCGATGCGCAGCGTGACCGAGCCGTCGGCGTAGCCGGTCTGCGCGATCGAGGCAGGCGCCTTCGGGTACCCGAGCAGATCGAACGCGATCCGGCCATCGCGGTCGCCGTTCGTGCCGCGGCCCTGCGCATCCCGCACCGAGAAGGCAGCGGCACACGTCGTTCCGGCCGTGTCGGAAGTCCATGATGCCGAGACGGTGGTGGTCGATACGCGGGCGAACGTCACTCCCGCGCACGCACCGGCGTCGCGGACCGACGTCACCTCGAGCGGTGTGCGCGGCAGCGGGTTGACCTCGCCCGCGGCGCCGACGACGGTGAAGGTGCACGACGATCCGGCGGCCTGCGAGCACTGCTGGGTGACGGAGCCGCCGCGCGGCAGGGTCGAGGGCGCCGCCCCGACGCGCAGGATGAGCCGCGCCGGCGTCACCTCGGCGTGGCTCGTGACCGACACGACAGCGGCATCGTCCACGCCGGGGACGGCGCGATCGGCACCTGTCACCGTGACGATCGACCCGTCGAGCGAGACCGCGAACGAGGTGCCGGTGTAGTCGAGGTCGTAGGCGATGCCGGCCCAGTCATCGCGCAGCTGCCACGTCGTCATCGAACGAAGGTCGAACGTCGTCGTCTCCCCCGGTCCGACGGTCACCGAGCCGGCCCTCAATTCGGGCTGCGGGTCGCGCGCGAGGACGGTGATCGGCACGGACAGCTGCGTCCATTCGGCCTGCCCTTCGAGACGCACCGCCACGCGGCACGCGTCGCTCCAGGGTGCGCCGACGCCGGCGTCGTAGCGCACACGCGTTCCCTCTTCGACGCTGCACGACGAGTCGGCGCGCGCACCTGACGAGGCAACGTCCGCGCCCACTTCGAGCCGTGTTCCGCGAGGCTTGGCAACGAGGTCGGTCATGTCGAAGACGACCGATTCCAGCTCCACCGCCTCCGGAGCGACGAATCCCGTTCGCAACGCGAGCGTGACGTCGTTCTCGCCGGGGACGCGCAGGAACGCGTACGTCGTGACCTCGCCCGCAGCACCCTCGCCTGTCACGGCGAACGGGATCAGCTGTGTGCGGGCGCCGAGCTGGCCGCGGATCCGTGACCCCGCGGCAGAAACGTCGCCGGGATCACCCCACAGCGATACGTCGAGGTCCTGGACGGATCCGCCCGACCACGCGACCTTGCCGTCCAGGACATCCACGCCCGCGGGAAATTTCTCGCGGGTCTCGGCGGTCAGGATCGTGTCGCTCACGAGAGGGTAGTCGGGCACGCTCTCGCGGACGACCCTGACCACGATGAGCCCGCGCGCCGTGTTGCCCGACGTCGACGCGACGTCGTAGAGGAACGACATCGTGCCGGGTTCCTCGCCGGCTTCGACGACGACCTCCTGATCGTCGACGGACAACAGCCTGTCCGCGAGCCGGTCGAACTCGGGGTTGGGTTCGCCCTCGAGCGTCTGCGGCAGGTCGGGTCGCACATCGGTCAGCGTGAGCACGCCGCCGACGGGGTCGACGTCGTTCGCGAGCGGGCGGACCCGCAGCGACTTGCCCTCACCCGCCTGCACCTGCACGTAATCGGTGTACGTCACAGGACTCGGGTTCGATTGGGCATCGAGCACGCCGATGCGCACGCGGGCGTCGCCGGTCTCCCCCGACGGATCGACGACGCGGTACGTGAACGAGACTTGTCCGCGGTCGCCCGCGACGCTGGTGTAGACGATCGACGCACCGTCGGCGGACAGCGCCGCCGAGCCGCGCTCGGGCTGCGTCACGATGCTGTCGAGCGACACGGTATCGCCGTCGGGATCCATCTCGAACGGCGTGAAGTCGATCACCGTGGACTGTCCGCTGAGCACCCGCCCCTCGAGCCGCTCGGGCAGCGGCGCTCGGTTGGTCTCGTCGCCCAGCACATGCACGCGGACGGTCGCGACGTCGGCGAGCGAGGGCGACCCGGCCGTGAAGACGGCGTAGTCCACCGTGTAGTCGCCGGGGTCGGTCGGCGCGAGATAGCGCAGTAGGTCGCCCGAGGCGAAGGCCAGCGCGTCATCGGTCGACGAGACGACCCGTGACGGGTCGAGGACGGGCCGTTCGCCGGCAGGGGCGATGTCGTTCTCGAGCACCGGGATGTCGACCTGCGCGCCGGCGCGCACGACGACACGATCGTCGACGGCGATGGGGGCGACCTCGGGAGCCGGCGGGAGCAGGTAGACGGTGGCCTCGCCCTCGACGCGGGCGCCTTCATCCTCGGTGCCGTCGCTCACGACATAACGCACCGTGCCCAACGGCCCGGGTGCTCCGGTCGCGGTGGCGCCCGAGACGCGCAGGTGACGCTGGCCGACGGCGTCGACCGAGAGGCTCGCGCCCGGCTCGGGCATGGGCTCGATGTCGCTGAGCAGCAGCACGCGACGGGTCGGGTTGTACACCGCCTCGAGGACGTCGATCGTGGCGTCCTTCTGCGGATGCACGAAAGCGACGACGGGCGCCGTGGCGAGCTGCGGCGGGGCTCCTTCGGGAAGGACCGTGATGCGGGCCGTGCCTCTGGCCTCTGCGACGCCGTCGGTCACCGTGAAATCCACGCGGAACGTGCCGGGGGCGCGCGCCGAGAAGTCGAACTCGGTCGTGCCGCCGACGATCGTCGCCGATGCCGGCGCATCGTCGAGCACGCGGACGGACGAGAGCGAGAGCATCCCCGTCGTGCCCGTCACGTGGGTCGCGACGTCAACCGTCGTTCCGGGGCCGAGCACATCGACGAGCGCGAACGAGCGCACGTCGAGCGCGGGCTGCGGCGTGACCCGGACGTTCAGCACCTCGACCGTCGTGGCGCCCCGCGTGTCGGCGAAGGTCAGCGCGAGCTCGACGAGCTGTTCGCCGCCGGACCCGTCGTCACTGTGCTGATAGACGACCTCGCCGCCGGGGGTCGCGGCGACACTGCCTATCTGCGAGGCGTTGTCGACCGACAGCAGCATGACGGGGTCGCCTTCGGGATCGACCCAGCCGTGCAGCACAGGAACCGTCACGGTGCCGCCGCGGGCCACGTCGGGCTCGGGCCACTCGAGCAGGCAGCCGTCGACACCGCACCACTGCGGGGCCGTGTTGATCGATTCGGGTTCGACCGTGATCGTCACGGTCGAGGGCTCTGAGACGAGGCCGTCGGCAGACGTGCCGTCGGTCACCGCGTACGAGAACGTCGCTGATCCCGTCGCCCCCGGGGCGACCCGCACGGCGAGCCGCTGCGCGTCATCGGTGAGCGACACCGTGCCGAAGGCGGGATCGAGCCCCGTGACCGACGACCCCACGATGCTGAGCACGTCTTCGTTGGGGTCGTGGTCGTTCATGAGCACGGGAAGCGCCGCGATGCCGCCCGCGCGTACGCCGAAGACGTCGGGTTCGGCGACAGGAGGCTTGGGGTCGAGCATGACCGGCAGCTCTTCGTCGCTCACAACCGACTCGGCCTCGACGCGCTCATCGAGCGACCAATCCTGACTCGACGGCACGAGGTCGCCCGCGGGCGCGGTCCATACCCAGCCCGATCGTGCTTCATTGAGCAGCAGGGCATCGCGTCCTTCGACGAAGACCGGCCGGCGCTGGTCGGGCAGCACATCGCCGCCGTAGTCCAGCGGCACGCCGACATCGTCGCGCGAGTTCCACATCACGCCGGCCGCGCCGCCTTGGCCGAGCCACGCGGCATAGATGTCGCCGTCGTACACGACCGGCGCCGCGGGAACCCCGAGGACCGTGTCGCCGATGCCGCCGAATGCGCGCTCGACAGCGCCGTCGACGGGGACCCGCACGATCGACGTCTCGTCGGCGAGATACACCCCGTCGCCGTCGGCATCGGGCTCGCTCACGACGACGGGTCCGGCCAGGGGTGCCTGCTCGGCGGCATCCGCCCCTCGCCGCCACAGCGCTCCCGTCTCGGTGTCCACGATCGTCCACGTATCGCCGGCTGCCGTGATCGCGAGCGCTTCGGAGGCACCGACCGCGACGGCGTCGCGACCGCGGACCACCGACGCCGCGATGTCGTATCGCAGCACCGAGCGATCGGCGCGGGAGTACGCGAAGAGGATGCCGCGCTCGTCGACGGCGATCGCGTCGGCGGTGTACCGCGGATTGTCGTCACCGTCGGTGAACGGCGCGAGCTGCGCGGCGTCGCCGAGCGACAGCCGCCCCGCGAAGACCGTGCCGGCGTCGGTGAGGTAGGCGACGAAGTCATCGGCGGTCGCGACGTCGATCGTGCCCTGCGGCGTCGGGGTGGACGTGTCGAGCGTCTCGTCGTCGAGGTGGGCGGGCAGGGCCTCGTCGATGCGGGTCAGCGTGCTGAGACTGTCGCTGAAAAGATAGGCCGCCTCGGGCGTCTGAACGACGAGGTCGGGGTTGCTGACGCTGCGGACCGTATCCAGCTCGCCGACCGTGGTGTTGACACGCGCGTAGCGACTGCCGTCGCCCGTCTGCAGCGCCCACACCGATGCGTCGACTGCCGGAGTCTCCTTCGCATCGAGGCCGGGCCACACGATGCTCGCCGTCGTCACGAGCGTGACAGCGGCGGCAGCCGCGGCGAGTCCGGCCAGCGTACGCCGGCGCATCACAGCATCCCCGTCGCGTAGAGCACCGCGACGACCGCCGACGACGCGACCACGACGGTCGCACCGATGATGCCCACGACGAGCCCGGCGCGCCGCGGACGACCGCTGCCGGGCGCGGAGAAGGCGGTCTCCTCATCGCGCGCGAGCCGCGCGACACCCGGATCCGTCGGCGCCTTGCGGCGGCGGACGTGGTCGACGCTGGAGCGGACGGGACCGCGCAGACCGGCATCCGAGAAGTCGACGCGCTCCGAGGCGGGGGCCCACTCGGTCTCGGGCACATCGATCGGCGTCGGCGACGAGCCCTGCTCGATCTGCACCTGCTGCAGAGCCTCGGCGAACGCCCACGCCGACGGGTACCGCTTGGCGGGATCGCGGCTCATCGCCCGGGAGAGCACCGCCTGTAGGGATGCGGGGACATCGGCGCGCGAGATGTCGGTGTACGACGCCCGGGCGATCCGGCGGCGCAGCAGCTCTTTCGTGTTCTGGCCGCGCTCGCGCCGCTCGAAAGGACTCTGCCCCGCGAGCAGCGAGTACACCGTCGCGCCCAGGCTCCACACTTCGCTCGCGACGGTGCCGGCCGTCTGCTCGGCGACCACTTCGGGCGCACTCCACGGGACCGACATCGCGAGCACCTCGTCGGCTGTCTCGCGCAGCAGAGACGACGAGATGCCGAAGTCGGCGAGCACGGGCGTGCCGAAGGTCGTGATGAGGATGTTGCTGGGCTTCACGTCGCGGTGGAGCACGCCGGCACGGTGCGCCGACTCGAGCGCGCCCGCCATGCGCACCCCGGTTGCGAGCACCTCGTCGACCGGGATCCGCTCGATGCGGTACCGGCGCGCGAGCGACCCGGGGCAGTTCTCCATGACGATATAGGGGCGCCCGTCAGCCGAGATGCCCGCCTGGTACACCGTGACGATCGCGGGATGCGCCGACAAGCGGGCGAGCACATCGGCCTCGGCGTTGAACATGCGCCGAAGATCCGGATCGCGCACGTCGCTCGGCAGCACCTTGACGGCGACGTTGCGCCGAGGCATGTCCTGTTCGTACAGGAAGACGTCGGCGAACCCACCCGAGCCGAGGGGCCGGATGTAGGCGAGCCCGGGAAGCAGCGGAGGTGCCGAGGGCAGGCGTGCGGCCACCGATCCCTCCCCCAGGATGATTGCGCCGAGTGATCAGCATCAAGTGCGCAACGGTGCGCAGAAGTGGGGCAATGCTAACAAAACCCGCTCCGGGGACCTGGGCAATCGCCCGGGCCGTGTGCACAACCTCAGTCGCCGGGTGCCTGCGGGTCGAACGGTGCGTCGAGGGTGCGCGCCAGATCATCGAGAAGGGCCGCGATCTGCGGCTCGACGTGCTGTGTCACGGCGGCCTGGATCCGCAGGCGGTGCGGCAGCAGCACGGCGCACACTTCGCGGCCCACCATGTTCGCGTAGTCGTCGGCGAGCGCGACCTCTTGGCGCAGCGCCGCCTTGGCCTCCTCCGTGAGCGGTGGGAGGTCGGGCACCTGCGCTTCGGCCTCTTCGGCCATCCCCGACAGAGTGAACAGGAACGGAGCACCCGGCTGGGGCTCAGGGTCCAGCGGCATCCCCTCGAACTCGGGCTCGAGACCCTCGGCGGGGCGGTAGGCGCGCGCACGGTTGCGCGCAGCCTGCTGGTCGAGCTCGGCCTGCAGCATGGGGAGGTTGCGCGACGTGTAGTCGGCGACGGAGCGGTCGACGATCGCCTTGATGCGGATGGACAGCCCGTGCTGCACGCCGTGGGGGACGTCGGAGCCCAGACCCGCCGCCGACAGGATCGGAGATCCGAAACAGCGACGGCAAGGAGCGACGCGCCCGCGGTGAGTCGCGGGTTGCCAGCGCGGCAGCCACACGAGCCAGGCGTCCACCGCCTGGCTGACCTGCGTCTCGAGCGAGCGCTCCACGCGACAACGCTATCCTCTCGGCGCGCCGGATCCCGGCTTTTGCGCCGTCACAGCGTCTCTTCGTCGTCGGATTCCCAGGGCCATTGGGGGCGGCGAGCCCGCGTGCGGACGAGAGCGATCCCCGACCAGCCGGCGACGAGGGCGGCCGCGGCGATCACCACACCGAACCCCGTCGTCGCGATTCGGCCCGCGACACCCGTGGCGACTCCGACCGAGGTCCCCGTGGCGACGGCCATGATCCACAGCCCCGCGAGATACGCCAGGAAGGTCGTCGCCACGATCCACGCCGCGTTCCAGAACGACGGCTGCGCGTGCCGCACGGTGCCCCACAGGCTCGCCCCGAAGACGACGACCGACAGGGTCGTCGCGGCGACCCCGGGAAGCGGGCCCAGGCCCGGCGCCTCGATGACGCTCTCATCGAGGGCGAGCGACAGCATCCCCAGCCCGAAGATGAGGAGAGCGACGTATCCGATCGTCGCGAAGACGACCGCGAGCGCGGGTGCGACGGGACCGCGATCGGTCCCCCCACCCGCGCCGCCGGTCGTCATGGCCGGACGAGCTGCGGACCGGCCTCGAGCGTGCGCTCGTACTCGCGCTGCGCTTCGACGTTGAGCTCGGTCACGCGCTTGCCGCGCGCGGCGGCCCATGCTCCGAACCAGATGGTGAGCTCGCGACCCAGCACGAATGCGACGATCGCGAGCGGTGCGAGCAGCTGTGCTTCGACGAGCGCGGCTCCCTCGGACGCCGTGAGCATCCAGAACGGCGCCTGGAAGAGCTGGCCGAGAAGGTGGCCGCCGTAGGCGGCGGCGCCCACGAGCACGCCCATGATCACCCACGCCGCCCAGCGGCCTCGGTTGATGATCGCGCCGAGCAGCCAGAAGGCGATGAAGAAGACGACGGTCGGCACCCACAGAGCCCACGTCGTGAGCGCGGCGACGGCATCGGTGGCGAAGGTCTCTGCCGTGACGTCGCCCTGGATCGCGCCGAAGCCGAGGGTCGCGCCGAGGTAGAGGACGGCGAAGGCGAGCGCGGCGAGCAGGCCGATCGCGCCGGCGGCGCCACGGTTGCCACGCAGGCGCGGCGCCTCGGGTGCCTGCACGAAGATGGGCTGCGGAGACGCGGCGGGCGGCACCATGACGGTTTCGGCGACGGGCTCGGGGGCGGCGACGGGCTCGTAGGCGACGGTCGAGTCGTCGGCCACGGTGGGCTTGTCGATGGTCCTTTCGACGACGACGACCTCTTCTGCCGCTGCGACGGGCTCGTCGTCCATCGGTGCATCGACGGCCCACGAGGGGGGCTCAGCGGCCCACTCGTTCGCAGCCGACGGCGTGTCGGCGACGACGATCTCCTCTTCGACGACGATCTCTTCGACCTCGGGGGTCGCGGACGGGTCGACGGCGTCGCGGCGGGCCGCCTCTGCGTCGGCGAGACCTTCGTGAGCACGGCCGACGACATCGTCGACCGCTGTGGGTTCCTCGACCGGCTCGCCGTAGGACGACTTGGGGTCACTCATCGGACGCACTCCTCACGCGGGGCCGCTCCCCACATGTGCGAGGGTAACCCCGTCCGTGCCCGCATGTGCGTAGCCATGCCGGTCGAGGCGCGAGAGAGACGGACGGAATTCGCCTCCGCAGCCCGGGGTCACGGCCAGATGTGTGCCGTGAGGCGTGCCAAGTAGTCGTCCGGGCGCCATCCCGTGCCAACACTCACGAGCCACACCGTGTCGCGTATGACGTGCTCTTCGCGCACGCCGTCCCGCACCCGCGCGCACTCGAGCCCCGCGTCGCCTGTCGTGCACGCGAACCCCTGCGCCGAGAGCGCCGCCTGCGCGATGCCGACGGCGTCGGGGGAGATGACCGAGATCGTCGATGAGATCGACTCCCCGCCCCCGAGGGCCCAGCTGCAGTTGACGGAGACGGTCGGCGCGAGCGCCTCGACGAGGTCGCCCGCTGCGATGGCGGGACGTGCCATCGTCTGGCTCAGCAGCACATCGCCGTGCCAGATGAGCTCTGCCCACAGGTGGTCGGGATAGAGATCACGGCAGTCCACGGTCTCGCCGGCCGCGATCCGCTCGATCGGGGCGGGCTTGCTCTCTGCCTCTTCCTGGGCGTCGGCCCTGGCCCGAAGCGTGTCGCCGACCCAGTCGACGGCGACCGGAACCATCGGCGCCGCAAGCCACACGAGTGCGCCGATGACAGCGAGGCACGCGAGCACCGAGGGTACGGCGAACCAGAGGTTACGTCCCTCCGTGCGCGCCATGCCGTCCTCCCCCTCAACGGTAGGCACGGGATGTCAGCGAGCACGCCCGGCGCGCGGGGCGGAACTGTTTCCGTCGCCTCGGAACGACGAAGGCCCCCGGCGCGTGCCGGGGGCCTTCGTTCAGCTGGTCGTCAGTTGTACGACGTGAAGTCGCCGTCCGTCGAGAAGCTGTCGAAATCGACGTAGCTCAGGTCGGCGTCCGAGAACGCCCCGTCCGAGGCGAAGATGCGGTTGGGGTACCGCTCGCTCTTGGCCTCCTCCGTCGCCTCGACCACGACGTTGCGGTACTTCGCAAGGCCGGTTCCGGCGGGGATGAGCTTTCCGATGATGACGTTCTCCTTGAGGCCGAGGAGCGGGTCGCTCTTGCCCTCCATGGCCGCCTGCGTCAGGACGCGGGTGGTCTCCTGGAACGACGCGGCCGACAGCCACGACTCCGTCGCGAGCGACGCCTTCGTGATACCCATCAGCTCGGGACGTCCCGACGCGGGGCGCTTGCCCTCGGCGACCGTCTCGCGGTTGATGCGCTGGTAGCGCTTGAAGTCCACCAGTTCACCCGGGAGCAGCTTCGTGTCGGCGTGGTCGACGACGGTGACCTTGCGCAGCATCTGGCGCACGATGACCTCGATGTGCTTGTCGTGGATCGGCACACCCTGCGAGCGGTACACACCCTGGACGCCGTTCACGAGGTACTTCTGCACCTCGCGAGCACCCATGACACGCATGACCTCCTTGGGGTCGAGCGTTCCGACCTGCATCTGCTGGCCGACCGTGACGTGCTGGCCGTCCTCGACCAGCAGCGTCGCGCGCTTGAGCACGGGGTAGACATGCGGCTCGTCGCCCGAGTCGGGCGTCAGGATGATCTTCTTCGCCTTATCGGTCTCGTCGATCGTGATGCGACCGTCAGACTCTGCGATCGGCGACGCACCCTTGGGGGTACGCGCTTCGAACAGCTCCTGCACGCGGGGAAGACCCTGCGTGATGTCATCGGCCGAGGCCGATCCACCGGTGTGGAAGGTACGCATCGTCAGCTGCGTACCGGGCTCACCGATCGACTGGGCGGCGATGATGCCGACCGCCTCGCCGATGTCGACGATCTTGCCCGTCGCGAGCGAACGGCCGTAGCACTGCGCGCAGACGCCGACAGCCGAGTCGCACGTGAGCACGGAGCGGACCTTGATGGTCTCGACACCGGCCTCGACGAGCGCGTTGATGAGCACGTCGCCGACGTCGTCACCCGCGGCGGCGAGCACCTCGCCCGAGGGCGACGTGACCTGCTCGGCGAGGGTGCGCGCGAAGACCGAGTTCTCGACGTTGGCGTCCTTGATGAGCGCACCGTCGGCGCCGGGCGCCGCGATCGTGAACTCGAGACCCTTGGACGTTCCGCAGTCCTCTTCACGGATGATGACATCCTGCGAGACGTCGACGAGGCGACGGGTGAGGTAACCCGAGTCGGCCGTACGCAGAGCCGTGTCGGCGAGACCCTTACGGGCACCGTGCGTGGCGATGAAGTACTCCGCAACCGACAGCCCCTCGCGGTACGAGGAGATGATCGGGCGAGGGATGATCTCACCCTTCGGGTTGTTCACGAGACCGCGCATACCCGCGATGTTGCGGATCTGCAGCCAGTTACCACGGGCGCCCGAAGACACCATGCGGTTGATCGTGTTGTCGGCGGGGAAGTTGTCCCGCATCGCCTTCTGGACCTCGTCGGTCGCCTCGGTCCAGATCTTGATGAGCTCCTGACGACGCTCGGCGTCGGTCGTGAGGCCCTTCTCGAACTGCGCCTGCACCTTGGCGGCCTGCTTCTCGTAGCCCGCGACGATCTCCGCCTTGTTGGGCGGCGTGAGGACATCCGAGAGCGCGACGGTGACACCCGAACGCGTGGCCCAGTAGAAGCCGGCGTCCTTGATCCGGTCCAGCGATGCAGCGACCTCGACCTTGGGGTATTCCTCGGCGAGCTTGTTGACGATCTGCGACAGCTTGCCCTTGTCGGCCTGCTCCCGCACGAACGGGTAGCCCTTGGGCAGCGTGTCGTTGAAGATCGCCTGACCGAGCGAGGCATCGACGATTCCGTGACGCTCGTAGCCGTCGGGGGCGTCACCCTCGAGGAACGTCAGACCCGGAATGCGGATGCGCACCTTGGCCTGCAGATCGAGCGTGCCTTCGTCGCGAGCGAGAATCGCCTCGCTGACCGAGCCGAACACACGGCCCTCGCCCTGAGCACCCTCGATGACCGTGGTCAGGTGGTGCAGGCCGATGATCATGTCCTGCGAAGGCAGCGTGACGGGGCGGCCGTCAGACGGCTTCAGGATGTTGTTCGACGCGAGCATCAGAATGCGGGCCTCGGCCTGGGCCTCGACCGACAGCGGCAGGTGGACGGCCATCTGGTCACCGTCGAAGTCCGCGTTGAACGCGGCGCAGACGAGCGGGTGCAGCTGGATCGCCTTGCCCTCGACGAGCTGAGGCTCGAAGGCCTGGATGCCCAGGCGGTGCAGCGTGGGCGCACGGTTGAGCAGCACAGGACGCTCGCGGATGATCTCCTCGAGCACGTCCCACACCTCGGGACGCGTGCGCTCGACGGCACGCTTGGCCGCCTTGATGTTCTGCGAGTGACCCAGATCGATCAGGCGCTTGATGACGAACGGCTTGAACAGCTCGAGCGCCATCTGCTTCGGAAGACCACACTGGTGCAGCTTCAGCTGCGGGCCCACGATGATGACCGAACGGCCCGAGTAGTCGACGCGCTTGCCGAGGAGGTTCTGACGGAACCGGCCCTGCTTGCCCTTGAGCATGTCCGAGAGCGACTTGAGCGCACGGTTGCCGGTGCCCGTGACGGGACGACCACGACGACCGTTGTCGAACAGTGCGTCGACGGCTTCCTGCAGCATCCGCTTCTCGTTGTTGACGATGATCTCGGGGGCACCGAGGTCGAGCAGTCGACGAAGACGGTTGTTGCGGTTGATCACGCGACGATACAGATCGTTGAGGTCGGAGGTCGCGAAGCGGCCACCGTCGAGCTGGACCATGGGACGCAGCTCCGGCGGGATCACCGGAACGACATCCAGCACCATCGCGGCGGGCGACATGCCCGTCTGCAGGAACGAGTTGACCACCTTCAGACGCTTGATCGCGCGGATCTTGCGCTGCCCCTTACCCTCGGAGATCTGCAGGTGCAGGCTCTCGGCCTCGGCGGCCAGGTCGAACGCCTGCAGGCGGCGCTGGATCGACTCGGCGCCCATGTAGGCCTCGAAGTACTGACCGAAGCGGTCCTGCAGCTCGTGGAAGATCTCGTCTTCGCCCTTGAGCGAACCGACGTCGAGGGTGCGGAAGTCCTCCCACACGCGCTCGAGCTTGGCGATCTGCTCGTCGGCGCTCTTGCGCGTCTGAGCCATCTCCTTCTCGGCGGCGTCCTTGACCTTCTTCTTCTGGTCGGCCTTGGCGCCCTCTTCCTCAAGCGCCGCGAGCTCTTCTTCCAGCTTCAGCAGGCGCTCGGCGACCTTGGCGTCACGGCGGTCGCCGAGCGTCTTGATCTCGAGGCGGATGTTGTTCTCCTGCGTCGCGAGGTCGCGGTGACGCGCCTCTTCGTCGACGGAGATCACCATGTAGGCAGCGAAGTAGATGACCTTCTCGAGGTCCTTCGGAGCCATGTCCAGCAGGTAGCCGAGGCGCGAAGGCACACCCTTGAAGTACCAGATGTGCGTGACGGGCGCGGCGAGCTCGATGTGGCCCATGCGCTCGCGGCGGACCGAGGACTTGGTGACCTCGACGCCGCAGCGCTCGCAGACGATGCCCTTGAAGCGGACGCGCTTGTACTTGCCGCAGGCGCACTCCCAGTCACGGGAAGGTCCGAAGATCTGCTCGCCGAAGAGGCCGTCCTTCTCGGGCTTGAGCGTGCGGTAGTTGATGGTCTCGGGCTTCTTGACCTCGCCGTACGACCAACGACGGATGTCGTCGGCGGTGGCGAGACCGATGCGAAGCTCATCGAAAGTTGTTGATTCGAGCACTAGTCTCAGTTCTCCTGTATCGGAATTCTTGGTGAGTCAGTCGTTGGTCTGAGCGCCGAAGCGTCAGATCTCGTCGATCGAGGACGACTCGAAGCGGCTGGAGATGTTGATTCCGAGCTCCTCTGCCGCGCGGAATGCGTCGTCGTCCGTATCGCGGAGGTTGACCGGCGTGCCGTCGGCCGAGAGCACCTCGACGTTCAGGCAGAGCGACTGCATCTCCTTCATGAGGACCTTGAACGACTCGGGAATCCCGGGTTCCTGGATGTTCTCGCCCTTGACGATCGCCTCGTAGACCTTGACGCGGCCGAGGATGTCGTCGGACTTGATCGTGAGGAGTTCCTGCAGCGCGTACGCGGCACCGTAGGCCTCAAGTGCCCACACCTCCATCTCACCGAACCGCTGACCACCGAACTGGGCCTTACCACCCAGGGGCTGCTGCGTGATCATCGAGTAGGGACCCGTCGAACGCGCGTGGATCTTGTCATCGACCAGGTGGTGCAGCTTCAGGATGTACATGTAGCCGACCGAGATGGGCGCCGGGAACGGCTCGCCGGAGCGGCCGTCGAACAGACGCGTCTTACCCGTCGAGTCGATGAGGCGCTCACCGTCGCGCGTGGGAAGGGTCGAGTCGAGCAGACCTGCGATCTCCTCCTCGAACGCACCGTCGAACACGGGGGTCGCGACCTTCGTGCCGGGGGCGGCCTCACGTGCGGCGTCGGGCAGGCCCATGGCCCACTTCGGCGTGCCTTCGACCTTCCAGCCCTGCTGGGCGATCCAGCCGAGGTGCAGCTCGAGAACCTGGCCGAAGTTCATGCGGCCGGGGATGCCGAGCGGGTTCAGGACGACCTGGACCGGCGTGCCGTCCGCGAGGAACGGCATGTCTTCGACGGGGAGGATCTTCGCGATGACGCCCTTGTTGCCGTGACGGCCGGCGAGCTTGTCACCCTCGGTGATCTTTCGCTTCTGGGCGATGTAGACCACGACGCGGCGGTTGACGCCCGAGCCGAGCTCGTCGTCGCCGTCCTCGGCGTTGAACTCCTTGACGGCGATGATCGTGCCCTGCTCGCCGTGGGGAACCTTCAGCGACGTGTCGCGCACTTCGCGGCTCTTCTCGTTGAAGATCGCGCGGAGCAGGCGCTCCTCGGCCGACAGCTCGGTCTCACCCTTGGGCGTGACTTTGCCGACGAGGATGTCGCCGGGGCGAACCTCGGCGCCGATGCGGATGATGCCGCGCTCGTCGAGGTCCTTCAGCAGGTCGGGGCTGACGTTGGGGAGGTCACGGGTGATCTCCTCCTTGCCGAGCTTCGTGTCACGGGCATCCACCTCGTACTCCTCGATGTGAATCGAAGAGAGGGTGTCGTCCTTGACGAGTTCCTGGCTGAGGATGATCGCATCCTCGAAGTTGTGGCCTTCCCACATCATGAACGCGACGAGGAGGTTCTTGCCGAGCGCGAGCTCGCCGTTCTCGGTGGCCGGTCCGTCGGCGATGACCTCGCCGACCTCGACCCGGTCACCGGCCGACACGACGACGCGCTGGTTGTAGGACGTGCCCTGGTTCGAGCGGTCGAACTTGCGCAGGTAGTAGTCCTGCGTGCCGCCCTCGTCGAGCTGGACCGTGACGACGTCTGCCGAGACCTCGGCGACGACACCGGCCTTGGCTGCCGTGACGACATCGCCGGCGTCGATCGCGGCGTAGCCCTCCATACCGGTGCCCACGACGGGCGAGTCCGAGCGCAGGAGCGGAACAGCCTGACGCTGCATGTTCGCACCCATGAGAGCGCGGTTCGCATCGTCGTGCTCGAGGAACGGGATGAGCGAGGTCGCAACCGACACCATCTGGCGCGGCGAGACGTCCATGTACCCGATCTCGTCGGCGTGGAAGAGGTCGACCTCGCCACCCTGTCCGCGACGGGCGAGGACGCGCTCGTCGACGAACGAACCGTCGGGGTTGAGGGCGACTCCGGCCTGCGCGACGATGTAGTCGCTCTCGACGGATGCCGTGAGGTAGTCGATCTGCTCGCTGACCTTGCCGTCGACGACCTTGCGGTACGGCGTCTCGATGAAGCCGAACGCGTTGATGCGTGCGAACGACGCGAGCGAGCCGATCAGGCCGATGTTCGGGCCTTCCGGCGTCTCGATCGGGCACATGCGGCCGTAGTGCGAGGGGTGGACGTCACGAACCTCGACGCCGGCACGCTCACGCGACAGACCGCCGGGGCCGAGGGCCGAGAGGCGGCGCTTGTGGGTCAGGCCCGCGAGCGGGTTGTTCTGATCCATGAACTGCGACAGCTGGCTCGTTCCGAAGAACTCCTTGATCGCGGCCACGACGGGACGCACGTTGATGAGCGTCTGCGGCGTGATGGCCTCGATGTCCTGCGTCGTCATGCGCTCACGCACGACGCGCTCCATACGGGAAAGACCCGTGCGGACCTGGTTCTGGATGAGCTCGCCGACGGCGCGGATACGACGGTTGCCGAAGTTGTCGATGTCGTCGATGTTGAGACGGATCTCGGCCGGCTTGCCGTCGCGCATGCCCTCGAAGGTGTGGTCGCCACGGTGCAGGCGCACGAGGTACTTGATCGTCGCGACGATGTCGTCGACGGTGAGGACCGAATCGCTCAGCGGCGTGTCGAGACCGAGCTTCTGGTTGATCTTGTAGCGACCGACCTTCGCGAGGTCGTAGCGCTTCGGGTTGAAGTAGAAGTTGTCCAGCAGCGCGCGGGCGGCCTCAGCGGCGACCTGCTCGCCGGGACGGAGCTTGCGGTAGATGTCGCGCAGCGCGTCTTCCTTCGAGAGGATCGTGTCCTTCGCGAGGGTCTCTTCGATCGAGTCGAAGCCGGCGAACTCGTTCTGGATGTCCTCGGTCGTGAGGCCGAGGGCCTTGAGGAAGACGGTGACCGACTGCTTGCGCTTGCGGTCGATGCGCACGCCGACCTGGTCGCGCTTGTCGACCTCGAACTCGAGCCATGCGCCGCGGCTGGGGATGACGCGCGCCGAGACGATGTCCTTGTCGGAGGTCTTGTCGGGCGTGCGGTCGAAGTACACGCCGGGCGAGCGGACGAGCTGCGAGACGACGACGCGCTCGGTGCCGTTGATGATGAACGTGCCCTTGCCGGTCTGCAGGGGGAAGTCGCCCATGAAGACCGTCTGCGTCTTGATCTCACCGGTCTGGTGGTTCATGAACTCGGCCTCGACGTACAGCGGGGCGGCGTAGGTCTTGCCGCGCTCCTTGCACTCGTCGATCGAGTACTTCTCAGGCTCGAGGTAGGGGTTCGTGAACGAGAGCTGCATCGTCTCGCTCAGGTCCTCGATGGGCGAGATCTCCTCGAAGATCTCCTCGAGACCGCTGATCTCGGGGACATCGGTGCGTCCGGCGGCCTTCGCGTCGGCGACGCGGGCCTTCCAGCCGTCGTTGCCGACGAGCCAGTCGAACGACTCCGTCTGCAACGCGAGGAGGTCTGGGACCTCCAGCGTGTCGGAGATCTTGGCGAACGAGAGGCGAGAAGCGCCGCGTCCGCTCTTGGGGGTGGTGGGGTTGGTTGCGTTGCGCGCAGCAGCCAAGGGGAATACCTCCGTGGACCCGAGGGCCCGTTTCCTTGTCGTCAGGTGGAGTGCTCCGTCCTCCCGAAGCCCGGCGCCACGCGCGCGACACTCCGATGGTGAGTGAGGCGGGGGCACACGGGCACAGCCGACCACCATATGAGGGCAGGGGAACCAGAGCGCAACTACCGACTATAGCCCGCCAGACGCGCCGTGTCCAGCTCGATTCTTGACGAGCTTGCCCTGCTGCGGTATAGACGCGCGTCGTGTCACACGATGACGGCGCGCGCGTGCCGGAATCGCACGCGTGTTCCCGGTCGTGCTTGGGCCAGCAGATCCAGCGCAGCATCCGTCATGACGGCGATGACGGGGTAGCCGCCGGTCACAGGCCCGTCGACGCCGAGCACGACGGGCAGCCCGTCGGGAGGAACCTGCAGCGCACCCGGAACCATGCCCTCGCTCGGCAGCTCCTCGTCACGCACGTGCGTCAACGCGGGGCCGTCGAGACGGATTCCGACGCGGTCGGCGGCGGGAGAGACGGTCCACACCGCGGCGAAGAGCGACTCGAGGGCAGATGCGGCGAACCAGTCGGCGCGCGGTCCCGGTGCGAGCTCGAGGTGGAGCTCGTCATGGCGCGGAGCTCCCCACGGCGCGATGTCGGCGACCGGAATGCGTGCGGCGGGCTCGGCGCCGATCGGGATCGTGTCGCCCGCGGCGAGCCGGTCGGGGCCGAGGCCCGCCAGCAGGTCGGTCGATCGCGAGCCGAGCACGCCCACCGGGATCCACCCGCCGCGCACGGCGAGGTAGGCCCGCGCACCGTGTACGAAGGAGTCGATGTGCAGCTCGCTTCCGGCCGGCCACGCGTGCGCCGTGTACGGATCGATCGCGCGGCCGTCGAGGGTGAGCGGACCCCAGGCTCCGGCGACGGCGAACCACGCATCGACCTCGGCCACGGCGCGGAAGCCGCCCATCGTGATCTCGATCACAGCGGCGCCCTCGTCGTTGCCGACGAGCCGGTTCGCCGTGCGCAGCGCCGCGCGGTCGGCGGCGCCCGAGCGCGCGACGCCGAGCGCCGCATTGCCCGCCCGCCCGAGGTCCTGCACGGTCGCGAGGATCCCCGCCTCCTCGACACGCACTCCGCCCGCCGCCTGACCGCGAGACGGCACCGACGCGGCGGAACCGGGCGGTTCGCCCGCCGTCGCGGCCGCGGGCTGCCGTGGGGTCCTTCCGGGTTCGGCTGCGGGGATGGTGCGCAAGCGCACGCGGGTCCCCGGACTGAGCAGAGCGGGGGATGCCGCACCCTCGGCCGCAGCACTCCACAGTGGCGCCGCGGTCGTGCCGACGAGCCGCCAGCCTCCCGGCGACTCCCGGGGGTACGCGCCCGTGAACCCCGCCGCGAGCCCGACCGAGCCTGCCGGCACCCGCGTGCGCGGCGTCGGCAGCCGCGGCACATCGAACGTCCACGCCTCACTGACGAGGTAGCCGAACCCGGGTGCGAAACCCGTGAAGGCGACCGTCCACTCGGCGCCCGCGTGCCGGCGCACGAGCTCGTCCGTGCTCATGCCCAGCAGCTCCGCCGTCTCGGACAGGTCTGCCCCGTCGTACACGACCTCGAGGTCGACGACGGCGTCTTCACGGCGCGGCGGCTCGGGTCCGTCCGCGCCCACGCCCAGCGCCCACGCGCGCGCCGCCGGCAGCGTCAAGCGTGCCGGGTCGACGATGACGAGCACCGTCCGCGCCGCCGGCACGAGGTCGACGACCCCTTCGGCGCGGGATGCCGCGAGCCTGTCGTAGAGCGCCGACGCATCAGCGAGCGCGTCGGTCTCGAGCAGCAGAGCCCGCTCCCCCATCGGCCGCACGGTCACCACGGCGATCGAACCTCGATCCGCTCGGCATCCAACGCTGCCCGGACGCACTGGGCGATCGCCACGGCGCCTGGTGAATCCCCGTGCACACAGAGCGAGGCGGCATCCGATCTGACGCGCCCCCCGTCGACGGCGACGACGACCCCCTCGACCGCGAGACGCACGGCACGATCGGCAATCTCGGCGGCATCGGTCAGCAGATCGCCGGGCGCTCCGCGCGGAACGAGCCCACCCGTGGCGAGATACCCCCGGTCAAGGAAAGCCTCGCGCACGAACGGCACTCCGCGCTGCTCGGCGTGGAACCCGACCTCGCCGTCGAGTCCCAGAATCGGGATGCCCCGACCCAGCTGCGCCGACAGCTCGACGACGACGTCCACGACGAGGGCGGCTTCGACGGGGTCACGCGTCACCGCGTGGTAGAGCGCTCCGTGCGGCTTGACGTAGCGCACGTCGGCCCCGGCCGACACGAGCGCCTCCAGCTGCTGCACGAGTGAAGCAGCGAGGTCGTCGGGGGTGATGGCGATGCGCGTGCGCCCGAAGCCGGCGAGGTCGGGGTACGACAGATGCGCGCCGACGGCGACGCCGTGCCGCCCGGACTGCTCGACGGCGGCGCGCAACGACTCGGTGTCTCCCGCGTGCCCGCCGCACGCGATGCTCGCGCTCGAGATGACGGCGAACATCGCCTCGTCGTCGGCCGTCGGCACGCCGTCGACCGTCTCGCCCAGATCGGCGTTGAGATCGATCGCCACCATGCGTCCCACGGTAGCCGGGCGAAGAGCCTGGCTCCGGGCTGGGCCCACCCCAGTACGGTGGGGGCATGGCACGCGCACGGCTCGAACCCGACGACGCGCCTCGCGCCCGTCTCTCGGACGGCACGACGGCCCGCGTCGTGCCCGCGCGCTTCGCCGGCGGACTCGAACTGGTCGTCGACGGCACGCCGCAGTCCCACGTCGACCTCGACGATCCGACCCACCTGCACTTCGAGTACGTCGCGCGCATGGGCGCCGTGATCGACCAGCTGCGGATGCCGCGCCAGCCCCTCACCGTCGTGCACCTCGGCGCGGGGGCCCTCACCCTCCCCCGCTACATCGAGGCGACGCGGCGCGGATCGCGCCAGCAGGTCATCGAGCTCGAACCCGCTCTGTGGGATCTCGTGCGCGAGCACATCCCCCTCCCCCGCGGGGCGGCGATCCGCGTGCGCATCGGCGACGCCCGCGCCGGGCTCGCGCGTCTGCCGGCCGCGCTCGCGGGCAACGTCGACCTGCTCGTGTCCGACGTCTACTCGGGGGCGCAGACCCCCGCGCACCTGACGACCGTCGAGTTCTACCGCGACGCGGCGACGCTGCTCGCGCCCGACGGCGTCCTGCTCGTCAATGTCGCCGACGGCGCGGGGCTCGCCTTCGCCCGGCGCCAGGTCGCGACGGTCCGCCACGTGCTCGAGCATGTCGCCGTGCTCGCCGAGGTGCAGACGCTCAAGGGGCGACGCTTCGGCAACCTCGTCGTCGCCGCCTCGGCCGCGCCGCTTCCGACCGAGTGGCTGCCTCGACTCATGGCGGCCGGACCACACCCCGCCAAGGTGGCGCAGGGCCCCGAGATCGACGAGTTCGTGCGCGGGGCTGCGGTCGTGACGGATGCCACCGCGACGGCCTCGCCGAAGCCCGCGGCATCCGTCTTCGAACGCTGACCCCACCGGATGCCCCGACCCGGCGTGCCGGATAGGTGCCCGCGTGATGCCGGGGCACACTAGTAGGCATCGTGCGCGGGAGGGAGTCGTCGTGAGCTATATCAAGGGTTACGACCCGGAGACTCTGCGTGAGATCGTCGACCCGCACGAGTGCGCGGCGCGTCTGGACGAGATCGGCGAGCAGCGCAGCCTGCCCGCACTCCTGGAGCGCGTGTGGCTGCTCAAGGTGCTCGGCCGTATCGAGGACTCGCTCGTGCTGTCGGAGCAGTCCGTGCGCGTCGCGCGCATGGCGGGCACGCGCAAGGATCTGCTGCGGTCGCGCATCCTGCACGCGTCGGTCGTGCAGATGCGCGGAGCGCATGCCGCCGCCGAGCAGGAGCTGACGATGTGCGCCGACGAGGCCGACGGCCAGGGCTGGTCGGGCATCGCGGCCTTCGCCTACCAGCACCGCGGACGGAACAGCTACGAAGCCGGTGACTTCGACGCCGCGCGCCGCGACTTCAAGCGCGCCCTGTTCCTGCGCCAGGAGGCCGGCGCGACCGACGCCCAGCTCGAATCGGCACTGCTCGCCGTCGACGCCGCAGACCGACGCCGCGCGGCCGCCCTCACCGGGTGAGTGTCGCAGGTTTGTTCTAACGTCTCGGCATGTCGGAACTGCATCGCGTGAGGCGATGGGCCGAAGCGCTCATCGCGACCCATCTGGATCCGTCGTGGACGTTCGCGTTCGACAACGCGAAGCGCCGAGCAGGTCTGTGCGACTATCAGCGCAAGCGGATCAGCATGTCGCGCTATCTCGCCGCCCGCTACGACGACGACGACAATCATCAGACCCTGCTGCACGAGGTCGCTCACGCTCTGGCCGGCCCCACGGCGGGTCACGGCCGCGAGTGGCTGCGCGTAGCCCGCGACCTCGGCTACGTCGGCGGCACGACACACCGCGGCGAGACGGCGACCGACCTCGCTCCATGGGTCGGCCGGTGCCCCGCGGGCCACGTCGCCTACCGGCATCGTCGCCCGTCGAGAGCGATGTCTTGTGCGACGTGCGCGCCCCGGTTCGACGAGCGCAACCTCTTCGCGTGGTCGCGCCGCGAGATCACGGCGGCGGCGCGTCTTGCCGCCATGACGCCGCGCTGAGCGCTCAGGCCGAGACGAACACGCCGTCGATGAGAATCGGCACGACAGAGACGACGTCGACCGCGGCCGCCTCGAGCACGTCGTCGCGCGCGCCGTCGTCGAGCAGGGCCTGACCGGACCCGCTCGCTGTGAGCAGGTGGCGGGTCGCGCGGCGCAGGCCGTGGAATCCCTCCGCCGCGACGGCGGCCTCGGGTGACGTGTGGTCGATGCCGAGCGTGGTGAGGGCGTCGATGACGGCGCCGGCTCCGAGAAAGTCCTCGACGGCGAAGCGCGGCGTGCCGTTCTCGTCGCGCTGACCGACCGCCACGACGGCGATGCTCGTGCGCCCCGCGCGACGCGTCTGCTCGGCGAGCACGGCGCGCGCCGTAGCCGAGGCGTTGCGCAGGCATCCGAGGAGCACGAGAGCTCCCGCCCGCGCGGCCGCACGGACGAGGGCCGCCGCTTCGTCATCGCGCGAGTCGTCGGCGACCGCGACGCTCTGCGTCCCCTCGGCGAGCGCATCGGTCACGTGCGTCGAGAGACCGAGCACGTCGACGACCACGACGATCTCCGCGTCGGCGAGCCGGGCCAGGCCCTCCGCGCCCCACTCGAGCCGGACTTGATAGCGGTGCTGGTCGAACGGTGAAGGCATCCCTCGATGCTAGGGGCGGTGCAACACTGGAGCATGCGCATCCTGCTGAAGCTCGAGATCGCCTGCGACCCGGATGCCGCGTGGCGTGCCCTGCACTCGCCGCGCGCCGTCGCCGAGCTCTACGGCCCGTTCCTCGAACTCGCGCCGATGGCGCCGGAGGGCCTGCCCACGAGCATGACCCCCGGAGACGACATGCCCGTCGAGCTCACGGCACTCGGCTCCATCCCGATGGGGCAGCAGCTCATCCACGTGAGTGAGCGCACCGTCGCCGATCCCGCCGGCACCGTGCGGATCCTGCGGGACAGCGGCATCCCGCTGACCGGTCCGCTGTCGAGCCTCGACGTGTGGGACCACCAGATGGCGGTCTCGCCGATTCCCGGGCGACCCGACCGCACGCTGTGGCGCGACCGCCTCGTCATCGGTGGCCCTACGGCCGCCGTGCTCTGGCCCGTGCTCTGGGCGACCTGGCAGTGGCGCGGTGCGCGCATCCGCGCTCTCGCCCCCTCGTGGGCGCACGACCCCGCAGACTGACCCGGCCGCCGCGGCCTACTCGGCGAGCGCCTCGACAGGGGCGACACGCGTGGCGATGCGCGTGGGCACGACGGCCGCGACCAGGGTGAGCACCGCCGTGGCGACGACGATCGCCACGATGGGCCACACCGGCACGACGGGCAGCACGAACGTGGGTGACAGCCAGAGCGGCGGCACGCGCACAGCGCCGAGCAGCGACTGGGCCCCCGCCCAGCCGTACGCGATGCCGAGCACGAGGCCCAGTGCGGTCGACGTGATCGTGATGTGCGCCGCCTCGAGCAGCACCATGCGCCGCACCTGTCCGTTGGAGACCCCGAGCGAGCGCAGCAGCCCCAGCTCGCGTCGCCGCTGGACGACGCCGAGCGTGAGCAGGTTGACCAGCCCGACGGCCGCGATGACGGCCGACACGGCGACGAGTCCCATCATGACCGCCGAGAACATGTCGATGACGAAGGCGAACTCAGGGTCGAGGGTGCCGCCTCCTGAGGCGGCCACAACCGCTTTGGCCGATTCGAGCGCGACGGCGAACATCGTCACGAGCGTCACTCCCATGACGACCCCGATCGCCATGCGGCTCGAGCGTTCCGGGTGGCGCAGGGCGTTCTCGGCGGCAAGGCGTGCCGTGGCCGAGCGACCGAAGGCGCGTCCGACGAGCCGAAGCGCAAGCGGCATGACGACCGTCGCCCCGAGGGCGAGCCCCGTGAACGAGAGCACGCCGCCGGCGAAGGCGACGATGACGCCGAGGGGCGAGACGAGTCCCGCGAGGACGCCGAGCACGAGCAGCGCGACGCCGAGACCCAGCAGCACGACGGCGACGACGTTGCGTCGCGTGCGGCCTGCCACATCGGAGTGCGAGATCTCGACAGAACTGCCGAGCGCCTGCAGCGGCGTGACCGTCAGGACGCGGCGCGACCCCACCCACGCCGAGGCCCACGTCGTGAGCACGACGATTCCCGCCGGCGCCATCAGGTCGGGGCGTACGAGCACGAAATCGAGTCCCTCGAGCCCGAGCGCGGTCTCGGCCAGGAGCACGCCGGCCGCCGACAGCGCGGTTCCGAGCACCAACCCGATGACCGCGCCCACCGCGCCGACGACGAGGCCCTGGCGTGCGACCTCGGCGCGCTGCGAGCGGGCCGAGGCGCCGATGAGGCGCATCAGGGCGATCCGCCTCGTGCGGCCGGCGATGACGGTGGCGAAGGTGTTCGCCGTCACGATCGAGGCGACGTAGACGGCGAGGCCGAGCAGCAGCCCCGTGAGGATGGAGACGACGATCTGGAGCGTCTCGCTGTCGCCGATGTACGGGTCGGCGCGCAGCATCGCCCCGATGAAGTTCGTCGCCGTGAGCAGCACGACGCCGAAGGCGGCGGAGATCCCCGCCACGAGGATGCTGGCGCCCATGCCTCGCTCACGCATGTATCCGAGAGGCGCAGCGCGGGTCGCGGCGACGTCGGGGCGCGGCATCCGCTCGATCGTCGCGGAGCTCATGACGACACCTCGGCACCGAGCTCGGTGGCGAGCATGTAGGCGGAGATCTCTTCGGCGCTCTGGCGGGACTTGTCGGCGACGATGCGGCCGTCGCCGAGGAACAGCACCCGGTCTGCGTGGCTCGCCGCGACGGGGTCGTGCGTGACCATCGCGATCGACTGGCCGTGCTCGCGCGTCGCTGCGGCGAGCAGTCGCAGCACATCGCGTCCGCTGCGGGAGTCGAGGTTGCCGGTCGGCTCATCGGCGAACACCAGGTCGGGAGCCGTCGCGAGAGCCCGGGCGATCGCGACGCGCTGCTGCTGGCCGCCCGACAGCTCGTGAGGGCGGTGACCCAGCCTCGCTGCGAGTCCGAGAGAGTCGATGAGCCTCTCGATGCGCGCCCGTTCGAGCACCGACGGGCGACGACCGTCGAGGTCGAACGGCAGCATGATGTTGGCGCGTGCGTCGAGGGTAGGCACGAGGTTGAAGGACTGGAAGACGAAGCCGACGCGACGGCGGCGCAGGATCGTCAGCTCGAGGTCGGACAGACCCGTGATGTCGGTGTCGCCGATCCATGCCCGACCGCTCGTGCGCGCGTCGAGGCCGGCCATGATGTGCATGAGCGTGGACTTGCCCGACCCGGACGGGCCCATGATCGCGGTGAACTCGCCCCGGCGGATGCCGACGCTGACGCCGTCCAGCGCGCGGACGGCGCCGGCGCCGGTGCCGTAGGTTTTCGTGAGCTGGTGCACCCGGGCGGCGAGCCCGAGATCGGTCGATGTCAGTTCCATGCTCCGACGGTACGAATCGGATGCTCCCGCCCGCGTCGGCCTGTCGGGGCATCCGACTACATCTGGAGGATGATCCTCTTCCGAGCGACGCCCGCTGGTCGTAGTCTCTGCTTCGTCAGCGCAAAGGAGCGATCATGGCCGCGACACCCCTCCCCTCCAGCGGAGCTGTCTCCCCGGAACCGAAGACCTGCGACGCGAGTGGCATGGCCGAGATCCACCGCATGTTCCTCAAGGGATTTCGCGAAGGACCGCCCCTCGTGCGGGGCGTGCGGACGGGGAACACGGCGCACGCCGAGGTCGTCGCCACGCAGCTCGACCTTCTCTCGAGTGCCTTGCACGCCCACCACGACGGCGAGGACGAGAGGCTGTGGGGTCCTCTCGTCGAGCGCTCCCCCGCCTGCGCCGTCCACGTGGAGCGCATGAAGCAGCATCACGCCGCCATGCTCGCCGAGCTGACGGCTATGGATGCCGCTCTGCCCGCGTGGCGCGCCTCCGCGACCTCCACCGCCGCCGCACCGCTGCTCGCGGCGCTCGACGGGATCAACGGGGCTCTGGCGATCCATCTGCCCGACGAGGAGCAGAACATCGTGCCCGTCATGGAGCGCACCATCACGCAGAAGGAGGTCGAGTGGTTCTCTGAGCACGGGCGCGCCTCGACGCCGAAGGGGCAGACGTGGAACGCGCTCGGCGCGATCGTTTCGTCGCAGCCCGACGGCGGCGATGCATGGCTGCGCAAGAACCTTCCGGCTCCGGTGCGTGTGATGTGGCGGTGGGTGGGCAAGCCCCGCTACGAGCGCACGCGCGCGGCGCTCGAGGGTCGCTGACCGAGCGCCCTCCCCGCGGGGGCGCGCGTCAGGTGAGCCCGTGCTCGAACGCGAAGACGACGAGCTGCACACGATCGCGCAGGCCCAGTTTCGTGAGGATGCGGCTGATGTGCGTCTTGACCGTCGCCTCGGAGAGGTATTCGCGCCCGGCGATCTCTGCGTTGGACAATCCGCGCGCCGCGAGCGCGAAGATCTCACGCTCGCGCTCGGTGAGCGCCTCGTAGGCGGGCGGAACGCTCACGGCGGCGGGCTGCGAGAAATGCGCGAAGAGATCGCGGGTGGCGGATGCCGCGATGACGGCCGACCCCGCGTGCACGGTGCGGATCGCGGCGAGGAGCAGCTCCGGCTCGGCGTCCTTCAACAGGAAGCCGCTCGCCCCCTGCCGGATCGCGCGTGCCGCGGCTTCGTCGAGGTCGAACGTCGTGAGCATGACGATCCGCGGCGGGTCCGGATCGGCGAGCAGCTCTGCCGTCGCCGCGAGGCCGTCCATGATCGGCATGCGGATGTCCATGAGGACGACGTCAGGCCGCGTCGCCCGCACGACATCGATCGCTTCGCGGCCGTCGGAGGCTTCGCCCACCACGTCGAGGTCGGCCTGCGAGGCCACGAGCATGCGGATGCCGGCGCGGAACAGCGCTTGGTCATCGACGAGCACGACACGGATCATCCGCCGGCTCCCTTCCGTCGTCGGGTGGGTGTGGTGTCAGGCGTCATGCGGTCGGCGCCTGACCGATGGGCAGCATCGCCGCCACGACGAACTCGTCGCCGCGTTCAGCGGCATCGAGCCGCCCGCCGATGAGGTGCGCGCGCTCACGCATGCCGATGAGGCCGTGACCGCTCCCGGCGGAGCGTTCGCCCGCGCGGAGCGGATTGCGCACGACGACCTCGACCCGATCGGGATGCCAGGCCAGCAGCACCGAGACGACACCGGCACCGTGGCGCAGCGCGTTGGTGAGCGCCTCCTGCAGGATGCGGTACACGGCCAGCTGCACGGCGGCAGGCGGCTCGCCCGGGGCCACCGGTTCGACCGAGACGCCCAGCTGGATGCCCGCGGCCCGCACCTGCGCGTAGAGCTGCTCCAGGTCGGCGAGTGTCGGCTGCGGGCCGTCGCCCTGGCTGTGGCGCAGCTGCGTCAGCAGCATCCGCACGTCGGCCAGCGCCGAGCGCGCCGTCGTCGAGATCGTGCCGAGCGCGGTGGTCGCGGCGGAGGGGTCGGCAGCCGCGGCATATCGCGCGCCGTCCGCCTGCGCGATGACGACGGCGAGCGAGTGGGCGACGACATCGTGCATGTCACGGGCGATCCGCACGCGCTCCTGCTCGACGACGGCCTCGGCCTCGGCGCGCTCCTGCGCTTGACGGTTCGCCTGGGCGCGACGCGCGGCGCGCACGAGCGCGCCGATCGTCCAGGCGAGCCCGAGTGCGAAGACGCCGGCGACGAGGATCAGGAGGGCCAGCGGAATCGCCTGCCACGTGACCGCTCCGCCGGCAAGGAGGTTCTCGGCCAGCAGGTACACCGTGATGACGACCGCGCCGACGAGCGACGACGCGAGGCCGATCCAGTACACACGGTCCGACCCGTACGCCGCTGCGGTGAACAGCACGACGAACACGGCGAGGTCGGCGAAAGTCGGTGGCCGGCCGAGCGACATCTGGATGACTGCGGCGAGCCAGGCGATCCCGAGCGCGAGGCCGGGAGCGAGCCGGCTCAGGGCAGCGGCGACGGTGAAGGGCACGACGAAGGCGAGCGCACCGAGGACGTCATTCGAGGGGTACACCCCCATGCCGGCAGACGTGACGAGCTCGAGCGGAAGCGCCACCGCGAAGAAGATCAGCGCCGCCGTCGCATCGACGACGATCTGGTAGGGCTTCAGGCGACGGAACACGGCTTTCACGCTACGGGAGAGCGCAGGCCGCGGCATCCGTCTGGCGATGTATCCCGACTGGACCCCTTGCCGGGTGTCGGCACCAGGCTCTACTGTCCCGAGACGGGCTGAATCCAGCGGCGGGACCTGATCGAGGACGATCCGGTCGACGAAGGAGACACGATGACGACGGTACGCGCGGCGATCTCGCAGACGACGTGGACAGGCGACAAGGAGTCGATGCTCGACAAGCACGAGCGCTTCGCGCGGGATGCCGCAGCGCAGGGCGCGCAGGTGATCTGCTTCCAGGAGCTGTTCTACGGCCCGTACTTCGGCATCACGCAAGACAAGAAGTACTACCGCTACGCCGAAGCCGCGGATGGCCCGATCGTCCAGCGCTTCGCGTCGCTCGCGAAGGAACTCGGCATCGTGACGGTGCTCCCCATCTACGAAGAAGCCGCGACCGGCGTCTACTACAACACCTCCGTCCTCGTCGATGCGGACGGCACGATCCTGGGCACGTACCGCAAGCACCACCTGCCGCACCTCGACCGGTTCTGGGAGAAGTTCTACTTCCGTCCGGGCAATCTCGGCTATCCCGTCTTCGAGACGGCGGTCGGTCGCGTCGGCATGTACATCTGCTACGACCGGCACTTTCCCGAGGGATGGCGCGAATTGGGTCTCAACGACGCGCACATGGTGTTCAACCCGAACGCGACCAAGCCGGGGCTGTCGAACCGGCTGTGGGAGGTCGAAGGACCGGCCGCCGCTGTCGCCAACGGGTACTTCGTGCTTCAGCCGAACCGCGTCGGGCGGGAGGACAACGAGTACGGCGACCTCGCCGTGGATTTCTACGGCACGAGCCAGATCATCGACCCCCGCGGTGACTTCGTCGGCGAGCGCGGTTCGGGCGAGCACGAGGAGCTGCTCGTGCGCGACCTCGACATGGACATGGTGCTCGAGATGCGCGACGACTGGCAGTTCTACCGGGACCGCCGGCCCGACTCCTACACCGGGATCGCGAAGCCATGAGCACGACACTCATCACCGGCGGCACGGTCGTCTCGGCGACGGGGCGCGCGCGGGCCGACGTGCTGATCGACGGTGAGACGATCGCGGCCGTGCTCGCGCCGGGTTCGCAGCTGCTCGGCACCGATGTCGCGGCATCCGTCGACCGGGTGATCGATGCGACCGGCAAGTATGTCATCCCGGGCGGGATCGACGCGCACACCCACATGCAGCTGCCGTTCGGCGGCACGAACGCGAGCGACACGTTCGAGACGGGCACGCGCGCGGCAGCGTGGGGCGGCACGACGTCGATCATCGACTTCGCCGTGCAGCGCCAGGGCGAGCGCGTGCAGGACGGCCTCGCACGCTGGCACGAGCTCGCGGCGGGCAACTGCGCCGTGGACTACGGCTTCCACCAGATCGTCGGGGGTGTCGATGAGGACTCGCTGCAGGCGCTGCGCGGGCTCGTCGACGAGGGCATCTCGAGTTTCAAGCTGTTCATGGCGTACCCGGGTGTCTTCTACTCCGACGACGCGCAGGTTCTGCGCGCGATGCAGGTGAGTCGCGACACGGGCATGCTCACGATGATGCACGCCGAGAACGGGCCGGCGATAGACGTCCTCGCGGCGCAGCTCGTGGACCGCGGCGAGACCTCCCCGTACTTCCACGGCATCGCCCGCGCCTGGCAGATGGAGGAAGAAGCCACGCACCGCGCGATCATGCTCGCGAACCTCACGGGCGCGCCTCTGTACGTCGTGCACGTCAGCGCGAAGCAGGCCGTCGAGCAGCTCGCCTGGGCGCGCGACAAGGGCCAGAACGTGTTCGGCGAGACATGCCCGCAGTACCTCTACCTGTCGCTCGAAGAGCAGCTGGGCGCATCGAGCGAGCGGTGGGGGGCGTTCGAGGGGGCGAAGTGGGTGTGCTCGACGCCGCTGCGCTCGCGCGCCGAGGGGCACCAGGATCACATGTGGCAGGCGCTGCGGACGGACGACCTGCAGATGGTGTCGACCGACCACTGTCCGTTCTGCATGAAGGACCAGAAGGAGCTCGGGCTCGGCGACTTCCGTGCGATCCCGAACGGCATCGGCTCGATCGAGCACCGCATCGACCTCATGTACCAGGGGGTCGTGACGGGTCGGATCACCCTCGAGCGGTGGGTGGAGCTGACGTCGACGACGCCGGCGCGCATGTTCGGGCTGTATGGGCGCAAGGGCGTCATCCAGCCCGGTGCCGACGGCGACGTCGTCGTCTACGACCCGCACGGGCACACGACGATCGGGATGCCGGTGGACGAGAACGGCAGCCCCACGGGCCGCACCCACCACATGAACATGGATCATTCGGCGTGGGAGGGGTTCGAGATCGACGGGCACGTCGACACCGTGCTCTCGCGCGGGCGGGTCATCGTCGATGGCGGCGAGTATCTCGGCGCGAAGGGCGACGGACGGTTCCTCAAGCGCGGCCTGTCGCAGTACCTGGTGTGACGTGGACTTCGGCGTCGTTCTGCAGACCAATCCGCCCGCCGCGCGCACCGTGCAGCTGGCAAAGCTCGCCGAGTCGCACGGGTTCAGCCATGTGTGGACCTTCGACTCGCACCTGCTGTGGCAGGAGCCGTATGTCATCCACTCTGCGATCCTCGCCGAGACGCATCGCGTCACAGTCGGCCCCTTCGTCACCAATCCCGCGACGCGCGACTGGACGGTGACGGCGTCGGTCTTCGCGACGCTCAACGAGATGTACGGCAACCGCACCGTGTGCGGGATCGGACGCGGCGACTCCGCCGTGCGCGTCACGGGCGGCAAACCCACGACCCTGGCCGAGCTGCGCGAGGCGGTCCACGTCATCCGCGAACTCGGCAATTCGCGCGCGGTCGAACACAACGGCGCGACGCTGCAGTTCCCGTGGAGCCGCGGATCGAGCCTGGATGTCTGGGTGGCGGCATATGGCCCGTTGGCGCTCCGACTGACCGGAGAGGTCGGCGACGGGTTCATCCTGCAATTGGCCGACCTCGACATCGCCGAATGGATGATCACGACGGTGAAGGATGCCGCCGCCGCGGCGGGCCGCGACCCCGACTCGCTTGCCATCTGCGTCGCGGCGCCCATGTACGTCGGCGACGACGTCGCGCACATGCGAGACCAGTGCCGGTGGTTCGGGGGGATGGTGGGCAACCACGTCGCCGACATCGTCGCGAAGTACGGTCACCACGGCGCGGTGCCCGACGCACTCACGGCGTACATCGCGGGGCGCACGGGCTACGACTACAACACGCACGGAAAGGCCGACAATGACCACGTCGACTTCGTGCCCAACGAGATCGTCGACCGCTTCTGCATCCTCGGCACGGCTGACGAGCACATCACCAAGCTGAAGCGACTGCGGGATCTCGGCGTGACGCAGTTCGCGGGCTACCTGCAGCACGACAGCAAGGAAGAGACGCTGCGCGTCTACGGCGAGACCGTCATCCCCGCCCTCACCGGCCACGCCCCCGCCACGCGCTGATCACGGGGCCGGTGTACGCCCGGGACGGGCGTCCGCCGCGTCGGCGCGAGGGGTTAGCGTGGAACGGTGAGCGAAGGGATGAGGCGAAGCGTCCGGGGCGCCGCGATCGCACTCGCGATCGGGCTCGTCGCGACCGGATGCACCGTCGATGGCGAGGCGCCGCCCCCCGTACGAGCGCTCGAAGACGACGACGCCGTCGAGCTCGTGCCGATCACGCTGCACCTGCCCGACACGGGCGGCGCGCGTGTCGCGGGCTACGTCGTCGCTGTCGATCTCGGCTACTACACCGATGCGGGCCTCGAGGTCGAGATCGTCGTGCCCGACGACGAGACGCCTCCGTCCGATCTCCCGTCCGAGCAGCTGCCGGACTTCACCGTCGCCGACCTGGCCTGGGCCATCACTCTGGCCGAGGCGGACGCCGACGACGCCGACGCCGACGAATCCGGCGCCGACGAGCCCGACCCCCAGGACACCGCCCCCGACGAGCCCGACCCCCAGGACAGCGACCCCGAAGAACCCGACATCGACCCCGATGCCGACTCGGACGGGAACGACACCGTGCTCGCCATCGCCCAGAACTTCGTCGCCGCGGCATCCGCCGCCCCCGCGGGGTCCGACGCGGTCTGGACCGACGCGGTCTGGGCCGATGCGGCGCGAATCGAGGCCGACGAGGACTACGCCGATGCGGCCGTACGCTTCATCGCGGCCTCGACGAAGGGCTGGATCTACGCCCGGGACTCCCCCGACGAGGCGGCCAAGATCGTTCGTGCCGCCGGCCCGGCGCCCGACGGATCACCGACGCTGAGAGACGTCAACGCCCTGCTCTGGCCGGCCGAAGCGGGCTTCGGCATCATCGACGACGAAGAATGGCAGGAAGCCGTCGAGGCCGCCCGTGAGACGCTGGCCGACGCGCCCCGTCGTCTTCTCGATGGCGACGGCCCGGCCGTGCCGTACACGAACGAGTACATCGAGCGGGCGCTGGACGCCCTCGAGGGCGAGCGCATCGACATCACCGGCGACGGCCGCTGAAGTCCGCGGCCGGACGTTCCGTCTCGCATCCGCCGTCGATGACCTCTTCTGTACCTTGACCCCGCGCCGCCGGGGGACCAACGTAGCCAGGAGACCCCGCGCCACCGGTTGGAGAACGACATGACAGAAGACCTGGATGCTGAGACGACGCGCCTCGACCGCGCTCATGTGTTCCACTCGTGGTCGGCGCAGGGCTCGCTGTCGCTGCCGGTCGTCGCCGGCGCCCAGGGCGCGCGGGTGTGGGATCACGCCGGCAACCGCCTGCTCGACTTCTCGAGCCAGCTCGTCAACGTCAACATCGGTCACCAGCATCCGGCCGTCGTCGCGGCCATCCAGGAGCAGGCCGCGACGCTCGCCACGATCGGCCCCGCAACGGCGAATCTGACGCGGGCGCGCGCCGCCGAGCGCATCGCGCAGAAGGCGCCCGAGGGGATGAACAAGGTCTTCTTCACCAACGGCGGCGCCGACGCCGTCGAGAACGCGATCCGCATGGCCCGCCTGCACACGGGCCGGGACACCGTGCTGTCGACGTACCGGTCGTACCACGGCAACACCGGCGCGGCGATCGTTGCGACCGGCGACTGGCGCCGCTTTCCCAACCAGTACGCGCGCGGACACGTGCACTTCTTCGGGCCCTTCCTGTACCGCACCGAGTTCTGGGCCACGACGCCCGAAAAGGAATGCGAGCGCGCTCTGCACCACCTGTCGCGCGTCATCGAGTCCGAGGGGCCGCAGACGATCGCGGCGATCCTGCTCGAGTCGGTGCCGGGCACGGCGGGGATCATTCCTCCGCCGCCGGGGTACCTCGCCGGCGTGCGGGCGCTGGCCGACAAGCACGGCATCGTCCTCATCCTCGACGAGGTGATGGCCGGCTTCGGCCGCACGGGCAACTGGTTCGCCTTCGAGGGCCACGGTGGCGAGCCCGACCTCATCGCTTTCGCGAAGGGCGTCAACTCCGGCTATGTCCCCGTCGGCGGCGTCATCATCTCCGACGCGATCGCGGAGACCTTCGATGACCGCGTGTTCCCCGGTGGCCTGACGTATTCGGGGCACCCGCTGGCGGCGGCATCCATCATCGCGGCGATCGATGCCATGCAGAACGAAGGGATCGTCGAGAACGCACGGCGCATCGGCGACGAGGCCATCGGGCCCGGCCTCGCGCAGCTCGCCGAGGACCATCCACTCATCGGCGAGGTGCGCGGCGAGGGCGTGTTCTGGGCGCTCGACCTCGTGAGTGATCGCGAGACGCGCGAACCCGTCGGGGGCGACACCATCGCCCGGCTCAAGAAGGAGCTCATGGCACGAGGGCTCATGCCTTTCACGGCGGAGAACCGCATCCACGTCGTGCCGCCGTGCATCGTCACGGTCGATGAGGTGGCCGAAGCCATGGCGATCTACGACGATGCGCTGGCGAGCGTCGAAGCGGATCTCGCCTGAGCAGGCGCGTTCGCTCGTTCGAATCTGTCGACGAGGAGGGAAACACGATGACCGAGCACACGATCCTCGATCACTGGGTCGGCGGGGCTGCCTGGGCCGGTACCGGGACCCGCATGGGCGATGTCTACAACCCCGCACGGGGCACCGTGCAGAAGTCGGTGCGCTTCGCCTCGGCCGATGATGTCGCCGCGGTGGTCGACATCGCGTCGGATGCCGCACTGTCCTGGCGCGACGCGTCAATCGCCAAGCGCCAGACCGTCATGTTCGCCTTCCGAGAGCTGCTCAATGCGCGCAAACAGGAACTCGCCGAGATCCTCACCGCCGAGCACGGCAAGGTGCTCTCGGACGCCCTCGGCGAGATCGCGCGAGGCCTGGAGGTCGTCGAGTTCGCGTGCGGACTGGGGCACCTGACGAAGGGCGCGTACTCCGAGAACGTCTCGACCCAGATCGACGTGTACACGCTGTGCCAGCCGCTCGGCGTCGTGGGCATCATCAGCCCCTTCAACTTTCCGGCGATGGTGCCGCTGTGGTTCTTCTCGATCGCGGTCGCGGCGGGCAACGCCGTCGTGCTGAAGCCCAGCGAGAAGGACCCGAGCGCGGCGAACTGGCTCGCCGAGCTCTTCACCGAGGCAGGGCTTCCGGACGGAGTGTTCAACGTCGTGCACGGCGACAAGGAAGCCGTTGACGCGCTGCTGGCGAGCCCCGACGTGAGCGCCGTCTCGTTCGTGGGCTCGACGCCCATCGCAAAGTACGTCTACGAGACGGCGACGGCCTCCGGCAAGCGCGTGCAGGCCTTCGGCGGCGCGAAGAACCACATGCTCGTGCTGCCTGACGCCGACCTCGACCTCGCCGCCGATGCCGCCGTCAACGCCGGGTTCGGCTCGGCCGGAGAACGCTGCATGGCCATCTCGGTCGTGCTCGCCGTCGACGCGGTCGCCGACGTGCTCGCCGCCAAGATCGCCGAGCGGATGAGCACGCTGCGCACGGGTGACGGCATGCGCGGCTGCGACATGGGGCCCCTCATCACGAAGGTGCACCGCGACAAGGTCGCGTCCTACATCGATGTCGCGGCATCCGATGGCGCCGAGGTCGTCGTCGACGGACGAGACGTCGAGGTCGACGGCGAGGCCGACGGTTTCTGGCTCGGCCCCACCCTCATCGACCGGGTGCCCACGTCGTCGACCGTGTACACCGACGAGATCTTCGGCCCTGTGCTGTCGATCGTGCGCGTGGAGGGCTACGAAGAGGGCGTGGCGATCATCAACGGCAGCCCGTATGCGAACGGCACGGCGATCTTCACCAACGACGGCGGCGCGGCTCGACGCTTCCAGCGCGAGGCGACGGTGGGGATGATCGGCGTCAATGTGCCGATCCCGGTTCCCGTCGCGTACCACTCGTTCGGCGGGTGGAAGGCGTCGCTGTTCGGTGATGCGAAGGCATACGGCCCCCACGGGTTTGACTTCTTCACCGCCGAGAAGGCCATCACGTCACGCTGGCTCGACCCGTCGCACGGCGGCCTCAACCTGGGCTTCCCCCAGCACGACTGACCGGCTCACGCCGGTTCGACGGGGCGGTTCTCGAAAAAGGTCTGCAGCACGACCGTCGTCCGGGTGCTGACAGATGCCGCCTGGCGGATGTCCCGGATGAGCGTTTCAAGGTCGCGCGGGCTCGCGACGCGAACGAACAGCATGTACGCGGCCTCACCGGCGACCGAGTGACACGCCTCGATCTCGCGGAGGTGCTCCAGCAGCTCGGGAGCGTTGTCGGGCTGGCCCGGGTCGAGCGGCGTGATCTCGATGAACGCCGACAGCGATTTTCCGACCGCCTCGGGGTTGAGGAGCGCCCGGTATCCCACGATGACGCCGCGCGTCTCGAGCCGCCGCAGTCGCGCTTGCACCGCCGACACCGACAGCCCCACGGCGTGGGAGATCTGAGCGAGGGTGGCGCGCGCATCGAGCGAGACCGCTTCGATGATGCGGAGGTCGACAGCATCTTCCATACGTGGAAGAATACCGGCAGCAGAGCCTGTTTGCCGGAAATATTCCGGTGGCTGCAGCCAAGAGCGATCGGAGGTCTCCATGTCCCTGACCCAGCACACCCGTGCCGCGCAGGTCGTCGTCGGTGAGCCCGAGGTCGTCGACGACGCCCCGACCAGCGCCGGCGTCGAGACCAGCGCCGCATGGCTGCGTCTGAAAGATGCCGCGATCGCACTGCAGGCCATCCAGGCCAAGGACGGTTCCGTCCCCGCGGCCCCGGACCACGACGCCGCCCGCGACCACGTCGAGGCGATCACGGGAGCGATCCGCGAGCTCAGACCGCGATTCCCGCACGACGCGGAGTACCTCGAGGCCAGCGTGCGCGACTTCGAGCGCTGGGCCGCCGCGGATTTCGGCGTGCCGGACTTCTACGACTCTCTCGTGGCCTTCCAGCCACAGCGGAACCGCATCGACGGCACCCGCCACCTCGTCGTCTTTCCGATGTACACGCAGAACGGGTCGCCGAACCGCTTCGTCGAGGCGCTCATCGTTCAGGCGATCTGGCCGGAGTTCATCGCCCAGCTCGAGACCGAGTACACCAACCGGCTCTTCGTCTCGCTGCGGCTCGTCGACTTCACGCCGGGGTACGACACGAACTCGGCCGTGCTCTTTCCCGAGACCGTGGCGATGCGCGAGGTCCCCACGTTCACGTGGGGTGCGATCTTCCAGGACCGCGAAGCGGCGCGCTATCGGCGGGTCGTACGTGCGGCGGCTGACATCACGAAGCTCGACCTGCCGGCCGATGCGGCGCGCATGCTCGATGACCAGGACCTCACGGAGAAGACGTTCGTGATGTGGGACATCATCCACGACCGCACGCACATGCGCGGCGACCTGCCGTTCGACCCCTTCATGATCAAGCAGCGGATGCCGTACTTCCTGTATTCGCTCGAAGAGCTGCGCTGCGATCTCACGGCCTTCCGCGAGAGCGTTGCGATCGAGAAGCGCCTGAACGCCGCGGATGCCCTCACGCCGACCGAATCCGAGATGCTCGAACACGCCGGGCTCGTGCAGTACGCCGTCATCTTCGACCGGATCTTCCGGTTCGCGATCACGGGCTCGCGCGTGCGCAACTACGACGGGCTCGGGGGGCAGCTGCTGTTCGCGTGGCTCCACCAGCGCGGCGTGCTGCACTGGACCGATACGGCCCTCACATTCGACTGGGACGACGTGCCGTCCGCCGTCGTCGCACTCGGCGATGCGATCGACGACCTGTACTGGCGCTCGATCGACCGCCCGAAGACGGCGCACTGGCTCGCCGCCTATGACCTCGTGCGCGGCACTCTGACGCCGAACCCGGCGTCGCAATGGGCGCGCGGACTGCCGACCGAAGTGCTCGCCGGGCCCCCGAAGGGCTACACCGACGCCGTGATGGACGATGAGTTCCCGCTGTCGATGTTCTTCGAGGCGCTCGAGAAGAAGATGCGTCCGGTCATCGAGTCGACGACGGGAATCCGCGCGGGCGATGAGTGAGCCCGGGGTGCGCGGACGCCTCGTCCTGATCGCGGGGGCGACCAGCGACGCCGGTCTGGCGCTGACGCGGGCGCTGGTCGCTGCCGGCGCCCGCGTCGTCGCGGTGGGGCGGGATGCCGCGGCGTTGCAGCGGCTCGAAGACCTCGGGGCGGCCCCTCGGCGAGCCGACGAACCGGCGAGCGATGTCGGCGGCGTCCGGACCGAGCTGTGCGACCTCACCGACGAAGCTGCCGTCGAGACGCTCGCGGAGCGCGTGCACGAGGCAGACGGTCCGGTCGACGGCGTCGCGCACCTCGTCGGCGGATGGCGCGGAGGCGGAGGCCTGGCCGGACAGTCCGACGCGGACTACCGGTTCCTCGAACAGTCGTTCACGGCGCTTCGCCACGTGTCGCGCGCCTTCGACGCGGATCTGCGGTCCTCCGAGGCCGGACGCCTCGCGATCGTGTCGTCGACCGCGGTCGCACGTCCCCTCGCGGGCGGGGCGAACTACGCTGCCGTGAAAGCCGCGAGCGAGGCCTGGGCGCGCGCCGTGGCTCAGGGCTTCGCGAAGGCGGCCCGTGACGCAGACGAGCCGCTGCGGGCGGCATCCGTGGTCTTTCGCGTGAAGAGCCTGTCCGGTCTCGAGGAGGCCCTCGCGCAAAGGTTCACCGATCTGTGGATGACCGACGCCGCCGAGGTGAATGACACGGTCGTCGAGCTCACCGACCCCACCCTGTGACCTGATCTCGAACTAGATTGGACCCTCGTGACCACGCTCCACGACTCCGCCGTCCGCGGCTTCGCCTCGGACAACTACTCCGGCATCCACCCCGACGTGCTCGCGGCCATCGCCGCAGCGAACGACGGGCACCAGGTGGCCTACGGCGAAGACGTCTACACAGAACGCCTGCAGGCCGTGATGGCGCAGCACTTCGGTGACGGAGTCGAAGCGTTCCCCGTGTTCAACGGAACGGGAGCCAACGTCGTCGGTCTGCAGTCGATGCTCCCCCGCTGGGGCGCCGTCATCGCCGCCGGCACGGCGCACATCAACGTCGACGAGGGCGGGGCCCCCGAGCGCGTCGCCGGCATCAAGCTGCTCACGGTGCCGACCGACGATGGAAAGCTCACCCCCGACCTGATCGACCGAGAGGCGTGGGGCTGGGGCGACGAGCACCGGGCGCAGCCGCTCGTCGTGTCGATCACGCAGTCGACCGAGCTCGGCACCCTGTACACGGTCGACGAGATTCAGGCGATCACCGCCCACGCCCACGCGCTCGGCATGCGCGTGCACCTGGACGGCGCACGCATCTCGAACGCCGCCGCCTCGCTGGGCCTGCCGCTGCGCGCGTTCACGCGCGACGCCGGCGTCGACGTGCTGAGCTTCGGCGGCACGAAGAACGGCGCGATGCTCGGCGAGGCCGTCGTCGTCCTCGATCCCGCCGCGTCGACCGGCCTCACCTACCTGCGCAAGCTCGACATGCAGCTCGCGTCGAAGATGCGGTTCGTCTCGGCGCAGCTCATCGCCCTTCTGGACGGCGACCTGTGGCTGCGCAACGCGTCGCACTCGAACGCCATGGCGCAGCGTCTGCGTGCCGGCGTCGAGGCGGGACTCGCCGACGGCTCGATCCGCGGTGTCGCGTTCACGCAGCCGACGCAGGCCAACGGCGTGTTCGCAACGCTGCCCGCCGGCGTCGGCGACCGTCTGCGTGAGACATTCCGCTTCTACGACTGGGGCGCCGCCACCGACGACGACGGCAAGCCGACGGGTGAGACCGAGGTGCGCTGGATGTGCTCGTTCGACACGACCGAGTCCGATATCGACGCCTTCGTCGCGGCGATCGCGCGCGAGACGGCGGCCGCGTAGATCTAGCTCGCGGGCTGACCATCGACGCGGCGCCGGGGCCGCATCGTGGTCCCGGCGTCAGCGCAGCGCGCCCACACTCGCGAGAGCGAGGCGGATGAGCGTGCCCCGACCGCCCTCCATCTCGGCGGCGAGACTGTCGGATGCTGCTTCTTCCGGCGGCATCCACGTCACTTCGAGGGCATCCTGGCGCGGTTCGCACGTGCCCGTGACGGGCACGACGAACGCGAGCGACACGGCGTGCTGCCGGTCGTCGTGGTACGGGCTCACGCCCGGGATCGGAAAGTACTCGGCGACCGTGAACGGCGTCGGCTGCGGCGGCAGGAGGGGGAACGCCATGGGCCCCAGGTCATCTTCGAGGTGGCGGAACAGCGCGTCGCGCACCGTCTCTCCGTAGCGCACGCGGCCGGACACGATCGTGCGCTTGATTTCGCCGAGAGGCGTCGCACGCAGCAGGATGCCGACATCGATGACCTGCCCCATGCCGTCGACGCGCACCGGGATGCCCTCGACATAGAGCATCGGCAGGCGGCGACGGCACTCGGCGAGCTCGACGTCGGACAGCCAGCCGGGATTCGAGACATCGCCCTGCGACGAGCCGAACGGCTGCTCGTCTGCCGGTTCGGGATCAGGGGTGCGCACGGACATGCTTTCTGTATACCTCACGATGCCTGGAAAGATGGTCGCATGGCTGAGTTCCCCGCACTCGAGACGCCGGCACTGGATTCCACCGTCGTGCAGTGGTCGGTCCCGCGCGGTGAGCGTGCAGGTCGGCCTCTGCTCGTGCTGCTGCACGGCTACGGGGCCGATGAGCACGACCTGTTCGGGCTCGCGACGCACTTCCCCGACGAATACGTCGTCGCCTCCGTGCGCGCTCCGCTCGCCCCGCCGTGGCCCTCGCCGGGCTACTCGTGGTACCCGATCGAAGGCCTCGACAGCCGCGACCCGCGGCACCTCACCGCGGCGGCATCCCGGGTGCTCGAGTGGGTGGATGCCACGGCCGAGAGCGAGACCGTCGGGCTGCTCGGGTTCTCACAGGGCGCCGCCATCGCCGTGCAGGCGATGCGCCTCGACCCCGCGCGGTTCGCCTTCGCCGTCGCACTGAGCGGCTATGTCTCGCCCGGCGAGCTGCCCCGCGACGAAGAGCTCGCCGAACGGCGCCCGCCCGTCTTCTGGGGGCGCGGCACGCTCGACGAGGTCATTCCCGCCCCGCTGGTCATGCACACGACGCAGTGGATGCCCGACCATGTCGAGCTGAGCGGCCGCGTCTATCCCGGCTTGGCGCACGGGGTCTCCGAAGACGAGGTCGCCGATGTGCGGGCCTTCCTGACGAAGCAGCTCGAGTCAGGCGACGCGTGACGAGCCTCACGGCGCACATCTCGCGGTCGGCGCTGGCCGGCAACGCGACATCCGCCCTCGCGCAGGGCGACGGGGTCGCCGACCTGCGCCGCGACGCGTGGGGGCACGGGTTGCCCCTCGTCGCCGACGTGCTCGCGGGCGCGGGCGTGCGTGCGGCCGCGATCGATGAGGTCGATCGTGCCGCCCTGACGGCGGCCGGACTCACGGCGGCGACCGAGCCGACGATCAACGGCGCCCTGCTGTTCGGGTTGCCCGGGTCAGGCGGCATACCCGTGCTCCGGCTGTCCGCGCGCGTGCTGTCGATCAAGTCGCTGCGCCGCGGTGAGGGCGTCTCGTACGGGTTCACCCACCGCGCAGCGAGGGACACGCGCGTCGCGCTCGTCGAGGGGGGGTATGGTCAGGGACTCCCCCGCGCGATCGGCAACGCCGTGTCGGTCGACATCGAGGGCGCAGCGCACCCCGTCGTCGGTCGCATCGCGATGGACGTCTGCGTCGTCGACATCGGCGAGGCCCCCGTCGGCGTCGGCGCCGAGGTCGTGTACTTCGGCGGCGAGGGCCGGAGGGCTGGGCTGGCGGGATGGGCGGAGGCGTCGGGGCTGAGCGCCGCCGAGATCGTCTGCGCCATCGGGCTGCACACGAGACGGGTGGATGCCGCATGAGCGGCCCCGTCCTGCGCGTGGATCTCGACCGGATCCGAGCGAACCTCAACACGCTGCGGCAGCGCGTCGCCCCGGCCGATGTCATGTTCGTCGTGAAGGACGACGCATACGGGCACGGAGTGGACGCCGTGGCCCTGACCGCTGCGGCGGCGGGAATCGACTGGTTCGGATCGTTCAGCATCGCAACGGGCCTGCGCGTCCGCGAGGCAGTGCCGGCCGCACGGATCTTCGCGTGGGCGACGTCATCCGCCGCCGAGGTCGACGCGGCGATCGATGCGCGCCTCGACCTGGGTGTCGGCGACGCCGGGTATCTCGACCTCGTCGCGGCGCGCGCCGCGGGGCGCGCCGTGCGCGTGCACCTCAAGATCGACACGGGACTGCACCGCAACGGCGTGCGGCCCGAAGACTGGCCGGTCTTCGTCGGGCGGGCGGCCGAGTACGAGGCGGCGGGCGACATCGTCGTGGCGGGCATCTGGAGCCACATCGCCGAAGCGAGCGACGCCGACGACGACCGCGCCCGCGCAGAGTTCGACCGCGCCGTGGATCTCGCCCGCGCCGCGGGCCTCACCCCTGACGTGCGGCACCTCGCGGCGAGCGCCGCGGGCCACGCGCGACCCGAGTTCCGCAACGACCTCGTGCGCTTCGGGGCGTTCGGCTACGGCGTGCGGTCCGCCGACGGTCCTGTGCTGCCGGGCATCGTGCCCTCCGCGGCGCTCGTCGCCCCCGTCGTACGCGTCGACGGCGACGATGCCGTCGTCGGTCTCGGGGCCCTCGACGGACTGCCCTCGACACTCGGCGGCCGGATCACGGTGGGGACGCCTGCGGGAGCACGCGCGCTGCGTCGCGTCGACCTCGCCGAAAGCGTCGTCGACGCGTGGCCGCACGCGCAGGTCGGCGACGAGGTGACCCTGTTCGGTCCCGGCACGCACGGCGAATCCGACCCGACGACGCTCGGCGAGGCGATCGACACGGTCGGCGAAGAGATCCTCGTGCGGGTCTCGCCGCTCATCCCCCGCGAGTACACGGGCGGCTGATCGGAGCCGGCGGCGGGGGCGTGGGCGTGCACAGCGTCGGGCCTGCCAGCCGACACTCCGCGTCGCAGCTCGTCCCTACCGGCGTGTCGCCACGACCACCCGACACTGTGCACGGCGCGCGAGGCACGGGGCACCGGGCACAGGTGCGCCGGCGCACCGCATCCGGTATCGTGTCGTGCGCTCCTGTCCCTCGTGTGAGGAAGTCCGTTGAAGAGAATCGACGCGCCCGCGCTGTAATCGCGCCGCATCCGTCGTCCTTCGACGCAGCCACGGCTGCTCAGGACCCGCTGTCGGCGCCCCTCCCCTCGCGCTGACAGTCGATCCTCCGCTCTGCACCCGGCTTCGCCGTGCGTGCCGCGTCGGTGTCGTGTGTCTGCGCACCCGACACGAACGGAGCCGCATGCCTGCTCACACCCTCACCCCCTCCCTCATCCTCGACCGCGTCTCGTACGCCTGGTCCGACGGCACGATCGCCGTCAGCGACGTCTCGGGCGCGTTCGGCTCCGGCCGCACGGGCCTGGTCGGCCGCAACGGCTCGGGCAAGTCGACGCTGCTGCGCCTCATCGCGGGCGACCTCGTGCCCGACAGCGGGCACATCACGAGAACAGCGGATGCCGCATACCTTCCGCAGCGCCTCACCCTCGACGTCGCACGCCCTGTCGCCGACCTACTCGGCGTGGGCGACGCGCTGCGCGGCCTGCGGGCGATCGAGTCCGGAGACCCCGACCCGCGACGCTTCGACGCCGTCGGCGACGAGTGGGACGTCGAGGCGCGCGCCCACGCGGCCCTCGCCGAGGCGGGGCTCGACCCCACCATGCTCGACCGGTGCGTCGGCGAGCTATCCGGCGGCGAAGCCGTGCTGACCGCGATCGCCGGCATCCGTCTCTCGGCGGCGCCGATCGTACTGCTCGATGAGCCGACCAACAACCTCGACCGCGACGCCCGGGTTCGGCTGTACGACATGGTGCGCACGTGGCGCGGCGCCCTCGTCGTCGTCAGTCACGACACGGCGCTGCTCGACCTGATGGATGACACCGCCGAGCTGTACGACAGCGAGCTGTCGGTCTTCGGCGGCCCCTACTCGGCGTGGCGGGAGTGGCTCGACACCGAGCAGGATGCCGCGCGTCAGGCGGAGCGCGCGGCGGTCCAGGCCGTGCGCCGCGAGAAGCGCGAGCGGATCGAGGCCGAGACGACGATCGCCCGGCGACAGCAGATGGGCCGAAAGGCGCACGCCGAGAAGCGACTGCCGAAGATCGTCATGAACGCACGCAAGCGCGAGGCGCAGGTCTCGGCCGGCAAGCTGCGCGGCGAGAAGGCCGAGCGCGAAGCGGCGGCGCGCTCAGCGCTCGACGCCGCCGAGCGGCGCGTGCGCGACGATGACGCCGTCGTGATCGACCTGCCCGACCCCGGTGTCGCGGCGGGGCGCCGCATCGCGACACTCGTCGACGGCGAGCGCGCCTGGATCGTGCAGGGGCCCGAGCGGGTCGCCCTCATCGGCCCGAACGGCAGCGGCAAGACGACGCTGCTCGAGCGGCTCGTCGGGGCGTCCCCGCCTCGCGCCGCCGCGCTCGGCGGCGCCTACGCAGAGCTGCACACCGACCGCGTGGGGTACCTGCCGCAACGCGTCGACGGGCTCGATGAGGCGGCATCCGTTCTCGAGAACGTCGCGGCGGTCGCCCCGGGGGTCGGAGCGGTCGAGCTGCGTAACCGGCTCGCTCGGTTCCTCATCCGCGGCGCGGCCGTCGAACGGCCCGTGTCGACGCTGTCGGGCGGGGAGCGGTTCCGGGTCGCGCTCGCGCGGCTGCTGCTGGCTGACCCGCCGCCGCAGCTGCTCGTCTTCGACGAGCCGACGAACAACCTCGACCTCGACACGGTCGACCGCTTCGTCGCGGCGCTGTCGGCGTACCGCGGCGCCGTGCTCGTCGTGAGCCACGACGACGCGTTCCTCAAGCGGATCGGCGTCGACCTGACGGTCGAGCTGTCGCGCGATGGGACGCTGAGAGAGGTGTGAGCCCGGGGCATAGAGCACCGAGCGGGCACACTGTCGGGCCCGCGGGACGACACGCCGTGAAGCAGGAACGCCGGGCCGGCGTGTCGCGGCACAGACCCGACACGGTGCACGGGCATCGGTACGCCTCGGCGCAGCGCCGGCTATCCCCCGCACGACGGATCTTGCAAGGCCCGGCCCGATGTCGGTGGCAGCGACGAAGATGGAGGGGTGAGCGACGTGCTCGAGCGTTTCGGCCCCGCGACCCAGGACTGGTTCCGCGGGGCGTTCGCCGCGCCGACCGAAGCTCAGGCGGGCGCGTGGCGAGCCGTGTCCGCCGGAAAGCACGCGCTCGTGGTCGCTCCGACGGGCTCAGGCAAGACCCTCGCGGCGTTCCTGTGGGCGATCGACCGGATCTTCCGCGAGAAGGATGCCGCACGCCCGCCCGCCGCGAAAGGCCGGCGCCGCTCCGGTCCTGCGCCCGGCACGCACATCCTGTACATCTCGCCCCTCAAAGCGCTCGGCGTCGATGTCGAGCGCAACCTGCGCTCGCCGCTCGTCGGAATCGACCAGTCCGCCCGGCGCCTCGGTATCGCGGTGCCGGGCGTCTCGGTGGGCGTGCGTTCGGGCGACACGACGTCGTCGGATCGCCGCAAGCTCGTCACGGCCCCGCCCGATATCCTCATCACGACGCCCGAATCTCTGTACCTCATGCTGACCAGCCAGGCGCGCGAAACCCTGCGCGACGTGCACACCGTCATCATCGATGAGGTCCACGCCGTCGCCGCGACGAAGCGAGGTGCGCACCTCGCCGTCAGCCTCGAGCGGCTCGACGCGCTGCGCCGCGCGCACGATCCGAAGATCGGTCCCGCGCAGCGCATCGGACTGTCGGCGACGGTGCGGCCCATCGACGAGGTCGCCCGGTTCCTCGGCGGCTCGTCGCCCGTCGAGATCGTCGCGCCACGTTCGACGAAGGCCTTCGACATGTCCGTCGTCGTGCCGGTCGAAGACATGCTCAACCCGCCGCCCCCGCCGGGCACCCCTGAGCCCGGCGCCGAGGGCGACGCGGACTGGTTCGCAGACGCCGGTCAGACCGAGGTGACCGGTTCGGTGTGGCCGCACGTCGAAGAGGCCATCGTCGACCGCATCCTGCAGCATCGATCCACGATCGTCTTCGTCAACTCGCGCAGGCTCGGCGAGCGCCTCACCGGCCGCCTCAACGAGATCTACTCCGAACGGCTCGGCCTCGACCTGCCCGAGCCAGCCGTCCCCGCCGAGATGATGGCACAGGCGGGCTCCTCGGCGGGTGCAGAGCCGGTGCTCGCGAAAGCGCATCACGGCTCGGTGTCGAAAGAGCAGCGTGCGCAGGTCGAAGAAGAGCTCAAGAGCGGTGTCCTGCGCTGCGTCGTCGCGACGAGCAGCCTCGAGCTCGGTATCGACATGGGGGCGGTCGACCTCGTCATCCAGGTCGAGGCGCCACCGAGTGCCGCATCCGGTCTGCAACGCATCGGGCGCGCCGGCCACCAGGTCGGCGAGGTCAGCCGTGCGGCCCTGTTCCCCAAGAATCGCGCCGATGTCCTGCACACGGCGATCGTCACAGAGCGGATGCTGGCGGGGCAGATCGAGTCCATCTCGATCCCGCAGAACCCGCTCGACATCCTCGCGCAGCAGACGGTCGCCGCAAGCGCCCTCGAGCCGCTCGATGTCGAGGAGTGGTACGACACGCTCAAGCGCTCGGCGCCCTTCCGCTCGCTGCCGCGGTCGGCCTACGAGGCCACGCTCGATCTGCTCGCGGGCCGGTTCCCGTCCGACGAGTTCGCCGAACTGCGGCCGCGCCTGGTCTGGGACCGAGACCACGGAACACTCACGGGTCGACCCGGCTCGCAGCGCATCGCCGTCACGAGCGGCGGCACGATCCCCGACCGGGGACTGTTCGGTGTCTTCATCGCGGGCGAATCGCAGAACGCGCGCGTCGGCGAGCTCGATGAAGAGATGGTCTACGAGTCGCGTATCAACGACGTCTTCACCCTCGGCACGACCAGCTGGCGGATCGTCGAGATCACGCACGACCGGGTCAACGTCGTGCCGGCATTCGGGCAGCCGGGCAAGCTGCCGTTCTGGCACGGCGACGGAATCGGCCGACCGGCCGAGCTCGGCGAAGCACTCGGCGGCTTCGCGCGCGAGCTCTCGACCGCGAAGCCCGAGAAGTCCCGCGCCCGGCTGGAAGAAGCCGGGCTCGACCCGCTCGCACAGGGCAACCTGCTGGCTTATCTCGCCGAACAGCGTGAAGCCACCGGCACCTTGCCGACTGACCGCTCACTGACCGTCGAGCGCGGTCGCGACGAGGTCGGCGACTGGCGGATCATCTTGCATTCCCCATACGGAATGAAGGTTCACGCACCCTGGGCTCTCGCCGTCAATGCGCGCATCCGCGAGCGCCTCGGAGTCGAGGGGTCGGCGGTGGCCAGCGACGACGGCATCATCGCGCGGGTTCCCGATGCCACGGCAGAACCCCCCGGCGCCGAGCTCTTCGTCTTCGAACCCGACGAGCTCGAACAGCTCGTGACCGACGAGGTCGGCGGGTCGGCGCTGTTCGCCTCCCGCTTCCGCGAGTGCGCAGCGCGCGCCCTGCTGCTGCCGCGCCGCAATCCGGGCCGGCGCAGTCCGCTGTGGCAGCAGCGCCAGCGCTCGGCGCAGCTGCTCGAGGTGGCTCGGCGTTACCCGACCTTCCCGGTGATCCTCGAAACGCTCCGCGAAGTGCTGCAAGACGTCTACGACGTGCCCGCGCTCCTGCGCATCGCCCGCAGCATCGGCGACCGTCGCATCCGTCTCGTCGAGACCGAGCCCGCTCAGCCGTCGCCGTACGCGCGCGACCTGCTGTTCGGCTACGTCGGCGCGTTCATGTACGAGGGTGATTCCCCGCTCGCCGAGCGACGCGCCGCCGCGCTGTCGGTCGACCCCGCACTGTTGGGCGAACTGCTCGGCAAGGTCGAGATGCGCGAGCTGCTCGACCCCGACATCATCGCCCAGTTCGCCCGCGAAGTGCAGCGACTCGACCCCGAGCGTCGCGCCCGCGGAATCGAGGGCACGGCGGATCTTCTGCGCCTGCTCGGCCCCCTCGACGCCGACGAGGCGGCTCTGCGTCTGCAGAGCGACGACGTGCCTGCAGACGACACGGTGCCGGAGCACGCGACCCGCGACGATGCAGCCGCCCTGCTCGACGCGCTCGTCGATGCGCGGCGGGCGATCCGGGTGACCATCGCAGGCACGGTCCGCTACGCCGCGATCGAAGACGCCGGGCGACTGCGCGACGCGCTCGGAGTCGCGCTTCCCGTCGGAATCCCGACGGCGTTCCTCGAGCCGCTGCCCGACCCGCTCGGCGACCTCGTCGCTCGCTACGCCCGCACCCACGGACCCTTCCGTGCGGATGCCGCGGCCCAGCGGCTCGGCATCGGCCCTGCCGTCGCCCGTCTCACCCTGCAGCGACTCGAGTCCCAGGGGCGGGTCTCCAGCGGCTACTTCCTGCCCGAGCCATCGACCGGGTCCCGGGTCGGCGACGAACCCGCGGGCGATGACCTCGAATGGTGCGACTCCGAAGTGCTCCGGCGTCTGCGGATGCGCTCGCTCGCCGCCATCCGCGGAAGCGTCGAGCCCGTGCCCCCCGACGCGTTCGCCCGGTTCCTTCCCGTGTGGCAGCACGTCACCCGCCCTCTCGAGGGCGTCGACGGCGTCGCCGCTGTCATCGAGCAGCTCGCGGGCGTACCGATCCCCGCGAGTGCGTGGGAGTCGCTCATCCTGCCCGCCCGCGTGGCCGACTACGCCCCGGCGATGCTCGACGAGCTCACGTCGTCGGGCGAGGTCGTGTGGTCGGGCCACGGCACGCTGCCCGGTCGCGACGGCTGGATCGCCCTGCATCCCGTCGATGCCGCACCCCTCACCCTCGCGCTGCCCGACGACGACGTCGCGCCCGGCTCACTCGAAGACCAGCTGCTGCAGACCCTGTCGGCGGGCGGGGCGTACTTCGCCGCCCAGCTCAGGCAGCTCACCGGAGCCGCCAGCGAGCAGGCCGTCATCGATGCACTCTGGAGCCTCACGTGGGCCGGGCGCATCACGAACGACACGTTCTCGCCCGTGCGCACCCTCACCGGCGGGGGCTCGCAGGCCCATCGGGTGGCCCGCCGCGCACCGCGGGCACGCATGTATCGCGGCACCGCCTCGCGCACCCTCGCAGCCTCGGTGCCGCCGCGGCCTCCCGCTCTCGGGGGTCGGTGGTCGCTGCTGCCTGCGGCTGAGACCGACCCGACGCTGCGCGCGACGGCGAGCGCGAGCCTGCTCCTGGACCGGTACGGCGTCGTCACCCGCGGGTCCGTGCAGTCCGAGGGCGTGCCGGGTGGATTCGCGCAGGTGTACCGCGTGCTGGCCAGGTTCGAAGAGGCCGGCCACTGCCGCCGCGGCTATGTCATCGAGAAGCTCGGCGCCGCCCAGTTCGCCGCCTCGGCGACCGTCGACCGGCTGCGCGAGTTCGCGGGTCTGCCCGACCCGCCGCCGCGGCACGCCGTCGCGCTCGCGGCGACCGATCCGGCGAATCCGTACGGAGCGGCACTGGCGTGGCCGGCCCTCGAGGGCGTATCGCATCGCCCCGGGCGAAAGGCCGGCGCCCTCGTCGTCCTCGTCGACGGCGCGCTCGTGCTCTACCTCGAGCGCGGCGGCAAGTCGGCGCTGGCGTTCACCGACGACGAGCAGGCTCTCGAGGCGGCGACGCGCGAGCTCGCCGCCACGGCGCGCGCGCGTCGACTCGAGACCCTGACGATCGAGCAGGTCAACGGCACGCTCGTCTTCGGCACGGCGGTCGACCGTCTGCTGCGAGCGGCGGGCTTCGTCGAGTCGCCCCGAGGCCTCACGCTGCGCCGGCTCACGGCCGGCGATGCCGCACGGCAGGCGACGCGTGCCTGAGGGCGACACCGTCTACCGCGCGGCACGGCGGCTTGACGACGTGCTCGCCGGCGCCGAAGTGACGCGCTTCGAACTGCGCGTGCCGCAGGCCGCCACGATCGACCTCACGGGACTCACGGTGCACGGGGTCGTGCCCCGCGGCAAGCACCTGCTGCACCGCATCGGGCCGTGGTCGCTGCACTCGCACCTCAAGATGGAGGGCGAGTGGCACATCTATCGCCGCGGCGAGCGCTGGCGCGCGCCCGCTTTCCGAGCCCGCGCCGTCATCGGCACGGCAGGGCACGAGGCGGTCGGCTTCGACCTCGCCGACATCGAGGTCGTGCCGACGGCGCGCGAAGACGACCTCGTCGGATACCTCGGCCCCGACCCGCTCTCCTCCGAATGGGATGCCGGCGAGGCGGTCCGCCGGCTGCAGTCCGATCCGCGAGCCGCGCACGTCGCGATCCTCGACCAGCGCAACGTCGCGGGGTGGGGCAACGTCTACGCGAACGAGATGCTGTTCGTCCGCGGGATCCTGCCGACCACCCCGGCGAACGAGGTCGACGCCGCTGCGCTCATCGACACGGGCGTGCGCATGATCCGCGCGAACCGGGACCGATCGGGCCGCACCTTCACCGGAGACTCCCGCCCAGGCCGCCGCACGTGGGTGTACCGGCGTGAGAACGCCCCGTGCCGACGCTGCGGAACCCCGATCCGCACGACGACACTCGGCGCCGACGCGACCCGTGAGCGCAACGTGTTCTGGTGTCCTGTCTGCCAGACCTGAAGCCACCTCTCCCGGACGATCTGTCAGACACCGCACACCGCCCTTTCGGATCGTCCGGTTCGGTCGCCGGGGCGTTGCGCCGCGCGGATTTCGCTGGATTGAATACCCGGTACTGCGCACTGAGGCGCGGTGACCAGGAGGCTCGACGTGGCGACCGCGACCGACGTGCAGGCGACCCGTGACTCTCCGAGCGATGCGCCCACCGCGCGCGGATCCGTCGTCCTCGACGCGATCACGAAGCGCTACGGCGACCAGACCGCCGTCGATGATCTGTCGCTCGTGATCCAGCCCGGCGAGTTCATCTCGTTCCTGGGCCCGTCGGGCTGCGGCAAGACGACGACGCTGCGCATGATCGCCGGGTTCGAGAATCCCGATGAGGGCGACATCCGCATCTCCGGTCAGTCCGTGCTGTCGGCCCCGCCTTATCGCCGCGATGTCAACACGGTCTTCCAGGCGTACGCCCTCTTCCCCCACCTCTCCGTCGCCGAGAACGTCGCGTACGGACTGCAGCAGCGCCGCACGCCCAAGAGCGAGGTGCGCGAGCGGGTCGCCGACGCGCTCGCGCTCGTGCAGATGCGTCCGTTCGCCGACCGCAGGCCGACACAGCTCTCCGGCGGCCAGCAGCAGCGGGTCGCCTTGGCCCGGGCGCTCGTCAATCGTCCGGCCGTACTGCTGCTCGACGAACCGCTCGGGGCGCTGGACCGGCAGCTTCGCGAAGAGATGCAGCTCGAGCTGAAGCTGCTGCAGTCCCGCCTCGGCATCACTTTCGTCTTCGTGACGCACGACCAGGGTGAGGCGCTGTCGATGAGCGACCGCATCGCCATCATGCGCGCCGGCCACATCGAGCAGCTGGCCGACGCCGACACGATCTATGCACGCCCTGCGTCGGCGTACGTCGCGGCATTCGTCGGACAGCAGAACTTCTTCCGCGGCGAGGTCGCCGACGGTGGTACGACCGTGACGACTCCGCACGCCACGGTCCGCGGAGTCGAGGCGGCCCTGGCCGGCAAGACGCACGGCGAAGCCGCCATCCGTCCCGAATTCATCGCGATCGAGCGCAATGCCGCCACGACTCGGGGGGCCAACACCGTCAGCGGTGAACTGATCGGACTGTCCCACCTCGGCGACACGATGCAGTACCTCGTGCGACTCGGCCTCGACCAGTCCTTCATCGTGCGGCGCCCGACGCCTGAGGCACCCGCTCTGCAGGTCGGTGACACCGTCACGTGCACGTGGTCGGCCGCGCACGTCATGCTCTTTCCCGCCGACGCTGCCGCTGAGGAGGGCGGGTACCTCGCGCCACCGACCCTCTAGCCCGCGCCTCACACCGGCGCTCGCGCTCCGACCCGAACAAGGAGACACCGATGACCGCCTCACGCACCCCCGTCCGCATCCTCGCGCACGACAGCGCCGTGCCGCGTATCGCGCAAGAACTGTCCCGGCGGCGCTTCCTCGGTCTCGCCGCCCTCGCCGGCGGCACCGCGATGCTCGCGGCGTGCTCCCCGGGCGGCAGCGCCGCGCCCGCGCCCGGCGCGACGGGGGGCGACCTCGAAGCCAACCTGTCGGTCTACACGTGGGGTGACTACGACGCCCCCGAGGTCATCACGGCGTTCACCGAGCAGCTCGGTCCGCGCGTCACGTTGGACTCGTACTCATCCAACGAAGAGCTCATCGCCAAGCTCATCGCCGCGCGCGGAACGAGCGGGTACGACATCATCGTGCCGACGGGCGTCTTCATCCCGCAGATGATCGAGAACGGCCTGCTCCTGCCGTTCACCAAGGAGCTGCTCCCCAACATCGACAACATGGACCCGTCGGTGCTCGGCCGCGCGTGGGATCCCGACAACGCCTACTCGATCTGCAAGGCATGGGGCACGACGGGATTCGTCTACGACAAGAACGTCATCACGCGGGAGCTGTCGACGTGGGGGGACTTCTTCGACGCCGCCCAGAACGAGGCGAGCGGCCGCACCTCGATGTCCGATGATCCGGCCGGGATCGTCGGCGCGTACTTCTGGGCCAACGACATGGACTGGAACACCGAGGATCCCGCCGAGCTCGAGGCATGCCGCGAGTTCCTCATCACCCAGATCGCCCCGCACATCTCGGCGTTCGACTCGTACCCCGGCACGAACGCCATCCCGCAGGGCACGCAGGCGCTCGTGCAGTCATGGAACGGCGATGCGCGCCTCGGCATCCTCGAGAGTCCCGATCCCGAGCGGTGGCAGTGGGTACTGCCCGGGCCGGTGACCGAGCTGTGGATGGATAACTGGTGCATCGCCGAGGGCGCTCCCAACCCCGAGGCCGCACACGCCTTCATCAACTTCTCTCTCGCTCCCGAGAACCTCTTCCTGAACCTCGACTACATCGGATATCACGTCGGCGGGAAGGACATGGAGCAGGGCGCGATCGATGCCGGCCTGGAGCTGACCGATCTCATCTTCTTCACCCCCGACCAGCTCGAGACGATGCATGAGCAGGTGCTCAACGACTCGCAGACCGTGCGCGTCGAGATCTGGAACGCGATGAAGGCCGCCGCGGGTGAGTAGACGCTCCCCGGGCCCCCTCCTCGCGATTCCCGCGTGGCTGTGGCTGGTCATCTTCTTCGTCGCCCCCGTGGCGATGGTCGTGTGGTTCAGCTTCGGTTACAAGCCCGGCATCTTCGGCACCCACGCCAATGACGTCCTGTCGTTCGATCGCTACATCGAGGCGATGTCGCCGACGTTTTTCACGACGTTTCAGAACACCCTGTGGGTCGGGCTGATCGGCACGGTCCTGTGCTTTCTGATCGGCGCCCCGGTGGCGTACTGGATGGCCTTCAAGGTGCCCCCTCGCCGCCGCGGACTTCTGATCGCGCTCGTCCTCGTGCCGTTCTGGACCAACTTCCTCGTGCGGACGATCGGCTGGCAGGTGATCATCGCCCCCGAGGGATGGCTGTCGACCATGCTGCAGTCGACCGGCGTGCTCGACGGCCCGCTCGATCTGCTGTACACGCGCACGGCCGTCGTCATCGGCGTCGTCTACAACTACCTGCCGCTCATGGTGCTGCCGCTGTTCGTCGCGTTCGACCGGGTGGGGCCGGCCCTGCGCGAGGCATCCAAGGATCTCGGTGCCGGCAAGGTGCGCACGTTCCTGCGGGTCACGCTGCCGCTGTCGCGGCCCGGTGTCATCGCGGGTGTGCTGCTCGTGTTCATCCCGCTGATGGGTGACTACATCACCGCGACGGTGCTCGGCGGGGCGAAGGGCAACATGGTCGGACAGCTCGTCGCGAGCCAGTTCCAGACGGCCCAGAACTGGGCTCTGGGCTCGGCGATGGCGGTGCTGCTCATGCTCGTCATCACCGCCACGATCGCCCTCGTCGGCCTCGTGCTGTGGCTCGTGACGCTGCCGTTCCGATCGGCGAACCGCCTCGTGCTGGGGCCGGCGCCCGCGACGACGGAGACGACGGATGCCCCCGCTCCCGCGGGCGAGAAGGTGCGGGTATGAGCACCCACCCCTCGACCGAGACGATCCTGCGGGCACGCAGCCGCACCAAGGGGCCGCGTGCGAAGCGGCCCTGGACCGACGTGCTGCTGAACGTGTGGGGCATCCTCGTGCTGCTCTTCCTGTTCGCGCCGATCATCGTCATCGTCATCTACTCGTTCAACACGGGGCGGCTGCTCGTCGCGTGGGACGGCTTCGGGTTCGACGCGTTCCGGACGATCCTCGACAAGCCCGCGATCCAGAATGCCGTGCGCGTGTCGATCATCACGGCTGTCATCTCGGCGCTCATCGCGACGGTGCTCGGCACGCTCGCCGGCATCGCGATGGCACGCTACCCGGGCAAGTGGGCGTGGTGGCTACTGGGACTGCTGCTGCTCGTATCGGTCACACCCGAGATCGTCGACGCCGTCGCCCTGCTGCCGTTCCTCGTCTGGCTCGGGCAGGACCTCGGTCTGTCGATGTTCAACGACGGCATCGTGCGCCTCTCGGTGGGCTCGTCGCTGTTCTCGACGGCGGTCGTGTCGTACATCGTGCGAGCGCGGCTGATCGGGCAGGACGCGAACCTCGAAGAGGCCTCGGGCGACCTGTACGCGAAGCCGGTCACGACGTTCCGCCGCATCACGCTCGCGCTCGCGATGCCCGCCGTGCTCGCGGGCTTCCTGCTGGCGTTCACCCTCGCACTGGACAACACGATCGTCGCGGCGTTCGTACAGGTGTCGGGCACGACGCCGTGGCCCGTCTACGTGCTGAGCGCTGTGCGTTCCGGGTTGCGTCCCGAGATCGCTGCGGTGTCGACGATCATGCTGCTGCTCACACTCGTCGCCCTGGCCCTCGTAGCGCTCGTCCTCAAGCGCGCCGGCGACTCGGCGACCCAGATCGCCCGCACGATGACGGGCGGCTGATCGTGTCCTCTTCCCCCATGCGACCCGAAGCAGACCTGGTCTTCCGCGGAGGGGCCGTGTTCACCGCGGATGCCGTGCGCTCGCGCGCGCGATCGGTCGCCGTCACCGGCGGACGGATCGTCGCGGTCGGCGGCGACGACATCGGCAGCCTCATCGGGCCCCGCACCGAGGTCGTCGACCTCGCCGGGCGCCTGCTCGTGCCCGGGTTCCAGGACGCGCACGTGCATCCGGTCTGGGGCGGACTGGACATGCTGCGCTGCGACCTGTCCGACCACGCGACAGCTGAGGAGTATCTCGCCGCGATCGCGCGCTATGCGGCATCTCACCCTGACGACGCGTGGATCCTCGGGGGCGGCTGGCAGATGTCGGCGTTTCCCGGGGGCACCCCGACAGCCGCCGCGCTCGATGCCGTCGTGGCTGATCGCCCCGCCTTCTTCCCCAATCGCGACGGGCACGGCGCGTGGGTCAACTCCGCCGCGATGCGGCTCGCCGGGATCGACCGGGCCACCCCCGACCCCGCAGACGGCCGCATCGAGCGCGACATCGACGGTCATGCGACCGGAACCCTCCACGAGGGCGCGATGTCGCTGGTCAACCGGCTCCTGCCGGAAGAACCGCCGGAGCGACTCGTCGAAGCCCTCCTCACCGGTCAGCGCCACCTGCACTCGTACGGCATCACGGCCTGGCAGGACGCGATCGTCGGTCCGTACGGCGACGCCGGCGATCCCGGCCCCGCCTACCTCGCCGCCGCGGCGGCTGGCACACTGACGGCGCGCGTCGTCGGAGCACTGTGGTGGGACCGCACGAAGGGCATCGAGCAGATCCCCTCGCTCGTCGAGCGCCGCGACCGCTACCGTGGAGGACGCTTCGCCGCGACGAGCGTCAAGATCATGCAAGACGGGGTCGCCGAGAGCTTCACCGCCGCCATGCTCGAGCCCTACGGCGACGGGCACGGCCACCCCACCGACAACTCCGGCATCTCGTTCGTGCCCCCCGACGTGCTGAACGAGGCCGTGCCGCTGCTGGATGCTGCGGGGTTCCAGGTGCACTTCCACGCGATCGGCGACCGGGCCGTGCGCGAGTGCCTCGATGCCGTCGAGCACGCGATCGCGCGCAACGGCCGCGGCGACAACCGTCACCACATCGCCCACATCCAGGTCGTGCACCCCGATGACGTGCCGCGGTTTCGCGAACTGGGGGTCGCGGCGAACATGCAGTCCCTGTGGGCGACGCTCGAGCCGCAGATGGTCGATCTCACGCTGCCCTTCCTCGGGCAGCCGCGCAGCGCGTGGCAGTACCCCTTCGGCGATCTGCTGCGCGCGGGGGCCGTGCTCGCGGCGGGCAGCGACTGGTCGGTGTCGACGCCGAACCCGCTCGCCGCGATCCACACCGCCGTCAACCGCACGGCAGCGCCCGGCTACGAAGAGGGCGAGTACGACCCGTTCCTGCCCGAGCAGGCGATCGATCTCGCGACCTCGCTCACGGCGTACACGGCGGGCTCGGCGTGGGTGAACCACCTGGACGACGTGACGGGCACGATCGAGGTCGGCAAGCACGCCGATCTGGTGGTGCTCGACCGAGACCCCTTCGCCGGTCCCGCCGACGAGATCGGCGCGACCGGGGTTCTGCAGACCTTCGTCGCGGGCGAGCGCGTCTACGAGGCAGGGGCGACCCGATGAGCACGACGGTCTACGAGCGGCAGCGGCCCGCGGCATCCGTCATCGCCGAGAGCCTCGCCGACACCCGGCACAGCGTCTTCTGGCTCGATGACCTGCCCGCTCAGCCGCAGCGGCCGGTCTTCACGGGCACGGGTGCCGCCGAGCTCGTCGTCGTCGGCGGCGGATACACGGGCCTGTGGACCGCCCTGCTCGCGAAGCGGCGCGCACCGGATGCCCGCGTCATCGTCGTTGAAGCGCGCACGGTCGGGTGGGCGGCGTCGGGACGCAACGGCGGATTCTGCGACGCGAGCCTGACGCACGGCCGCGACAACGGAGCATCGCGCTGGCCCGGCGAGATCGATGAGCTCGATCGACTGGGCATGGCCAACCTCGAAGCGATGGGCGCGGACATCGCCGCGTACGGCATCGACGCCGACTGGGAGCGCACCGGAGCCCTCGGCGTCGCGACCGAACCGCACCAGCTCGCCTGGCTCGACGAGTGGGCGGCCGATGCCGCGCGCCGCGGCGACACGAGCATCGAGCGGCTGAGCGTCGACGAGACGCGAGCGGCTATCGCGTCTCCGGCGTTCCTGGGCGCGGTGTTCGAGAAGCAGTCCACGGCGCTCGTGCATCCGGGCAAGCTCGCGGCGGGGCTCGCGCGCGCCGCCGAAGAAGCCGGCGTCGAGATCTACGAGCATTCGCTCGTGCGAGGTCTCTCTGATGCGGGCGGCGATGTCGCGGTCCAGATGCCGCAGGGACGGGTCATCGCGTCGCGGGTCGCTCTCGCGACGAACGTCTTCCCGTCGCTGCTGCGGCGCAACCGACTCATGACGGTGCCGGTCTATGACTACGTGCTCATGACCGAGCCGTTGTCGAGCGCGCAGCTCGCGTCGGTGGGATGGGCCGGGCGGCAGGGGTTCAGCGATCTCGCGAACCAGTTCCACTACGTGCGGCTGAGCCGTGACAACCGTCTCCTCTTCGGCGGCTACGACGCCGTCTACCACTACGGCCGCCGCGTGCGCTCGGCGTACGAGAACCGGCCCGAGTCGTGGCGGCGGCTGGCGAGCCACTTCTTCACGCTGTTCCCGCAGCTCGAAGGACTGCGGTTCACTCACCGCTGGGCGGGCGCGATCGACACGTCGACGCAGTTCAGCGCCTTCTTCGGCTCGGCCCGCGGCGGACGCGTCGCCTACGCCGCGGGCTTCACGGGGCTGGGCGTCGCGGCGACCCGCTTCGCGGGCGAGGTCATGCTCGATCTGCTCGCCGGCGAGCAGACGGCGCGCACTCAGCTGCAGATGGTGCGCACCCGCCCGCTCCCCTTTCCGCCCGAGCCTCTCGCCTCGATCGGCATCCAGGCGACGCGCTGGTCGCTCGACCGGGCCGACCATGACCAGGGGCGCCGCAACCTGCTGCTGAAGAGCCTCGACGTGCTCGGACTGGGGTTCGACTCATGACCCGGCTGACGTCGGGGGTCGCTGCCGACGCCGCGCACCTGCCGGTGCCGTTCGAGACCGTGCCGCTCGACCACGTCGTGGCCGGCTCCCCCGCGACACGCGCCGTCGACCTCGACGACGCGGCGGGCCGGGTCGTCGGGGTGTGGGAGCACACGCCCGGCGTCTCGCGCGATGTCGAGTCAGACGAGGTGTTCGTCGTCCTCGCGGGCGACGCGACGGTCGAGTTCGAGCATCCGCTGCTACCGCCGATCGTGCTGCGCGCGGGGTCGATCGTGCGCCTCGAGGAGGGGATGCGCACGGTCTGGACCGTGCGCGAGACCCTCCGCAAGGTCTACGTCGCGCCGTGATGGGCCACCGGCGACGGACGCGTCAGCGCCCCGCCGACCGGCGCACGAGCAGCGCGATGTGCAGCGCCGTCTGCACTTCTCCGTCATCGAGGTCAACACCCAGCAGCTCCTCGATGAGGGCGATGCGCTGATAGAACACCGACCGGGAGAGGTGCGAAGCGGACGCCGCGGCGGTGCGGTTGCCGGGATGCGCGAGCATCGCCTCGAGTACATCGAGCAGGTCGCCGCCGCGGCCGAGGTCGTGCACGATGAGCGGCGCCAGCATCCGTTCGCCGTGGTCCAGCACGCGCGGGTCGCCGCGCAGCGCGCTCACGAGGTGCACGAGCGGCCGGTCGTCCGAGCGGCGCAGCACGGGTCCGCGGCCCCCGCGTCGACGTCGCCCGTGCGCGAGGTCGACGGCGTCGTGCAGCGAGACCAGAGCGCGTTCGACGGTGTCGGCGGCCTGCCCGATCGACACGAGGAGGCGGTCGGCGGCCTCAGGCGAATCCACGAGCGAGCGGGCGAAGCCCGTGGCGGTCGCATCGTCGAACGCGACGTCGGCGGGCAGCGACAGCAGGATCGTCGTCGCAGGGGCCGCCATGCCCTCGGGCGCCGATCCCGCGACGGCGCGACCGCGCAGCGCGCGAGCGGCCCCATCGACGGCTTCGGCTGACACGGGCACGCCGCAGGCGACGATGCCGTACAGGTGCGCGCCGCGCAGCGGGATGCCCGCCGCCTCGAGGCGCGCGGATGCGCCGCCGATGCCGGCGAAGCGTCCAGCGAGCAGTCCGTCGATGAGCCGGCGCCGCCCGATCCGGCCCCATTCATCGGCATCGCCGTCGGCCAGACGCCCGACGGCGAGCGCGATCGCGGCCTGCTCGAGCACGGCTGTGCGTCCGGCGGGGTGCGTCGGCCCCGGCAGCACGACGAGGTGCCCCCACCGGATGCCGCGTGCTTCGACGGGCACGACCGCCCAGTCCTCGGCGTCATCGAGCTCGCCCCTGTCGCGTCGCTGGTCGGCGCGGCGGTGCGCGGCGCGCGAGCGCAGCTCCCACTGCGCGAACAGCTCCTCCTCGAGGGAGAGCGGCACTTCGGCGGCGACGACCTCGTGCGCGCGATTCTCGAGCACGACGGGCGCGCCGAGGGTCTGAGCGAGCTGATGCACGATGAAATCCGCGGGTGATCCGCGCAGGGCGAGCATCGTGAAGCGCTCGTGCACCTCGTCGCGGGCGCGCAGTGCGTCGTGCTGATCCGAGATGATGCGGCTGTGCACGGCCTGCGTCAGATTCACGAACTTCACTTCTCGGTGCAGCACGATCATGGCCATCCCGCGGTCCGCGGCCACCGCGACGATCTCCGGCGGAGCGGCCCGATGTCGCGTGCCCAGTTCGAGCACGATTCCCGCGACACCGGCGTCGGCGAGGCCGTGCGCGAAGGCGGCTCGGTCCTCGGCGGCATCCGGCCAGGATGACCCCGTCGACAGCAGCAGCTCTTGGCCGTCGAGCAGACGCGCCACGCCCGCACTGTCCGACACGTGAAGCCACCGCACGCGGGCATCGAGGGCGACACCGCCCACGAGCACTTCGGGAACGCCGGCGGCGACCGCGTCGAGCGCCAGCACGTCGCGCACCGTCGGCCGGGTCTCGTGCGCGGCCCGGGCCACCGGGCGATCCGTCGGGATCGGACTCTCATCACGAGGTGCGGGAAGCATCGCGTCCGCCTCTCCATCGACACGGGACGCCCTCAGCGTAGACGACGCCGTGGATCCGTCCCGACGCGCCCCTCAGCGCCGCGGCGTCCAGCCCGAGGGTCTCGGACCATCGGCGAGGGACCGTTCGCGGTCAGCCCGCGCCGACCAGCCCTGCGCCGCGTCGACGGCGTCGAAGCCGCCGCGCGCGAAGCGCAGACCCACGTCGTCGTGGTGCATCCGCGGCGCGCCGCCGCGCCGCGTCGACGCCCGCACGCTCCACGCATCGTCGGCGAACCCGCCACCGCGGAACACGCGGTAGTCGTCGTAACGCGCCGGATCGAGCGGGTCCCAGCACCATTCCCACACGTTGCCGAGCGTGTCGAAGAGCCCGAAGAGGTTGGGATGCCGCCCACCGACCGGCTGCGGTTGCGTCACGCCGTCGGCGGCCGTCCAGGCGACATCGGCGAGCGGTCCGTAGTGGGGCCCGGTCGAACCCGCGCGGCAGGCGTACTCCCACTCCGCCTCGGTCGGCAGACGGTAGCCGTCGGAGTCGATGTGCCACGTCACCTGCTCGCCCTCGAATGTGTAGGCGGGATCGAGCCCTTCCCATTCGGATGCCGCGTTGCACACCCGCACGGCACGCAGCCAGCTGACGTCGACGGCCGGCCGCCGGGGGTGCGTCGCCGTCTCGCCGAGCAGTTCGGCCATCTGCGCCTGCGTCACGGGGTACACCCCGACCTCGAAGGGCTCGAGCTCGACCCTCCAGCGCCGGTCGCGCCGCGCGTCGTGCAGCGCGACCGATCCCGCCGGGATCGCCGCCATCTCGATGTCCGCCACGGCGGAAGTATGCCATGCGGGAATGGACCGTGACGCGGCGAGGTTATGTCATTGTTCGCTCGATCGGGAGGGATCTGTGGGCAAGAACTATATCGACATCGAAAACGACCGCGGAGAAGTGCTGCGCTACCGCAAGCACGTCAACGGCCGGGGGCTCGTCGCGCACGGCGCGAAGGTGCACCCCTCAGCCGTCGTCGAGGCGGGTGCGTATGTCGAACCGGGTGTGCAGATCGCGGCGGGCGCCCGCGTCAGCCGCGGTGTGTGGGTCGAGACCGACGCCGTCATCGGACCCGCGGCGCAGATTGCCCCGCACGCGCACATCTGCACGGGTGCCGCCATCGGTGCGGGGGCCAAGATCGGCATCCGCGTCCAGGTCGGCGTCGGCGCCAGGGTCGCGGGGGGCGCGCTCATCGGCGATGACGAGACGATCGCCGATGGCGAGCGCGTCGCGACCGACCCGCGCGGACTCCGTCTGGCGGCCTGATCCTCCCCAAACCCCCAGGCCCACCCGAACCGTCCGTATCTCACGCGAGATCGCGCAGGCGTGCGGCCAGGCCCGACTGCTCGCCCGCGCGGCGCTCGTAGGTCACCGCAATGATGAGCAGCACGGCGCCGACGACGGCGAGCGTGATCCACCACGGCATCGACTCGATTCCGCGACCGATCTGCACGACGAACGCGAAGACGTTCTCGACCGGCAGCACGACGATGCCGATGAGGAACGGCGCCGCGAGGCGCTGAGACGCCCCCACGAGGATCGCGAGCAGTGCGAGCGCGATGACGAGGATCGCCCGCCACGTCAGCGGGTCGGTGAACGTCGCCGCGATCGACGCGCTCAGCAGCACGCCAAGCCCCGGCGCGAGCAGCGCCCACGACCCGCGGAAACCGGCAGGCCATGCGCCCAGTGAGCGGATGCCGCGACCCGCGGCATCCGTCGATGACAACGCCCACGCCCCGGCCGCCAGCAGGGCGACGCCGAGCGGCAGCGAGAACCACTCGACGCGCAGGTCGCGCGGACTCCACGCGACGACGGCCGTCGCGAAGGCGAGCGCGAAGACGAACCAGACCGGCGGCAGAGCCGTCTCGCCGCGCATACCGCGGCGGGCGATGACGACGACGGCGACGAGCAGGGCGAGCATGAGGCCCCACATCGTCCAGATCGTGAGCCAGTCACGCTCGATCGCGGGCCACGTGCCCACGGCGAGCATCGCAAACGCCGGGGCGGTGAGCCACCGGGTTCGCGCCGCCGCGGACCGGCGCAGGCTGCGACCCGCGAGCAGCGACGGCAGCGCTCCCGCGGCGGCGACGCCGAGGCACACGAGCACGAGCGGCCCCGCGATCGGCGCCGTGTCGAGCCCCAGACCCAGCCGCACACCGGCGACGGCTCCCGCCGCGCCCGCGACGATGACCGCCGCGAGCGTCACAGGTCGAAGCCGTCGCATCCGCCCGCGGGATGCCGCGCCGATCAGTAGCAGCACCCACGCCGCGCCGACGAGGGCGAGAGCCCGGACCGAAGGGCCGACGACGGCGGCGAGCACGAGCACGGGCGCGATCGCGGCGAACAGCCCGACCGCGTACAGCCGGACGCCGCGCATCCCGAGCACGGTCAGCACGGCGCCCACGACGGCAGCGGCGAGCGCGGGCGGCAGCAGATATGCCTCGACGAGGGTGACACCGGTCAGCTGCCAGACGCTCCACAGTGCGCCCGTGAAAGCGGCCCCCGCGAACCACCATCCGTACCGACGGCCCGCTCCGACCGCGGTCGCGAGACCTCCGACGCCGAGGATCGTCAGGACGACGAGGGCCGTCTCGGCGCCCGCGGCGGCGCGCAGCACCGAGAGCAGCACGGCGATCGCGGCCGTCACGAGGGCGGACGCCTCGACCGCGATGCGCACGAGCGCGGCGTCGCGCTCCCCCACGCGAGGCGCGAGACCGGCGTGCACGACGGATCCGCTGGCGAGCGCGACCGCGACGATGACAGCGACGACGGGCAGCACGACCGGCGACCCGCTTCCGACCAACAGCTGTGCGCCGAGGCACACCACGACGACGGCGAGCGCCGGAACGAGCACGGCAGCGGCCGCGAGGCGCAGCACCGTGCCGAGCCCCGCGCGGCGAGTCGTCACGAGGGTGAGCGCGAGCAGGAAGATGAGCCCGGTCGACAGCGCCGTCCAGCCGCTGCGCTCGAACACGACCTGCGCGACGCCGATCAGGAAGGGCACGGCGGTCACGACGAGGATCGCATGCCACGCCCGCACGCCGATACGGCCGACGAACGTCACGACGATCGCGACGACGGCGCCCGCCGACGTCGTCAGGCACAGGCGGGCGATGTCGCCGGCACCGGCCAGTCCGAGCGCCGTCGCCAGCACGATGAGCGCGTACGCGTACGCGACCCCCACGTGCACGAACCGGGCCCGAGCCGAAACGGAGAGCGCGAGCGCGCCGATCGCTGCGACGACGAAGACGCCCGCCGCGACCGCGAGCGCGCTCTCGCGCCACGACAGGATCAGCGCGAAGAGCACGAGCACGTGCGCGCCGACCACGAGCGGTGTTCGCACGGCGACGGGCCGCAGCCGCGGCATCCGGAAGGTCATGAGACTCACGGCGGCGGCGACGGCGAGTCCCAGCGCGACGCGACCGGGCACCGTGATGCTGGGGATCGTCATGACGGTGAGCACGGCGATCGCGGCGTACCAGAGGCCGAGGTAGCCGACCCAGCGCGTGCCGGTCGGCACCGTCATGCCGTCGGCACGCACGTGCGGGCCGTGCAGGCGCTCGCGCAGCAGCGCGAACATGACGAGGCCGACAGCGAGCGAACCGAGCGCGACGGCGATCGATGCCGGATCGTCGGCCGAGAGCATGTCGGTGCCGAGCACCGCCGCGCCGCCGAAGATCGCCGCGGCCATCGTCGGCGGGACGGCCGTGACAGCGACGGTGGCGATCGCGCCGCCCGCGAGGGCGCCGCGCGCGACCGCCGAGGGCATCGGCGCGAGCACGGCGACCGTGATGGCGCCCACGACGGCGGCTGCGGTCAGTGCCGTCACCCACCACGTGCTCACGGGAAGCACCGTGAAGGGCAGCACGACGACCGCCGCGGTGCCGAGGAGCCCCGCTGTGAAGCTCCACATCCGGCGCGCCGGGTGTCGCGTCGAGAACACGGCGAGCAGGGCGGATGCCGCGAGCACGCCGCACAGCGCCGGGGCGATCGCGTCGGCGGGGAACGCCCCGAAGAACACGCCCTGCACGGGGGCGAGCAGGATCGCGCCGAATTCGAGGGCCGTGAGGCTCACCCGCTCTGTGCGCAGCGTCGTCGACAGCCGCGCGGCGAAACGTGGCGTGAGCGCGAGCAGGGCGAACGCCGCGAGCGCCGTGCCGAGGGCGCCGAGCACGGGCGCGGTGGCGGCCGCGCCGCTCATGGCCGGCACGAGGGCGAGCGCGACGAGCGATGCCCACAGCCAGGCGCGCAGCCGCAGCGCGAGGGCAGCGGCCGCAAGCACCGCGCCGACGACGAGGGTGGTCCCGGCCGCGACACCCCATTCGGCACCGGGCGCCGCGAGCGCGAGGGCACGCACATCGAGCGCGACGAAGACGACACCGAGCCCGCCGACCGCTTCGGCCGAGAACCGCAGGCCGCGGCGCACGAGCACGGCAGCGCCGGCGAGGAAGACGACGGTCACGGCGGCGACGATCAGGCCGCGCGCGAGCGGGTCGGTGAGGTCGGGGTTGAAGAACGTGAAGACGACGGCGGCGACGGCGACGAGCCCGGCCCCCGCGACGGCGAGGACGGACTGCACGGTCGCACTGGCCCCCGCCGGCGTGGCGGGCGTCAGGGTGCGCGCAGCGGCGGACGCCGGTGCGAGGCGCGGAGCGGCGACGAGCGAGGGCACGCGGTCGAGCACCGCCTGACGAGCGCGAAGGGCGGCCGAGGCCGTCTGCGAGGCATCCCACAGCTCTGCCCCGATCGTGCCGGTGAAGTCGGCTCCGCAGCGGCGGCAGTACTGCTCATCGACGCGGAATCCGCAGCGCGGGCAGGACAGCTGATCGTCGAGATGGGCGATGGCCGCCTCACTCCACCCCGGCCGGATCGCGACGGTGCTCACGGGGACTCCGGATCGTCGTCGACCCACTGCAGGATGTCGCCGGGCTGACAGTCGAGCACGCGGCAGATCGCGTCGAGCGTCGTGAAGCGGATGGCCTTGGCCCGGCCGTTCTTCAGCACCGCGACGTTCGCGGGGGTGATGTCGATCGCGGCGGCGAAGTCGCCGACCGACATCTTCTTCTTCGCGAGCTCGACGTCGAGGTTGATGATGATGGGCATCACACGACCTCCGACAGGTCCTGCTCGAGCTGCGTCGCCTTGCGCAGCAGCCCGCGCAGCACGACGATCAGGAGCGACAGTCCCGCACCGACGACGATGCCGATGAGGCAGAGGATGGCGATCGACGGCGGCGCGGCGCCGGCAGCCCACAGCAGGGCGAGGGCTGCGACGACGAGCAGGGATGCCACGACCACGACCGCGAGCGCGACGTCGACCCAGACGAACGCACGCGGCGTGAAGATGCTGTCGACGCCGACGAGCGACAGCAGCCGCCACACGCAGACGAGCAGCACCTGCGCGCACAGCGTGAACACGGTCCCGATGAGGATGCCCGGGATCTGCAGCTGCGCCAGCTCGGGGTAGCGGTCGGCCATGGCGGCCGCGGTCGCCGGGATGACGAGCACCTGGCAGAACAGCAGCAGGCCGATGAGCACGGCGATGAGGGCTTTGAGGCAGACGATCGTGGCGCGGTTCATGGGCTACCTATCGATATACGGCAATGATCTATCGCAAAACGATAGGCTACCGCCGACCCGTCCGCAAGCGCCGCCGTGCAGCCGACGTCACTCCGGGTAGCGACGACCCGCGAAGGGAATGAGTCCGTCGCGCAACCGCTCGAGGTCGGCGACGTCCATGTCCACGGCCTCGAGGATCTGCTCGGGCACCCGCAGTGCCTGCGTGCGCAGCGAGCGACCTGCATCGGTGAGGGCGATGTCCAGCATGCGCTCGTCGTCTGCTCTGCGTGACCGGGTCACGCGCCCCTGTGCTTCGAGTCGTTTCACGAGCGGCGAGAGAGTCGCCGGCTCCATCGCCAGATCGTCGGCGAGACCGCGCAGCGATCGGGGCGAGCGCTCCCAGAGGGCGAGCATCACCAGGTACTGCGGATGAGTGAGGCCGAGCGGCTCGAGCACGGGTCGGTAGAGCGCAACGATGTTGCGGGCAGCGGTCACGATCGCGAAGCACAGCTGGTTCTCGAGCAGAAGCAGGTCGTCATCGGCTTCTGTAGACGGGAAACTCATGCCCGGACTGTATCGCACACAGATCATTAGTACACTAACCATCATGACGACCGATCCCCACGAACCGCCGCGCTCGTTCCGTGAGCGCGTGAAGGCCGCCGGCGGCTGGTACGCCTGGTGGAACTCACGGCTGATCCGGTTGGCCGGCCCCGCCTCGGTGGGACCCTACGAGACCACGCCGCCGCCGAGTTCGGCAGCACGCGCCGAACGCGCCTGCCCGCTGTGCGGCCACCCCGTCAACCAGCACACGTTCGACCGGTCCGGGCCCAAGCCCCTCATGCACTGCCCGTGACGGTGTCACCGCCGTGCTGGCCCTGGCGACGCGCCACCCCTAGAGTGAGAAAAACCAAGGAGGTGGCGCAATGTTGTTTGCGTTGAGTTTCATCTTGCTCGTCGGCGGCATGTACGTCACGGGCCTGTCGTTCAACATCCCCGAGTTCGCCCCGCTGCTTTTCGTGCTCGGGATCCTGATGGTGTCGGCGGCTCTCGCGACGCCGCTCATCGCCAGCGCTCTCGACCACCGGGGCGAGAAGAACGCGCGCTGATCTGTCGCGCCGTCACCGCGGCGAACGGATGCCGCCGCTCACGCCGATACGCTGGAGCACATGGCGAAGGGCGGCAATCCGCGAGGCGGCGGGCGCAAACCGGCGCAGAGACCGAGACGCGCGGCATCCGCGAGCCCGCGCCGTAAGCCGGCGCCCGCGCCGGCCGCCGCACCCGAACCTCCCGCCGGGCCGTTCCGCCTCGGCCTGATCCCCGGCGCGACGCCGGGCACATGGATCGACCGTTGGATCGAGCGGATGCCTCGCCAGCCCATCGACCTCGTGCCGCTCGCCGTCCCTGATCAGCGCGCGGCCCTCATGGCGGGCGACGTCGACGCGGCCCTCGTACGGCTGCCGATCGAGCGCGACGAACTGCACGTCATCTCGCTCTACGACGAGGTTCCGGTCGTCGTGACCTCGAGCGAGTCGCATCTCACGGCGGCCGACGAGCTGACGCTCGACGACCTCGTGGGCGAGGTTCTCATCACGCCTCTCGACGACGTGCTGCATACGACGGTGCCGGGCGCAGTCGCACCGGCGTTCGCGCCGCCCGCGACGACCGAGGAGGCCATCGCGACGGTCGCCGCCGGCGTCGGGGTCGTCATCGTGCCGATGTCGCTGGCCCGGATGCACCAGCGCAAGGACGCCACCGCGCGACCGTTGCGCGACGGCCCATCCTCGACCGTGGCGCTGGCGTGGGTCGCCGATCGCACGACGCCGTCGGTCGAGACCTTCGTCGGCATCGTGCGCGGTCGCACCGCGAACTCCTCCCGCACCTGACCCCTCACACCGAGATCGAGCGAGCGGCGAGCCCAGCGGGGAGAGCGGAATCCGGGGGATGCCGCGCGCGAAGCCGAACCGCGGCATCCCCCGACGGATCGGTCCCCGATGACACGCACGGATCGTGCGCCCCTGAGTCTTCGGTGCCCCCGACGGCGAGAAACCCCTGAGCCTCACCGGCATGGACCGTCCGCTAGGAGAAGAGCGGGGTCCTGCGGCGGTGATACATGCCGGCACCGATCTTTCAGAACCCCGTGCCGTGCACTTGGAAGGGCGCCATGATCCCGGTGCGCGAGGTCGCCGACGCGAGCGCCACGGACGGACTCTCGCCCGCTGCGAGGCCCGCGTGCATCGCGGCGAGCAGTTCGCAGGCGATGTCGTCAGCCACGACGACGGGCGCTGCGACCACGGCGCGCGCGCCGGCGTGCAACCACACGCGGGTCATGCCGACCGCCTCCTCGCCCCACCTCACGGTTGAGCGGCCGACTTCGCACGCCGACAGCACGACCGTCTGCGGCACCTCGGGAATGAGGTCGACGTCGTACCCGAACAGCGTGCCGTCGGCCAGTTCGAGCCCCGAGAAGAGCGGATGGTCGGCGGCGTGCCGGCCGTGCGCCGCGACGTGCAGCACGTCGGCGGTCGCCGCCGACGCCGCCAGCGCGGCGACCGTCGCTTCGCCGCCGCGCAGCACGATGCGCTCGTCCCACGCATCGGCCGCCGTGAGCACCTCTTCGTCGCCGCGGGCGACGCGCGGCCCGGCGACGAACACGGCACTTCCCACCCGTCGCGCGCTCGACCTCGACTCGGCCACCCACCGCGACGCCGACGGCGCGATCGTGAGCGCGCGCCCCTGCATGGCGGGCAGCATCGTCCACGGGATGCCGGTGAGCAGCCCGGGAGCCGTGAGTACGACGCGCGCCGGATCGCCCGCGTCCGCCAGCACCTTGCCCACCGTCTCGCGCGAGAGCTGCTCGAGGCGCCTCGCGAGCGCGTGCTGCACGACCCCCGCCATCGGACCCGAGCGCACCGCGGCTGAGACGTCGAGGTCGGCGCGCAGCCCCTCGATCGCGGTCCGCACACCCGCCGCGTCGAGGTCGACGAGCCGCTCGGAGGTGCGATCGGCGACGAGGGAGACGAGCGACCGCCCGTCGAAGACGAAGGACACGAGCACGGTGTCCTCGCTGAGAGCCGCGCGGGCCGCAGCGAGCGTGACGCGGTCGTGCACGGCCGCCGTTCGCATGGCCGCCCATTGCCGCTCGCGGGCACGGGCGCGCAGCACGTCGACGCGCGCGTCGGCGAGCCAGTCCCCGTCGGGGTCGGCGAGGCGGATGCGACGCAGCTCTTCGAGCTCGGCGGCCAGCACCGGATCGGGCGGCGGCCGCAGAGGCACGACCTGCGTGTGCAGGTGCCGCGAGCGTTCCGACCACTCGAACACGACGTCGGGCCGCCGCGACCGCAGCGCCGACGCGAGCCCCGTCACGATGAGCCCGAGTCCTTGCCGAGCGATCGACCCCGACTGCTCGAGGCTCGCGCCGAGCCGCTGGGACTGCTCGAGCGCCTCGATGCCCCGGGCAGCGCGCCGGCGTGCGACGCTCTCGCGTCCGTCGCGCCGAGCACGCTCGGCGGCGACCTCGTGCGTCAGCAGGGCGGTCTCCAGCGGTGCGCCCGGCCGCAGGCGCGGTACCCGGATGCCGGGTTCTTCGCCCCGGCGCAGTGCGGCCAGGGCCGCGGTCAGCCGCAGGGCGGCGGCATCGTGCGGAAACCCGTGCTCCTCCAGCGCGTCAGCGACGACCACGACGGCGCCCGGCGACGGGGCGCGACCGACCGCGAGCGGCGTTCCGGTGCGGTCGAGGCGACCGCGCGAGAGACGTGCCCGCAGTCGGATGCCGTCGGCACGGGCCGCCCAGGCGTGGCTGCCCTGACCGCGGAACCGGCGCGCCGATGCGAGGGCGACCGCGGCGGCACGGCCGGGGTCATGGTCGAGCAGCGAGCGCGCAAGCTGGTACTCGGCACGCGCCCGCTCCCCCGGGGCGCGGTGGCGTCCGAGCGCGCTCGCGACGTGGGTGAGGGCGTGTTCGGCCTCGGTCTGCAGGCCCGCGTCCCGCAGCACTTCGGCGTGGTCGATCTCGTTGACGGCTGCCCAGAAGTCCGACACCTCATTGAGCGGCTCCCGCACCGCCTGCATGAGCGACAGCGCCGTGACGAGGTCGCCGGCGAGCATCGCGATGTACCCGCGGTTGTGCACCGCCTGCTCGGCTTCGCGCGGGCGCCCCGCGGCGCGATACGCCGCTTCGGCCCAGTGCAGATCGGCGGCGGCGTCCTCCCACCGTCCGCGCTGCATGTCGGCCACGCTGCGGTTCATGCGCATGTTGGCCGCGCGCACGGAATCACCGTCGAACGCGTCGATCGCGTCGGTGAGCCACGAGACGGCGCTGTCCAGTGCCCCTCGCTCGAGCTCGAGGGCGCCCATCTGCCCGGCGAGGATCGCGCGCGTCTCCGCGCTGAGGCCGGGACGCGCGAGCGCCTCGCGGCACAGCGCCACACCACCGTCGACGTCACCTCGTCGCGCGAGCAGGTACGCCGTCGTGCCGGCGACCTTGGCCTGCATGTCGCTGTCGCCCTCGCGCGCGGCTGCGGCGGCGGCATCCGTCAGCACCGCCCGCGCTGCGGTGTACCGACCCGCGTTGACGAGTTCGACGCCGCGCGCAGAGAGGTGTTCGGCGCTCGAGGTCACGGTCCCCATGATGGCCCGTCGGGGCGGGCCGCGCATCGTCAGGACTCGATGCGCGAGCGGTCCTCGGCCGCGATCCCTTCCAGCGCCTTTCCGACGACATCGCGCGGCCTGTGCGCCGCGTTCGCCATGAGCCCGGGCGCGAGCGACGCGGCGACGCGCGCGGCAACGTACGGGGCGGCGAACGAGGTGCCGCTCCAGATCGCGTACCCCGCCGAGTAGTCATCGGGATCGAGGCTCTGCCGACGGCGCCCGAGCAGGTCGGCACGCGAGCCCGACTGCATACCGCCCGTCAGCGCGGGAAAGGCGCTCAGCACCGACGTGCCGCGGCCGTAGACGTTCACCCACGCTCCGATGTTGCTGTACAGCGCGACCGACGTGCGCTGGGGATTGAGCGCCCCCACCGCGAGGTGTCGGGCGAGCCCTTTCTTCTCGTCGATGCCGAGGTCGGGGTCACCCCACCCGTACAGCGCCGCAGGGAAGATCGGCCGGTCGGTCGCATCGTTGCCCGCCGAGCACACGACCACGACGCCGAGGGCGCGCAGGCGGCGCAGCGCGTCATAGAGCCGCAGCGAGAACAGGCCGTCCTCGGGGGTCTCGTGGTAGTAGCCGAGCGACAGATTGACGACGTCGAGCGGGTTGCTCCGGGCCCACACCACGAGTTCTTCGACCGCGTCGATGAGCTCGCTCTCGAGCACCGTGCCGTTGCTGTCGGCGACCCGGATCGAGACGAGATCGGCCTCGGGACAGACCTGACGCAGGATGCCGGCGACGAATGTGCCGTGGCCGGCCGCGTCGTCGAGGCAACCGTCGCGCGGACCCGCCTGATCGCCGTACACCTCGGGGTCGGTCAGTGGGTTCTCGACGCCGATCACCTCACCCGGGCGCGTGGGCGACGGCACGCGTCGCCGGACGACGTCGCGGGACCCGGTCTCGGCCGGCAGCCACGGCTCGTGTACGCCGCATCCGGTATCGAAGAACGCGATGACGGGGCGTCGCCCGCCCCGGGCGAGCGACGCGGTGCGCACAGGACCCGGGCCGATGTAGTCGACGACCTCGAGGCCGCCCGAACCCGGGTAGGCGTACCCGTCGGTGCCCGACGGGTTCGTCTTGCCATGCGGATTGGTCTTGCCGTGCGGGTTCGTCTTGCCGTGCGGATTCGTCTTGCCGTGCGGATTGAGCCCGATCGGAGCGACCGACAGCACGTGGTCCAAGCCCGTGCGTCGCAGTGCCTCGTCGCCCGCGATGGCGTCGCGCTCGGACTCCGCGGTCCGATCGCGCACCGGCCGGTCGAGGGACCGCGATGCCGCGAGCGAGATACGGCGCCTCGCGTCGGCCAGCTTCTCTCCCTCGCGGCGCCCTCTCTTCTTGGCGCGCGGCTCGAGCGAGCGCCGACGCGCATGCTGCAACAGCCGCCATGCGTCGACCGGCGGCACGGGCTCGTCGTCACGCTGAGGCCTCGGCGCCTCGACGATGCGCGCGCGGGTGAGTTGCTCACCGCTCGTGCGGATCGGCTCGAGCTCGACGTCCCAGCCGAGCTCGGCGCCCGCATCGCGCAGCGTCGCGTACGCGTCGTCGGGTTCGCCCGAGATGATCAGGTGGCCTGCTGCGTACACCGTGCCGAACGCCGGAATCCCGGGAACCGGGTCGCGCCGTGGATCCAGCGCGACGCCGCGAGCCAGTGCGGCCGCTTCGCGCTCCCGCCAGGACCGGAAGCCGGAGTCGTCCGCCATGAACACGCCTTTCGTCGGGGTCAGACCTCGAACTGCGGGGTCTGGAAGTCGCGGAACTCGCCTGCGGCGTCTTTCACCGCGAGCCGCAGCCGCCAGAGACCGGCGGCGACGTCGGCGAAGGCGAACCGTCCGTGCTCGGTCGCCTGCGTCGTCTGCACGTGTCCATCCTGGACCAGACTCACCGCCAGCGCAGGGGCATCGACCCACCCATCGACGCGACGGCTGTCCCTGGCCGCTCTCGTCACGTGCAGCAGCACGGTCGTCGTGCCGTCGCTGAATTGCAGCGTCGATGTGTCGCTCTCGGTGCGCACGGCCGAGCGCTCGGACGATTCGACGAGGGTCAGCAAGGAGTACTCGCGCGAGAGGTCAGCGACGGCGACCGCCGCGACCATCCGGTCGACGAGGTCAGCCGGTGCGGGATCCACGGCATCCCACACACCACGCAGTCGTGCGAACAATGCCGCGTCCGCAGCGAAATCCTCAGTTGCCATGAGCACCCTCATCCCATCCGTCACTCTCAAGCTTCTTGCGGAGCTTGCCGAGGCACCGCTGCCGGGTCGGACCGATCGATCCGACCGGCATCGCGAGGTCTTCGGCGATGCGGGCGTAGTCGGGGCGTTCCTCGAATGCCACGACCCGCAGCAGTCGACGGCAACGCTCGTCGAGCGAGCGCACGCCTGCCCAGAGCCGGCGGGTCTCGTCGTCGCGCACGGCCGTCCGCTCAGCGGATTCGCCCGTCGGCAGATGCGGTTCGAGCGCGTCGGCGTCGGTGGCGTCCACGCGCCTGTGCAGTTTGCTGACCTTCCACGCTTCACGGCGGGCGCACATCGTGAGCCACCCGGCCACCGCGCGTGGCTGCGAGATCGACGCGTGCGCCCGCACGAGGGTCAGCCAGGTCGTCTGCACGACGTCTTCGGCGAGCGTGCGTTCGAGTCCGTAGCCGCGCACGACGTGCCACAGCACGGGCGTCATGAGACGCACGAGTTCGTCCATGGCGCGGCTGTCGCCGTCTCGCCAGTGCTCGAAGAGGTCGGCGGCTCGTTCCCAGCGGCTCGGCTCGGTCGCAGGGGCGGATGCCTCAGACCCGGTGTGCGTCATGACGCCCATTGTGTCCACACGGATACAGAGCACGGAAGACCTGCTCCGATACATCGGATATCCCGTCGACGTGACCGTCTCGCGACTGCGAGCGGCTCGACCTAGACTCGCGCCATGACGAACGCCCCGTTGCTCTATCTCTGCGTACGACCGCAGCGCGAGACCGCCGAGGCCGAATACGAGTCGTTTCGGGCGGGCATGCGACTTGACGTCGACGGCATCTCGCAGCACGACCTCGTCGAGGCGCCCCTGCCCGAAGACGCCCTCGACCGCTACAGCGGATTCGTCGTCGGCGGCAGCCCTTTCAGCGTGACCGACCCCGAGTCGACCAAGCCCGACACCCAGCTACGCGTCGAGCGCGAACTCGCCGAGCTCGCCCAGGCCACGCTCGAAGGCCGCACGGCGGCACTGTTCACGTGCTACGGGATCGGCATCGTGACGCGACTCCTCGGCGGTGAGGTCAGCCGCGCACACCCCGAAGGAACCGGCCCAACGGTCATCGAGCTCACCGACGCCGGCACGAGCGATCCCCTCTTCGGAGGGCTCGCGCACCGGTTCACCGCGCTGACGGCGCACAAGGAAGGCGCCGCGGTCGCTCCTCCCGGCGCGGTCCTGCTTGCGACGAACGAGGCCTGTCCCGTGCAGGCGTACCGCGTCGGCGACAACCTCTATGCGACGCAGTTCCACCCCGAGCTCACGCCGCGCGCACTGGTCGATCGGATGGCCGTGTACCGCGACGACGGCTACTTCGACACCGACGACTACGACATCGTCGCGGGGCGCGTGCTGGCGGCCTCCGTCACCGAGCCGCCGCGCCTCTTGCGTGCGTTCGCGAAGCGGTTCGGCCCCGCCTGACTCACGCCGAGGCGTTGCGAGCGCCGCTGAGGCGGCTCGCGAGCATCGCGACCACCGGCACAAGGATGACGAGGACGCCCACGATGATCGCCGTCGCACCGATCGCGGTGTCGCGCGGTTCGAGCGCCAGCCGGTTGTAGGCGAGCCAGCCCAAGCCCCACGCGAGGGCGAGGCCGGGGGACACGTGCCAGCCCGATCGCCATGCGACGGCGAGCCCGATCACTCCGACGGCGATGACGACGGCGACGCCGAGCGGCGTCCCGTAATCAGCCCACTCGGCGGGCCCCTCTTCGGTGAGCCAGGAGGACACGTTAGCCGCCGTCGCCAGCGAGACCCACCCCAGGTGCAGCCCCACGCCCAGATCGGTCACGAACGAATCGAGGAAGGTCTCGGCGGGGTAGGCGACCGTGCGCTGGAAGGCGACGCACAGCACGATGAGCAGCGCGACGATGCCGATGACGCTCACGAGCAGCGTCGCGTACAGGGCGAGGAGGATCCAGACTCCGTTGAGCACGGCCGACAGCGCGATCCACCAGCCGACGGCGCGCTGGCGCTCACGCGTCCGCTGCGACGGCAGCGCCTGCCAAATGGCGTACCAGATCATCAGCGCATAGATGGCGCTCCAGATCGCGAACGCCGTCGAGGCGGGGGTGAGCAGGGTCGCCTCTGATCCGAGCGCACCGCCCTGCGCGTCAGCAACCGCGGTGCCGCCGATCAGTCCCTGGCCCACGAGCGAGGCGATGACCATGAAGACGGTGGCCGAGATCACGGCGATCTGGCGGGTGAGGTCCTTCGATGACGCGGCCATTCTGCGAGCGTACGGAAACCCTCGCGCCCCGTCAGGGGCTTGACACGTGGGCGGACTCAGGCTTCAGGTGTGCCCTCGAGCAGCAGTGCGACGCGGTCATCGAGGTATCCCTGCAGCGGCGCATAGCCGCCCGAGGCGCTCCATTTCACGCTCGGCACACCGTCGATGAGCGTGAGGGGGCCGGATGCCGCCCCGGCATCGACGGCGTCGGGATCCAGCATCCGCCATCCGAGGTGCACGGTCGCCCCCTCGGCGAATCCTCCGCGGCGGGCGGCCGCGGCCAGGGCCGCCCGGCGTCGCTGCGCCTCGGCCGTGAAACCGCGGCGCACCTCTTGGCGTGACCGAAGGATGTCGCCCACGGCATATACCGCGTCCTCGGACAGCAGCAGCACGCCCACGCGCCATGCCGACCCGCGCGGCACGATCCGCGGCGCCCGAGCGACCCCGAGGATGCGGCGCGGCTGGACCAGTTCGCCGAGCCCTTCGCGCGGAACCCCCGCGAGCCGTCGACGCGCGTCGCCGAGGATCGCCGCGACGCTCACGCTGGCGCCTCGACTGTAGCGACCGCCGCCACGGACGGCGCGCGACGCAGCGCCATGGCGACGAGGGGGAAGACGAGCACCGAGAGCATGCCCGCGCCGACGAGCACCGAGGCAGCGGCTGACGTGAGCACACCCTCGGCGACCCCGATCGCCGTGACCGCCACGATGATCGGCAGGCCCGTCGCCCCGAGGAGCCCGACGGCGACGCGGTCGCGCCGAGACGACCCGCGGGGAGCGGCGAACATCGATGGGATGCCGCGGACCACCAGGAGCACGAGCGCGGTGGCCGGCACGGCGGCCATGAGCAGGGGCTGGGCGAGCAGGGCGTCGAGGTCGAAAGTGACGCCGGTGTAGATGAAGAAGATCGGGATGAGGAATCCGAAGGCGACGCCCTCGACCTTGCTCTCGACCGCCTCGCGGTCGGCGGGCTCGGCATCGCGCATCATGAGGCGCCACACGATGCCCGCGGCGAAGGCGCCGAGGAGCATGTCGAGGTCGAGCGCGATGCTCAGAACCACGAGGGCTGCGAGCACGAGGAAGACGAGGCGGATCGCGAACTGCCCCGAGGTGTGCAGGGTGGCGTTGACGGCACGGTGCATCGCGCCGACGGGCACACGGAATGCGAGCCAGATCGCCGCGCCGGCCACGACGGCGAAAAGCGCGAGGATCACGGTGGAAAGCCCCGGGTCGCGTCCTCCGAGGAAGATCGAGATGGCGATGAGGGGCCCGAACTCGCCGACCGCTCCGACGGCTCCGACGGCGCGGCCGAACGGCGTCCGCAGCTCGCCAGCGTCGCGCAGGATCGGCAGGATCGTGCCGAGGGCGGTGGAGCACAGGGCCACTCCGATAATGACGGCGGCTTCACCCGGGGCGATGAGCCAGCCGAGCGCGACCCCGGCCGTGAGGCTCACGAGCCAGCCGACACCGGCGGTGCGGCCTCCGCGGCCCCGGAACGAGGCGACATCGATCTCGGTCCCCGCGACGAAGAACAGCATCGCGACACCGAACTGCGCGAGGGTGTCGACGAGCTCCGAAGGCTGGGCCCAGCCGAGCAGGCTCGGACCGACCGCGATGCCGAGGAGAAGCTCGAACACGACGATCGGGATACTCACCCAGCGGTGCAGGCCCCGCGCGAGGATCGGCGCCAGCACCGCGAGTAGGGGGATAACCAGCAGCGTCGCCTCGAGGTCGTTCACGGCATCACATTAGCGATGCCCCGGGCGCTCCGACGAGGGGAAGCGATCGCGGCGACGAAGCTGCGCGTACGCGTCACGCCGGCGGGGCCTGCGGGCAGGGGCCACGGAGCGTCAGTCCGGGTCGAGTCCATCGTGCGCAGCGGCGGCATTCTTCGCCGCCGCGCGGGCCCGTTCGGCAGCGGCGGCGTGCTCGGCGTCGCGCTGGCGCAGCTGTTCGCCGGCGGCCTCGGCGTCGGCTTCGAGCCGTTGCAGATCGGTGCGCAGATCCTCGATGCGCTCGGCCAGGTGGCCCACGCGCTCCTGTGCTTTCTCGCGCTGCGCGTCGGCGCGGCGGAGCTCTCGCTCGGCCTCACTCGCGAGCCGATCGGCCTCGCGCGCGGCCTTCGCCGCGGCCTTGCGGGCTCGGCGCTCGGCGAGGTCGTCGCGGGGCGCCGGTTGCGGGATGCCCGCGAGGGAGCCGCCGACGGCTTCGGCGAGGTCGTCGATCGCCCCGGCCTCGAGCGGCTTCACGAGTCGTCCGGTCAGAACAGCCGAGGCGGCGCCCGCATCCATGATCGCGGCGTTGATGGTCTTCTGGACGTCCTCGCGCGCGGCGGCGCTGATGTCGGCCCCGGTCTGCTCGGCGAGCCGGGCGGCTTCATCGGTGAGGGCGGCCACGAGCGCGCGGCGCTGACGGCCGAGTTTCGCGAGCTCCGCAGCGTCGAGGTCCTCCTGCGCGTCGCGCAGCGCCGTGGACAGCTCGACGGCCTCGGCGAGTCGGCCGTCGCGTACGAGCAGATTGACCGCCCATGCGGCAACGGTGGGTTTGCGCAGTGCTTTGACCGCGCCCGCGTGCGGCCCGGTCGCGCGCGCGTTGCGCGCCGCCGTGAACTCCCCCGGTGGCAGCACGTACAGCTCCGCCGCGATGTCGTCGACGCCGTCGGATGCCACGATGCCATTGTGCCGCCCGTTCACTGAAGCGGCGACGTGGTTCACGGACCGGGTGGCCGAGGCACGGACGACAGCACGGAGGCCGCCTGCCGTGCGGCTCCCAGGGCGACATACTCGCCCGGCGGGGGCACCTCGACGGGCAGCCCGAACACGAGCGGCGCGATGCGGCGCACGGCCTCTGACTGCGCCCCTCCCCCCGTGAGCAGGGCGCGCTCGAGCGGAACGCCCAGCCCGCGCAGTGCATCCAGTCCCGCGGCGAGTCCGCCGAGCATGCCCTCGACGCCCGCACGAGCGAGGTTCTCGCGCGTCGTCGAGGCGAGCGTCATCCCGGTCAGCGACGCCGTCGCATCGGGCAGGTTCGGGGTTCGCTCGCCCTCGAAGTACGGTGCGAGGGCGAGCCCGCCCGCACCGGCCGGGGCCGCCAGAGCAAGCCGTGACAGTTCGGCGTGGTCGACACCGAGGAGTCGGCCGATCACGTCGAGCACCCGCGCGGCGTTGAGGGTCGCCACGAGCGGCAGGAACCGCCCCGTCGCATCCGCGAACCCTGCCACCGTGCCCGTCGGATCGACCGTGCGCCGATCGCTCACGGCGAAGACAGTCCCCGACGTGCCGATCGAAACGACGACGTCGCCGGGGCCGGCCCCGAGGCCGAGGGCCGCACCGGCGTTGTCTCCCGCGCCGGGGCCGACACGGCGTCCGGCCTCGTCGAGGACCCATTCGTCAGGGCCGAGGATGCGGGGCAGCACGGCATCGTGGCCGAGCGCCGCGACGAGCAGTTCGCGGTCGTAGTCGCCCGTCTCGGGGTTCCAGTAGCCCGTGCCCGAGGCGTCGGAGCGGTCGGTCACGAGCTCGCCGAAGTCGGGGTCGTGCGGGCCGAACCCGCGCAGGCGCCAGGTGAGCCAGTCGTGCGGAAGCGCAACGGCGGCGACCCGCGCCGCGTGGGCGGGCTCGTGGTCCCGCAACCATCGGAGCTTCGTGATCGTGAAGGATGCCACCGGCACGAGTCCCGTCCGCCGGGCGAGGGCCTCGGCGCCGAACTCGGCGATGAGCTCGGCGGCGGCACCCGCCGACCGGGTGTCGTTCCACAGCAGCGCGTCGCGGATCACCCGACCGTCAGCGTCCAGCGCCACCATGCCGTGCTGCTGCCCGCCGATCGCCCACGCCGCGACCTCGTCCATCCCTCCCGCCTCGGCGATCGCCGCCTGCAGGGCGGTCCACCATGCCTCGGGATCGACCGACGTGCCGTCCGGATGCGCCGCACGGCCCTGCGCCGCCGGCTGCCGGGTCGCGACATCCATCATCGTGACCTTGCACGACTGCGTCGACGAGTCGACGCCCATCACGACCGCCATCGGCGGGTCAGGGGCGAGCGCCCAGCAGGTGCTCGGTCGCCAGCTGCTGCAGCCGCACGAACCCGAAGCCCCGCCCGCCGAAATAGGCAGCCGTGTCGAACTCCTCATAGGCCGAGCGATCGGCGAGGAGGTCGTCGTAGGTCTCGCCCTCGCCGAGCGTCGGCACCGCGAGCTCGGGCACGCGCGAGGCCGCGAGCGCCTCTTGCACGTCGGGGTCGGCGCGGAACGCGGCGGCGCGCTCTTTCAGCAGAAGGTACGTGCGCATGTTCGCCGCGGCCGACTCCCACACACCGGTCTCATCTTCGGTGCGTGAGGGCTTGTAGTCGAAGTGGCGCGGGCCGTCGTAGGCGGGCCCGCCGCCGGGACCGCCGTTCTCGAGCAGGTCCACGAGGGCGAACGCGTTGTGCAGGTCGCCGTGGCCGAAGACGAGGTCCTGGTCGTACTTGATGCCGCGCTGGCCGTTCAGATCGATGTGGAAGAGCTTGCCGTGGTACAGCGCCTGGGCGATGCCCGCGGCGAAGTTGAGCCCCGCCATCTGCTCGTGGCCCACTTCGGGATTGACGCCGAACAGCTCGGGGCGATCGAGCGAATCGATGAACGCCAGGGCGTGCCCCAGCGTGGGCAGCAGAATGTCACCCCGCGGCTCGTTCGGCTTCGGTTCGATCGCGAAGCGGATGTCGTATCCCTTGTCGACGACGTACTGGCCGAGCAGGTTGACGGCCTCGCGATAGCGCTCGAGCGCGGCGCGGACGTCCTTCGACGAGTCGTACTCGGCGCCCTCGCGCCCGCCCCACATGACGAACGTCTTCGCGCCCAGCTCGGCGCCGAGGTCGAGCTGGCGCAGGACCTTGCGCAGGGCATACCGCCGCACGCCCCGATCGTTCGAGGTGAACCCGCCGTCCTTGAACACCGGCGGCGAGAAGAGATTCGTCGTCACCATCGGCACGATCAGGCCCGTGTCGGCCAGAGCGCGGGCGAGACGGTCGATCTGCACCTGACGCTCGGCATCGGTCGAGCCGAAGGCGAAGAGGTCGTCGTCGTGGAAGGTCAGCCCGTAGGCGCCGAGTTCGGCGAGCTTCTCGACGACGTGCACGACGTCGAGGGCGGGGCGGGTCGGTCCGCCGAAGGGATCGGAGCCGTTGTATCCCACGGTCCACAGGCCGAAGGAGAACTTGTCATCGCGAGTAGGGGTGGTCATGGTTCTCCTGCGTCGGTGAAGGAATTGTTGCCCCTGACAACCTATAGCACCTCGGATGCCGCGTCCAGGGGTCGGAGGCAGGTTTTCTCGACCGCGTTTCCGAGAGTTTCGACGCTACGATCGACGCATGTCCAGCACCCGCCGCGTGACGCTCGCCGCGATCGCCGCTGAGGCCGGCGTCTCTCTCGCGACGATGTCAAAGGTGCTCAACGGGCGGTCCGATGTGGCTCCAGAGACGCGCGCCCGTCTCGAGGATCACCTCGCGCGGCACGGCTACACCCGACGGGGCACGCGCCGGCACAACGACGTCGTCGAACTCGTCTTCCACGAGCTCGAGCCGAGCTGGTCCATGGAGGTCATCGAGGGCGTCGAGGGCGTCGCGCACGCCGCGGGACTGTCCGTCGTCCTCACCGTCAGCGGCGACCGACACACGCCCGGCGCGGACTGGATCGACGGAGTGCTGCGCCGGCGCCCGGTCGGGGTCGTTCTGGTGTTCTCGGACATCCAGCCCGAGCATCGCGACAAGCTGCGCTCGCGTGGCATCCCGTTCGTCATCGTCGACCCCGCCGGCGATCCCTCACCCGACGTGCCGTCGGTGGGCTCGGCGAACTGGTCGGGCGGGCTCATGGCGACGCGCCACCTCATCGAGCTCGGACATCGACGTATCGCCGCGATCACCGGGCCCGAAGACATGATGTGCTCACTCGCGCGCGTGGACGGCTACCGTTCGGCGATGAACGCCGCCGGGCTGCCCATCGACCCGGGACTCATCCGCTACGGCGACTTCCACCCCGCGGGCGGCGAACGCCGCGCGCGGGAGCTCCTCGCCCTGCCCGATCCCCCGACGGCGATCTTCGCCGGCAGCGACCTGCAGGCGCTGGGGGCCATCGCCGCCGGCTCGGCCGCCGGACTGCGGGTCCCCGAGGATCTCTCGGTCGTCGGCTACGATGACATCGCGCTCGCGCGGTGGATGAGCCCCCAGCTGACGACCGTGCATCAGCCTCTCAAGCGCATGGGCGAGGAGGCCACGCGACTCGCGCTGCGCCTGGCCGACGGCGCGACGCCCGAGACGCTGCGCATGGACCTCGCGACCCACCTCGTCGTGCGCGGCAGCACGGCTCCGCCGCGCTGACTCAGGCGGACGCCACCGAGACCGCCGCGTGCAGGGCGCGCGTGTGGTCCACGACCCTCGACTCGCCCGTGATGCGCGCCGTTCGCGTCGCGACGATGTCGGCGCTCGATCGCCCGAACCCGAGCACGATCTCTCCCGGCTCGACGATCCGACGCCCGTCGACGCCCGTGAACGAGGCGAGGTCTGCGGGCACATCGAATGTCACGCGCGCGTGCTCACCCGGCCCGAGCTCGACGCGCGCGTACGAGATGAGCCGCTGCACGGGTCGCACGACCGAGGCGACGGGATCATGCAGGTACAGCTGCACGACGTCCGCCGCGGTGCACTCGCCGTCGTTGGACACCTCGATCTCGGCTCGAACCGTTCCGTCCGCGCGGATCTCGGTGGGCGGCGCCTCGAGCGCCGTCCAGGTGAGCTGCGAGAAGCCCAGCCCGTGTCCGAATGCGTATGCCGGCGAGGGGTCGATGTTCGACACCTCGGTGGCGCGGGCGAGCGTCGAGGCGAGGTAGGTCGAGGGCTGCGCACCCGGATTCTTCGGCACACTCACCGGCAAGCGCCCGGACGGGTTCACCCGGCCACTGAGCACTCCGGCCACCGCGCCGGTCCCCTCCTCCCCCGCGAAGAACGTCTGCACGATCGCCGCCGCCCGTTCGGGCGCCGAGCCCAGGGCATACGGACGCCCCGCGAGGAGCACGACGACCGTCGGCACGCCCGTGTCGAGCACGGCCTCCAGCAACTGTGCCTGGGTCCCCGGCAGATTGAGGTCGGCCGCGTCGCACCCCTCGCCGCTCGTGCCGCGGCCGAACAGGCCCGCACGGTCGCCCAGGGCGACCACGACGACGTCCGCGCCGGCGGCCGCTTCGAGGGCGGCGGCGAACCCGTCGGTCTCGCCCCCGTCGATCGTCGTCGCCGCGACGTGCGTGATCTCCGCGTCGGCGAACTCCGAGCCGAGCGATTCGCGCAGCGTCGGCAGCGTGATGCCGACGGGGTGCTCCGGATGCCGCACCCCGACGTGCGCCGGGAACGAATAGCAGCCGAGCACGGCGTAGGGGTCGTCGGCGACGGGACCCACCACCGCGATCCGTCGCGGCGCGGCAAGCGGGAGCGCCCCGTCGTTGCGCAGCAGCACGACGGCCCGTTCGGCGATCCGGCGCGCCAGGTCACGGTTGGCGGGCGGGTCGAGGTCGATACTTCCGCGCACTCGCGCGACGGCCTCGGTATCGGCGGATGCGGCGGCGTCGAGCTCGCCGGCGAGCGCCGGCGGCACGGGCGACCAGTCGGGATCCAGCAGGCCGAGCTCGATCTTCTGGCGCAGCACGCGGCGCAATGCGCGGTCAATGAGCTCCTGCGCGACCGCGCCCGACTCGACGGCGCGCACGAGATCGGCTCCGAAGGTCTTCACGGTGGGCAGCTCGACATCGATCCCCGCGGCGAGCGCGAGGGCCGCGGCATCCGTCCAGGTCTCAGCGACGCCGTGCAGCTGGCGCAGGAACGCGATCGAGAAGTAGTCGGCGACGAGCGTGCCCTCGAATCCCCAGGTGTCGCGCAGGAGTCCCGTGAGCAGGCCCGCATCGGCCGCCGTGGCGACGCCGTCGAGGTCGGTGTAGGAGTTCATGACCGAGCGCACGCCCGATTCGCGCAGCGCCATCTCGAACGGCGGCAGCAGCACGTCGCAGAGCTCACGCGCGCCGACGGACACCGGCGCGAGATTGCGACCGCCCTTGGAGGCGGAGTACCCCACGAAGTGCTTGAGGGTCGCGACGACACCGGCCGACTCCACCCCCTGCACGTACGCGGTCGCGATCGTCCCGACGAGGTACGGGTCTTCGCCGATCGTCTCTTCGACGCGACCCCAGCGCGCGTCGCGCACGACATCGAGCACGGGGGCGAGGCCCTGGTGCACGCCGACCGAGCGCATGTCCCGGCCGATGCGCTGCCCCATCTCGCGCACGAGGTCGGGATCGAAGGTCGCACCCCAGCTGAGCGGCACGGGGTACGCCGTCGCCCCCCACGTCGCGAAGCCGGCGAGGCACTCCTCGTGGGCGAGGGCGGGAAGACCGAACCTGTTGGCCGCCGCAATGCGCTGCTGCGCGCGGGCCAGCGACAGCGCGCCGGTCGCGGCGTCCACCGGCGCGGTCCCGAACGGCCGCGTGAGCTGACCGAGGCCCGACGGCAGCAGGTCATCGAGATCGACACGGTCGTCCATGTCGTGCTGGTGGGGTGCCACATCTTCGCCATCGGCAGAGGCTCCCACCCACACGCCGTACAGCTGGGCGACCTTCTCGGCGACGGTCATGCGCTCGACGAGGGACTCGACGCGCTTGTGGGTCGAGAGTGTCGCGTCGCGCCAGGGCGCGGTATCGGTCATCTGCTGATCGGACACGGTCATCCCTTCACGGCTCCCGTCAGGCCGCCCACGATGCGCTTCTGCGCGAGGAGGAAGAACACCAGAGCGGGCACCATGGCGAGCGACGTGTAGGCCAGCACGGCACCGGTGTCGGTCGAGTACTGCGTCGAGAACTGCGTGAGGCCCAGCGGCAGGGGCCACAGTTCTTGCGGCAGGCTCCCCGTCGAGATGACCAGAAGAGGCAGCAGATAGCCGTTCCAGCTCGCGACGAAGGCGAGGATGCCCACCGTGATGAGACCCGGCTTGGCCAGCGGCAGCAGGATGCGCCAGAAGAACCCCAGCCGGGATGCCCCGTCGATCATGGCGGCCTCTTCGAGCTCATCCGGAATCGCGCGCAGGAACGGCACGAGGATGATGATCGTCGTCGGCAACGCGAACGCGATCCCCGGGATGATGACGCCGAGGTACGTTCCGTGCAGGCCGAGCGTGCGCAGCAGCAGGGTGAGCGGCAGGGCGGCGACGGTCAGGGGGAACATCAGTCCTGCGGCGAAGAACGTGTACAGCCCCTGACGGCCGCGGAAGTCGTAGCGCGCGATCACGAAGGCCGCCATGATGCCGGCGATCACGACGCCCACCGTCGTCGCGACGGCGAGCACCGTGCTGGCGAAGACGTTTCCCCAGAATCGGCCCGAGCCGAGCACCGCGATCCAGTTCTGCAGTGTGAACGGGTCGGGCAGTCCCGCCGGATCCGCGTTGAGGTCGGCGGTCGTGCGGAAGCCGCCGATGAAGACGTAGAGGACAGGGCCGATCGCGATCGCCGCGACGACGAGGGCGACGAGATAGACGAACGGCTGCCCGAAATCGAACTTGCGGCCCGCGGGGGCGGACGGCGCTGCGTCACCCGTGACGATCGTGCTCGTGGCGGTCATCCGCGCACTCCTCTTGTGACGGCGCCGGCGAGGTCACGACGCAACGCGAACCGCTGATAGACGAGGGCGATGACCAGCGAGATGACGAACAGGATCACCGCGATGGCGCTTCCGTAACCGGGCTGGCCGCCGAACTGGCCCTGCTGCACCATGTAGGTCGCCATCGTCTCGGTCGCAATGCGACGCACGGCGGGGGCGACGGTGACCCACACCATGTCGAAGACCTGTAGCGAGCCGATGATCGACAGGAACGCCCAGATCCGGATGGTGGGGCCCAGCAGCGGCAGCGTGATGTGCCGTTGGATCTGCCACCAGCTCGCTCCGTCGATCTGGGCGGCTTCGGCGAGCTCGTCGGGGATGCCCTGGAGCCCGGCGAGGAAGAGCAGGATCGCGAACCCGATGTACTTCCAGGTTAGGATGAGGAAGATCGTCCACAGCGCGATCTCGGGGTCGGCCAGCCAGTTGCGAGCGAGGTCGCCGAGGCCCATCGACTCGAGTGAGGCGTTGACGGCGCCACTGGGCTGCAGCAGCAGCTTGAACGAGAGCCCCGCGATGACCTCGGCCAGGACATAGGGCACGAAGATCAGCAGGCGGAAGACCGTGCGCCCGCGCAGCCGACGATTGAGCAGCAGAGCGATGCCGATCGCGAGGGGCCCCTGCACGAGGAGTGACATCGCGACGATGAAGAACGTGTTGCCGATGGCCCGCTGGAACTCGGGCGTCGTGAGCGCACGGATGTAGTTGTCCAGGCCGATGAAACGGTCCGGGTCCGCCAGATGCTCCCAGCGGAATGCGGCCGGCAGGTTGTACAGGCTGTAGACCGCCGCGAGGACGACGGGAAGGATGACGAAGCCCACGAACAGCACGAGCGCGGGGGCCACGAAGAGCATGACCTCGAGGCGCGTGCGCCCCGAGCGGCGGCGACGAACGGGTCGCACCGGTGCGGGGCCCGGGCCCGCGGTGACCACGGGCCCGGGTGTCGTGAGTGTCGCCATGGTCTAGCGGGTCGCCGCGGCGTCCTGCATGCGGGTGACGATGTCCTCCGCCGACCCGGCGCCGGCGAAGAGATTGACGATCCCCTCGTTCATGGCATTGCCGACGGTTGTGCCCATCGCCGTGTCGAGCCAGATCTGCACGAAGGATGCATCGGCGAGGCCGGCCGCGACACGCGTGAGGTTCTCGTCTTCGAGCGAGGCCTGGGCCGCGGAGATCGTCGGGATGCCCGAGCCGCTCTCGGCGAAGCGCTTCTGCACGTCTTCGCTCATGATGTAGGCCAGCAGGTCGGCGCACTCCGGCGGAGCATCTTTCGAGCAGCCGAAGCCGTCACCGCCGCCGAGTGCGGCCGTGGGGTCGCCCGGCGCGCCGGCGATGCCGGGAACGGGGAACCACCCCAGGAACGCCGGCACCTGCTTGTCGGGGGTGAGCCCGCCGATCTCGCCCGAGTTCCAGTGACCCATGAGCTCCATCGCGGCTTGACCGTTCGCCACGAGACCGGCGGAACTGCCCGCGCCCTGCTGGGCGGGCGTGCCGAGGAAGCCGTCCTGGAACGGCTCGATCGCGATGAAGTCCTGCAGCTGCTCGCCCGCCTCGACCCAGCACGGGTCGCTGAAGTCGAACTCCTCGACGCCGGCGTTCAGCGTCTCGGGGGAGCAGGACTTCAGCGCGAACTGGTACCACCAGTGCGCTGCCGGCCAGCCGTCGCCCGCGCCGACGGCAATCGGCGTGACGCCCGATTCGCGCAGGTCCGCCACGGCGTCGACGAGGTCATCGAACGTCTCGGGAACCTCGACACCCGCCTCGTCGAACATGTCCGTGTTGTACCAGAAGCCTTCGATGCCGAAGGTGAACGGAAGCCCGTAGGTCGTGCCGCCCACCTGCCAGGGGTTCGCGGTCGCTCCGACCGCGGTGATCGTTTCGGGGATGAGGTCGTCGAGCGGCATGAGGTATCCGTTCTCGACCTGGTCCCGCAGCTCACCGCCGGGCCACACCTGAAAGAGGTCGGGCGGGTCGCCCGCTGCGAGGGCGTTGGGGATCAGCGTGCGCTGCAGCTCTTCGTTCTGGTATCCGGTCTGCTCGACCTTCACGCCGGGGTTTGCGTCCTCGAACTCCGCCGCGACGGCCTCCCACACCGCTGGCAGAGGACCGGAGGTCGCGTTGTGCCACCACGTGATGGTGACATCTTCTGCGTCGCCGCCGTCCGCTTCGCCGCCGTCGCCGCCGCCGCATCCCGCGAGCGCGGCTGCGAGGCCGACGGCGGTCATTCCGGCGAGAACGCGCATTGACCTGCGTGTGTTCATCATCGAACCTCTCGAAAGTTTCGACAGCTATGTCGAAAGTGATCTTGTGAGGCCAGATTACGACCGGAGGGATTTGAGGTCAAGAGCAACAAATAGAACTTCCTCCCCTCCCGCGGCCCCTACAGTGAGGGAGTGAGCGATCCCTCCTCGGCCGGTGAAGGTGTGCGCCAGCGCAATCTCGCGCGCGTGCTGCGCCTCGTGCACATCGAGGGCCCGCTCTCGCGCGCGGCGCTCACCGAGGCCACGGGCCTGAACCGATCCACCATCGCCGACCTCGTGGGCGAATTGACGCGTGGTGCCCTCGTCGACGAGCGGGCACCCGACCCGTCACGTCGTGTAGGGCGCCCGTCGCCGGTCGTCGCCGCCGACCCCCGGGTCGTCGCGATCGCCGTCAACCCCGAGGTCGACGCCCTCACGATCGGCGTCGTGGGCCTGGACCGAGGCATGCGGCTGCGCGAGCGCATCGAGATCGACCATCTACTCACCCCCGCCGAGACGGCCCGGCTCGTGGCCGAACGGATCACCGGCTGGCGCGGGACCGCGCTCTCGCAGGCACGAATCGCGGGCATCGGTCTCGCCGTGCCGGGGCTCGTCCGCGCCGCCGACGGGCTCGTGCGCAACGCCCCCCACCTGGGCTGGACCGATGAACCCCTCGGCAGCATCGTCGCCGAGGCGACGGGACTGCCGACCGTCGTCGGCAACGACGCCAGCCTCGGCGTGCTCGCCGAGCACCTGTTCGGCGCCGCGCGCGGTGTGGACGACGTCGTCTATCTCAACGGCGGGGCGAGCGGAATCGGCGGCGGCCTCATCATCGGCGGGATGCCGGTGCCCGGCGCAGGCGGCTACGCCGGCGAGTTCGGGCAGAACCGCCCCGGGATCGGTGCCGACGCCGACCGCAGAGCACGAGACGGCGTGCTCGAAGACGAAGTCAGCCAGACCCTGCTGCGCGAAGCGCTCGGCCTCGCGTCGGCCGACGACACGACGCTGGCGGCCGCACTCGCGGCATCGGTCGCTCCCGCCGTGGCGACCGAGGCTGCACGGCAGCGACGCATCCTCGCGACGGCCCTGGCGAACGCCGTGAACGTGCTGAATCCCTCGGTCGTGGTGCTCGGCGGCTTCCTCGCGGCCCTCGCCGAGCTCGATCTCGACGGGCTCCGCGACGCCGTCGCCGCCCAGGCACTGCCGGCGACGATGGAAGATCTCGACCTGCGCGTCGCCGCCCTGGCGGAAGACCGCCTGCTGACCGGCGCGGCCGAGCTCGCCTTCGCCGATCTGCTGCGCGCCCCCGTCTCGCGCTGACCCGCCCCTCCCGCAAGACGGCCCCGGCGGCAGACACACCGGCGGACGACACGCGGGAACCGGACGGATCGACGCTGACCTGCCGAAGGCGCGGGAGTATCGTCGGAGCCACCCGACGGAAGGCCCGCTCATGTCGACGACGACCGAACGCCACGCCCGCACCGAAGCAGAACTGCAGCAGATGGCCAAGGACCACCTGTGGATGCACTTCGCCCGACAGTCCGTCATGACGGATGGCCCGGGCGTGCCCATCATCGTCAAGGGCGAGGGCCACCACATCTGGGATTCCCGGGGCAAGCGGTACATCGACGGGCTCGCGGGCCTGTTCGTCGTCAACGCCGGGCATGGTCGCAAGCGCATCGCGGCCGCCGCAGCGAAGCAGGCCGAAGAGCTCGCCTTCTTCCCCCTCTGGTCCTACGCCCATCCCGCCGCGATCGAGCTCGCCGACCGCATCGCCGATCACGCTCCCGGAGACCTGAACCACGTCTTCTTCTCGACGGGCGGCGGCGAGGCCGTCGAGACGGCCTTCAAGCTCACGAAGTACTACTGGAAGATCCAGGGCAAGCCCGCCAAGCACAAGGTCATCTCACGCTCGGTCGCCTATCACGGCACGCCGCAGGGCGCCCTCGCGATCACCGGCATCCCCGCCATGAAAGAGATGTTCGAACCGGTCACCCCCGGCGGCTTCCGCGTGCCGAACACGAACTTCTACCGCGCCGCCGACATGGGCGCCCCGACCGGCAGCCTCGAGGAGTTCGGCGTCTGGGCTGCCGACCGGATCGAGGAGATGATCCAGTTCGAAGGGCCCGACACCGTGGCGGCGGTCTTCCTCGAGCCGGTGCAGAACTCGGGCGGATGCTTCCCCCCGCCGCCCGGCTACTTCCAGCGGGTCCGCGAGATCTGCGATCGCTACGACGTCCTGCTCGTCTCAGACGAGGTCATCTGCGCCTTCGGCCGCATCGGCCACATGTTCGCGTGCGACGCCTACGGGTACCAGCCCGACATGATCACCTTCGCGAAGGGGGTCACGAGCGGATACTCGCCGCTCGGCGGCACCGTCGTGAGCGACCGCATCTACGAGCCGTTCGCGCACGGCGACCGCGCGTTCTACCACGGGTACACGTTCGGCGGGCACCCTGTCTCCGCCGCCGTCGCGCTCGAGAACCTCGACGTGTTCGACGAGGAAGGACTCCTCGAGCGCGTGCGGGAGTACTCGCCCGTGTTCCGCTCGACCCTCCAGAAGCTCACCGATCTGCCGATCGTGGGCGACGTGCGCGGGGACGGATACTTCTTCGGCATCGAACTCGTGAAGGACAAGCAGACGAAGCAGACCTTCGACGAAGACGAGTCCGAGCGGCTGCTGCGCGGATTCCTGTCGAAGGCCCTCTTCGATGCCGGGCTCTATTGCCGCGCCGACGACCGCGGCGACCCCGTCATCCAGCTCGCCCCGCCGCTCACGGTCGGGCCACCCGAGTTCGACGAGATCGAGCAGATCCTGCGCAGTGTGCTCTCCGAGGCGTGGACGCGCCTGTGACGTGACGGCGTCGACCGCGTCGGATCAGACCAGGTCTAGCGCCCCATCGAGATCGGCGATCAGGTCGTCGATCGACTCGATGCCCACCGACAGGCGCACGAGGTCCTCCGGCACGGCGAGCTCGGTGCCGCGCACCGAGGCGTGAGTCATGGCGTCGGGGTAGTTCATGAGCGACTCGACGCCGCCGAGCGATTCGGCGAGCGTGAACAGGCGCGTCGACTCGGCGAAGCGGCGAGCGGTCGCCGCTTCGCCGAGCTGCAGCGACACGATGCCGCCGAAACCGGACATCTGACGCGCGGCGATGTCGTGCCCGGGGTGCGAAGCGAGGCCGGGGTAGTGCACACGGGCGACCTTGGGGTGCGCGGCGAGGTGCTCGGCGATCGCCTGGGCGTTCTCGCCGTGGCGCTGCATCCGGACGGCGAGGGTCTTGATGCCGCGCGTCGTGAGCCAGGCATCCATCGGCCCCGACACCGCACCGGCGGCGAACTGCACGAACTGCACCTCGTCGGCGACGGCCTGATCAGCGAAGACGAGTGCCCCGCCGACGACGTCGGAGTGCCCGCCGATGTACTTCGTCGTCGAGTGCACGACGACATCGGCACCGAGGGACAGGGGCTGCTGCAGCGCGGGCGAAGCGAAGGTGTTGTCGACCACGACGAGGGCGCCCGCCGCGTGCCCGAGCCGGGCCAGCTCGCTGACGTCGCTGATCTTCAGCAGCGGGTTGCTCGGCGTCTCGACCCACAGGATGCGCGCGGGCCGCTCGGCGAGCGCCGCTTCGACGGCAGCCAGGTCACTCATCTCGACGACGCGCACGCCGACGCCCCATGCGCCGAAGATGCGGGCGATCAGGCGGTAGGTGCCGCCGTAGACGTCGTTACCGAGGAGCACCTCGTCGCCGGGCTTGAGGATGGCGCGCAGCAGGGCGTCTTCGGCGGCGAGACCCGACGCGAACGACAGAGCGCGCGGCCCGCCCTCGAGCGCAGCGAGTTGCGTCTCGAGCGCCGTGCGGGTGGGATTGGCGGCGCGACCGTATTCGTAGCCGCCGCGCAGCCCGCCGATGCCGTCCTGGGCGTACGTCGTCGAGAAGTGCAGCGGGGGGATGACCGCGCCCGTGGCCTCGTCGAACGCCTGACCGGCGTGCACGGCACGCGTCGCGAACCCGGGGTTGTCGGTGTGGTCGGTCATGCGGATTCTCCTTCGGAGGGTGAAGCGTCGGTGGGGGTCGAGGCGGTCACAACGAAACCGCGCTCGCGCATCCAGTCGTCGTCGAAGACCTTGCTGAGGTAGCCGCGCCCATGGTCGGGAAGCAGCACCACCACGACGGCGTCGGCGGGCAGGTCGCGCGCGACGCGCAGCGCGCCGACGACCGCCATGCCGCTTGAGCCGCCGACGAACAGGCCTTCTTCGCGCACGAGGCGGCGGGTCATCGCGAACGCCTCGGCGTCGTCGACGCGCTCGATCTCGTGCGCGACGGTCGTGTCGTAGGTTTCCGGCCAGAAGTCCTCGCCGACGCCCTCGATGAGGTAGCCGTGCAGCGGTCCACCCGAGTAGATCGACCCCGCGGGGTCGACTCCGACGATGCGCACGGCGTCATCGGAGACATCGCGCAGGTAACGCCCCGCGCCCGAGATCGTGCCGCCTGTTCCGATGCCGGCGACGAAATGCGTCACCCGCCGTTCGGTGTCGCGCCAGATCTCGGGACCCGTCGTCTCGTAGTGGCCGCGCGGGCCGTTCTGGTTGGCGAACTGGTTGGGCTTGAAGGCGCCGGGGATCTCACGCGCGAGCCGGTCCGAGACGCTGTAGTACGAGCGGGGGTCCTCGGGCGGCACGTTCGTCTCGGTCACGACGACTTCGGCCCCGTATGCGCGAAGCACGGCGACCTTCTCACCGTCGAACTTGTCAGGCACGACGAAGACCATGCGGTACCCGCGTTCGAGGGCGACGAGTGCGAGACCGACGCCGGTGTTGCCGCTCGTCGGCTCGACGATGGTTCCGCCGGGGCGAAGGTGCCCGTCTCGCTCGGCCGCGTCGATGATGTTGCGGGCGATGCGGTCTTTGGCCGAACCGCCGGGGTTGAAGTACTCGACCTTGGCGAGCACGGTCGCGGCGATCCCGTCGGTGACACGGGAGAGCTGAACGAGGGGGGTGTTGCCGACGAGGTCGGCGACGCTGCGGGCGTATCGCACGGGTGTGTTCCTCGGTTGAGCGCGGGATGCGCGGCTGATGGGGTCGACTGAGGCGAGCGCGAAGCGCTCAGCGACAACAGCGACAGGTCAGCACGCCACCCACGGTACCCCACTCCGAGGCTCGGGTGCCGAGTATGTCGGACAAGCACGGCGCGGCTCGTTTCGGAATGGGCTTGCCAGCGGCATCCGCCTCGCGATAGTCACGAAGGACGCGTAAAGAAGGAGAAGGATGCCTCACATCGATCACCTCTCGACCCTCGCCCACGAGAAGGGGCTCACGATCGCTGTCGCCGAATCGCTCACAAGCGGCAAGCTCGCGAGCACGGTCGGGGCGGGCGAGAACGCCTCGGAGTGGTTCACGGGAGGGGTCGTGGCGTACTTCACCTCGGTCAAAGAGTCCGTGCTCGGCCTCGAACCGGGCACCGATCCGTGCTCGGACGCGTGCGCCGAGCAGCTGGCGCGCGGGGTGCGCGATCTCATGGATGCCGACATCGGCGTGTCGACGACGGGGGTGGGTGGTCCCGACCCCGACGGGGGGCATCCTCCCGGAACCGTGCACATCGGCTGGGCCACGCGCGAGAGCGTCGGCAGCATCGAGCTGCGGTTCGAGGGCGACCCGCCCGCCGTGCTCGCGGCGACGGTCGACCGCGCGGTCGAGGCGCTCACACGGCTCGCCGCCGGTGAGCGCCCCTGACCGTCACAGCGGTTTGCCGCCCGTCACGGGCAGGACGGCGCCCGAGACGAACGACGCCTCCTCGGATGCGAGATACACGTACGCGCCCGCGAGTTCGGCGGGCTGACCCGCGCGCCCGAGGGGCGTGTCCTGCCCGAACGACGCGAGCCGGTCGGCATCCCACCCGGTGGCCGGGATGAGCGGCGTCCAGATCGGTCCCGGCGCGACGGCGTTGACCCGCACGCCCTTCGGCCCGAGTTCCTCGGCGAGCGCTTTGACGAAGGCCACCTGCGCCGCCTTCGTCATGGCGTAGTCGATGAGCGACGGCGACGGCGAGAACGCCTGAATCGACGACGTCACGATGATCGAGGCTCCCGGCGCGAGGTGCGGCACCGCCGCGCGGGCGGTGAACATCATGCCGTAGAGGTTGGTTCGGAAGACCCGGTCGAGCTCTGCCGTCTCCAGCGACGCGAGGCTCTCGCGGTCCTTCTGGTACCCCGCGTTGAGCACAAGGATGTCGAGGCCTCCGAGGGCGCCGATCGTGTCGTCGACGAGGGATGTCGCGAACGCCTCGTCGCGGATATCGCCGGCGAGGCTCGTGCCGGTCCGCCCCTCGGCGGTGATCAGCCGGACGGTCTCGTCGCCGTCCTTCTGCTCTTCCGGAAGGTGCGACACCGCGACGTCGGCCCCTTCACGGGCGAACGCGATCGCGACGGCGCGGCCGATTCCGGAGTCACCACCGGTGATGAGCGCACGCCGCCCCTGCAGGCGACCCGATCCGCGGTAGGACCTCTCACCGTGGTCCGGCTCGGGGGTCGTCTCGTCGGTCAGACCCGGCTGCTCTTGCTCTTGATCGGGAAAGCCGTCGGCGCGGTGCTTGTCGCGGGGGTCGTTCATGGATGCCATGGGATCTCCTTTCGCGGAGTCCTCAGGCTAGATGCGGCCTTCCGGGGACAGCATCCCCTTGACAGGCCTACTCCTCTGTGGCGAGGGGCTCTTCTTCGGCGGGTTCGGGCATGATGCTCAGCCCGTTGGGACCGCTCGCCGACTTCATCAGCTCCTCGACCCAGTGCCGGTTGATGCGCGGCTGGCGCGTTCCGTAGAACTGGATCTGCAGCGGGACCGACGGATGGATCCAGAAGCTGCGTCGACCGGTGCCGTCGTTGAGTTCGACATCGAACATGAACGGCTCCGACCGGCGGAGCTTGTTCATGATGACGATCCGGAGGTGCGCAAGCGTGCGGTCCTCGAGTTCGATCGAGTTGCCCGCTGTATCGTAAATGAACCTGCCCACGTCGGACAGCCTACCCCGCGTGGGGTCAGCGGTAGTCCGACAGGCGCCGCTCGATATCGGCGACCGCTTCAGCGACCCCGTCGAGCCCCGCAGGCATCACATCCGGGGCGTCGATCACGACGAGATGCGTGCTCGGCCCGAGGACCACGGCAGCCGTCGCTGCGCGCCCTTCGACGAGGGCGGGAAAGCGGACGGTGTCGGAACGGTGGAATTCATTCAGCACCGTCATGTATTCCAGGGCGGCATCGGCGACTGCATCCGTCGTCAAGAAGCGCGTGCCGTTGATCAGCAGGTCTTTCATGCGCGCTCACCTCGGTGGTCTCACATTGCGGATCCGTGTGACCCGGAATCGGTCAGAACAGCGTGACATCGCAGCAGGTGTGGCGCACCCCGTTGACGCAATCCAGGGGGTTTGGTACTTGAGGCGAGCCCCGCGTGCGCCCGCCCGGTACGCTGAAGTCGTGGGCACGATCTATTACGGCGGTTCTGAGCCGATTGACATCGAAGACCGTGCGCTGTCGCACTTGAAAATCGTCATCGCGACGAAGCTGCGGCGCGGCGAGAGCTTCACCCTGTCGTGGAAGCATCCCGACGACCAGCCCGGTGGGCGTTCGACTCTCTGGCTGCACCCGTCGATCCCGTTGCGATTCACGTTCGACGAAGCCGAGGCGCCTGAACTCAGCCGCGAGTGGCTCGAAGAGCTCGCCAGCTCGGCCCACTCGTCGGGCGGCATCATGCTCGTTGCGGAGCACTTCGACACCGCCGCCGTCGAGATCCCCGAGACGGCGCAGTAGGCGCCAGAGCCCCAGCAGCTGCACCGTCGCGGCTACGGCGATCTCGGCGTCCGCTCCCGCCGGGACGGTCGGCTAGTGTGGCTCCGGCCGCCGTCCCCTGGAGTCCCCCGTGCCTGATCGCCCCTCGATGTCGGCCGTCGTCTATGACGCCACCGCCACGCTCCCCCGCGTCGCGACCGTCGCCCGACCCACCTGTCCACCCGGCGGCGTGCTCGTGCGGGTCGGTGCCACCGGAGTGTGCCGATCGGACTGGCATGCCTGGCAAGGTCACGACCCGGTGGCGCTGCCGCATATCCCCGGTCACGAGTTCGCGGGCACGCTCGCCGAAGTGGGAGCGGACGTACGCCATTGGCGCGTCGGAGACCGGGTCACCGCGCCGTTCGTGTGCGGATGCGGGGAGTGCGAAACCTGCCGCAGCGGTGACGCGCACGTCTGCCCCGCACAGACTCAGCCAGGGTTCACCCACGCGGGGTCCCACGCCGAGTACGTGGTGGTCCACGCCGCCGACACGAATCTCGTCGGCCTGCCCGACTCGGTCGATTTCGCCACGGCGGCCGCTCTCGGCTGCCGCTTCGCGACGGCGTTCCGTGCCGCGACGACACACGGCCAGGTCGCTGCGGGCGACGAAGTGGTGATCTTCGGCTGCGGCGGAGTCGGGCTCTCTGCGGTCATGATCTGCGCGGCGCTCGGGGCTCGTGTCACCGCGGTCGATGTGTCCGAGGCCGCTCTCACGCACGCTGCCGAACTCGGCGCGACGACGACGATCCGCTCCTCGGACCCGGTCGAGCAGGTGCTCCAGGCCACGCGCGGGGGCGCGCACGTCACGATCGACGCGCTCGGGTCGCCCGCGACCTCGACGGCGGCGGTTCTGTCATTGCGGCGTCGCGGACGACACGTGCAGATCGGCCTCATGCTGGGCGACGACGCGCGGGCATCTCTGCCCTGGGACCGCGTCATCGCCTGGGAGCTCTCGGTCTTCGGCTCGCACGGCATGCCCGCGGCGGACTATCCGGCGATGATCGAGATGGTCGCCGATGGGCGACTGCGGCCCGACCTGCTGATCGGCACCCGCACCGACCTCGCGGGAGCGGGCGCGGCGCTCGTCGCGATGAACGGCCCCGGCACCGGCTCGGGCATCGTCGTCGCCATCCCGTGACACCGGCGGGGCCGGACGTCCCCTGCGCGAGGCGTCGACCTCAGCTCTCGGGCCGCAGCGTCACCACGGCACGCGCCGGGTAGACGAGGTCGGCTGTGCCGTCTTCACCGACGGTGAGCGTGTAGTCACCGATGCGCACGACGCCGTGGCGACGCGCCTCCGGATTCGGCTCGAGCAGACTCTCGCCGCCGAAGAGGTCGCGCAGTTCGATCGTCGTCTGGGGGTTGCGCCGCCGCGGTACCTGCGAGCGCTTGCCCACGAGGTAGTGCAGGCGCGGATCGTCGCGCATGTCGAAGCGGGACCGATTGACGCGTCTCGACTTGCCCTCGCGCGCGGTCAGAGTGCTCTCGCTGCCCGTGACCCGCCATGCGCCGACGATCGTGTCGCCGGCGACCGAGACGAGCACGCGTACTCGATCGGCCTTCGCGCGCTCCATCGCCCACGCGGTGCCGGCGGCATCCAGCCGCCAGACCTCCTCGGGCTGCGGCTGCTGCTCGCTGTGCGCGCGAGACGGCCAGACGAACAACACGAGGTCGGTCGGGTGGAAGAAGTCCTGCTTGAACATGTGGATGCTCCTCGCACGGCGGCACGATCGCCTCGCACACGCATTTCGGTCGCGAAGGACACGTCCGGCTCCGATCCGCCGGGCGGGAGATCGATTGTGTCGGTCGCGTCGGTGGATCGGACGGCGAAGACCACGGTCGGTGGCACGGCGCGAGTCACGATGTCGGCGATGATGCCCCACCTGCGGTGATCGCGCAACGGTTCGCGGGCGCGGCGTGCGCGTGCGGTATCTCCGCACCGCGCCCGGGGACCGCGACGGACGGCTCCGCCCGGGGCGCGGGCATCGTCGCCGCCGTGCCGTGACGTGCGCGCGGGCGGGATCACCGCGACGTGCGTCAGACGACGAGGAAGTACACCGCGACGACACCGATCACGATGATGAGAGTGCGCAGCAGCCAGGCGGGCAGGCGACGACCGATCGCGGCGCCGATGGCGGCGCCGGCCAGCGAGCCGACCGCGAGCGTCGCGATCGCCACCCAGGGCAGCGGCGCGGCGAAGACGAAGACGACCGTCGCGACGCCACCGGCGAGTGTCTGAAGCACGTTCTTGATCGCGTTGATGCGCTGGATGTCCAGCGTCATCGTCATCTCGAGCACGCCCACGATCAGCACGCCCTGGGCAGCTCCGAAGTACCCGCCGTAGATGCCCGTCCCCGCGGTGAGCGGAAAACGCAGCCAGGCCGGCGCCGAGCTGCGCCCGGGCGCGCGTGACGTGCGCCGGCGCAGCAGCGGCTGGATGCCGACGAGCACGCAGCCGATGATGACGAGCACGGGGGCGATGATGCGGAAGACGTCGGGCGGCAGCACGAGAAGGGCGAACGCCCCGATGAGTGCGCCGATCGCCGTGAGAACCGCAAGCGGCAGGATCGCCGCGAACAGGCCCTTGAGCTCACGGCGGTAGCCGATCACCCCGCCGATGTTGCCGATCGCGAGACCGACCGTGTTGGCCATGTTCGCCGTGACGGGTGGCACCCCCAGGGCGAGCAGCGCGGGAAACGTGATGAGCGTCCCCGAACCGACGACGGTGTTGATGATGCCGGCCCCGATGGCGGCGAGCGCGAGGAGGCCGAGGCCCAGGGGGCTCATGAGGTCCATGCCTGCTCGCTCTCAACGTGTATGGATGGCCGAAATACGGACTGGTTTGGTGGTCGGACCAATTCTGTTACTGTACAACGCATGTCGACCGATGGATGGGCCTCGCTCGGCGCCGTACCGCGCCGGGCCACGTCGAGCGCGATCGCCGCTCGCATCCTCGATCTCGCCGAACGCGGCGAGATCGGACCGGGCACGGCCCTCCCCCCCGAGCGCGATCTCGCGACGCAGCTCGGCGTCTCGCGCACCACGATCCGCGAGGCCATCCACGAGCTGACGCTCAAGGGCGTCGTGCGGCGCCGCCAGGGGTCGGGCACCGTGCTTCTAGAGACCTCGAGCGCTGCGGTGTCCCTACTTCGCGACATGTCGGCGTCCGAGCGGGATGCCACCGAAGTCATCGACTTCCGCACGACCTTCGAACCGCAGATCGCGGGTCTCGCCGCGGGACGGCGCACCGAGAGCGACCTGCTCTTGCTCGCGAGTCACTGCGACTTCGACCCCGCCACGGTGTCCGCCGAGGAATCGTTCGACCACGATCAGCGCTTCCACGAGGCCATCGCGGCCGCAACGCAGAACCACCTCATCGTCTCCCTCAGCAGGGCGACGTCGGAATGGGTCAGCGACTTCCGTCGCATCTCCCACGCGAGTCCCACCGGACGAGCCACTTCGCTGACCGGTCACCGCGCCATCCTCGCGGCGATCGACAACGGCGATTCCGACGAAGCCGCTCGCCACATGCGCGAGCACGTGACCATCGTCGGCCGCATCTGACGCGGCCGGCTCACCCTTCAGAAAGCACTCACATGAAATCTCTTCGCCCCCTGCTCGCCGTCGGCATCCTCACCGCGGCGACGGTCGCTCTCACCGCGTGCGGCGGCGGATCGACAAACACCGATGGCGACAGCGCGCCCAGCAACACGGCCGATGTCAACTATCACGTCGCCTCGGGCGAGCCGATCGCCGACCTCGTCGCGCAGCTTCCGGACTCGATCGTCGAAAGCGGCAAGCTCGTCATCGCCACGGATGCCACGATCGGCGAGCCGTTCGGATCGTACGACGCCGACGGCGCCACCATGGTGGGCATCGCGCCCGATCTGGCCTTCGCGTTCGGCGACGCGCTCGGCCTCGACGTCGAGCTGCGCCAGGTCGTCTTCGCGAACCTGATCCCGGGCCTGGCGGCAGACCGCTACGACTTCTCGCTCGCCCCGATGCTCGACACCGAGGAGCGTCAGCAGCAGGTCGACTTCATCGACTTCCTGCGCGGCGGCTCGCAGTTCATCGTCGCGCGCGACAACGCGAACGCCCCCGAGAACCTGTCGCCCGAGACGGCGTGCGGCCTCGCGATCGGCGTCGCGGCCGGATCGGTCGAAGAGATCTCGCTGACCGAGCAGAACGAGACGTGCGCCGAGCCGATCGAGATCATGGCGTTCAAGACGAACAACGAAGGTGTCCTGGCCCTCACGAGCGGCCGTATCGCCGCGTACGGCACGGCTGCCGCTCAGGCTGGCTACATCGCGCAGACCGACGACGAGCAGCTGACCCTCAGCGGTGAGCCCTTCCGCGGCGGACTGTCGGGCATGGCATTCCCCAAGGACAGCGAACTGCTCCCCGTGATCCAGGCCGTGTTCCAGGCCTTCATCGATGACGGCACGTACGAAGAGATGCTCTCGGTCTACGGTCTGCAGCAGCTGGCAGTGCCGATGGCCGGAAAGAACAACGAGGCCGCTGAATGACCAGCCGCGGAGACCAGACGGGGGCGCCACCCGCGCTCGCCGCGGTGAGCGACTACCGCATCATCGGCCGTCCGCGGCCGATGATGTGGGTCGCGACCGCCGTCGTGATCGCGGTCGCGGGACTCGTGGCGTACTCGATCGTGACGAACCCCCGGTTCGAGTGGGGCGTCGTCGGCGAGTACTTCTTCTCGACCTCAGTGCTCAACGGCCTGTGGAAGACGATCGAGCTCACGGTCGTCTCGATGGTGATCGGCATCGTCATCGGTCTCGTGATCGCGCTCATGCGCATCTCTGAGAACCGCGTGCTCAATGCCGTCGCCGGCGCCTACGTCTGGTTCTTCCGCGGTACCCCGCTGCTCGTGCAGCTGGTCATCCTCTACAACATCTCGGCGCTCTACCCCTCGATCTTGCTCGGCATCCCGTTCGGGCCGACGTTCTTCGAGGGAAGCATCAATGAGATCGTCACGCCGTACGTCGTCGCCGTCGCGGCGCTCGCGCTCAACGAAGCGGCCTACATGGCCGAGATCATCCGCGGCGGACTGCTGTCGGTCGACAGCGGTCAGCTCGAGGCATCGCGGGCACTGGGCATGAGCGGGCGCCGCGCCATGCGCCGCATCGTCATCCCGCAGGCGATGCGCTTCATCATCCCGCCGACGGGGAACGAGGTGCTGTCGCTGCTCAAATCGACATCGCTCGTGTCGGTGATCGCCCTCCCCGAACTCCTCTACTCCGTGCAGGTCGTCTACAGCCGCACGTTCGAGACCATCCCGCTGCTCATGGTCGCGACGATCTGGTATCTCGTCGTGACGTCGATCCTCATGGTGGGCCAGCAGTCTCTCGAGCGCTTCTACTCGCGGGGAAGCACGCGCTCGGGCGGGCGCGGAACGGGGTCGCTGCAGCGGCTCACCGGCATCCGATTCCGCCGCCGGGCGACCGCGGCGACCGTGACGGGAGGAAACCGATGAGCTTCGTCAGCGTGCGCGACGTGCACAAGAGCTTCGGCGGCGTCGAGGTGCTCAAGGGCGTCTCTCTCGAGATGGATCGCGGACAGGTCGTCTGCGTCATCGGTCCCAGCGGCTCGGGCAAGAGCACGTTCCTGCGGTGCATCAACCGACTCGAGACGATCGACGAGGGACTCATCGCGATCGACGGCGACCCGATCGGCGCCCTCGTGCGCGGCGGTCGCCTGCACGAGGCGCCCGAGCGCATCGTGCGCGCACAGCGCGAGCAGATCGGCATGGTCTTCCAGTCGTTCAACCTCTTCCCGCACATGAGCGTGCTCGAGAACATCATCGAAGCTCCCGTCGGCGTGAAGAAGGAGAAGCGCTCCACCGCCATCGCGTACGCGCTCGAACTGCTCGAGCGCGTGGGTCTCGCGCAGAAGCGCGACGCGTATCCGAAGCAGCTCTCCGGCGGTCAGCAGCAGCGCGTCGCGATCGCCCGTGCGCTCGCGATGCGGCCGAAGTTGCTGCTGTTCGACGAGCCGACGAGCGCCCTCGACCCCGAGATGGTCGGCGAGGTCCTCGCCGTCATGCGCAGCCTTGCGACCGAGCACACCACGATGATCGTCGTCACGCACGAGATGGGGTTCGCGCGCGAAGTCGCCGACCGCCTCATCTTCATGGACGACGGGAAGATCGTCGAAGAGGGCGACCCGAAGCAGATCATGGCAGCGCCGCAGCACCCGCGCACCAAGGCATTCCTCGACAGCGTCCTGTGACGGGAGACACCTTCATGACCGACATCCGCGACATCATCGGCGACATCTGGCTGAGCGACGAGCTCGCCGGCGACCTCACCGCGATCTGCGACACCGGCGGCCGCGTCGCCGGCACCGCGAGCGAGGCGGCGGCGCAGTCGCTGCTCCAGCGCCGAGCCCGAGAGCTCGGCGGCCAGTACAGCGAGCAGACGTTCACCGTGACGGGGCTGCGCAGCGAAGGGCACTCCGTGCGCCTCGTCGAGAGCGGCCGTGAGCTCGAGAGCTACCCCTTGCTCAACTGCGCAGCAGTGGACGACACCTTCCCCGTGATCGACCTCGGGCGCGGCACCCCGGCCGACTTCGAGGGCGCGCGCGACCTGATCGCCGGCCGCGCGGTGCTCGTGCGGCACGAGTTCCCCTTCTCGACGAACCACGTGCACCGCAGCGTCAAGCTCGCACTCGCCCGCGAGTACGGTGCGACGGCGTTCCTCATCGGCAACAACCAGCCCGGTGCCGGGGCCGTGAGCGGATCCGGCGGGGCCGGTGAGCCGGGCGAGATCCCCGCGTTCGGCCTGAGCCACGACGCGACGAGCGAACTCGCCACCGCGCTCGCGTTCGGTCCGGCCCACGTGCACCTGGTAAACGAGGCCTCAGCGGGTGAGTGGACCGGCCGCAACATCTTCGTCCGCTTTCCCGGTCGCACCGACGAAATGGTCGTGCTGAGCGCGCACATCGACGGCCATGGCCTCGCCGAGAGCGCGATGGACAACGGCGCGGGCCTGGCGACGGTGCTCGAAGTCGCCCGGCGCCTCGGCCCCCGCGCCGCCGACAGCGAGCGCGGGCTGCTGCTCGCCCTCTTCACGTTCGAGGAATGGGCGCTCACGGGATCCGCCGAGTACGTCGCCTCGCTCGACGAGACCGAGCGCAGCCGCATCCACTGCAACGTCAACGTGGACACCCCCGTCGGCTACCCGCGCCTCTACGGGCTCACCGCCGGCAACCCGGTGATCCTCGATCTGCTGCAGCGCGCGAGCCGGATCGGCGGCACCCCGGTGCATCCGATCTACGCCCACACCACGAACTCGGATCATGCGAACTTCCTCGCCGCGGGCATCCCCGCCGTCCGGCTCATCGGCGGCTACAACGACGAATCCGCGGGCAGCCGCCTGCTGCTCACGGCGGCCGACACCCGTCACCGCGTCGAGCCGCTCGACCTCAAGCACGGCGCGATCGTCACGGCGCTCGTGACGCTGTCGGCGATGGGGCTCTGAGCGTCCCGACGGAAGTGTGAAAGGGCCGGGCATCGCATGATGCCCGGCCCTTTCCCGATCCTCAGGCGAACGCGCGCGCGAGGATCGGCCGCGTCACGCGAGTGCTGAGCCACATGATGGCGAAGCCCACGGCGATGACCGTCGCGATCGTGAGCAGCGAGACCGGAGCCGTGATCAGCGCCATGCCGAGCAGCGGGAAGATCATCGCACCGGCGCACAGTGCCGAGCCGACCGCGGTGAGCAGCAGGGGGCGCATGATCGAGCTGCGGCGCGCGCGCTCCACCGTCTCCATCGGCATGCCGAGGCGGTGCAGACTCACGTGCAGGTCTTGGCGGTCGAGGATCTCGGCGGCCTGATTCACGCCGACCGAGGCGGCGACCATGAGGAACGATGCGACCAGGGTGATCACGACGCCCGTGCGGATGTCCACGGCGAGCTGGATGTCCTCGACCGAACCGTTGCCCATGACATCGAGCAGGGCGACACCCGTTCCGGCGAACACGGCGATGAAGCTCGCCATCGCGATGCCGCTCACCTGACGCCACGCCGCCTTGGGCGCCTCGAGCACGGTGCGGGCCGAGAGCAGCTCATCCGCGCGCGTCGCCCGGCGCAGCCGCCGACGCGCCTGCAAGCGGATCACCCAGGGGCCGATGACGTTGAGCACGGCGAAGGCGATGGCGAAGACGACGGAGAGAACGATGATGGTCGGCAGGATCTCGGCAGCGCTCGGGACGGCCGAGATGAGCAGGTAGGCCGCCACGAGGGCGACGAGCGTGATGACGGCGCGGATCCAGTGCGAGGTCCCCGCGGCTGCCCGGGTGCGAACGCCGAGGGGCGAGATCACGACCTTGCGCAGTCCGATGGCGGCACTCGTGGCGGCCAGCAGCACGATCGCGGCGATGATCCCCAGCACCGCCCACGCGGGCAGCAGCACGGAGCCCGCTCCGAGGGACTCGCCGCGGAACGGGATGAGCCCCACGACGGGCACGAGCACAAGGTAGAGGAAGAACCCGATGACGGCGCCCACCGCGGCGACCAGGGCCGACTCGACGACCGTCGCCCCGACGACGCCCGCGGGAGAGACCCCGAGCAGTCGCAGCGTCGAGAGCCGCTCGTCGCGGCGGCGTGCAGAAAGCCGTGCCGCCGCTCCGCCCAGCGTGACGAGGGGGACGACCAGCAGCACGAGGGCGATCGCGGCGAGCGCGTGGTAGATCGGCGCCTCGGGGTCCTGCCATGCCCAGAATGACTGGGCGCCGCCCACGACCGTCAGAACGAGAGTGCTCACGACCGCGAACGCGAAGACGGGCAGAGCCAGAACGTCGTACTGCCCGGGCGCCGGGCGCATCAGCAGCAGGAAGACCCGGGAGTTCATGCCGAGACTCCTTCGGACAGCAGTCGGCCGTCGCGCACAGAGAGTGTGCGCGAGCAGCGGGCGGCGACGTCGGCATCGTGCGTCACCACGACGAGCGTGCGCCCCTGCTGGGTCGTCGCCCACAGAAGCGCATCCATGACCTCGACCGACGTGCGCGAATCCAGCGCGCCTGTCGGCTCGTCGGCGAACACCACCTCGGCCCCGGTGACCTGCGCGCGGGCGATCGCGACGCGCTGGGCCTGACCACCCGAGAGCTCCCCGATCCGGCGCTCCTCCATGCCGGCCAGCCCGAGGGCTGTGAGCCAGGATGCCGCGCGCTCCATCGACTCGTCGCGCCCGCATCCGGTGATCATGAGGGCAATGGCGACGTTCTCGACCGCCGTCAGCTCGGGGATGAGCAGCCCTTGCTGGAAGACGAACCCGAAGCTGTCTCGGCGCAGCTTCGAGCGCCGCGTCTCGCTGAGGTCCGTGACCTGCACGGCGGGGCCTGCGGCCGGCGCGAACGTCACGACTCCCTGATCGGGGGCGGTGATGCCGGCGAGGACATGCATGAGCGTGGTCTTGCCCGACCCCGAGGGCCCCATGACGGCAACGGACTCACCCCGGCGGATCGAGAGGTCGACGCCGGCGAGGGCCGTGGTCGACCCGTATGTCTTGACGAGTCCGTGGGCATGCAGCACTGGAGTGTTCATGCTTCCAGCCTCGTCGCCGACGAGGTCCGTGCCATCGGCCGCGAGAGTGAGTGGCATCACCCGTGCGATGTATCCCCGCACCGAGGAATACCCGCCGGCGGTGTGCGTTATCCTCCACGCATACCCACAGGGGGTATCCACGAAGGAGAATCATGGCGACGATCGAATACCGCGTGACCGGAATGACCTGCGGACACTGCGAGACGTCGGTGCGCGAAGAGGTCGGTGAGATCGCGGGCGTCGACGACGTGCAGGTCAGCGCCCAGACCGGCACGCTCCTGGTCACCGCGGCGGGGCCCCTGGACGACGCCGCTGTCCTGGCCGCCGTCGGCGAAGCCGGCTACAGCGCGGTGCGCGTCTGATGAACACCGCGGGGCGACTCAGCCTCTACGCCGCCGGACTGGCGGTCGCGTTCGGCGCCTCGTACGGCATCGCTGCGCTGGTCGTCCCCGACAGCGTCGTCACCGACTGGAACAAGCGTGCCGAGATCGACGGCACCCCCACCCCCACCCACATCCAAGAAGAACCCGATGAGCACCGCTGATCCCCGCGCGACGACCGATCCCCAGGTGGAGCTCGCCATCGGCGGGATGACCTGCGCGTCGTGCGCGAACCGCATCGAGCGCAAGCTGAACAAGCTCGACGGCGTCGCTGCCACCGTCAACTACGCCACCGAGAAGGCGCGCGTCACCGTCCCTCCCGGCTACGACCCCGCGCAGCTGATCGCCGAGGTCGAGAAGACCGGCTACACCGCCGCACTTCCCACCCCGAAGACACCGGCACCGGATGCCGCCGAGCCGGCCGATCCCGAGCTGACCTCGCTGCGCACCCGGCTCATCATCTCGGCCGCCCTCACCATTCCCGTCGTCCTGATGGCGATGATCCCCGCACTGCAGTTCACGTACTGGCAGTGGGCGTCGCTGACGCTCGCCGCACCCGTCATCGTGTGGGGCGCTTGGCCCTTCCACAAGGCCGCGTGGGTCAACCTGCGACACGGTGCGGCGACCATGGACACCCTCATCTCGATGGGCACCCTCGCCGCGTTCTTCTGGTCGCTCTACGCCCTGTTCCTCGGCACCGCCGGCATGCCCGGCATGACTCACGCGTTCGAGCTCACGATCGCGCCGTCAGACGGTGCCGGGAACATCTATCTCGAAGTCGGCGCCGGGGTGACCACCTTCATCCTTCTCGGCCGGTACTTCGAGAAGCGATCCAAGCGGCAGGCGGGCGCTGCGCTGCGCGCGCTGCTCGAGATGGGCACGAAGGATGTGTCCGTGCTGCGCAATGGTGTCGAGACGAAGATCCCGACCGATCAGCTGCGGGTCGGCGACGAGTTCGTCGTGCGCCCGGGCGAGAAGATCGCCACCGACGGCGTCGTCGTCTCGGGCACGTCGGCGGTCGACGCCTCGATGCTCACGGGAGAGTCCGCGCCGGTCGAGGTCGCGGAAGGCGACCCCGTCACCGGCGCCACCGTCAACGCCGGCGGACGCCTCGTCGTGCGCGCCACCCGCGTCGGGTCGGACACGCAGCTCGCGCAGATGGCGCAGCTCGTCGAGGATGCCCAGACCGGCAAGGCCCAGGTGCAGCGGCTCGCCGACCGGATTTCGGGTGTCTTCGTGCCGATCGCAATCCTCATCGCGGTCATCACCCTCGGGGCGTGGCTGGGCGCCGGGTTCCCGGCATCCGCGGCTTTCACCGCCGCGGTCGCCGTGCTCGTCATCGCGTGCCCGTGCGCGCTGGGCCTGGCGACCCCGACGGCGCTCCTGGTCGGCACGGGGCGCGGAGCACAGCTGGGCATCCTCATCAGAGGACCCGAGGTGCTGGAGTCCACGCGCAAGGTCGACACGATCGTGCTCGACAAGACCGGAACCGTCACGACGGGCAAGATGACGCTCATCGACGTGATCGCCGAGCCCGGCACCGACCCCGACGAGATGCTGCGTGTCGCCGGGTCGCTCGAGGACGCTTCGGAGCATCCGATCGCGCAAGCCATCGCGAAGGATGCCGCCGAGCGAACCGGCACGCTGCTCCCGGTCGAGGGATTCACGAATATCGAGGGCAAGGGCGTCCAGGGCGTCGTCGACGGGCGCGCCGTCATCGTCGGTCGCGAGTCGCTGCTGGCCGACTGGTCGCAACAGCTCAGCCCCGGGATCGCCCGGGCCAAGGCCCACGCGGAAGACGAGGGCAAGACCGTCGTCGCCGTCGGCTGGGACGGCGCCGCCCGTGGCGTGCTCGTCGTGGCCGACACCGTCAAGCCCACGAGCGCCGAAGCGGTCGCGCAGATGAAGGCGCTCGGGCTGACACCGATCCTGCTGACCGGCGACAACGAGGCCGTCGCCCGCCGCATCGCCGCCGACGTCGGGATCGAGCACGTCACGGCCGACGTGCTGCCGAAGGACAAGGCCGACATCGTCGCCGCGCTGCAGCGCGAGGGCAAGGTCGTCGCGATGGTCGGCGACGGCGTCAACGACGCGCCCGCCCTCGCGCAGGCCGACCTCGGAATCGCGCTGGGCACCGGTACGGATGTCGCGATCGAGGCATCCGACATCACGCTGGTCCGCGGTGACCTGCGCAGCGCCGTCGATGCGATCCGCCTCTCACGTCGCACGCTCGGCACGATCAGGTCGAACCTGTTCTGGGCCTTCGCCTACAACGTCGCGGCCATCCCGGTCGCCGCTCTGGGCGTGCTCAACCCCATGCTCGCCGGAGCCGCCATGGCCCTGTCCAGCGTTTTCGTCGTGGGCAACAGCCTGCGCCTGCGCGGCTTCACCAGCACCGCGACCCGGCAGTACGACCCGAAGGAACCCGCATGACCACCGTCGACGCTCCCCACACGCACGGCTACATCACCGACAAGGACCGGTATCTGAACCGTCTCAGGCGCATCGAAGGTCAGGCGCGCGGCATCTCGAGGATGGTCGAAGACGAGAAGTACTGCATCGACATCCTCACGCAGATCAGCGCCCTCAAGAGTGCGCTCGACGCCGTCGCGGTCGGTCTGCTCGACGACCACCTCACGCACTGCGTCCTCGACGCGGCCCGGCAGGACGATGATCAGGCGACCGCGAAGATCAAGGAAGCCAGCGACGCCATCGCCCGGCTCGTGCGCTCCTGACCTGACCGGCATCCGCATGCCGCAAGACCCGTCACGAGGGCAGTCGACGGTCCGCGGGCACCGAGGTGGACTCGCGCACGACGAGCGAGGTGGACAGATCGATGCGCGTGGGGCCTGTCGACGAGCCGTCGCGCATCTTCAGCACCAGCCGCGCCGCTTCTTCTGCCATCTTGCGCAGCGGCCGGTGAACCGTCGTCAAGGGCGGTGATGTCAGGCGCGCGAGAGGCGAGTCGTTGTAGCCCACGACCGACAGGTCGCGCGGGACGTTCAGCCCGCGCAGGGCCGCTGCCCGCATCACGCCCAACGCCTGCAGGTCGTCGCCGGCGAAGATCGCGGTCGGACGTGGCTCTGCGCCGAGCAGCTGGGCACCGTGCTGCCTGCCCGTCTCCTCGCGGAAATCGCCGTGACGGATCCAGTCCGACCGAATGGCCACACCGGCGACGCGCATGGCCGTGCGGAACCCGTCCAGACGGGCAAGGGCGGCGAACGCGTCCGCGGGTCCGGCGATCGCGGCGATCGCCCGATGTCCTCGCTCCACCAGATGGCGGGTGGCCGCCACTCCCCCCTGCCAGTCGGTCGATCCGACGGCCGCGATCCCCGCCACGGGTTCCCCGTCCGGCGCCAGGGCGACGACGGGGATGCCGCGGGCGTGGAGCTTTCGCCGGCCCTCTGGTTCGATACCCGCAAACGCCAGCACCACTCCGGCGGGCCGACGTCGCAGCACCTCGGTCATCCACTCGGGCGGCGACGAACGCCGATCCCCGCCCACCGACAGCGACACGGCCAGTCCGACCTCGGCGGCGACATCGCGTACGCCTTCGAGCACCTCGATGGACCAGTTGGCATCCAGCTCGGGCAGCACGATCTCGAGGAAATCACTCCGGCTGGCTCCCGGCCGGGAGTAGCCGCGCTTGTGCAGCTGCGCCTCGACCCGGGCGCGCGTGGTCGAGGAGACATCGCCGCGACCGTTCAGCACCTTCGAGATCGTGGCGATGGACACCCCCGTCTCATCCGCGATGCTCGCCAGAGTCACCCGCTTCGTGCCGCCCATGACTGATCCGCCGCGACGCGATCAGTGATCCGTGGACCGACGGAGCACCGCAGCCAAGGGCTCTCTGACGATGCAGTTCTCGAAAGCGAACGCGTCGGCGAGGCGTTCCGCGTCAGCCGGCCCCACCCCCGCGAACGACCGCGCGAAGTCGCCGACCATCGCCTCGGCGAACATGACGTGCCGCACATGGCCGTGTATCCACCGCCGCGCTCCCCACGGATAGGGCTGGAAGTGCGGGAACTCCTCACGGAAGAGAGCCTCGATGGGCTCGAGGATGTGCCGGACCCCCTCATCCGTCGACCCCCACGAGTCCACACCCAGCCGTGCCTTCTTCTCGAGGAACGAAGCGATGCGGGACATGTACTCGGAGTTCGGATCGACCGTGACAACGCCCTGCAGTCCGATGTCCTTGTAGGTCCACAGCGCCCAACTGGCCTCATGCCGTCGATAGATGTCCAGCTGGTCCTCGAGCAGACGCAACCGCTCGCCATCCCGCTGCGGGTCGCCGGTGTAGACAGGCCCGAACTCACCGACCCAGATGGGCGTGCCGCTGTCGCGCATGTACGCCGTGCGGGTGAGGAAGGTCTCTTCGATCCGGTCGCGGTCCACGTACTCGCCGCGGCTGACACCGGGGTACGGCCCGCCGTCGACGAAGCCGGGCACGGCGTAGTCGTGCGCGGTGTAGACGCAGTTCGGCAGCGGGTCTCCCAGCTGGTCGAACTGCGTGGAGTAGCGGTTGCCGTCGAGGAACAGGATGTGGTCGGGGTCGACCGCGCGGATCGCCGCCTCGAGACGGCGATAGAACGGCGCGAGGGTCGACCCCTCGGCATCCGCCGGCTCGTTGATCGGGTTGTACCCGGCCACCCAGGGGTTGCCGCGGTAGTGCTCCGCGATGTGCTCCCACAGGTTCACCACGCGATCCTGGAACTGCTTCTGTTCCCAGAAATGCGCCCACTGCGTGGGGTTGTCGCTGTGCCAGTGCTGGTTCTGGGCGCCGGGGAGGGCGTGAAGGTCCAGGATCACGTAGAGGCCGTTGCGCGCGCAGGCCTCGACGACCGTGTCGAGCAGCCGGAACCCGTCCTCGCGGATGACGAAGGGGGCATCGTCGCTTTCGAAGTGCCGGTAGGTGAACGGGATGCGGACGGAGTTCAGGCCGAGCTCCCTCACGTACGCGGCGTCGCGATCGGTGAAGAACACCGGGAGGAACCGTGCGAAGAACCGCTCGCACCCCTCTTCTCCGAGCACGCGCCTCAACGCCCGACGCATCTGCGACTCCGTGCCGGCGTACCCGGTGATGAAGTTCTCCATGTTCATCCAGCCGCCCAGCCCGAACCCGCGCAAGAACACGGGCTCGGTCCCTTGGAGGATGCGGGGACCGTCGACCCGGAGGACCTCGCTCATCCGGTGACCCGAGCGATCGTGAGCGCTGTCCACGACACCGGCGGCAGGGAAACGGTGACGGTGCCGTCCGACAGCCGCGCCGTCTCGTTCGGCCGCGGGCGCACCCGGTCGGGATCCGCCAGCACATTGGCGACGTGGATGTCGTCGTCGAAGAGGGAGTCGGCGCTGCGCAGCTCCACGTCTCCCAGCAACCGGACGTCGACGTCGATCGCCACCGTGTCGGTCACGCTCCGATTCACCAGGAAGACCGAAGTGTCCCCCGTGTCGGGATCGCGCGTGGCGACCGCGTCGACCACGGGCACCTCGCCGTAGCGCTCCGTCTCGTACGTGGGGCAGTCCAGCTTCAGCTCGAGGGTCACCCCCCGGGCGAGGTTCGAGGTGATCGCGAACGGGTAGAAGGTGGTCTGCCGCCACGAGGGTCCTCCCGGCTCGGTCATGATGGGGGCGATGACGTTCACCAGCTGCGCCAGGCTCGCCGCCGTCACCCGGTCGGCGTGGCGGATGAGCGAGATGAGCAGGTTCCCGAAGACGACGGCATCCAGCACCGAATAGGAGTCCTCCAGCAGCCGCGGGGCGATCGGCCACTCGTCCGCCGCTGTGATCCGGTCGACCTCGTGGTAGCGCGACTGATACCAGACGTTCCACTCGTCGAACGAGATGTTGATGGTCTTGTCGCTGCCGCGGACGGCCTTCACATGATCGGCGGTGGCCACGACGGAGTCGATGAACCGATCCATGTCGACCGCGGAGGCGAGGAAGCTGCCGTAATCGTCGCCGACGGGTTCGTAGTAGGCGTGGCACGAGATGAAGTCGACGTCGTCATACGTCTCCTCCAGCACGATGCGCTCCCAGGTGCCGTAGGTCGGCATCTGGGCGCTGGAGCTGCCGCAGACCACGAGCTCGAGGTCGGGGTCGACCTGCCGCATCGCCCGCGCGGTCTTCGAGGCCAGCTCCGCGTAGTCACGCGCCGTCCCATGACCGAGCTGCCATGGCCCGTCCATCTCGTTGCCCAGGCACCAGACGCGGATGTCATGCGGCTCGGGCGTTCCGTGGGCGATGCGCTGGTCAGAGAGCGTCGTGCCGGATCGGATGTTGGCGTACTCCAGGACATCCAGCGCTTCCTGCACCCCGCGGGTGCCCAGGTTGACGGCGTACATCATCTCGCTGCCCACCTTGCGCAGCCAGACGGCGAACTCATCCAGACCGACTTCGTTGGTCTCGGTCGAATGCCAGGCGAGGTCGAGCCGACGCGGCCGCTCGGAGCGCGGCCCCACGCCGTCCTCCCAGCGGTAGCCCGAGACGAAGTTGCCGCCCGGATATCGGATGGTGGACACGCCGAGCTCGCGGACGAGCTCGATGACGTCTTGGCGGTAGCCGTTCTCATCCGCGGTGGGATGTCCCGGCTCGTAGATCCCCTCATACACGCAGCGCCCCAGGTGCTCGACGAAGGATCCGAAGAGCCGGCGGTTGATGGGCCCGACGATGAAGTGCGGGTCGATAGTGAGTCGTGCGGAGATCATGTTCCTCTTCTTGATGTCGTGCGGGTGGGGCTACTTGAGGCTTCCGATGGACAATCCGCCCTGCCAGTACCGCTGCAGCGTGAGGAACGCGATGATCAGCGGGATCACCGAGACCAGCGATCCGAGGACGATGATGCTCCACAGGCTCTGACCGCCCGCCGCACCGTAGGTCGATGCGGTGGACTGCCAGAGACCGATGCCGACGGTGACCGGGAACAGACGGTTGTCGGAGAGCATCGCCAGGGGCAGGAAGTAGTTGTTCCACGACGCGACGACCGACAGCAGCAGCACCGTCACGATCGCCGGCCGCAACAGCGGCAGGGCCACCTGGAAGAAGGTGCGGAACTCTCCCGCCCCGTCCACCCTCGCGGCATCCAGCAGTTCGTCGGGGACGGCATCTCGGGCATAGACGTTCATGAGGTACACGCCGAAGGGGTTGAGCAGCGTCGGGAGGATCACCGCCCAGATCGTGTTGGTCAGCCCCACCTGCGAGAACAGGATGAAGGTCGGGATGACGAGGGCCGTGGTGGGCACCATGACCGCCCCCAGGACGATGGCGAATCCGGCCCTGCGACCCCGGAAGCGGTACTTGGCGAATCCGTAGCCGGCGAGCACCGCGAGCACAGTCGCGCCGAGGCCGCCGACGAAGGCATAGAGGGCCGAGTTGCCCAGCCAGCGCGCGTAGATCCCGCCGCCGTAGGTGAACAGGTCGATGAAGTTCTGGACGTAGTTGATGTCATCGGCGAACCACAGGGCGCTTCCGCCGCCGAAGAGGCCCGACGAGCTCTTGGAGCTGTTGACGATCACCCACCAGAACGGGATGAGGAAATAGATCATCAGCACCGCGAGAACGATGTTGAGAGTGATCCTGCCGGGCGGCCGGGTGCGATGCTTCGCCGGCGACGAGCGCTTCGCCTGCCCTCGAGTGCCGCTGCGCGCGATGTCTGTGACGCTCATGACAGGATGCTCCCCTTCTTGCGGGTGGCGAACAGGAAGATGTAGACGCAGATGAACACGACCGCGCCGAGGGCGAACGAGATCGCGGAGCCGTAGTTGTAGTTGGCGAGCGAGAACGCCTGCTGGTAGGCGTACATGTTCGGGGTGAAGTCATCGGGGATCGCCCCGGCGGCCAGCTGCTGGAGGATCTTCGGCTCGTTGAAGAACTGCAGCGTTCCGATGAGCGCGAAGACGAGGATGAGCAGCAGCGCCGGCGCGATCAGCGGGATCTTGATCCGAAAGATGATCTGCCACTGGGAGGCGCCGTCGATGCGTGCGGCCTCGTAGAGGGTGGGGTCGATTCCCTGCAGCGCGGCGTAGAGGATGATCATGTAATAGCCCGCCCACTGCCACGTGACGATGTTGAGCAGTCCGTAGAAGATCAGGCTCGTGCTGAGGAAGTCGGGGGCGGTCTGGCCGATGGCGCCGAAGATGTCGGCGAGCGGTCCGAAGTTCTTGCTGTAGAGGAACCCCCACATCAGGGCGCCGATGACGGTCGGGATGGCGTACGGCATGAAGATCATCAGCCGCGAGAATCGCGCGAAGCGGGTGACGAGGATGTCGAGGATCAGGGCGATGGCCAGGGAGACCGCCATCTGCAGCGGGATCAGCACGAGCGAGAAGCGGATGACGAACCACATGCCGTCGAGGAAGGACGGGTCGCTGAAGGCCTTCGCGTAGTTGCCGAGGAAGACGAACTTGGTCCCCCCGATGATGGCCTTCTGGAAGAGGCTGAGGTAAAGCGCGTAGCCGATCGGCAGCACCAGAAAGGCCAGGAAGACGAGCGCGAAGGGCCCGACGAACAGCCATCCGAAGAGGTTCTGTCGTCCGCCGGTCGCGCGGCGGCGCGGGGGTTCGGTGGTGGTGATGAGGTGGGCGGTCATGATGTCTCCGAGTTCAGGGGGGTGCGGCGGAGGGCCGGCCCGCGGTGAGGCAGACCGACCCTCCACACGGGGTCACTTGACGGTGAACCCTTGCTCCTCCGCGTAGGAGACGACGTCCTCCTGCAGGGCGTCGGCGGCCTCGGATCCGGTGGCGGACCCGTCGTTGATGCGCGCGATCTGCTTCGTCATCGCCGAGTAGAAGTACTGGCCGATCGGGGTGTAGACCATGCCGGTGTAGGCATCCGCCGCGGGGACGTACACCTCCTTGTTGGCCTGCTGCCCGTTGAAGAAGGCGATCTCCGCGTCGACGAACGCCGGGTCCTCGAGCACGTTGACGTTGAGCGGGAAGATGATCTGGTTCTCCCACCCGTCCGTGAGAGACGCTTCATCCGCGTAGACGCCGAACGCGACCTTGGCCGCGAGCTCGGGGTTCTCCGCCTGACTGCTCACGACGAAGGCCGAGCCACCCCAGTTGATCGCGGTCGGGTTCGCCGGGTCCCACTGCGGCATCGGGGCGGTCGCCCAGACACCGGCATCCGCTCCCTCACCGACGCCGGCGCCCTGGAGGTATCCGGGTGCCCACGCGGCCGAGAGGTAGGTGGCGTACTCGCCGCCGATGACACCCGCGATGTACTCGGGGGTGAATTGGTCCTGCGTTCCGACGAGCCCCTTCTCGACCATGGATGACCAGTAGTCGAGCACCTCTTTGACCTCGGGGGTGTTGAGGTTGATCGAGATCTCGCCCTCGTTGGTCGGGGTGTAGGTGAAGGGCTCTGCACCGTTCTGGTAGAGCAGGGCGGTCACGTAGGCGGGCTGGTTGGCGGGGAAGTCGCCGAAGAACGGTCCCCCGGCATCCTTGACCTTCTGCGCCGCCGCTTCGTACTCGACCCACGTCGTGGGCGGCGTGATCCCGTACTCGTCGAAGATGTCGGTGCGGTAGATCATGCCCATCGGGCCGCCGTCGACCGGGGCGCCGTAGATGCCGTCGCCGACCGAGACGTCCTTCCAGGCACCTTCACTGAAGGTGTCCTTGACCTCTTCGTAGCCGATGTCGGTGAGGTCCACGAGCGCATCCTGCACCTGGAAGGTGGGGATGCGGTCGGCCTCGACCATCATGACGTCCGGTGCTCCGGACCCGGCGGTGACCGCCGTCTGGAACTTGTCGTAGGCATCGCCGCCGGCGCCGGCGTTGGTCCAGCACACCTGTACTTCGTCGTTGGCCTCGTTGAAGTTGTCGACGACCAGCTCCATGTTCGGATACCACGCCCACATCGTCACGACGGGCAGGTCGGTCTTGGGGATCGTGTTGGTGCAGTTCGCCGCTTCGCCGCCTCCGCCACCGCCGTCGCCGTCGCTGGTGGAGTCGCCGCCTGCAGAACAGGACACGAGCGCGCCGGCGAGCGCGAGGGCTGCTGCACCGGCGAGGACACTCTTGGTCTTCACTGTGATTCCTTTCGGATGCTGGACATCGTTGTCTTCGCGTCCGCGACCTCTCCTTGCGCACCATCGAGGGCGTGAGAGGACGTCCTGTGGGCGACAGGTCCTGCTGATCGCGTTTGCAACGTTGTACTTCCAACGTTGCAAACCGACTATCCTCGCTGCATGGGCGAGTGTCAAGACCCTCCCGAAAAGTTCCCGTCCGCCAGCCGAAAACACAGCGCAGGACGTCACGCCGCTGCCCCCGTGCCGGGTCAGCCGGCGGGGCGCTCGGCGCGGGCGATCTCTGACGGCGAGCGCTCGCACACGCCCACCAGACCCCTCCGCAGGCCGCGCCGGGTGAGCCCCGTGGATTCCGAGTGCGCCAGCCCACCGGCGATCAGCTCGATGAGGCGGCCACAGGCGTCGTCGACCCCGAGTCCGGGCCGGATCATGCCGGGCCCGCGCAGCGAACGGCCGACCTGCGACATCGTGTCATCATGGTACCCAGCGACCAGTCGCGCCTCGGCGCGGGTCGAGGAGGGGGGCCATCGTGCGCGCAACGATGCACGACGTCGCTCGGGTCGCCGGGGTTTCCATCAAGACCGTCTCGAACGTCATCAACGAGTACCCCCACGTCCGCGCGACCACCCGCGACCGCGTCATGGTCGCGATCAAAGAGCTGGGCTACCAGCCGAACCTGTCGGCCCGGGGCCTGCGCTCTGGAAAGACCGGGGTCATCGGACTCGCCCTTCCCTCCGTCCGAGAGCCGTACTTCGCCGAGCTCGCCGACGCCGTGATCGCCGCCGCCGAAGGGCGCGGGCTCGGAGTGGTGGTCGATCAGACCAACCAGGTGCGTGAGCACGAGCTCGACGTGATCGCGGGGCGCCGCCTGCGCCTGACGGACGGCATCCTGTTCAGCCCCGTCAACATCGGAGAGGCCGACGCCGACCTGCTGAACGTCCCCTTTCCGCTGGTCATCCTCGGCGAGAGCATCTTCGGAGGGCCCACCGACCACGTCTCCATGCACAACGTCTCTTCCGCACGGGCGGCGACGGAGCATCTCATCAGCATCGGTCGGCGGCGCATCGCGGTCATCGGTGCCGACGACAACGAAGAGGCGAATGCGTTCGGATCCGCCACGTTGCGCGTGCGCGGGTATCACCAGGCGCTGCAGGCGGCGGGGGTCCCCGCCGATCCGGCACTGGTCGTGCCCGTCGGGCTGTGGCATCTCGAGACCGGCGCTGCGGCGGCCCGCACGCTCCTGGCCTCGGGCGTACCGTTCGACGGCCTGTTCGCCCTCAACGACACGATGGCCATCGGCGCACTGCGCGCCCTGACGGAGGCGGGTATCGCCGTGCCCGAAGACGTGGCGATCATCGGCTTCGACAACATCAACGCCACGAAGTTCTCGATCCCGTCGCTGTCCACCGTGGACGCCGGCCGCAACGAGATCGCGGAGCTCGCCGTCGACATGCTCGTCGAGCGGATCACCGAGAAGGGCGACCGCATGCCTCCGCGACGGATCAAGCCGGACTTCCGCGTGGTCGCGCGCGAGTCCACGGGCTTTCCGTACGAGGTCGAACTAGCCGACTGAGCCTTTCACGCAGACCCGGCCGCGCCGACGGGCACCGAGGCATGCGGCGTGGTGAAGGTGAGCGCGTGCCCTTCCGTCGCCGGCTGCGCCTGCTACGCGTCGCGCTCGAGACGGCCCGCCGCGTGCGCTTCGGCGACCATCGCCTCGATGCGACGGCGCGAACGCCGACGCCCGACGAAGAGCGCGACGAACATGAGGACGAGGCCGACCAGCACGATGAGCTGCGGCACGGGCACGGTCCACACCCCGAACTCCTCGACGAACCCCTCGGCGGCCTGCGGCTCCCCCTCCGGCGTGACGACCATCGGCTCGAGCCCCACCTGCACGCCGGTGAAGAACAGCGGCCACACGCCGTTGATCTGAGCAGTCAGCTCGCGGGTGTCACCCGGCAGCAGCTCGACCTGGCCGTCCTCGTCGTCCGACGACGCCGACCGGCCCTGCGCCTGCACGTCCGGCGTGGCCTGCAGACGCACGTTGCCGTCGTTCACGAGGCGGTACACCGCCGTGACCCGGCCCGGCTCGAACGGATTCCACGACATCGCATACGACAGATCCACCGCTTCGACGCGCATCGACGGCTGCACCTCTCCGGTGACCCGCGTCATGATGGGGAACCCGACCCTGCTCTCGATCGCGACCGCGTTCCCATCGGGCCCAGACCCGACGGACTGCACCGTGGCGGCGATCCCTGCGGGGTGATCGCCCGGTGTGGCGTTGTCGGGGACAGCGATCGCGAACGGCACGATCTCGGTCTGCCCCGAGGCGACCTCGACGGTTGCAGGACTCACCACCCATGTGCCCGCACCGACGGATTCCTTGTCGGCGGGCAACATGTTGAAACGTCCCGTGGGGGTGAGGTAGCCATCGGCGGCCTTGATCGCGAAGGTCACCGTGCTCTTGCTGAGATTGCGCAGCGCGAGGTGCTCGGTGACGCTCTCCCCCGGGTCGAGCGTGAGCTCGATCCAGGAACGACCGTCGGGGCCTTTCGTGTCCGCCGGCTGCACGGACCAGGTGACGGCGGCGTCGTCGGCTTGCGCGGCTATCGGCACGGATGCCGCCGCCCCGACGAGGGCGATCGTACATGCGGTCAGAAGGGCGGACAGGCGGCGGGATCGGCTCATTGGGCGGTCTTTCGTGAGGGGGCGGGTACGGGTGTGGGGCGGGGGCCGCCGTCGGTGGTGACCCCCGCCCCGTAACGGTGGTGTGGCTGTCAGCCGGTGAACTCGAACAGCGACAGGGTCAGTGTGGCGGT